>VBLC01000081.1 GCA_005879315.1 Deltaproteobacteria bacterium | reverse complement strand
GTCGCCAGCCGCTTCAACCCGCGCCTGAAGCGCTTCTACGACTCGCTGCGCGCTAGCGGCAAGACCGGCAAGGTCGCGCTCGTGGCGTGCATGCGCAAGCTGCTGATCATCCTCAACGCCCTCGTCCGCAGCGGTCAGCGCTGGAATGCGGAGGTCGCTTGACAAGCAAGACGGTTACTACGCTTGTGGAGTTGCAGCTTGAGGTTGTCAGATGCGCTCTAGCCCTCGCTAATAGAGAACGGCGCAGATGGATCGAGGACCTTCGTCCGCGGCGGGCACTTCTGGGCCAGCGAAGACCAGATGCGCGCCTTTCGGCGCAAGCTCGCGAAGGCGGGCGACGGGCTCGTCCACTTCGCGCAGGGTCGCGCTCGGCCTCAGCCGGCAAGTGAGCAGGACTTCGCGCACGCCAGGGAAGGAAAGGGCCTGCTCGAGGCCCTTCTGCTCGACGTGCAAGAGCGCGAACGAGCCCCCGCGCGCCAGCCTGCGGACCTCGACGGGATCGACCCCGACCAGGCCGAAGATGGAGAGCGGCTCGACGAAGCAGCGAACAGCATCCGACGAGCTCGCTCGCCCGACCGGCTGGACGACGCAGGTCTCGGTCAGCCGAGCCGCGCGCCGAAGGCGAGCTCGACCAGAAGGCCCCGGATTCGCGTCTGCAGGCGGGAGGACGAGCAGCACCTCTCCGCCGCCCCGCTTGCGCAGGATGCGCGCAGCTTTGGCGGCGCCGGCCAGCGCGGGCTCGTCCGCGTCGGCCGCCAGGAGCAAGAGGAGAGAGCCCGGATTGGACCGCTTGAGGCGCCGGAAGAGATCGTCACCGGGGCCGAGCACGTCGCAGGCGAGGGCGGTCGCGTCGAGCGCCGGGACTGCCAGCGCCCCCTCCTGCGCAAACGCAACCACGGTCGCCACTGCCCTCATACAGCACTGGTAACACCGGGGCGCAGCGTTACCAACCCCCGGGCACTGCGGCCACCGCTAATATTTGTAGAAGCCTTCCCCCGACTTCTTGCCGAGCTTTCCCGCCCGCACCAGCCGCCGCAACAGCTGCGGGGGCCGGAATCGCTCGCCCAGCTCCGAGTGCAGGTGCTCTGCCACCGCCAGCCGTACGTCGAGGCCGACGTGGTCGGTCAGCTTCAAGGGCCCCATCGGATGGCCGTACCCGAGCTCGATGGCGCGGTCGATCTCCTCGACCGAGGCGACTCCCTCCTCGACCATCCGGATGGCCTCCAGCGCGAGCGCGAGCCCCAGCCGGCTGGTGGCGAACCCGGGCGCGTCGCGCACGACCACCACTTCTTTCCCCATCCGTGCTCCCACGGCGCGGGCGGCGGTGACGACCAGAGGATGCGTCCGTTCCCCCTGGATGATCTCGAGCAGCTTCATCGCGGGCACCGGATTGAAGAAGTGCAGGCCGACGACGCGCTCCGGGCCTTTCGCCGCGGCAGCGATGGCGGTGATGGGCAGCGAGGAAGTGTTGGAGGCGAGGATGGCGTCGGCCTTCGCCGCCCGCGAGAGGCGCGCGAAGAGGTCCTTCTTCAGCGCGAGATCTTCGGGGGCAGCCTCGATGACGAGATCGGCCTGGGCCGCGGCAGCCTCCAGCGACGCCCCTTCGGAGAGCCGCCGGAGAGCGTCCTCGCGCTCCGGCCCCGTGCAGCGCCCCTTCTCCACTGCGCGCGCGAGCGAATCTCCGATTCGTTCCAGGGCCTTCTGGACGGCGCCGGCCGCCGCGTCGAACAGCTCCACCTGGTACCCGGCGCGCGCCGCCACCTGCGCGATGCCGGTGCCCATCGTTCCCGCGCCGATCACCGCAACCCGCTGCACTTCGACCACGGTGATGGCCATCAGACGTTCCCGAAATAGATGCCGCGCTTCTGCTCGATGGCCCGGTCGAGGACGCGGCTGAGCTGGTCGAACACCCCGGCCCAGACTTCGCCGAGCGTCGGCTCGCGGCCGAGCCGCGAGCGTGCCGCCGCGATCATCGCCTCCAGGTCCTCCGCGCTGGCGAAATGGTCGTTGGCTCGCCGCATCTCGGCGGCGGGCTTCTTGTCGAGCTCGTCGTGCGCCTTGTCGAGCGCGCCGCGCAACTCCTCGGCCTCTTGCGCCGTCAGCGGGCGCTCGTTGATCAAGCTCTCCAGAAGCGGTCCGAGGCTCTTCTTGCCGCCCGCGGAGTTCAGCCGCACCTGGTAGAGGAAGATGGCCCAGTCGCCGCGCGAGCAGACCCGTTCGGCAGCTTCCCAGGGGTGGTCGCGCAGCCAGCGTTCCCACTCCGGGTCGCCCCACTTGGTGAATCCGTCGGGCGGCGCGACGCTGATGAAGACCGACACGGCGGATCGTCTATCATGAGGCCTTCAGACCCCGCCATCGGCCGGCAAAGGGAAATGGCAAACCGTCTGACCGCCGCTGCGCACGCGCAGGAGCTGCACCGCTGAGCCCGGCGCAACCAGCGTGTAGTCGCCCTCGGGCAGCGCCGGCAAGATGCAGCGAATGGTGCGGGTGACGCAGCCGAGCTGGATGCAGTTGAGGTACTGCACGTCCTGGCAGATGTCCTGCGAGACGTCGAGGACGAGCTGGCCGTTGCGCATGATCGCGCTGCAGCCCGGCTGGTGCGAGCAGCCCCTGCCGCAGAGCTCTCGCACCTCGATGGCCAGCTGCACGTTTGGCGCGGCCGTCTGGGGCAGGCAAAGCTCACCGACGTCCGCGGCGACGGTGTTGCAGTTGTCGGTCGAGCAGGCCGCGAGCGCAAGCGCGGCGAGCGATGCGGCGATGCGCAGCATCTTGCTCCCTTACACCCCGACCAGCAGGCGGGAAAGATAGAAGGCGAGGTCGAGTGCGACCAGCGAAAGTGCGCTCCCCGCCGCGATCGCCAGCGGAGGCTGCCGCGGCTGCAGCTTCCAGACCGCCGCGGCGGCGGCGAGGCCGGCCGCGCAGGCGATGAGGAGATCGCCGTAGTAGCGCATGACGACGCCGCTCGGGACGCGGCCGACGAACGCAAGCCGCGCGGCGGGATCGTAGAGCAGGGAAGGCAGCTGCAGCGTGCCGGGCAAGAGATAGCCGACCGCGAAGGCCGCCACTCCCGCGAGCGCCGAGCGCAGCGCGCGCTCGCTCATGGCAGCGGCTGCCTGGCGGTGACGTAAAGGCCGATCAGCGCTGCCGCCCAGAGGAAGGCTGCGCCCGTGCAGGAGAGCGCCGCCACCGGCCAGCGCTGATCGCGGGGCGTCTCGGGCGCCATGCCGCGGCCCGCGAGCGCAGCGCCGATCACCAGCGCGAGCGACAGGGCCGCGAGATGCTCCTTGAAGTCGAACCATTGCACCACCGCCGGCGCTGACCGCTCCAGCACGGCAGCGCGCACGCGGACGCGATAGGTCGGATAGAGGGCGAGTCCGAAGAGCGCCTGGGCGACGACGGCGAGCGGAGCGATCCAGGCGAAGCGGTCGAGGGCGCGCGTCTGCCGGGAGCCGAGCGTGGCGAGGACCGCATGCGCCGCGTGATGGGTCGAGGCAAAGACGGCGGTGAAGCCGAGCACGGCATGCGCGATCAGCAAGGCGCGCGCCGCTCCCTCGAAAATGACGGTCACTGGGCGAGCACCGGCAGCGGCCGGCGGGCCCGATGCTCCTGGACGCGCGGGCATCCCGGATCGGGATCGAGCAGCGCGCCATGCGCTCGCGAGACGGCGCGGCAGCCGCCGCGGCAGAGGTGCAGGTATTCGCAGGATGCGCAGGGTTCGGGCGCCGTGCGAACATAGCCGCGGATGGCGGCGAAAGCGGTCGGCCATTTTTCCCGCAGCCGGAAGGAATCTTCGCCGCTGGAGAGAAAAGAACAGCCGGTGAACTGTCCCTCGGGCTGCACCGCCGCGAGCACGTCGCCCGCGACGCATCCCTGCACGCCGAAGAATGCGGCCGCGCGCGCCGAGGGTTTGTGCCAGAAGACCATCGGCGCGAACGAGCAGTCGAGCTTGACGCGGATGCGGTGGCGAAAGACCAGCCGGCGCGCCATCGGCCAGAGCCGTTTCGCCTGCTCCGGCGTCAATTCCTCGTCGAGCCGCGCGCCGCGGCCCACCGGCTTGAAGCGGAGAAGCTCGAGCTCGTTGAGATTCAGCCGTCGCACCAGGCGCGCGACCTCGCCGATGCCTTCGAAGCTGCTCCTGCTGACGACGCAGTTGATGCCCACTTCGCGCTTCACGGCGCGCAGCAGCCGAAGCGCTCGCTCGGCATGGGGGAAGCCGTCGAAGCCGCGGGCGGCGCGATAGGCATCGCCGACGCCGTCGACCGAGACGTTGATCTGCCCGAAGACCTTGCATCGCTCGGCGGTGCGCTCGTCGAGGCCGAGGCCGCTGGTGGTCAGGTTCGGGGTGATGCCGACCGCGCGAGCGTGCTCCGCGACGGCGAAGAGATGGTCCAGCTCCAGCGCCTCGCCGCCGCCGAGCGCGACGTGGAAGACGCCCATGGCGGCGAGCTCGTCGAGGATGCGGCAGGCTTCTTCCCGCGAGAGCGCAGCGCCCTGTGGAGTGGCGTCGACATAGCAGCCGCGGCACCCCGCGGCGCAGCGGCGCGAGAGCACGAGATGCACTTCGGTCGGGGCGGACAACGGTCCCTCGGGCTGCTGCCAGAGAGGCGACTCGGGATAGCCCAGCTCGCGCATCATCTGCCGGTCGACGTGCAGCAGCGCGCGCGGGCGGGAGAGCTCGACGATGCCGCCGAACTGCTCGGCCCGCGCCCGCGCCACCTTCACTTTTGCTCCCCGCGCAAGAGCGCGCCGAGAAAGAGCGCGATCATGCTCGCGCAGATCGAGCCGAAGAGGAGGAAGGTGACGTCGACTCCGAGCGAGCTGGAGTTCGGATTGCAACCGAAGGTGGCTTGCAGGACGCGGCCGCGACGAAAGAGCTTCATCGCGGCCATCCTATCAGCAGGTCACTTGTGTCCGCCGCCGCCTGAGTGACCGCCGCCGCCCGAGTGACCGCCGCCGCCGCCCGAGGCGTGCGGAGCTGCGCCGCCCGAAGGAGCCGCATGCGCGGCGCCGCCGCCAGAAGCGCGTGGCGCGTAGCTGCCGCCGCCACCGCCGGAAGCGCGTGGCCCGTAGCTGCCGCCACCCGAGCGCGGGACAGAGCCCCATCCGCCGCCCATTCCTCCTCGCGGCCTGGGAGCGCCGGAATTTCCCGGCGAGGAGACGCGCGGCGTGCTGTACGAGCGCGGCGCAGGAGCCGTCGCGACGCCGCGAGGCTGCGGCGAGCGCATCGGTCCGGCGCGCGTGGCTGGAGCGCTGCTGATGGTCGGGCGCACTGCTCCGCGGCCAACGACCGAGGCGGCCGCGACCGGCCGTACGTTCTGTCCGGTCGCTGCCTGCACCCGAGCGACCGGCGGGCCGAAGCTGCCGGAGCGCGCCGCCGTAGCGTGCACCCCGGTCAGCGGCGGAGCCTGCGCCACGATGCCGGCGGTAGCGTGGACGGACACCGCGTTCGCCGAGATCGGCCGCGTGAAGTGCTCCTCGCGCACTGCGACCCAAGCGGGATGGCTATAGCCAAAGACCACTCCGGGCGGCCCCAACGGACACCATGCCGCGTAGCCTCCGCCATAGCGCCAGCTCACCCAGGCGGGGCCCCAGACAGTGCCGGGGATCCAGTACCAGCCCACGCCGATACCCCAGTTCCAGCGGCCATAGTGATAGCCGGCCCAGCCCCAGGGATCGTCGGAGGCGAAAGTCCAACCCCAGTCGGTCAAGACCCAGCGGCCGAAGTAGTAAGGCCGCCAGCCCACGCTGACGTAAGGTACCCAGACGCGGCCGTAGCCGCCGACGAAGGTCCAGTAGCCGTAAGGCGAGAGCCGCTCGTAGAAGACCTCGGTGTCGCCGACGTCGCGATCGACCGGCGGCGCGGCCGTGTCGCTCTCTGAAATTGCCGTGTCTGCGGGCGGCGGCGGGGCCGGCTCGATGCTGCGATCGCGGACCACCTCGCGCTCATAGATGCAGCCGGTCGCCATCGCGGCAGCGGACAGGGCGACCAGGATGTTGCGGAACCTCGTCATGTTCACTTCTCCTCGGCTGCTTGGACGGCCGAAAAGCTCCCCGGATTCAAGACCCCCGGCCGTACCCGCTGGACACTTACACGCGCCTCTTGGTGAACGCGCAACGTACGGCCCCCAGTAAGCCTCCTGGGCGGGTAGGTTGGCGCTCTGCCAGACAAAGAGCAAGCGGGCGGGTGCTCGGGGGACCGGGCTTCCGAGCTGGTCCAGATGTGCTGCTTCAGTGCCGGTAGCCGTGCGCGATGGGAAAACGCCAGCCTTCGCCGAAAGCGCGAGCTGTGACGCGCAGGGAGGGGGCGGCCTGGCGCCGCTTGTACTCGCTCGCGACCACCAGCTTCAAGACACGGCGGACCAGATCCTCGGACAACCCGCGCTCGATCAAGGAGCCGGCGCCGAGGTGCTCCTCGACGTGCCCGGCCAGGACGCGGTCGAGCTCCTCGTAAGGCGGAAGCGTATCCTGGTCGGTCTGGTTCTCGCGCAGCTCCGCGGTGGGAGGGCGCTCGATGATCCGCTTCGGGATGATCTCGCGCTCCTTGTTGAACCAGCGCGCGAGAGCATAGACAGCGGTCTTGGAGAGATCGCCGATGGCTGCAAGCCCGCCGGCCATGTCGCCGTAGAGGGTGCAGAAGCCCGTCGCCAGCTCGCTCTTGTTCCCGGTCGAGAGGAGAAGCGCGCCGGTCTTGTTGGAGAAGGCCATCAAGAGCATGCCGCGGATGCGGGCCTGCAGGTTCTCCTCGGTGACGTCGGCCGGCCGGCCGGCGAAGAGCGGCGCCAGTGCGTCCAGATACGCGCGGAAGATCGGCTCGATCGCGACTTTGTGGAAGTGCACGGCGAGGCGCCCCGCCAGGGTCTCGGCGTCCTCGTTGCTCATCGAGGCCGTGTAGCGCGAGGGCATGGCGATGGTGGTGACATTTTCCGGCCCGAGCGCGCCAGCAGCGAGCACGGCCGTCAGCGCAGAGTCGATTCCTCCCGAGAGTCCGAGGACCGCGCTCTTGAATCCGGTCTTGACGGTGTAGTCGCGGATGCCGAGGGTGAGCGCCTCGGCGAGCTCGGCGCAGGTGCCGTCGTCGAGCTTGCTCTCGAAGGCGGCGACCACCGCCAGGGCGCCGGGAGGCGCCTCGGTGGTCTCCGGAGTGATCAGCGATGCGCCCGCGGTCCGGGCTGCGCCGGCGACCGCCGTGCGCTGGCGCGGCGCGATCTCCTCCACCAGCAGCTCTTCGCGGAACCTGGGCAGCTCGCGCCGCACCTCTCCCCCGGAGACGACGAGCGAGCGCCCGTCGAAGATGAGCGAGTCGTTGCCCCCCACCAGATTGCACATCGCGATGGGCACGCCGTGCCGCCGCGAGGCGGCCGCCAGCATCTCGCGCCGCACCCGCGCCTTGCCCAGGGCGTAGGGCGAGGCGGAGAGATTGACGACGATCTCCGCGCCGCGCGCCGTCAGCTCCTCGAGCGGGTCGCGAAGGTACCGCGGCTGGCGCCAGAACTGCTTGTCGTTCCAGAGGTCCTCGCAGATGGTGACGCCGACGCGGACGCCGCCGATGTCGACGAGAGTGACCTCCGGTCCCGGATCGAAGTAGCGGCCTTCGTCGAAGACGTCGTAGGTGGGCAGGAGCGACTTGCGGGCCACCGCGGCGATGCGGCCCTCGTGCAGGAGCGCGGCGGCATTGTAGAGCCCCGCTCCTGGTCCGTCGTGCCGCTGGGGAAAGCCGACCAGCGCGCGGACCCGACCGAAGACGGGGTCCTTGGCCAGCTGCACCAGCGCCGCCTGGCAGCGGTCGACGAACTCACGCAGCTCAAGAAGGTCCTTGGGTGGATACCCGCAGAGGGTCAGCTCGGGAAAGACGACCAGCTGCGCGCCTTGCTCGGCCGCGGAGCGCGCCTGCGCGAGCACCCGCTCGCCGTTGGCGGCGAAGGCGCCCACGGTGGTGTCGATCTGCGCCAGCGCGATGCGCACGCCGGGGTGAGTAGCGTGTTGACGTTCTCACGGCAACCTCGGGTCGACCTGGACTGTCCCGGTGCGGGCGAGCTTGCCCCAGCCCACCGCGAATCCGGCCAGGGCGTTCCAGAGCGAGCGCATCAGCGCGATCCAGAGCAGCTGCCGGTAGGCGATGCGCTGGATGAGAAGGCCGACGAGGAGGCCCAGGTCCTCGCCTTCGAGGAGGATGGCCACTGCCGAGAGCAGGAGGTCGAGCGCGAAGAAGAGCAGGTAATAGCCGAGCGTCGAGACAGCCTGGCCGCGCACCAGCGCGAGCACGAGCAGCAAGTCGACCGCCGGCGCAACGAAGGGAACGACGAACTGGTAGATGGCGAAGGCCGGCAGGATCAGCCAGCCCAGCACGCCTCCGCCGGTCCGGAAGAGACGCCCCTTGTGCTTCCAGCAAGCTTGCAGGACGCCATAGGTCCAACGGAAGCGCTGCTTGAGCAGCGCCCTCACCGTCTCGGGCGCCTCGGTATAGGCGAGCGCGCGCTCGGCATAGACGACACGATGGCCGGCAGCGATCAGCCGCAAGGTGAGATCGGTGTCCTCCGCGAGCGTGTCCTCATGGAAGCCGCCCGCCTCGAGCACGGCCTTGCGCCGCCAGGCGCCGACGGCGCCCGGCACGACGGGCACCGCTCTGACAAGGTCCCAGGCGCGCCGCTCGAGGTTCTGCGCAGTGACGTACTCCAGCGCCTGCCAGCGCGTCAGCCGGTTGACGCGGTTGCCAACCTTGGCGTTGCCGGCGACCGCGCCCACCCGGGGGTCCGAAAATGGGCCAGTCAGCCGCGCCACCGTCTCGGGGGCGAAGACCGTGTCGCTGTCGAGCGCGACGACCACCTCGCCGCGCGCCTTTTCCACGCCGAGATTGAGCGCCGAGGCCTTGCCGCCATTCGCCTTGGCGAAGATGCGCACGCGCGGGTTTTTGGCGAACTTCTCGCGGAGCACTTCCAGGGTCCGGTCCTTCGAGCCATCGTCGACGCAGACCACCTCCAGGACGGGCGGCTCTTGCGACAGCAATGAATCCACCGTGCGGGCGATGACCCCCTCCTCGTTGTAGGCGGGCACCACGACCGAGACGGTCAGCCCAGCAGGAGGCGCAGGCTCTTCGCGCCGCGCGCGCCGAGCCTGCAGCGGCGCGGCGATGGCGAGGATGACTGCCCGCAGCCCGAGCAGCGCGAGCGCGAATCCGAAGAGCGGTCCCAACGTGCGCGCCAGGCCGCCGAGAAGGCCGAAGATGACGCCGTCGGCGCTGGCGACCAGGGCCGACGCCGGCGCGCGGGGCGCGATCGGCAAGAGCTCTTCGCGCGACAGGCCGGTGATCTCCTCGGGAGTGGCGAGTTGCAGCCCACGCGCCGCCAGGCCGTCGAGGATGAGGGGCAGCGCCGCGAGCGTCGCCGACCTGTCGCCGCCGCCGTCGTGCAGCAGCACGACCGATCCGGAGCGCGCCTTGTCGAGCACACGCTGGGCGATCTCCTTCGCGTCGCGGTCGGCGAAATCCTCGGGATCGATGTCCTGGCCGAGGGTGAAATAGCCGAGCGCGGAGGCGCGCGCGATCACCTGCGCCTGCGGGATCTCGTCGAGGGCCTCGTCGGAATGGTAAGGCGGCCGGAAGAGCCGCGGCTGCCGTCCCGTGACCCACTCGAGAAGGCGCTCGTTGACGTTCAGCTCCACTTCGAACCGCAGGGGCGAGACGCGCGAGAGATCGGGATGGGTGAAGGTGTGGTTGCCGATGACGTGCCCCTCGGCGAACTCGCGCCGCACCAGATCCGGCCGCGCCTGCGCGTTTTCGCCGATGAGGAAGAAGACCGCCCGCGCGCCGTGCGCCTTGAGCACATCGAGAATCCGGGGCGTCCACTGCGGGTCGGGGCCGTCGTCGAAGGTGAGCAGCACCTTGCCGTGGGGCGGCCCTCCGCGGCGCTCGAGGATCCAGCCGGATGGATACTGCTGGTACTCGACTCGTTCGAGGTGGCCCTGCCCATCCCAGGTCACCGCCCGCCGCCCGCTCTGAGGCCGGGCCTTCAAGGAGAACAGCTCGCCTTCGCCGGCGATGGTCACGTCGTCGGGCGCCTGGGCGGCGATCATTCCGTCGAGCCGCGGCCGCGCCTGCGCTTCATCGAAGCGGCGCGGTCCGGGTGGATGAGTGAAGAGATCGAAGACCTTGGGATCCTCGGCGCCGAGCCGCCAGAGCGCCACGCCGCGCACGTGCAAGTCGGCAATCGCCTCGAGCTGCGCCGCCATGGCGGGCGCGTCGAGGAACCGGACGAGGTGCTTCTCGTGCTTTTCGTCGTCGTCGTATTCGAAGAAGGAGGTCTTCGACTCCGCGTCCCATTCGATGGGCACCTCGTTCTCGCGGGCCAGGACGAGAGCGTCGCCGTAGCTCAGCTCTTGCGCGGGGCGCGCCGTATCGCCTTCCTCGTCGAGCGGCCAGTCGTAGCCGTACGCGCCGAGCGCCACGACGATCTTCTCCGCCGGCGCGCGCCGCAGGTAGGCCGCGGCTGCGGAGGCCACGTAGCCGGGGCTGGCGATGGGGCCGGGATTGTCGGTGGCGGCGTGCTGGTCGTAGCCCATCACCACCAGGAAGTCGGAGGCGGCGGCGAGCCGCTCGACCGGGACGCCCTTGGTCTCGGCCGGCACATCGACGCTGAGCAAGAAGCCCCGCGGATGAAGCTCGCCGTAGGTTGCTTCCACCAGCGCCGCGAACTGCTGCCAGGACGTCGTGTCGAGCTCCTCGAAGTCGAGGTTAACCCCGGCGAAGCCGCGCTCCTCGCAAAGCCGCGCCAGCCGCTGCGCCGCGTCCTTTCGCGCCTTGTCGGTGGAGAGGAGCGGTCGCGCCAGCGCGCGTGAAAACCCCGACTCGCCGAAGTTGGAGACGGTGGGCGTCAGTTCGAGGCGCGCCGACGCCTTGCTCATCCGCGCGTCTTCCTCGACGAGAAAGCTGCCGTCCTTGGCCAGGCGGATCCACTCCGGCATCGCATGGGTGAGCTGGTCGGCGTGGGCCTGCAGCGACTGCAGGCTCTGCGGGTCCCAGTTGACCGCGAAACCGGCCAGCACCGGCTCGAGCGCATCGCCCGGCTTGCGCCGCTTCTGCGCCGCGCGGGCCTCGGCCATGAGCGAGTGCAGGCGTGCCTCTTCGGCCCGGTACACCCGTTCGCGCGCCTTGCTCTCGAGCGGGTGCCCCAACGGCAGCTTGCCGGCCGGTGCAAGTTCGGGCGCCGCAGCTTTCCGGGACCACGGCGCGGGCACGATGGAAACGAAGAACACCCCCAGCGCGGCGAGCGCCACGGCCGCCCCCAGCACGGAGGCGACGCGCACCGCTCGCGCTCTCCTCCCCGACTCATCGCGAAAAATGGCCATTTCGAGACCCTTGGACGCAGCCCGACGCCGAAGATGCAGGGCCCGTGCCGTCCATTCCGCTACCCACGGGGGCAGTGACCCTCCCGCACCTCGGCGTGCTACATCCTGCACGTGCACGACGACCTGGAGCAACGCAAGTCGCAGCATCTCGATCTGGTTCAGGGCGACGTGGAGACCGCGGACACGCTGCTCTCCTGCGTGCGCCTCGTGCACCGGGCGCTGCCGGAGCTGGCGCTGGAGAACGTCGAGCTCGGCGCCGAGCTGTGCGGCCGGCAGCTCAAGGCGCCCTTGATCATCACCGGCATGACCGGCGGCACGCCGCGCGCCGGGGAGATCAACCGCGACCTGGCAGCCCTGGCGCAGGAGATGGGCGTCGCCTTTGGCGTCGGCTCGATGCGCATCCTGCTCGACCAGCCGGATCTCCTGCCCACTTTTGCGGTGAAACCGGCGCGGCCGCCGCTGCTCCTGGCGAATCTCGGCGCGCAGCAGTTGGTGCAGCGGGGGAACGGCGCGGCGCTGCGGCTCATCGAGATGCTGGGCGCCGACGGCATCGCCATCCATCTCAATCCCGCCCAGGAGCTGGTCCAGGCCGAAGGCGATCGCGATTTTCGCGGCTGCCTCGACGCCATCGCCGGGCTGGTGGAGCAGATCGGCTCGCAGCGCGTGCTGGTCAAGGAGACCGGCTGCGGCATCGGTCCCGCGGTCGTGCGCGAGCTCTACGATCGAGGCGTGCGCGCCATCGACGTGAGCGGCTCGGGGGGCACCAGCTGGACGCGCGTCGAGCAGCTCCGTGCCAAGGTCCCCGGCGCGCGCGAGCTGGGCGAGCTCCTCAGCGACTGGGGAATCCCGACCGCGGCCTGCGTCGCCGCGGCGCGAGCGACCGCCCCTGAAGTGCACCTGGTCGCCTCGGGCGGGATCCGCTCGGGCCTCGACGCCGCGCGCGCCTTGGCTCTCGGGGCGGATGTGGCCGGCCTGGCGCTGCCCATGGTGCGCGCGCACCAGAAGGGCGGCGTCGAGGCGGCGCGCGAGGCGCTCAAAGCCCACGTCGACGCGTTGCGGGCGGCCTTCCTCCTCTGCGGGGCGCGCAATGTCACGGCTCTGCGCGCCTCGCGGCCGGTGGTGCTCGAGCCCCTGAGGAGCTTCATCGAGGGGCTCGTGGAATGAGGCAGGCGCGGGCCCCCGGCAAGGTCTTGCTCCTGGGCGAGCATGCGGTGGTCTATGGCCATCCGGCGCTGGCGGCGGCCATCCCTCGCTACGTCACGGTCGAGGTGCAGCCCGCGGCCGAACCTCGCATCGAGCTGCCGGGCATCGAAGCGCCTCCGGCGCTGGTGGAGGCAGCAGTGACGATGGCGCGCGAAGCCGGATTCGGTCTCTTCCACGCCCGGGTCTCCTCCGAGATTCCGCTGGGCGCAGGCCTGGGCAGCTCGGCGGCGCTGGGAGTCGCGCTCGCGCGCGCTTTCAAGCCCGCCTGCGCCGCGGAGGAGGCTGCAGGGCTGGCGATGCATCTCGAGCGGGTCTTGCACGGCGCGCCCTCGGGAGTCGATCCGGCGGCCTGCGCGCACGGCGGGATGATCTTCTTCCAGCGCGGCGCGGTGGAGCGGATCGATGCGAAGCTGTGGATCTGCATCCTGCTCACCGGCATCGCGCGCGGGACGCACAGCACGGTCCTTCCATTGCGGGAGAGAAGGAAGAGCGACCCGCGCATCGATCCGATCCTGGCCCGCCTCGGGGATCTGGCGCGACGGCGGCTCGCCGACCTCGGACCCGCCATGGACGAAGCGCACGCGCTCTTGCGCGAGCTGGGCGTCTCCTGCGCGAAGCTCGACGATGCCGTGGCCGCCCTCAAGCGAGCGGGCGCCCTGGGAGCGAAGCTGACCGGCGCCGGCGGAGGCGGCGCTGCCATCGGCCTCGCTCGCGACGAGGCCCACGCGCGCGAGCTGGCGGCGCGCACCGGCGGCTTTGCCGTCGAGGCGGGTGGCGCATGAAGGCGATCGCAGTCGCGCACGCCAACATTGCGCTGGTCAAATACTGGGGGAAGCGCGACGAGGAGCTCATTCTCCCCGAGGCGGCGTCGCTCAGCATCACCCTCGATCTGCTGCGCACGACGACTTCGGTGGAGCTGGGCGCGCGCGAGGACTCCTTCGAGCTGGATGGGCGCAGCGAAGATCCCGCGCGGGCGCGAGCGGTGCTGGACGCCGCCGGCATCCGCGAGAAGGCGCGCATCGTCTCGCGCAATGCCTTCCCCACCGGAGCCGGACTGGCCTCGAGCGCGAGCGGATTCGCCGCGCTCGCCGTCGCTGCCTGCGCCGCGGCCGGCCTCCGTCGAACCCCACAAGAATTGTCCGCCCTCGCGCGCCGGGGGAGCGGCTCGGCCGCGCGCAGCGTCGCCGGCGGCTGGGCCGTCTGGGAGGACGAGAGCGCGCGCCAGCTCTTTCCGCCCGAGCATTGGGACTTGCGCTTCGTCGTGGCCATCTGCGCGCAGACGCCCAAGGAGACCAGCTCGCGCGATGGCATGCGGCATTCGCGCGAGACCTCGCCCTATCACGCGGCGTTCATCGGGCAGTGCCGCCGCGACCTGCCCCGCGCGCTGCAGATGCTCGCGGCCCGGGACCTCCGCGGCCTGGGCGAGCTGGCGGAGAGGAATGCGCTGCTCATGCACGCCGATGCGCTGGCCGCCGATCCGCCGCTGCTCTACTGGGAACCGGCCACCATCGGATGCCTGCGCGCCCTGCACGGATCCCGCCGCGAGGGCACGGAGGCGTGGGCGACGATCGACGCCGGCCCGCATCTCGTGGCCATCTGCGCCGCCGCCGATGCGAAACGAGTCGAAACGACGTTGCGCGCGGTTTCCGGAGTAAAGGACGTACTCGTCTGCGCTCCCGCGGGTGGCGCGCGCGTTCTGCCATGAAGCTGTCGGCGCACGGCAAGGTCTTTCTCGCGGGCGAGTACGCGGTGCTCGACGGAGCGCCGGCGCTGGTGGTGGGCATCGACCGCGACCTGCACGCCTCGGTGGCGCCGGCCGAGAGAATGCAGATCGTGCGCCAGGGTCTGCTCTGGGACGGCGGCCCGGCGCCGGAAGAGCTGCGCTTCGCCGCGCGCGCCGCCCGTCTCTGCGGGGAGCGGAAGGTGCGGCTCGTCTATGAAGACGAGCTGCCCAAGGGCCTCGGCTCCAGCGCGGCCGCCACCGTCATCGCGGTGCGCGCCTTCTCGGGCGACCCGCTCTCGCACGGCGTCGCCGCACACTGGGCCGAGCAGGGCGGCTCGGGCAGCGGCGCCGACGTGGCCGCGAGCGCGCTGGGCGGAGTCCTCGAAGTCCGATCGCGCATTCCCTGGCGCTCGGTCGAGGAAGTGATGTCGCTTTCGCCGCCGCAGATCGCGCAGCCGCTCGAGGTCCGGCGCGTGCGCGTCCCGGACGATCTGCGGCTCTTGCTCGCCGCGACGGGCCATCCCGCCGATACGCGGCAGCTGGTCAAGAGAGTGCGCGCGCTGCCGGCCGAGTCGCGGCGCCCGCTGGCGGACGATGCCGGATGGCTGCGCTCCGCCTTGGAGAGCGGCGATCGCGAGGAAGCGCTCGAGGCCGTCCGCACTGCCGCCGCCGACATGGCAGCGCTGGGCGAGAAGGCGGGGGCGCCCATCGTCACCGAGGAGCTCGTCCGCATCTGCGCGCTCGCCGCCTCGGCTGGCGTTGCGGCGAAACCGAGCGGCGCGGGCGGCGGCGACTACGCGGTTGTCCTCGCTTTCGGCGACGAGGCGGCGGGCCGCGCGGAAAGAGCGCTCCAGCCGCAGTTCAGCGTGCTGCGCGTCTCGCCGGCATGATCGCGCTTCTCTTCGTTCTGCTCGCGACCGGCGAGAACGTCCGGGAGCCTCCGCCACCGCAGCCCGCTCCGCAGCTCACCAGAGTGCCGGAGCTGATCGAATTCCATCCCGCGACCTATCCGCCCGAGCGCCTCGCGCGCGGCGAGACCGCCGACGTCGCCTGCCTGGTGGACATCGACGAAAGCGGCAAAGTGACCGCCGTCGCGGTCGAGAAGAGCGCCGCCCCCGACTTCGATACCGCGGCGCTCGAGGCGATCCGGCAGTTTCGCTTCTCGCCCGCCGAGGTGGACGGAAAGCCCGCCCCGGTGCGCATCCGCTACGTCTACCATTTCGTCATCGAGCAGAAGCGCCTTGAGAAACCCGCGGGCGAGACCGGCATCGTCCGCGGGGAAGTGTCCGAGGCCGGTACGCGCAGGCCGATCGCGGGCGCCGACGTGATCGACGACGCCGGCGCGCAGGCGAGCACCGACGCGCAGGGCCGCTACCAGCTCGAGACTGCCATCGGCGATCGCCGCCTCACCCTCTCGGCTCCCGGTTTCGAGCAGCGCACAATCGAAGTCAGGGTGAGCGGCGGCGCGACCGTCGAGGCGCGCCGCGCCTTTCTCCATCGCACGGCGGTGGGAGATCTGCAGGCCACCATCCCCGGAGAGAAATCGCAGGATGCGCCCACCCGGCGCACGCTGACGCACGACGAGCTCGTCAACGTCCCCGGCTCGCTCAACGATCCGATCCGCGCCGTACAGAATCTCCCGGGCATGAACCGCGCGCCGTTCCTCGGAGGACAGCTGCTGGTGCGCGGCTCGCCCCCCGGCGACACCGGCATCTATCTCGACGGGCATCGCATCCCGCTGCTCTACCATTTCCTCGGCGGCCCCTCGGTCATCAACGAGCAGCTCCTCGACCGCATCGATTTCTATCCCGGCGGCTACGGCGCCTACTACGGCCGGAACCTCGTCGGGGCCATCGACGTCGGCACCCGCAAGGGCGACTCCCACGGCCTGCACGGCCAGGCCTCCCTCGACCTGCTCGAGGCGGTCGGCTTCGTCGAGGGGCCTCTCGGCTCGCGCACGCAGGTGGCGCTGGCGGCGCGGCGCAGCCACATCGATCTCTTCCTGCCGCTCTTCCTCCCCAACGATCCCAACCGCGGCGTCGTCTCGGTGGTTCCCATCTACTGGGACTATCAGGCGCGCGCCGATCACCGCACCGAGTCGGGCGACGACCTCTCGCTGCTGCTCTTCGGCAGCGACGACAGCTTGAGCATCGTGCAGAAGGGCGGCCGGAGGACGCTGCCGCTCTCGGTCGCCACGCACATCGGCTTCCACCGCGCCGTGCTCTCGTACCGGCACGCGGTCTCCGACGACCTCAGCCTCGTTCTCTCCCCTGCGCTGGGATGGACCAAGCAGTCCTTCGACGCGCAGGGGGCCGGCCCCGGAACGTTCGCCAACGCGCAGAACGCCGACGTGACCGTGCTGACCGGCGAGCTCCGCGGCGAGGCGCGCTACCGATTGCGCAGCTGGGCCGAGCTGCGGACGGGCCTCGACCTCGAGCTCGATCGCGGCAGCTACACGGTCGACATCCAGTCCTCGCAGCAGCTGCGCAACCTGGGCATCCTGGTCACGCAGGAGGACAAGTTCCAGCGCGTCCAGCCGGCGCAGCTCCTCGGCGAGTACGGCGAGCTGGAGCTCTCCTTCGGCAAGCTGCGCGTCGTCCCCGGCCTGCGCGCCGAGGAGATCCACTGGCGGCAGCACCAGCGGTTCGCCCTCGATCCGCGCCTGTGGGGCCGCTACCAGCTCTCGCCGGAGACTTCGCTCAAGGCTTACGCCGGCCTCTATCATCAGCCGCCCACCGGCTTGCAGATCGATGACGACCTGGGCAATCCCAACCTCGACCTCGCCTGGGCGCTGCAATTCGGGACCGGCGTCGAGCATCGGATCAGCGACGTCTGGAACGTCAGCGCCGAAGTCTTCTACAACCGGCGCGGCTCGCTCGTGGTCGGAGTGTCGCCTTCCACCAACAGCGACGGCAGCGTCTACAACCCGCGCTTCGCCAACAACGGCGTCGGCCGCGCCTACGGCCTGGAGCTGCTGGTCCGCCGCGAGATCACTTCCCGGCTTTACGGCTGGCTCGCCTACACCTTGTCGAAGAGCGAGATCCTGCAGAACCCCGGCGACCCCTGGCGCGCCTTCGCCTTCGATCAGCCGCACATCCTCACCGCCGTCTTGGGCTATCGGCCGACGCCCGGATGGGAGCTGTCGTCGCGCTTCCGCCTGGTCAGCGGCAATCCCACCGCGCCGGTCCTGAGCGCGACCTTCGATGCGGACGCGGGCTCGTACGTCGCCGACCGGGGCGTCGTGGGCGGAGCGCGCAATCCGATGTTCATCCAGCTCGACGGACGCGCGCAGTACACCTGGACGTGGACGCTCTGGCAGCTCTCGCTCTACCTCGACGTGCAGAACCTCACCAACCACCGCAACGAGGAGATCCACGTCTACGACTATCGCTATCGGGACCAGGGGAGCATCCCCGGCATCCCCATCCTGCCCACCTTCGGGCTCAAGGCGAGGTTCTGATGCGCGGCTTGCTCCTGCTCCTGGCTCTCGCCGCCTGCACGCCTGACTTCGCCGCGCCCAGCGATGTCTTCGACCTGCGCGTTCTGGCGGTGCAAGCCGAACCGCCCGAGGCTCTCTACGACCCTGACGCCGGCACCGTGCAGGACGTGCGCGTCCGTGCGCTCGTGGCCGATCCGCGCTCGCTGGATGGCCAGGCCCTCTCCGCCGAGGCTTCCCTCTGCGCGCCGACGGATTCGCAGCGCTGCCCGTCTCCGCCCTTCCTGGCGGTCGACGATGGACGACAGCCGCACGCCATGAACGACGGCGGCATCGAGCTCTCGTATCGAGTGGACATCGGCCCGTTCGTCGCCGCGGCCAAAGCCGCCGACAAGCTCCAGGGCTTCGGGGGAGTCCGCGTGATGCTCGCGCTCTCGGTCGACGACGGCGATCAGCACGGCCCGGTCCACGCCGCGAAGACCCTGCTCTACAGCCCGATCGGAACGACGCCCAATCGCAATCCTTCGATGACGGGCGTCTCCCTGACCAAGAGCGCGCAAGACGCAGGCACGCTCCTGCCCGACGGCACCCTCGAGCTCACGCCCGGCGTGCAGATCGGCCTGCGGCCTCTCCTCGCTCCCGACGCCGAGGAGGAATACGACACGACCGATCTGCGCGGCAATCGGGTCCACCTCAAGGAGCACGCCGTCTACAGCTTCTTCACCACGCCCGGCGCCGAGCTCGATCGCGACAACGCCGACGAGCCTCTCGACGGAGGGGCGCCTCCCGACGGCCTGGTGCGCATCGACCTGGTCAGGCGCGGCGGCGCGGGCTCGGCTTGCGGGGTTCAGTTCTGCGGCACGATGTGGATCGTGGTGCGCGACGGCCGCGGCGGCCAGTCCTGGCTTTCTTTTCCCTGGAAGAGCGCGCCCTGATCTCTACGCGGCGGGCGCGGCGTGATGTCCGCCGCCCGGACCGCCGGTCAGCTGCTGCACCTTGCCGAGGAGCTCGTCGAGATCGAACGGCTTCGCCAGGTGAGCCTCGGCGCGCAGCTTCACGGCGTGTCCTTGCACCGCGCGATCGGCGCTGAGGATGAGCAGCGGCGCTCTCCGCCAGCCGCGCTTCTCCAGCTCCGCGACGAACTGCCAGCCATCCATCACCGGCATCATCAGGTCGAGCAGGATGGCGCTGGGACGTTCGTTGGAGAGAACTTCGAGGGCCTCCTTGCCGTTGGAGGCCATCAAGACGCGATATCCCTCGGTGGAGAGGCACAGCCCCAAGGTCTGGAGAATGTCCGGGTCGTCGTCGACTATCAGGATCAAGCGATCCACCTGGCGGTCCGCGGGCATTCCGCGTCCATATAAATACGGTTGCGAGGACAATCAATATTGCTTCCGCGCGGCGTGTCCGGAGTTGAATCGGGTGGTCCGCTGGCTTACACCAAACCGCATGGCCCGCTGTCCGACTTGCCGGCGCGCCGTCCGGCCGCGCGAGGAAAATCCCGCGTTCCCCTTCTGCTCGCCTCGCTGCCGCGCAGTCGATCTGGGCAAGTGGTTCATCGGCGCGTATCGCGTCCCCGATCCTGACGGACCCAAGCCCGACGGCGGCTCGGCTGCGGGCGACGAGGGCGACGGCAACCAGACGGAGCCGGAAAGCGGAAGCGCTCCTCGCAGGACGCGCTGATCGCTTTACCGCAACCCCATCCGCGTGCTACGCGGCGGTCCCCGATGCTGAAGCTCGTCGTGCGCACCGTCCTTTCGCTGGCGATGAGCGCGCTTTTCGTCTGGCTTTCGCTCCGCCACACCGATCTGCGGGCCGTGGGTGCGGCGATGGCGGCGGCCGATCCGCTCCGCATCGCGCTCTACCTCTGCGTCCTGCTCTGCATCCATCTGGTGCGGACGGTGCGCTGGGGAATTCTCCTCGAGCCGCTCGGCCACGTGGGGTTCAAGCGGCTCAACTCCGCCAGCGCCGTCGGCTTCATGCTGCTCATGCTCCTGCCGCTGCGCCTCGGCGAGTTCGCCCGGCCGCTGCTCATCGCCCGGCCTCCCGCGGGCGGCGGCCCCCAGCTGCGGCGGAGCGGGGCGCTCGCCTCGATCGTGGTGGAGCGGATCGTCGACGGCATCGTCATCGGGCTGCTCGGCATCGTCTGCCTGCGGATGCTCGGCGAGCACGCGGCGGGCAAGTACGTCGACTTCGCCCGCAGCGCATCGCTGCTGGTGGCCGGGGGATTCTTCGCGCTCTGCCTGGCGCTGGTCGTCGCGGTGCTCTTGCAGGAGCGCGCCCTCGCGCTCGCCGGCAGGCTTTTGCGCCCGATTTCGCCGCGAATGGCGGACCGCGTTTCCGGCATGTTCGATGCCTTCATCTCCGCCGTGCATCTCGGCTCCGGCTGGAAGCTGCTCGCCTTCTTCGCGCTCACCGCTCTCTACTGGAGCCTGAACGCTGCCGGCCTCGGCGTGCTCGCGCCGGCTTTCGGAATCACCCGGCTGACGCCGCTCATGCTGCTAGTGATCCTCACCATCCAGGTGGTGGGCGTGATGGTGCCGGCGGGGCCGGGGATGGTCGGCACCATGCAGTTCTTCACGCAGGCTGGGTTGTCGCTCTTCGTCGCCGACGGATTCTCGGCGCGCGCGGCGGGGTTCGCCAACACCGTCTGGCTCTTGCAGCTCTGCGAGCAGGTCGCGCTGGGCAGCATCTTCTTGATCGCCGGGCACGTCTCGCTGCGCGGGCTGCTCGGGCCGAGCGCCTTGCGCGACGAGTCGCCGGCAGCCGCGGCCACTCCTTGACGGCCGCGGAGGGCGCCGATAGATTGCGCGACCCTTTCCGGCGGCGTAGCTCATCCGGCTAGAGCGGCGGTCTCATAATCCGCAGGTAGGTGGTTCGAGCCCACCCGCCGCCATTCACGAACCCCACCAGCCGAACCCGAGAGCGTACCGAAATCGTACCGATACGCCATTCTAGCGCGCTCAGGATGCATTCACGGAATCGAGGTTTCGTCCCAAGGAAGTTCGCTGAGCGGTTGAATTAGGTGGCGAGGACCTACAGGCCCGCTTCACCTCAACTTGACATTGGCAGCCTGCGGTACCCATCCTTGACGCCGCGCAACACTCAGGCTTAAAGAAGCGTTGTAGCCCTCCTAACGAAGGTTAATCCGAAACCTACACTGCACGTTAATTCAGGTATATTCGCTCTTCTATGATGTCAACCTACAGGTTGACAACGAGGGCTTCGTGCTGCAGACTCACCCCTATGAACTGGTCCAAGTCCCGCCGGGCGCACGATGGAGCATCGTCGGAATCGTTCTTGAGAACGGCCGACGACCAACGATGGACTTCCTCGACCGCTCCGCTACGGATGCGGAGGAGTTTTTCGCCCTGTCCGGGCTGCTGTTGAAGGGCGAGCCGTTTCAGCAGTACGGCTCCCGCTTCAAGCGGCTGCGGAACGTGAGCAACGTCTTCCAGATTGCAGCCCGCAGGGAGCGCTATCTTGGGTTTCGGTGGCGGGCGGCCCACTTGGTCATGACCAACGCGTTCCCAAAGCAGTCGAATTCCACTCCCCCGTCCGAAATTGGCCTCTGCACGAGGCTCCAGCAACAGTTCTTCGAGCAGTACGGCAGTTAACCCACTGAGGCGACCGATGGCCAATCTGACGGAGCTACTCAGTGATCCCAAGCGAGAGTTGCGCATCAAGCAGCGCCAGGTCGCTCTGCAGTTTGGGATCGAAGTCGAGCGTCTCATGAAAGCGTCGGGGCTCAAGCGCATCGAACTTGCGAAGCGATTGGACAAGTCGCGATCTTGGGTTTCCAAGCTACTGTTCGGGCCTCGGAACCTGAAGCTCTTCACCGCAGTCGAAGTGGCGGACGTCTTGGACGCCGATGTCGAGTTGCGGATCGTGCCGCGGCAGTGTGAATTTCGCATCAGGCCAATGGTGACGGGCCTGCTCGTGATTCCGAGCGTACACGCCGAGGTGCAAGCGATGGCTCAGTTCGGGGTCGCAGTCCCTTCGCCGGACACAACCCAGGTGAGATCGACTGCAACGACGATCCGCTTGCAGGTTTGCTAAAATGCCGTCGGTCGCCGCGAAGCGTGAAGTCCCAGCGATCGTGCGCGAGATTCAAGCGCGTGTGAACATCGCGGCCGTAAGGCTAGCGCGCGCGAACTCGGCGCTGCTGAACCTGCCGACGATCCCGACCTACAACTGGGAAATGGATATCACCGGTCGCATCGGAGGGCGCAAGGCACCTGAGGGCGAGGGATACATTCAAGTGGTTGCGGGGGTCGACGTTGTCGCACGTCCAGGAGCTGAAGCGGGCGGCTCGAAGCTGCCCGACGCCGCTACGATCTCCTGCGATTTCGGGATCGACTACTTCATCCAAGACAGCGAGTTCTACAAGACCATCAACGACGCCGACGTTCTGCGGTTCGGCTCCCTCAACGGCATGTACAACGCCTGGCCCTACATGCGTGCCCACTGTCAGGCGGTCGCGGCTGCGATGATGATTCCGTTGGTCATTCCAACGTTCCGCCCGGACACTCTCTTCCCCGATCTGGCACGGACGGTCGAGGAGAAGATCAAAGCCGACGGTAGAGCACTATAAAGACTCCTTTGCCCACCGACGTCGAGTTCAAGGATGCCCGCGCTCTCCTCCTGCAGTGCGCGTTGCCAGAAGGAGCGCCGACCCAGACATTCGCGATGACCGACGCGAACGTAGCGGCGGCAAGGAAGCTCTTGGATGAGGGCCTCATGACCCTCAGCGACGGCGAGGTCGACGGCGTGCTCCGACTGATCGTGCGACTCACCGACGTCGGCGTCGAGCACCGGAAGCGCGGAGGGCGGTAGCTCTCTTGGCACCGGCAGCGGCCTTTGTCGCGCACTTCGAGGCGTCGTTCCAGCGCGGCGAATGGCTCCGCGGGTGTGCCTACACGTTCGAAGGCGAGAAGGTGCCGCCAATCGCTTACGAGGATCCGGCCGGGACTCGCCTCGGGATATTTTCGATTCAAGTGCGAAGCCCTGACGCCGTCGTACTCTGCCTAATTAGGTCGGAGGTTCAGCGACGCGGGCATGGGCGGCGAATGCTAACCGCGCTCTGCGCGGAAGCAGACCGCCAAGGCGTAGCGCTCACCTTTCAGGCCGTGCCCGACGACAGCGACCCTGAAACTCAAATTCCGGAGGCCAAGCTGATCCAGTTGTACCGAGAATTTGGTTTCATCGAGAATCCGGCGATGAAGCACAAGCCGTACATGACGCGGAAGCCACTGAATCCATGACCCTACAACTTCCAGAGCGCCCGCCGCCCAGTCTCAACGACCGGGTGGCATCTCGGTTACGGCAACTCGATTTCATCCCCGGAATGCAGTTCGACAGTCTCTTCTCTCCAACGCATCGACTCGCAGTACCAGCGTAGCCTGATGCGCAGCGGTGTTGTCTTGGCAGCCCGCTGGACGACGGCGGCACCTGCTGCCCGGGCGATTCCGTTGGGGTGAATCACGCTCAAGTTGTCGATGAACATGAAGGACTGTTGACCGTGATTGAAGGACGTGGCGTTTCGAATTTCGCCGCGTACGTCGACTATCTTCACGTCTGGGTCCAGAAGCATGCCGAATGCGCCGCTATAGCGGGCAACGGCTCTGCCAACGTTAATGAAATTGAGGTGAAGTTCCTCTTACACCTGGTTCTCCGACAGAAGATAGGGGCGCAGCTCGAGTACCGCGCGCAGCAAGGGGCGAGGCCGCCGACCAAACATATCCTCGAGGTCAATGTGCTCGAGGCGACGGGCCCCGTTCGTCGTTCGGCGCCAGTACTCCCTGTTCGCAAACATCGCCCGGTGAGGAGTCTTGTCGCTCTCGGGGATCAGGCACGCGACATAACCAGCGCCGGCCTCCAAGAGCGATGGAATGCACCGGAACTCGACGTCGTCGACGACAGGCTGCGTGGTGTTCAGGACGGACTCTTGGAGTCGGCGCAGGAAGGCCGGTGCGTTTGCGATTGGCTTTAGCGCCACCGCCCGATCTGGCCCGTCCTGTACTTTCTTCGTTTCGACCCCGAAGACCAAAACACCTCCGGTGGCGTTCGCAAACGCAGAAACCGCCTTCGATAAGTTCTTGCGGTCGGGTTCGTCGACGTCAGGCTGCGAGCGGTTGTGCTTCTGCTTGAACTCAAGATAGAGGTCCTCCTCTCGGCCGGTATCCACTGCAGCCTGGAGTGCATTTTCCGATTCGAGAGAAGAAAAGAGTCCGCGGACGGCATCGGCCATACTTCACAGCCTCCTAAGCGCTCGCCGTCCAGCTTCGACCGTCGCATCGGCTTCTTGTTCGAAATCTCTGATGATCCGCTCGACCGCGAAGGGAGAGGTTTCGACGCACAATTTCTCTAGCGCACGGATGACTCTTTGGACCTGTTCTCTTGTCGGACGCCTAGCGATACTTGGCGCCGCCTGCTTCGATTTCATCGTCCAACTCGTCCGGTGTACCTGTGTCGCGCCGCTTTGATTGTGATCATGGGCCTGTTGGCTTGCGAGAATCTCCGACGTTTTCTACAGTTCTCCTTAGTTCCCATGACGACCTTGGACCGCGAGGCACGTCGTTACCAATCTATCGCAGAGCGGCTGCCGCCGCCCGCCGCAGAGCGACTACTCGCGGTACGGCGCTCCCGCAACCAAGCTGCGATTGCTCGTGAGCTTGAGTATGTCCAAGCCGAATCCTGTCTACAGAGCCTCCTCGGGCGCGCCTCACCCCTCTACTTGGACCAAGACGGGTACGTCTCTATCTCGTGAACGGGGGCGACGCGACGGACCACCGGCACGGCGCTCATCAGCCGAACAAAGTTGTCTCGATCGGCCCCGCCCATTACGCTTGGTAGTATGAACACCGTTCATCTGGGCAGCCGATCACCGGGCTCTGGACCTTGCCCGACTTCCCGCAGCGGGTCATCCTGGGTGGTCGCGCCTTCGTGATGACTTGGATGGCGTTGCCTTACGTTGATGTGAAGGCGCAGTACCGAGAGGACAAGCCGACGAACTCGCAGCATATGTACGTGCTCGAAGACGGCACCTTTCGCATCGACCACATCGACGAGGGAAACCCTCACGACGATCCGATCACGCATGCGCAGAAGGACATGTCGGTCGGACAGGTGCTCCTAGTCGTCGGCGGCCTACTCGCTGCCTGTCGGTTTCATCGCTGTTGCTGCTGCAGCCTTCGGAGGGCGTGCCACTTCAAGGAATCGCACGCGGCGCCTACGAAACCCGAAGGGGCCATGACGATGATGTGGCACGCTGAAGCCCTCGTGGCTTGCGGGGCAAGCGTTCGCCCAGTAGGCTCCTCCATGACAGTTCTTGGGAGAAAGTCTTGTCATGTCACCTGAGGTCTCTCCGCTTAGCTCCGTGACGCCGCCAAAAGTGGGTAACCCAATGAGCGCAGAGGTTCTCCCAAAGCCCGACCACGGGGGCGCAAGCTTGCAGGCCTACCTTCGCATAGCATCGCCGTTGTTCGGCGGGGCTGCTCTCGCAAGTGGTCTGCTGCGTGGTAGTACGTGGGCAGTCATCCTTGGCGCAGGGTTGGGGGCAGCTGTCGGTGTCTTGTGGAACCGGGAGACGCATGCTCGTACTCGCGCTAGCAGCCCCTCAGATCTCAGATAGCGTTCGAGACTTCATCGGAAGCGGCACGATTGCCGCGGCATCCGGCGCGCTTGCGGGCATCTCGGCTTTGTTGTTTCGCCTTTCAAAGCGAAAGACTGGGCCACAGTACTCGAACGCGATTCCTGTCCTGATGGCCTTCGGCGGTGCGCTAGGCCTCCCGACCGCAGTTCAGATGGTGCTGTACAAGGCATTCGAGCATCCACCCACCCTCGATCCCAACCTGATCATGGTGGGTGGTGCACTTGCCGTCGCGCTCGCGATTTACGGCATCAACGAAGGGTTCAAGTAGATTCACGAAACCCCGGCCGGAACCTGCCGAATTCTGCGTTCGGCCTTACCGAAGAGGGATTCGAGCGGCGCGCCATCTGGAACAGCCGGCACTCGGAACGGTCACGATCGCACGCTGAGCCGGAGGGGCTCACCTGCATAGGCTCATCGCATTCAGCGCAGGTTCTCGTGAATCCGGTAAGGCTGTCCATCATCGATTCGCTCAACAAGCTGCGAGACGCGAACATCCTTTTCACCCTCTCGCACCAGTCGCTCGCGGACCTGGAACTCGTCTCCAAGGAATTCGCGCAAGCCGTCTGGGAGAACACCCGGACGAAGGACAGTTGGGCGACGCATCCAGCGGGCTCTACGGCGCTGTAAAGAGCCTTCCTGAAGCGGACCGTGGCGCAGCGTTCCGAATCCGTTCCGAAATGAGGATCGCTGGCGCTCGCTCTCCTTCGCGGGCGGACAGTGGCTTTGGCGGGCCCCAGAGGGCTCGCAGGTCTCATAATCCGCAGGTAGGTGGTTCGAGCCCACCCGCCGCCATTGAAATATTGATGATGCGGCGCAGGTGACTGAAGCCATTGCTGGGCTTGGCTCTCGTCGTGCAGACTCCTGCTGATGCCGGTGAAGGTGGCCCTCGAGAAGTGGCCGATGTTCATCATGCGGGCATACGGGTCCGTGACCTACGACGAGGTCCGGCTCGCGATCGCTGAACTGGTCGCGCATCCCCAGCTTCGTGCCGGCGCAGTGCTCTTCATCGACAA
>VBLC01000080.1 GCA_005879315.1 Deltaproteobacteria bacterium | reverse complement strand
CCAGCGATCCTTACGCCGCGCTCATCCTCATCGAGCCGCGCTCCAAGGACCACGAATACTCCGTCGACCATCGCGGCGGCCTCTTCTACATCCGCACCAATTCGGGGGGCCGCAACTTCCGCCTCGTCACCGCTCCGGTCTGGTCGCCGGGCCGCGCCAACTGGAAGGAGATCGTGCCGCACCGCGAAGAGGTCATGCTCGTCGACCACGACCTTTTCCGCGATTCTCTGGTGCGCTGGGAGCGCGAGGGCGGCCTGCCACAGGTCCTGGTGACCGATCTGCACACCGGCGAGACGCGGCGGCTCTCCTTTCCCGAAGCCGACTATCACGTCTCGCCCGAGCACAACGAGGAGTTCGCTCCGAGCGCCTTGCGCATCAATTATCAATCGCTGGTGACGCCGCCTTCCGTCCTCGACGTCGACCTGCAGTCGCAGGAGCGGAAGTTGCTCAAACAGCAGCCGGTGCCCAATTACCATCCCTCGCGCTACGAGGTGGAGCGCATCTGGGCGACTGCGACCGACGGCGTGCAAGTTCCCATCGCGCTGGTGCACAAGAAAGGAGTCGCCCGCGACGGAAAGAGCCCGCTCTATCTCTATGGCTATGGTTCCTATGGCGCTGCCCTGCCCGATTTCTTCGCCAGCGATCGGTTCTCGCTCGTCGACCGCGGGGTCACCTTCGCCATCGCCCACGTCCGCGGCGGCGGCGAGATGGGGAAGAAATGGCACGATGCCGGCCGGATGATGAACAAGAAGAATACCTTCGGCGATTTCATAACCGCGGCAGAGCATCTCATCCGGCAGGGCTACACCTCGGCGGAGCACCTCGCCATCGGGGGCGGCAGCGCAGGCGGCCTCTTGATGGGCGCGGTCGTCAACCAGCGTCCCGATCTCTTCAAGGTGGTGATGGCCTGGGTCCCCTTCGTCGATGTGATCAACACCATGCTCGACGAGACCCTGCCGCTCACGGTCCCGGAGTTCGAAGAATGGGGCAATCCGAAGGATCCTGCCGAATATGTCTATATCCGTTCCTATAGTCCTTATGACAATGTTACGCGCAAGGCCTACCCCGCCATGCTGGTGCGCACCAGCTACAACGACAGCCAGGTGATGTACTGGGAGCCGGCCAAGTGGGTGGCGAAACTGCGCACCAACAAGACCGACGCAAGTCCACTGCTCTTTCGCGTGAAGATGGAGCCTGCCGGCCACGGCGGGGCATCGGGCCGATACGATCGTCTGCACGATGTCGCTTACGACTACGCGTTCATGCTGCGGCAGTTGGGACTGGAGTGAGAATGCTCGTCCTCGCCGCAGCGCTGGTGGCGCTGGCGGCAGGCGCGGCCCTCGTCCTCGTCACGCAGCCTGTTCTGGGCCGCGCGCGGCCTTGGAGCGGACCGCGCGCCGACCCCGCACGCCTGGCGGCCAGCGTTCGCGGGCTGGTCGGCCTGGGGCCGCGCAATACGCATTCCGGGATGGAGCGGGCGGCGGCCTTCATCCGCGAGCAGCTTTCCGGATTATCGATCTCAGAGCAGGTTTATCGATTCGATCAGGAAAATTATCGAAACATCATCGTCTCCTTCGGGCCGCGCACCCCGCAGCTCCTCGTCGCCGGCGCGCATTACGACACCGCCGGCCCCTTCCCCGGCGCGGACGACAACGCCAGCGGCGTGGCAGGACTCCTGGAAATCGCCCGACTCCTGCGCGAGCGGCCGCCCGCCCTGCGCACCGAGCTGGTCTTCTATCCCAACGAAGAGCCGCCCGCCTTCCACAGCCGGGGGATGGGCAGCTTCATCCACGCCTCCTCGCTGCGCCCCGAGGAGGTACGGGCGATGATCGGCCTGGAGATGATCGGCTGCTTCACGGAGACGCAGCGCTTTCCTCTCTCGGCCTTGAAGCTGCTCTATCCCAGCGAGGGGAATTACATCGTCGTCGTCGGAAGGCCGGGCGATTTTGCCCTGGTCCGGTCGGTGAAACGCGCGCTGCTCTCGGCCGGCGCGCCGGTGCGATCGATCAATGCTCCGCGATCGATCCCCGGCGTCGATTTCTCCGACCACGCCAACTACTGGAACGCGGGGATGCCGGCGGTGATGATCACCGACACCGCTTTTTATCGAAATCCTCGCTACCACACGGCGCTCGATACGCCCGACACTCTCGATTACACGACGATGGCGAAGGTGGTCGACGGGGTCGCCGCCGCGCTGCATGCGCTGGCGGTCTCACGCTGATCGTCAGGCGCTCAGGACAAGCTCAGCCCGCCACTCGCCTGGACCGGCTGCGCCGGCGACGGGCGCGGCGCGCCGAGGCTGAAGCGCTTTTCGATCGCCGCGAACAGCGCGGCCGAGCTCACCAGCGTCACCGCGAAAGCGATCGGCAAGAGCGCCCAGTGCCCTGCGTCTCCGGGATTCCAGCCGGGTCGTACGCGCGCAATGGCGAGCGCGAGCGCCTTCAGGGCGAGGCCATGCATCAGGTAGTACGAGTAGCTCATGTTCCCCAGCCAGCGCAGGGGAGCGACGGAAAAGAGCGCCCGCAAGGGTCCCGCGGCGCGGAACACGACCAGCGTCACGACGAAGAGCGCGCCGAAAAGCCAGATGGCCCGGACGACGTGCCGGCCCCCCATCGAGGCAGGAAGGCCTGGCGCGGCGCCGGTCAGGACCACGAAGACGACGGGCAGGAAAGCCGCGAGCGCGAAGGTCGCGATCCACTGCGCCGCGGGCCGCGAAGCGAGCGCCGCCACGCGCCGCGACTGAGATGCCTCGTAGACGAGAATCCCCGAGATGAAGAGGACGAGCTGCACATGTTCAACGCCGAGGAAGCACGCCACCACGAAACCGCCGGCCAGACCGAGAAACGTCAGCACGCGGGCGCGCGGCTGCCAGGAGCGCATCGCCAGCGCGCCGACCAGGAGCGGGATGAACGCGTAGTAGAAGACCTCGTAGCTCAGGGACCACGCCACCGTCATGAGCGGCTTGATGTCGAACATTCCCGGCAGCAAGAGCGCGTTCTCGACGATGTAGACGAGCGCGGCGAGCCGGCCGGGCGGCAGCTTGTTCTCGCCCGGCGCCAGCTTCGAGAGCGCGAGATACACGCTGAACATCACCAGGAA
Organism: Deltaproteobacteria bacterium; assembly: GCA_005879315.1. GTDB lineage: Bacteria > Myxococcota > Myxococcia > Myxococcales > 40CM-4-68-19 > 40CM-4-68-19. The sequence continues at coordinate 36,949 of VBLC01000080.1, read as the reverse complement.
GGTGGGATAGATCCGGCGGACGCGGCGCCGCATGAAGCCCAGGTAGCCGCCGCCCTCGCTCCCGCGAGCCTTGATGACGGCGCCGTAGATCAGGTATCCGCTGAGGACGAAGAAGAGGTCGACGCCGCAGCGGCCGACGGTGCCGAGAAAACCCGCCACGCCCGCGGAAGCGGTGCCCGGCCGGACCCATGCGCCGAACAGCGCTTCGTAGTGGAAGAAGAAGACCAGCGTGACGGCCAGTCCGCGCAGGCCTTCCATCGACAAGATGCGTCCGCGGCTGCCCTCGAGCTCGAACAAGCGCGCAAGGCGCTCGTAGATCCTCACGTCCGTCCTCCCCCCAAGACGCGCAGCCGGACGAGGTCCCGCTGCATCCCGGGAAAGTAAGCGCGCAGAAGCCCCGGGGAAGTGCCCGCAGAGTCCGCATCTGGACAGTCGGCGCCGTCTCGCGGCCGCGCTGCACGCGCTAGCGGTCCCACGCCGATCGCCAGGCGCCGATCTGCTGGGCGTACTTGAGAAGACCCTCGTGGAACGGATGCCGCGTCACGGTGGCGCCGTCGCCGATGACGATCAGCTTCTTGCGCGCGCGGGTGAGCGCCACGTTGATGCGGCGGATGTCGGCGACGAAGCCGAGCTCGCCTCGGTCGTTGGAGCGCACCAGCGAGACGACCACCGCCTCCTTCTCGCGGCCCTGGAAGCCGTCGACGGTATCGACTTCCAGGTCGGGGAGGTCGGCGAGCAGCTGGCGGATCCTCTGCACCTGCGCGTCGTACGGAGAGATGACGGCGATCTCCTTCGCGGGCAAGAGCGAGAGCAGCTTGCGCACCTCGGCGGCGGCCAGCTCTGCCTCGCCCTCGTTGAGCTTGGAGTCGCTGTCCTGCGGGGTTTCCTCCTCGAAGCCGCGGCCTGCCGTGTCGATCACCTCGAAGGGCGCGGCGTCGATGGCGTGGCGGGCGACGGCGGGGTGGGCGCGCAGCTTGCCTTGATAGAGCGCGTCCGACGGGTAGCGCATGATCTGTTCGTTCATCCGGTGCTGCTCGGCCAGGCTGACCATCGCGGCGGGCTGGACGAGGCGCTCGAAGAGCGAGAGCGAGAGGTCCTGCGCCTCGGGGGAGATCACGGTGGGCGGCAGCTGCAGATGATCGCCCGCCAACACGGCGCGGTCGGCGCGCAGCAGCGCCAGGTAGGCGGCGGGCTCGACGGCTTGCGTGGCCTCGTCGACGACGGCGAGATCGAACTTGCGGCCCCGCAGCGCTTGCGACTCGATGCCCGTCAGCGTGGCGAGCACCACCTGGGCGCTGCCGAGCACCTCCCTCTCCGCCCGATCCTCCAGCTCGCGCGCCTCGGCGAGCAGCTGGCGCGCCTCGCGTTCCTGCGCGCGCGACTCGCTGAACCGCCCGGGACCGCGCCGCCTGTGACGCTTGCGAGCGTCGGCGCGCAGTCGCAGCGCCTGATCGACCAGACCGGCGGCGAGGCGCGCCGAAGGATGGTCCGCGACACGCCGGTCGAGAGTGTGCTCGATCACTGCCGGCAGCACGCGCGCCGGATGTCCGACGCGCACCGCGTCCACGCCGAGCGCGACGAGGCGCTCGACGAGATTGTCGACCGCGAGGTTGGAAGGCGCGCTGGCGAGCACCTTCTCGCCGCGCGCGGCGGCGCGCCGGATCACTTCCGTCAGCACCGTCGTCTTGCCGGTTCCCGGCGGACCGTGCACGAGCGTGAGGTCCTGCGCCCGGTCGGCCAGATCGAGAGCTGCGCGCTGCTCGTCGTTGAGCTGCGCCTCCAGCTCAGGTCCGCGCGCGCGGCTCTCGAAGCGCGGCGGTTCACCGCGCAGGACCGCGTGCCAGCGGCGCGCCTCCGCCATGCGCCGCAGCGCGCCCGACAATCGGTCGTGGGTCGCCGAAGAGGCCTGCAGCTCGAGCACCACCCGCCCGGCGCCGACGAACGAAGGCGGCGGCTCGTCGAAGACGACCGCGACCCGGCTCCGCTGCCGCCGCGCGACCACGCCGGTCGGAGCATCGTCGCGCTGCTCGCGCCGCAGACCCACGCGGACGATCGATCCGACGCCGATCTGGCTGCCGCCCAGCTCGCGGTCCGACGCCCGCGCGAAGGTAAGCAGCGTCCGCCCCGCCAACCCTCCCTCCTCCACCGCCTCGACGTCGACCAGCGCAATCCCGCGCGCCTCGCGCTGCGCCAGGGACAGCCGGCTGCGCGCCTCGGCGAAGCGCTCCTTCTCGGCGGCGCGCTCCCTGTCGAGCAGCGCACCGAGTCGCGCGAAGTGCTGTTCGAGATCCACCGGCTTTTCTATACTCGGTGCATGGCCACTATCGAGAGGCACGTCACCCGGCAGTTGGTTGCACTCGACGCCTCCACCCCCTGCCGCGACGCGGCCCGGGTCATGTCGGAGAAGAAGATCGGCGCCGTGGCGGTGCGGGAGGGAGGGCGCATCGTCGGCATCGTCACCGAGCGCGACATGGTGGCGCGAGTCCTGGCCTGCGGCGACAGCGGGGTGATGCCCATCGGGGAGGCGATGCGGACGGATTTGCCCCGCATCCGGCCCGACAGCAGCGAGAGCGAGACCACCGAGCTGATGCGCACCCAGTACACCCGGCACCTGCTCGTCGAGGACGAGGGCAAGGTGGTCGGCATCATCTCCATGCGCGACGTCATCCAGCTCATGCTCGACGACAAGCAATTCCTCATCGAGCAGCTGCAGTGCTACATCGACGGCCGCTGAGATGAAGATCGCCATGATGGGCAGCGGCGGGGTGGGAGGCTACTACGGCGGCCGCCTGGCCCAGGCCGGGCACGAGGTCTCCTTCATCGCCCGCGGCGCGCACGGCGAGGCGATGCGCAAGAACGGCCTGCGCGTCAAAAGCGAGCTGGGCGACACGCACCTCCAGCCTGTGCGGGTCTTCGAGAATCCCGCGCAGGTGGGTCAGGTCGATCTGGTCGTGCTCGCCGTCAAGCTCTGGGACACGGAGAAGGCCGCGGCTGCGCTGGGTCCGATGATCGGGCCGACGACCACGGCGGTCTCGCTGCAGAACGGCGTCGACAAGGACGAGATCCTCTCGCGCGCGGTCGGAGGCGAGCACGTCATCGGCGGCGTCACGCACATCGGCGTCGTCGTCGCGGAGCCGGGCGTGATCGCGCACACCGGCAAGCTCGCGCGCGTGACGCTGGGCGAGCTCGACGGATCGCGCAGCAAGCGGCTGGGGAAGATCGTCGAAGCGTTGCAGGGGGCGCGCGTCGAGACGATCCTGAGCGAGGACATCCGCCGCGTCACCTGGGAAAAGTTCGTCTTCCTCACCGCCGTGAGCGGACTGACGGCGCTGACCCGCAAGCCGATCGGCGAAGTTCGCTCGCAGCCCGCCACCCGCGCTCTCCTGCACGAAGCGTTGCGCGAGGCGGCAGCGGTGGCCCGCGCCGAGGGCGCGGCGCTGCCCGACGACTTCGCCGACGCGCAGCTGCAGCTGGTCGACTCCTTTCCGCCGGCGATGCTCTCCTCGATGGCGCAGGATCTCCTGCGCGGCCGGCCGCTGGAATTGGAGTGGCTGAGCGGCGCCGTCGTCCGCCGGGGCGAGCGGCAGGGAGTTCCGACCCCCGTCCATCGGGCCATCTACGCAGGGCTGATCCTCTGGGCCCAGCTCGGGTGATCACTTGCCCGACCCGTACTCTCCGTGAGATGCACGAGGGCCGATGAACGACGAAGACAGGCTCAACCGCTCTCACCTCTTCGCCGGGCTCTCCTCCGACGAGGCGCAGGTCGTGCTCCGGGCCTGCGAGGAGCGGAACCTCAACGCCGGCGAAGAGCTGTTCCACGAGAACGATGCCGGCGACTCGCTCTTCATCGTGCAGAGCGGGCGGGTGGACATCTTCAAGAACATCCGCGGCGAAGTCGATCGGTCGCTCGCCTCCTTCGGCCCCGGCGACGTCATCGGCGAGATGAGCTTCATCGACGGGGCGCGCCGCTCGGCCACCGCGCGCACCACCGAGTCGAGCGAGTTTCTCGTCCTCTCCCGGCAGAATTTCGCCCGCGTCCAGGAGGAGCGGCCGGACATCGCCGCCGCCTTCTTCCGCAACATGGCCGGCATCGTTGCTGCTCGCCTGCGCACCACCAACGAGCTCTACCGCGAGGCGGTCGCCTTCGGCATCGAGGCCACCGGCGCGCACACCTTGAACCTCAAGACGATGGCCGAGGACCTGCGGCAGGTGACCTTGCATCTGAGCGGCGACACCAGCGTCTCGGGGCGCATTCTCCAGATGGACCACCACGCCGCGGGCTACACCGTCGTGCTCAAGCTGGAGGACGACAAGCTGACGGTGGTGCCGTACCACGCCATCCAGCGCATCGACCTCAACTGACCTGCCGACGGCGGGAGCCAGCGGCTGTCCGCCCCTCTTCCGGGCAGGCCGTGCTGCAGTCGAGGTCCTAGCTTTCGCCGAGGAGGTGTCACCATGCTCTGGTTCCTCGGCGCATTGCTCATCGTGCTCTGGGTCATCGGCCTCGCCTTCAAGGTGACGTCCGGCGTCATCCACCTCGCGCTGATCGCCGGCCTCATCCTCTTCGTGCTTGGATTCTTCCGCGGGCGGAGCACGGCGGGACCGACGGTTCCTTGAGACTCAGGAGATCCGGAATCTCACCCGCTGCTTCTCCTTCTCGATAGCCTCGCGCTCGTCGGGGCGGGGGTTGATCCACTGCACCATCTCGTCCGGCTCCCATCGATAGGGTGCCCCCTCCAGGAGCACGCGGCCTTGCGAGACGGCCCGGGTCGCATCCGTGAGCGATAGCCCGGCCAGGTCGCGGACGAGCGCCTCGAAGCGGCCCTGCCGCGCCGGATCGAGGAAGCGGAGGAGCTGGCGGCCGTTGTAGGCGAGGTGGTACGCGGCGGGTCGCAGGGCGATCCCCTCGAGACCGAGCCGCATCGCCATGCGCAAGAGCAGCGCAGAGATCTCCTTGGCCATTCCCAGCCCCGGCACGTCCTGCCCCGGCAGCTGTGGCCGCTCCTGGGAGAAGCGCGCCCGGGGATGGCGCAGCGCGAGCCAGTGCACGTAGAGCATCTCCGCTCCGCCGATGCGCCGCTTCTCCGCTACCAGCTCGATCAGCGCCTGGCCGCTGGGAAGATCGATCACCCTCGCGCTTTGGCCCACTCCCTCGCGCTGGATCTCTACCTGGAAAGGCCCGTAGCCCAGCCGGCCCAGCTCGGTGAGCACTCCGTATCGGTGGAGCGCGTGCTCGAGCCCCTCGGCGCTGTAGAACTCGAGGAAGAGCTTGCGGCGCGTGCTGCCGAGGCCGACGTCCTCGTCGATCTCCTCGCCGAGATCGGCCGGCAGGATGCTGCGTGCGATCGCCGAAAATCTCGCCCGCAGGGGATCGTACCTGGCGGGGATCGGCGCGCGCGATCGAGTCGCGAGCGCCAGCCCCGTGCCGGCCAGGGCGCGCCATCCGTCCCGGCCATATCCGCCCGCGGGCAGCCACACCGAGGGGACACGTGAGAGCGCATCGGCGACGCGCAGGTCGCGCTCGCGACAGCCAGCCAGACTGAGGCCGAGGTTGCCGAGCTGATCGCCGAAGAGCACGTCGCCTCCGGCGACGACGAAGGCGAGATCGCCCGGCGGCATCCGCGCGAGCAAGGCCTCGAGCGCGCGGAGGTACGGCTCGTCGCCGGCGTGCTCGGGCAGGACCGTCTCGTCGACGTTTCCCATCGGTCCCCAGTCCGCGCCCGAGATCGATCCGATCCAGTGGGAAGGATCGCGCTCGAGGCATGCGGCGGTGCCGTCGGGCGGATGGGCATCGAGATCGAGCACCAGGACGCGGCCGGAAAATCCCTCGGCTCGCAGCGCGGCGATGGCGACGGCCAGATCGTTGACGGGGCAGAAGCCGCCGGCAACGTCCGGCTTCGCATGATGAAATCCGCCCAGCAGATTGAGCGCGCGCCGGCCTACCGCGCGCGGCGAGGGCGCCGCCATTTCGCGCGCGGCGTCGATGGTCGCGCCGCAGGCGAGCCGGACGGTGGTCATCACCTCGTCGACCGGCACGTCGCTGGGGTCCACCGACCAGACGCGGGCGGCCGTCTCCGCCCGGCTGAGCGAGTCGAGCAGCTCCGGCGAATGCACGCGGGCCAGCTCGGAGTATTCGGCCTTGCGCGGCATACGAAGATCGCGAAGAGCGACCGCCCCTCTGTCCAGCAGATACCAGAGCGCGTAGGCGGAGCGTCGCGGGTCGAATCCGGTGCGCGCCTCGAGGTGGCTCAAGGGCAACCGGTACTCCGGCGCATACCAGAGAGAAAAATCGCGCCCGAAAAGCCAGCGCCGGACCCGGCCTTCGACCCCGCGGAGCACCGCAAAGGGTTACCATGCGCTGCGATGGAGCAGGCCATCCTCCACGTCGACATGGACGCTTTCTACGCCTCGGTGGCGCAGCGCGACGACCCGCGGCTGCGCGGCAAGCCGGTGGCGGTGGGAGGGCCCTCGCGGCGCGGCGTGGTGCTCGCCGCCAGCTACGAGGCGCGGCCCTTCGGCGTCCGCTCGGCGATGCCGATGGCGCGCGCCATCCGGCTCTGCCCGCAGCTGTCGGTCGTGCCGCCCGACTTCGAGAAGTACTCGGCGGTGAGCGAGCAGGTCTTCGCCATCTTCCACTCCTTCACGCCAGAGGTGGAGGGGCTCTCGCTCGACGAGGCCTTTCTCGACGTGACCCGCTCGCAGTCGCTGCTCGGCCCTCCGCTCGCGCAGGCGCAGTCGATCAAGGCGAAGATCCGCGGCGAGACGCAGCTCACCGCCAGCGTCGGCATCGCAGAGGTGAAGTTCGCGGCAAAGATCGCTTCCGAGCTGTCCAAGCCCGACGGCCTCCTCGAGGTGCCGCGCGGGCAGGTGCGCGAGTTTCTCGCCCCGCTGCCGGCCGCGCGGCTCTGGGGAGTGGGGCCGCGCACCGACGAGCAGCTCAAGCGGCTCGGCCTCCGGCGGATCGGCGACGTCGCCCGCGCCGACCCCGCCTTTCTCGAGGCGCAGCTGGGATCGAATGGCCGCTGGCTGCACGACCTCGCCAACGGCATCGACCCGCGCAGCGTCGAGCCCGATCTGCAGGCCAAGAGCGTCGGGGCGGAGGAGACCTTCGAGGAGGATCTGCAGGGCGAGCATCTCTTGCCCTTCATCCACGGGCAGGCGCTCCGCGTCGCCGCGCGCCTGCGCCGGGCGGGACTGCGGGCCCGCTCCGTTCACCTCAAGATCAAGTTCGCCGACTTCCGCATCGCTACCCGGCAAGAGACGCTGCCCGATCCCACCGACGACGGCGCCGAGATCTACCGGGTCGCGGCGCGGCAGCTCGATCGCGTCGAGTTGCGGCCGGTGCGCCTCACGGGTGTACACGCAGGCGACCTCGGCCCCGCCGCACCGCAGCTGGGGCTCTTCCAGGAGGAGGCGAAGAAGCGCGAACGCCTCAATCGCTCGCTCGACCGGATCGCCGAAAAATTCGGTCCCGACGCCGTCCTGCCGGCCGATCTGCTGAAAAAGAAGGGTAGGCCCCTGTAGGGCACCCAAAGACTTGCAGCCCGAGGTCGCGGGGCCCCACAATCAGGCCATGCGCAACGCCCGCCGGAGCCGCGGTTTCACCATGGTCGAGGTCATGCTGGTCGTGATGATCCTCGGCATCATCAGCGGCATCGCCATCCCCTTCTATCTGAAGACGACGGCGCGCGCCCACCGCACCGAAGTGAACGTCGTGCTGAACAAGGTCCGCCAGTACTTCATGAACATCTACAATGACCAGTCGAACTACTTCGCCAACCCGGGCGGGTTCGACATGTCCCACGCGGGCCGGGTGAGCGCCTGGAACCCCGCCAGCGTGCCTGGCCCCGGCGGACAATGGTCCAACGCCGGTCACGGCTGGGTGGACATGCCCTTCCCTCCGGAAGGCAACATCAAGCTGCGCTACCGCTACAGCGTCGACGCCTCCGACCAGCTGACCTTCTACGTCTGCGGCATGTTCCCCGGTTTTGGCGACGCCACCCACGACTGTGGCACGGACGACGGCACGGTCGGCGCGATGTCGGGGAACTACGAATACCAGGAGTCGCTGCAGGCCAATACCGTCCTCGGCGTAGCCGAGTACCCCGCCCCGGGCTTCTGATCACTTCGCCGGCGCGGCCGGCGGCCTGGGCCTGCCCACCAGCTTTCCAGTCTTGACGTCGAGGATGCCGACGTTCCCTCCCGTCGGGAGGCGGACGAGCGCGGACTGTATCTGGTTGCTGCGGAGAAGATTGACGAGCCTGCCCACATCTGGGTTGTCGGCCCAGGCCTGCTTGACCGTGATCAGCGCCTGCGGCCCGCTCACCTCGATGCGCACCACGTTGGGGCCGGCGGCCTCCGGCGAGAGCTCGCTGCTGCGCGGCCGGGCGAAGAAGAACGCGTAGGAGAGGCTGGCGATGAACAGCGCGAGGACGATGAGAAAGAAGACCGTCTTGCCGCCGCTCCTTTTCGCCTCCAGGCCCTGAAAGTCGCGCAGCTCCGCCTTGACCACCGGCGCGCCCGGCTGGGTCGGCGTGCGCGGCCGCGGCTGCTGTCCGGGGAGGACGACATCCGGGTCGAGCCCTCCCGCGCCGAGCCGCGGCGCAGCCCCGACTCCGCGCAGCCGATCGGCGGTCTCCTTGAAGGCGAGTAGATCGCGGCTGAGGGCGGCGCTGGCTGCCGTGACCATCTGCAGCTGCTCGACCTGCCCCTTGCCGATGGCGGCGTTGGCTTCCTGCTGCAGGCGCGCCGCCGCCGCATCAGCCAGCTGAGTCAGCGCGGCGACGCCCGCCGCGTCGACGGTGGGCATGCCTTTGCTGCCGTAGAGGACCACGCCCTCGGCAGTGGCGGCGTCGAGCGAGATGCGCGCGGCGAGCGCGTCGGCGAGGTGCGATTCGGGGCCGGCGTTCTCCAGGGCGGACCGCTCGCCTGAGCTCAGGGTGCTCGCGATCTTCTTCACCGAGGCGGCGAGCGTCGGCGGCAAGTCGGCGGAGACCGTCTTGGCGTGGAGAAATTCCAGCGCGGCGGACCTCGTCTCCGTGAGGTCGGCAGGCACCGGCCAGGAGGGACCGGAGGCCGCAGCGGATTCGGCGCCGGCCGGAGCGGCGTCATCGAACAAGCCCGGCAGTACTTGTTTCTGTTCTGCCTTGGGCGGTGGAGGCGGCTTCGCTGGCGGCGGCTTCGCTGGCGGCGGTCTCGCAGGCGGCGCGGCCGGTTTTGCCGCGGGAGCACCGTTGCCACGATTCATCACCGGCGGAGCGATGCGGGCCGGCGCCTGCGGGGGACGGGTCTGCGCCATCGGCGTCTGCGGCTTGACCGGCTTGCGTTCAGCGAATCCGGGCGGAGGTCCGGCCGCAGGAGCTGGCGAGGCCGCGGCGGGCTTCGCCGGCGTCGGGGCAGGCGCCGGCGGCGCTGCAGCGCGCCCGCCGTTCTTGAGCCAATCGCGGATGTTGGCCTCCTCGTCGGGAGCGAGGCCCGCGAAGCGGATCTGCACGGAGGGGCCGCCTCGAACCACCAACCCCCAGCTCTGGAAATTGCCCCAGCTCAGCCGGACGGTCTCGCCGCTCTTCACCGGCAGCTCGCCAGGCGCCTCGATGCCCGCGGCGCTAATCGCCGCATATTCCATTCGCGCCGTCGAGGTGCGCGTCGAAATCGAGACGGGCGCGGGCGTCCCCGCCTCCGGCGACCAGCTCAAGCCCACCGCCGCGACCAGCCGCGCGAGGAACTGGTCCTTGGGCATGGGCATGAAGAGCAGGTCGCTGGCGCCGGCGCGGAAGCATTCGTCGCGCTGCGCGGTCTGCTCGCGCTGCAGGACGGCAACCACCCTGCCGCCGCGCTCGCGCACTTTGGGAGCGAGCGCTTGCAGCGCGGCGGGCAGCGGCTTGTCGGGAGCGCCGTAGAAGAGCGCGAGCGCGTCGGCGCTTGCAGCAGCCGCCTGCGCGCTGGCGGCGTCGCCCAGCGGCACGGGGAGCACGTCGAACTTCCCGCCATCGCGGAGGCCGGCGGCGAGCGCGGCCAGCATCTTGGAGTCGGCGACGACCAGAAGCCGGGTTGCGGGCACGAATCTCCTCTCAGAAGCAAACTACCCCACCCTCCCTGGATTGAGAAGAATTCCCTTCTGCGCTGCAAGAGAGAACCGATGACCATCCGCACGCGACGCTGGAACGATGCGCGACAGCCCGGCGACGGCTTCCGGCTCCTGGTGTGCCGCTATCGCCCGCGCGGTGTGCGCAAGGCGGACGAGACGTGGGACGCCTGGTGGAAGGACCTCGGCCCGAGCATCGAGCTGCACGCCGACGCTTACGGAAAGCGCGGCCGGACCATCGGCTGGAAGGAGTACCGCTCGCGCTACCTGGCCGAGATGGCCGCGCGCCGCGGCTTGATCGAGCATCTGGCGGAACGGGTGCGCTCGGGCGAGACCCTGACCTTGCTCTGCTCCTCGGCCTGCGCCGAGGAGAGCTGCTGCCACAGGACGCTGCTCAAAAGCCTGGTGGAGAGGGCTGTTTCTCGCTGAACAGCCCCGGCGGGGAAGTGTTCTTGCGCTCGGCGTCCCTCGTGTTACCGATCGAGGAGCCGCGCTCGGAGGCGGCGAGGCGGGGATGCCGCGGATGGCACTCTGGTTCTTCCAGCGCACCGCTCCCGGAGAGATCCGGCGCATCTCGAACCCTTCGATGCAGCGCTTTCTCGTGGGCGAGCGGCCCCTGCCGCACGACGGCGACGGCTTCGTCCGCTGCATCGGAATGTCGCTGGAGATGCGCAACCGCAGGCCGTCGCAGATCGCGCGCCTCTGGTTCTCGAAGATCCGCGTGCGCGACGACGGCAAGATCGACCCGCACCACCGCCACGAGACAGCCAAGCTGGCGCGCCAGGTGGAGCAGGTGGCGCACGGGCACGGGGCGCCGTCGGTGGTCGTCGCCGCGCATCGCTTCGCCGAGCGGCGGCTGTCGCACCTGCGCGAGTGGCATCCCGAGCAGCGCGATCTGGACGCGCTGCGCGAAGCGATCAACAGCAAGGCCGGCAAGGTGATGCTCTAACGCCGGTAAAGCTTCTCCAGATAAGCGTCGAGCCGCGCCCGGAAATCGTCGTCCGCGGCGATGAACTGCACGCCCGCGCCTGGAACGGCGACGTCGCCCGGCACGACGCGGTGGACGACGATCGCTTGCGTCTCGGCCGGCGGCTTGCCGTCGGGCAGTTCCAGGATCACCTGCACGATCTGGTCGATGGCCGGCGGCGCGTCGGTCTGGATGAAGAGCCCGGTCGCGCTCAGGTTGAGCGCCTCGCGCTGGGCGCGGTGTCGGGCGAATTGCAGCGTGACGCGAAACCGATCGAGGTAGCGGGGCAAGAGACGCCGCTCGGCGGCGGACGGGTGCTCGAGCGGCTCGACGGCCGCCGGCTGCGCAGACGGCCCAGCGGCAAGAGCCGCTTGGATCTGCTGCCGCGCCTCTTCCGGCAGGTCGGTGAAGGAGGCGCGGAATCCCTCGGAGGAAGTCTCGGTGACAGCGCCCTCGAGAGAATCTCCCGCCGCGATCCCCGGCAGATAGAGGCGCAGAACCACCCGCTCGCCGCGCTCGGGCGGCTCGACGCAGCGGACGAAGACGCTCTCTTCATCCAGGTCGCGCGAAGTGCTCTGCACCGTCTGCCCCTCGGCGACGAAGCGCACGGGAAAGACCAGCGGCTTCCGCATGGCCGCACTGTTCCATGACGGCCAGCCAAGTTGGAAGTGCTTGCGGCCGGGTCCACCGGGTGCGAGTGGAGAGGCGGTGACCCGCGTTCTCTCGGCACAGACGGCGCTGCCCGACAACTACGTCGATCAGGAGACGCTGCTCGCCGCCTTCCGCGAGCACTGGGGGAAGAAGCATTTCAATCTCGAGCGGCTCGAGCAGCTCCACCGCGCGGTGCGCGTCGGCGGGCGGCACCTGGCGCTGCCCCTCGAGGAGTATTCCGCGCTGGAGAGCTTCGCCGCGCGCAACGCCGCCTGGACGCGCGCCGCGACCCTCGTCGGCGAGCGCGCCGTGCGCAGCGCATTGCTCGCCGCGGACCTCGCTCCTGCCCAGGTCGATCATCTCTTCTTCGTCACCGTCACGGGCATCGCCACGCCCTCGATCGACGCGCGCCTGGTCGAGCCGCTCGGCCTGCGCGACTCGGTCAAGCGCGTGCCCATCTTCGGCCTCGGCTGCGTGGCCGGCGCTGCGGGAATCTCCCGCGCGCACGACGTCCTGCGCGCAGCGCCCGGCGAGATCGCGGTGCTGCTCGCCGTCGAGCTCTGCTCGCTCACGCTGCAGCGCGAGGATCTCTCCATCCCCAACATCATCGCCAGCGGTCTCTTCGGCGACGGCGCGGCGGCGGTGGTGCTGGAGGGCGGCGCGCGCGGGCGCGGTCCGCGGATCGTCGCCACCCGATCGATCTTCTATCCCGGCACCGAGCGCGTGATGGGCTGGGACATCGTCGACTCCGGATTCAAGGTCGTGCTCTCGCCTGCCGTCCCGCAGCTGGTGCGCGAGCGGCTGCGCGGCGACGTCGATGCCTTTCTCGCCGAGCAGGGCCTCTCGCGCGCCGGCATCCGCCACTTCATCTGCCACCCGGGCGGGCCCAAGGTGCTCGAGGCGGTCGAGGAGGCGCTGGAGCTGCCGAGCCGGGCGCTGCAGCGCAGCTGGGATTCGCTGCAGACGGCGGGGAACCTCTCCTCCGCCTCGGTGCTCTTCGTGCTCGCAGACCTGCTCGCCTCGGGCGAACCGCAGCCCGGCGACTACGGGCTGCTCTCGGCGATGGGCCCCGGCTTCTGCTCCGAGCTGGTGCTCTTGCAATGGTGATCGATGGATGAGGTGGTCGCCGAGATCCGCCGCGTGCTGCGCGAAGAGCTCTCGCTCGAACGCGAGGTCCGGCCTGCGGACGACCTGGTGGCCGACCTGCAGCTCGACTCGCTCGGCCTCGTCACGCTGGTGGTCGGCCTGGAGGATCGCTTTCGCGTCATCCTCTCCGAGGAGGACGCCGCGCGCGTGCGCACCGTCGCCGACCTGGCGGCGCTGGTTCTGGAGCGCCGCGCATGCTGAGCGGCGCGCCGATGCCGCGGCCCCGGCACGAGACGATCCCGCGCGCGCTGGCCGCTGCCGCGCAGAGTGCGATCGGGCTCACCTTCGTCGACGCGCAGGAGCGCGAGCGGGCGCTGCCCTTCGCAGAGATGCACCGGCGGGCGCGCCAGGCGGCCGGAGCGCTGCGCGAGCGCGGCGTGCGGCGCGGCGATCGGGTGGCCATCGTCCTGCCCACCGGCGTCGAGTTCATGGATGCTTTCTTCGGTGCGCTCTTCGCAGGAGCGGTGCCGGTTCCGCTCTATCCGCCGGTGCGGCTGGCACGCCTCGACGAGTTCCACCAGCGCACCGCGCGCATGCTGGCGGCGACGGGGGCGCGCATCGTCCTGAGCGACGCGCGCATTTCGCGCTTGCTCGGCGTGGCGGTCTCGCAGGCGCGGCCCGAGCTGGGCCTGCGGCCGGTCGAGCTGGGCGAAGAGCTCGAAGAGCCCTCGACCCCCGACGACCTGGCGCTGATCCAGTTCTCCTCGGGGACGACGGTCGACCCCAAGCCGGTCGCGCTCACCCATTGGAACGTGCTGTGCAACGCGGCCGCCATCGATACCTTCGTGCCGCGCGACGATGCGCAGGCGGGCGTCAGCTGGCTGCCGCTCTACCATGACATGGGGCTCATCGGTTGCCTCCTCCTGGCGGTGGTCCATCCAGGACCGCTCACCCTGCTCGGCCCGGAGACCTTTCTCGCCCGGCCGGCGCTCTGGTTGCGCGCCATCTCGCGCAAGCGCGCGACGATCTCGGTTGCGCCGAACTTCGCCTACGGCCTCTGCGCGCGGCGCGTCCGTGACGAGGATCTGCGCGGGGTCGACCTGAGCTCCTGGCGCTTCGCCCTCAACGGCGCGGAGCCGGTCGCGCCGGCGGTGCTGCGCCGCTTCGCCGAGCGATTCGCTCCCTGGGGATTCGACGCGCGCGCCTTCATGCCCGTCTACGGCCTCTCCGAGGCGTCGCTCGCGGTCACCTTCACGCCGCCGGGCCGCGGCGCCCGGACGCGGCCTCTGGAGCAGCGCGAGCTTCCTTCGGTGGGCGCGCCGCTGCCCGGCATGGAGGTGAAGATTGGCGACGATCTCCCCGACGGCACCGTGGGTCCCGTCCGGGTGCGCGGACCTTCGCTGATGGCGGGCTATTTCGGCAATGAACCGGCGACGCGCGAGGCGCTGCGCGGCGGCTGGCTGGAGACCGGCGATCTGGGCTTCACGTCCTTTGGCGAGCTGTTCATCTGCGGCCGCGAGAAGGACCTCATCATCCTTCGCGGCAAGAACCACGCGCCGCAGGAGTTCGAGGAGGCGCTCGACGGGCTCGAGGGCGTGCGCCCCGGCTGCACTGCCGCAGTGGGCTGCGTCACCGAGTCCGGAGAGGAGCTGGTCCTTCTCGTCGAGCGCACCACCGACGATCCCGCGCTGGGGGAAAAAATCCGCGCGCGCCTCTTGGAGCGGACCGGCATCCGGCCCGACCAGGTGCATCTGCTCGCGCCGGGGACGCTGCCGCGCACTTCCAGCGGCAAGCTGCGCCGCGCCGAGGCGCTGCGCCTGCATCTGCAAGGCTCGCTGCGGGCGCCGCGCAAGGTGACCTTCCTCGGCCTCGTCGGCGAGGCAGCGCGGTCGATGGCCGCACGGCTGCGCGCCGGGCTGTGATCTGGGACATCGCCATCGCCGGCGGAGGGCCGGCGGGGCTGGCCCTCGCCATCCGCGCCGCCCAAGCGGGACTGCGCGCCGTGGTGCTGGAGCGGAGCGCGGAGATCCCCGACAAGGCCTGCGGCGAAGGGCTGATGCCGAGCGGCCTGCGCGAGCTGGAGAGCCTCGGCGCGCTGGGGCGCATCGCGCCCGCCGACCGGATGGAATTCCGCGGCATCCGTTACCTTCAGGAAAACGGCGCTTCCGTCGAGGCGCGCTTCCGGCGCGGCAGCGGCCTTGGCATCCGCCGGACGGCGCTGACGCGCGCGTTGCGGGAGCGGGCGCTCGAGTGCGGGGCAGAGATCCGCCGCGCGACGGTGCTCGAAGCGAAGGCTCGCGAAGGCCTGATCGAGGTGCGCACCGACGATGGACCGATCGAGACGCGGCTGCTCGCCGCCGCCGATGGGCTGCACTCGCCGCTGCGGCGAGCGGCGGGGCTGGAGCTGCAGGGATCCGGATTGCAGCGCTTCGGCGTCCGGCGGCACTTCGCCCTGCGGCCCTGGACGGATCTGGTCGAGGTCCACTGGGCCGATGGCGTCGAAGCCTACGTCACGCCGGTCGGGCCGGAGCGGGTCAACGTCGCTTTTCTCTGGCAGGAGAAGCGCGCGCATTTCGATGAGCTGCTCGCGCATTTCCCGCGACTCCTGGAGAGCTTGCGCGGCGCAGCCGCCGAGACCGAAGCGCGAGGGGCGGGGCCGCTCTTGCAGCGCGTCCGGGCTCGGCATGCAGACCGCCTCGCTCTGTGCGGGGATGCCGCGGGATATGTCGACGCCATCACCGGGCAGGGGCTTTCGCTCGCCTTTGTCGCCTCGCGCCTTTTGCTTCGTGCCTTGCCGAAGGATCTGTCGAGCGATCTGTCGCCGGCCCTCCGCCGCTACGACGACTCCTTGCGCGCCGGTTGGCTTCGCTATGCCGCGCCGGCGCACGCCCTGGTCGCGCTCTCCCGGCGGCCGGCGCTGCGGCGCAAGGCCGTCGGAGCGGTGGCCCGCCTGCCCGGCGCCTTCGCCGCGCTGCTCGAGCTGGTCCAGTGACAGAGATCGCTTCGCCCTGCGGCCATCTCCCGCTACCCTCGACAAGAGATGGCCGAGGAGCTGCCGGACTCGAAGCGCTACCAGATCGTCGAGCCGATCGGCGCCGGCGGCATGGGCAAAGTCTACAAAGCCTTCGACCGCAGGCTGCGGCGCTCGGTGGCGCTCAAGTTCCTCCGCGGCGCGGACGCCGCGCTGGGGCGGCGCTTTCTGCAGGAGGCGCAAGCCCAGGCCCGCATCGATCACCCCAACATCTGCAAGGTCTACGAAGTGGGCCGGATCGGCGACGAGCCCTGCATCGCCATGCAGTACATCGAGGGCAAGACCCTGCGCGCGGCGGCCAAGGAGCTCTCGCTGGTGCAAAAGACGGCGGCGCTGCGCGACGTCGCCGAGGCGGTGCACGCCGCGCACCAGCTCGGCCTGGTCCATCGCAACATCAAGCCCGCCAACATCCTCATCGAGATCGATTCCGAGGGCGACTTGCGGCCCTTCCTCACCGACTTCGGGCTCTTGCCAGATCTGCCTTCGCCTGGCGCGAGGCAGGAGGGAGCGCCGCTCGGTACGCCGCAGTACCTGGCGCCGGAGCAGGCCGCGAGCGGCCGCCCGCAAGTCGATGCGCGCACCGACGTCTACGGCCTCGGCGCGACCTTCTACGAGGCGCTCACGGGCCGGCCGCCCTTCGACGGCGCCTCGCAACTGCAGATTTTGTACAAAATGCTCAACGACGACCCGCAGCCCCCCCAGGGGGTGCCGGGGGACGTGCAGAGGATCGTCCTCAAGTGCCTGGAGAAGAAGCCGGAGCACAGGTACCAGAGCGCGAAAGCGCTGGCGGAGGACCTGCAGCGGTCGCTCAGCGGCCAGCCGGTGCTGGCGCGGCCGCCCACTCGCATCGGGAAGTCGCTCCGCAAGATCAAGCGCCCGAGGCCGCTGAGCGCCGCCCTGACCGCGCTCGCGCTGCTGCTCTTCATTCCGCTGCTCTGGCAGCTCTTCGGCCGCAGCGCGCCCGTGACGGTGGCGGTGGCCGACTTCGCCAACGAGACCGGCGACGAGGGCCTCGACGGGCTGTCGGGGATGCTGATCACTTCGCTGGAGCAGTCGCGAAAGCTCTCGGTCCTGACGCGCTCGCGCATGTTCGACCTGCTCCGCCAGGCGGGGCGCGGCGCCACGCCGCGGATCGACGAGGCGCTCGGCCGCGAAGTGGCGCAGCGGGCGCAGGCCCAGGCCCTCCTGCTCGCGACCGTCCGCAAGTTCGACAGCCTTTACGTCATCGATTTGAAGATGCTCGACCCGCGCACGAATCAGTACGTGGCTGCCTTCAAGGAAGAGGGGACCGGCAAGGCGAGCGTTCCCGCGATGATCGACCGTCTCTCCCTGGCAGCCCGCAGCAGCCTCGACGACAAGCCGAAGCCGGCCGCCGCCGTCGAGCAGGTGACGACGCACAAGATCGAGGCGTACCAGCGCTATTTCCGCGGCGAGGAGCTGGTCGATCATCTGCAGTTCTCGCGCGCGGCCGATCAGTTTCGCGCCGCGCTGCAGATCGACGGCAGCTTCGCTCTCGCCTGGTACCGCCTCGCCTGGTCCTTGATGTGGATGCAGGACGGCGCGCGCGCGCGGGAGGCGATCGAGCGCGCCGTGCAGAGCGCGGACAAGCTGCCCGACAAGGAGCGCCTGCTGGCGGAGGCGATGCGCGCGATCCTCTTTTCTCGCGGAGATGAGGCCTCCAGCCTCTATCGCGATTGCACCCGGCGCTGGCCGGCCGAGAAGGAATGTCCGTTCATGCTCGGCGAGATCCTCTTCCATGCCGGGAACCCGGGCCGATCGCTGCCGCGCTTTCGCGACGCGCTCGCTCTCGATCCGGCGATGGAGCGCGCCCATCAACACCTGATCTGGGCAGAGCAGCTGCTCGGGGATCGGCTGGCGACGATCGCCGCGGCCCGCGCCTACCTGGAGGCAGTCGGCAACGACGAATCGTGGGGCCATCTCGGCCGGGCGCAGGCGGCCGCGGGCGATCTCGACAGCGCCAAGCGCACCTTCGACAGAGCGGCGAGGCTCTTCCCCCGCAGTCCGCTCCCCGCAGCGGATCGCGCCGCCCTTCTCGCCTGGCGTTTCGACGCGGAGGGCGCCGCGGCTGCCCTGGCGCCGCTGCTGCACGGCGCAAGGCCGGCGCACGATCGGCTCATCGGCCGCCTCGTGCTGGGCGGCGCGCTCGCACAGGGCGGAAGAATCCGCGAAGCGCTGCGCGCCTTCGACGAAGCCGCCGCCGACGCGCGCGATGCGGGCGACCCGGAGATGGAGGCGGTCGCTCTGACGAACGAGGGTCTGGCGCGTTTTCTCTTCCTCCGCGAGGCGGAGGGCGCGCGACGCATCGCCCGCGAAGCCGTGGCGCGCGGCGTACCCGAGACGGCCTTCGCCTTCCTCTATCCGCTGTACGGTGACCTCGAGAAATACGGCGCGGCCCTGCGGCAGGCCGGCGATCCCCTCGCGGAGAAATCGGTGGCGGCCTTCAGCAAGCGCAAGAAGGGCGATCACGCCGCGGCGGCGAGCGCGCTCGAGTCGCTCGCCAACAAGTCGCCCTACCGCGACTTCCTTGGTTATCTGGTCGCCGACAGCTGGACGCAGGCGCGCGAGCACCAGCGGGCGATCGAGAGCCTCACCAAAGCGCGGGCCACTTTTCCGGCCGTGACTGCGCCCGGGCCAGGATTCGGCGGGATGTTCCGGGCGCGAAGCGATTACCAGCTCGGCGTGCTCTACGAGCGCAGCGGGCAGCGGAAGCTGTCCGCCGAGAGCACCGAGAGGTTCCTCAAGGCCTGGGCCAAGGCCGACTCCGATCTGCCCGAGCTGCGCGATGCGCGGGCCCGACTTGCGCGGGTGCGCGGCTCCGGACGCCTCGAGTCGCGATAGAGACCTTCCGCCGAGAAATGCCGCAGCGCCCGCGCTTGTTCGATGGGCATGAGCCAGCGCCTCTGGATCGTCGTCGCCGCAGTCGCCGCCGGGTTGATCGGCTTCACTGCCTGGTACCGGATGCAGTCGAAGCCCGCCGAGTCGGCGTTCGTACCGCCCGTGCCGGCCCAGGCTGTGAAGCCGGCCGACGCTCCGCTGCCGCCAGCGGCGGAGAGCGATGCGCGCATCCGATCGCTTCTGGCGGGAGCCTCGCCCCGGCTGCGCGAGTGGCTGAAGGAGGACGCGCTGCTCGATCGCTGGGCGGTGTTGACCGACAACCTCGCGCTCGACGTGAGCCCGCGAAAGCAGCTCGCCATGCTCGCGCCCAAGGCGCCCTTCAGGGCCCTGGAGAAAGGAGGGCGCGCCTCCGTCGATCCGCGCAGCTACCAGCGCTACGATCTGTTCGCCGACGCGGTCGCCTCCGTCGATGTGCGCGCGTTCGCCGCGGCGGTGCGCGAGCTGCACCCGCTGCTCGAGGCCGCCTACCACAAGCTGGGGTATCCCGACCGCAGCATCGACTCCGCGGTGCAGTCGGCGCTGCAGCGGCTCCTCGATACGCCGGTGAGCGAGGCTCCGCCGGCGCTGAAGTCGAAGGGAGCGCTCTGGCAGTTCGCTGACGAGCGGCTGGAGTCGCTGGGGCCGGTGGAGAAGCACTTGCTCCGCATGGGACCGCGGAACACGAAATTGATCCAGGCGAAGGCGAGGGAGATCGCGGCGGCGCTCGACCTGCGACTCGCTGCGCACTGAAAGTCCGGCGGCGCCTTCAGTAGGCCTGGACGATGCGGAGGGCAGCCCCCGAACCGAACCTGCCGCCGCTGGCGAATCCCACGCCGAACCACGCGTCCAGCTGAAACTCATCGATGATGAGAGCGTGCACCCCCAGGCCCATGGCGTCGGCGAGCTTGGCGGTCTCCTTGCCGGTCGCGCGATCGATCATTCCGTACCCCACGGCATTGTGGAAAATGCCCAGCTTGAAGATGTCGCGCAGCAGTGAGAAGCGCAGCTCGAGGTCGAACGCCCCCAGCCGCCGCGCGTAATCCGATCCGAACGGTCCGCGCAGCTCGTCGCCGCCGCCGACCGAGGCCTCCTCGGGAAAGAGGATCGCGCCGGTGCGCGAGAAGCCGGTCGACTCGATCCAGAGCTCGTGCCAGCCGAGGTGGACGATCTTCTGGTACCTGCCGGAGAGGTGCAGCGCTCCCCTCGAATTCGCGTCGGGCTTGCCGTACGCGCGAGCCTGCAGGCCGAGAAAGTGGTGCTGGTCCCGGCGCAGCGCGCGCGGATCGAAAGTCAGCTCGAGGCTCGCCTCGGCGTAGGGGCGGTTCTGGGCCACGGAAGCCGGCAGGCTCGGGGGAGGCGGCGCGCTCCCGACGCCCTGCAGGCCGTAGAGCATACGCCGCTCCACTCCGCCGCCGACGCGGCTGCGGATGGCGGCGTGAGGCTGGAAGACGACGTCGACGCCGCCCTCCAGCGTGGCGAACTCGAACGACTCCAGCTGCAGATCGGGCCGCTGCCGCGAGCTCAAGTCCGCGCGGCCGCGGATGGCGGGGCGCAACCAGGGCCAGATGGGCGGCGCGAAATACGCCACGTCACCGGTCGCGCGGGTGAAGACGAAACGGGTGCCGCTGTTGTCGAGCCGGTCGCGCAGCGCGCCGGCGATGCGGGCGCCGAGGCGCAAGCGATCCTCCGTGAAGATCAAGCGGCCCGTGTTGTATGTGGCGCCGAGGCCGCCGCCTTCGATCGAGTCCACCTGCAGCTCGGGCGAGATCCCCGATCGGAAGACGCCGGGCTGCACGAGGATGTGCAGCTCGTACGGCCGCCCCGGCCGAACCAGGCCGAGCGAGAGCTCCTCGAGGGGTTCCACTTCGTCGAGCGAGAGCCGCGGCGCCGGGACGTCCGGCACCGGCACCACCTCGTAGGCGAAATCGGCGAGCCCGAGCCGGTGGGCCAGTCCCCTGAGCTGCCGCTCCAGCTCGAACTTGTTGAAGACGTCGTGGTCGAGGTGCAGGTCGAGCCGCAGCCGCAGGGTCTCGAAAGCGCCGCCGCCGAGGAAGATGGTCTTGTCCAGCCGCCCTTCGTCGACGTCGACGACGATGTGACTGGCCTCGGCGCGCGCGCGCACCGTCGCGAGGGAATAGCCGGCGCGGCGGAGAAAGCGGCGCAGGCGGGTGGCGACCGAGTGGGCGTTGTCCGGCGTCGCTTTCATGCCGGGCGGCAACTCGAGCACGCTGCGATAGACGTCCTCGACCATGGCCACGTTGCCATGGAAGACCAGCAGATCGGCGAGGAGCAGTGCGAGGAGCATCAGCCGCGCCGGCCGGTATTACCACAACCCGGAAACCGGCCGCGGCTGCCCCCGCGCTCTACCGGGACTTGCGGGCGCGCCTGCCCTTCCTCCCCGCCACCTTGCTGCGGCCCCTCACCTCGCCCCGCGCCCTGCGCGTCCTGTTGGTCGTGGCGCCTGCAATCCGCTTGGCGGTCTTCGTGCTGGCGCCGCGGCGCTTCACCGAGGCCTTGATCTTCTCGTACTGCCGGTTGCGCTTGGAGCTGCCGAAGCTGCGCTGAGCCATTGCTGCCTCCTGTCGGCGGCAACCTATGCACCCCCTTTCTCGGGAGTAAGCGGAGCGAGCAAAAGGACGAGCGGCAACACCTCCACAGCCGCTGCCCAGGCGTAGAGCGGCGGGACTCCGCCGAAGCGGTCGTAGCCGATCCCCGAGAGGACGTACCCGGTCGCCTGTCCTGCGCCGAAGACCACCGCGGAGAAGAGCGCCTGCCCCGTGGCGCGCAGCCGCGGAGGCACCGTCCGCGACATTCCCCCGATGGCGCATCCCCACCACAGGCCAAAAGTCAGCGCGTGGAAGAGCTGGAGGGCGACCACCGCCGCGGCGCTTTCCGCGCGCGAGAGCAACGCCCAGCGCAGCGCGGTTCCCGCGAACGCGACGGCGAAGAGAGCGCGCAAGGAAAAGCGCCGCTCGAGCCAGGGGAAGACGAGCAGCGCGACCACCTCGCACGCAACCCCGAGCGCCATCCCCAGGCCGGTGATGCTCGAAGGCAGCCCAAGGTCGCGAACCAGGACGCCATACATCAAGTGATAGGGCCCGCACGCGCCCCAGTGCAGCGCGCAGATGAAAAGAAGGAAGAGCAGCTGCGGGCTTCGCAAGAGCGCCACGGCATCGCGCCAGTGCGGCCGATCGGGGTGCGCCTCGATGGGCGGCAGCGTCTGGGCGAGGATGGCATAGCCCACCACGCAGCCGAGATAGGCGAGCGGCATGACGGGATCGGCGGGCCGATCGCCGCGCCCCGAGAGCAAAAGCCCCAGCCCCTGCGCGCTGAGGACGAACCCGATCGATCCCCAGAGCCGCGTACGCGCATAACTGTGCTCGGGCGAGCGGCGCACCGCCTCGACAGTCGTCGAGTCGACCAGCGGCACGAGCCCGCCGGCGAAGCTCGCGGCAAAGAGGAGCACGAGGCCCATCTGCCAAGGCGTCCGCGCGAGCAGGAGAAAAGAGACCGCGACAGCAGCGCCCGCGACGCAGATGCGCAGCGCCCGCACCGACCCGAGCCGGTCGCCGATGCTTCCCCAGAGAAGGGCCGCCGGCGCGGCCGCCAGCTGCTGCACGGTCGTGACCGCGCCGATCTCCTCGCCCGAGAATCCCAGCCCGCGCAGGTAAGGGGCGAAATACGAGAGCCAGGTCCCCACGCCCGCGTAGGCGAGGAAGTAGATCCACCGCAGCCTGCCGATCATTGCGGCGCGTCTTCGGGCTCCAGGGTGCACAAGAGCGGGAAGGCCGACTTTTCCGCCAGCGCCATCGTCTCCTGCACCTTGGTCTCGGCCACTTCGAAAGTGTAGACGCCGGCCACGGCCATCCCGTGCGTATGGGCGTGCAGCATGATCGAGACGGCATCGGCGTCGGACTTGTTGAAGACTTGCCGGAGGACGAGGACGACGAACTCCATCGGGGTGAAGTCGTCGTTGTGCAGGAGCACCTTGTAGAGGCGCGGCCGCTCGAGCTTCGGCTTCGCCTTCGTCTTGGGCTCGGCCAGGCCGACGCCGGGGTCTTCTTTGCGCCGAGGGCTCACCGCGCCTCCGCCTTGAAGATGGGCGACTGCGCAACATAACGCGCCACGCTCTCTTTGCGCGCCTCCGTCTCACCGCGCAGGTGATCGCGCACGGCGCGGTCGAGCCGCGGGTCGAGAAAGAGATGCGCGCTGTGGGTCAGCGCGGGCAAGAATCCGCGCGGCAGCTTGTGCTCCCCACCCGCGCCGCCCTCGAAGACCTGGACGCCGCGCGCGATGCAGTCGGCGATGGAGTGGTAGTAGCAGACATTGAAGTGCAGGAAGGGATGCTCCTCGAAGCATCCCCAGTAGCGCCCGTAGAGCCGCTCGCCCGAGGCGACGTTGAAGGCGCCGGCGACCAGCTTCCCCTCCCGCTCGGCAGCGACGACTTCGACCGCGTCGGGCATCTTCTCGAAAGCGAGCAGGTAGAAGCTCTCGTTCAGCCAGCGGCGGCCCCACATCAGCTTGTCGACGGTCGATCGGTGCAGCGCGTGCGCCGCTCGCGCCCACTTCTTCCAGTCGCGCGCCAGCTCCTCGCCGCGCACGGTGCGGATGGAGATCCCCTGCGCCGCGGCAGCGGACATCTCCCGCTTGAGCATGTGCCGGCGCTTGGAATTGAAGCGGGCGAGGAAGTCGTCCATCGATCGATACCGGTCGTTGCGCCAGTGGAACTGGAAGGAGACGCGCGCGGCCATGCCGGCCGATTCAAGCTCGGCCGTCCCTTCGGGAAAGAGGACCTGGAAGGTGGGCCAGCCTTCGCGGGCGCAGAGATCGCGCGCTGCCTCGACGATGCGGGCCACGCAGGCGGATCGGTCCTCGCCGGGAGCGACGAGAATGCGCTCGCCGCTGCAGGGCGTGAACGGCACGCTGACCGTCAGCTTCGGATAGTAGGCGAGATGGGCGCGGCTCGCGGCCGAAGCCAGGTCCCAATCGCGGCCGAAGTCTCCGTCGCTGTCGTCGCGCAGATAGGCGGGGGCCGCGGCGATGAGCTTGCCGCGGCGGTAGAGCGCGAGATGGCGCGGCGACCAGGAATTGCGCGACGAAGCGCAGCCCGATCTCTCCAGCGCGTGCAGCCAGGCGTGGCGAAGGAACGGCGTCGAGCGCGGCGAGAGCAGCGCGTCCCAGTCCGCCGGAGCGATTTCGTCCAGTGCGGACAGAACACGCACAGCCTCGCTGGCCATCGCGAAGCGTCTATCGCGCGGCGGCCGCCGCCGCAATGCAGCGATCCTTCCGGGGAAAAGAGATCCAAATGTTCACCACTTGTCACGGCTGTCGCATGCCTAGTAGAACGCTGTATGTGTGACCGAGCGGTGGTGGGGACGCTGAGGGAACAGGCAGGCAGACCTGGGCCGCCCAAAAGCCACACCCACCGACACCGGTCCGCCGCCATTCGCTGGCGTGGAGGGGACCATGTCTCTCGCATTCGTGCTGATCGCCGCGGCGGCAGCGAGCCCTGCCGCGGGCGAGGGCGGCTGGCGCCAGCAGATCCTTTTCGCCGTCAACGAAGAGGCGGCCCGACCTGGCGCGCCCGAGTCCCAGCAGGCGAGCAAGATCGAGCACACGCCGATCGCGAAATGGCCTCGAGGCCGCGCCGTCGTCGTCGAAGCGAGGATCGACGACCCCTCGCATCTCTTCGCTCCGCTCGTGTTCGCGCGCAGGGCGGGCAACAACCGCTACGAAGCCTTCACACTGCGTGAGCGCGGCAAGCGCCGCTTCCGCGCTTTCTTGCCCGCCTCGATCCTGAGCGAAGGCTCTTTCGAGTATTTCATCGAGGCGCAGCACGAACAGGGTGGCCCGACCCGCCGCGGCTCGCCGCGCTCGCCCTTCGCCTGCGTCGCCTTCGATCCGCCGCCCGAGCCGGTCGCCTGCACCATCACCAGCGGTCGCGCGGGCGATACCGTCCGCATCGACGACAACGAAGTCGGCAAGACGCCGGTCACGGTCGATCTCCTTCCCGGTCCGCACACCGTCGCCCTCGTCTCGCCCGACGGCCGCAGCGCCGAGCAGCACATCGACGTGCTCGCGGGCCGCAAGAAGATGAGCCTCCCCATCGAGCTGTCGCGGGAGGCAGGCGGGCCGGCCACGCTCTCGGTCACGACCGAGCCCTCCAACGCCAACGTCCTCGTCGACGGCGCGGTGTTGGGCCGCACGCCCTACCAGGGTGAGCTGGCCCCCGGCCAGCATCTGGTCGCGGTGGAGATGGAGGGGCGCCTGCGCCAGGAGCGCAAGATCTTCGCACGCGAGGGCCGCGATTCGAACGTCTCGTTCGCGCTGCCCTCGGTCCCGAAGGATCCGGCGCTGTCGGTCGAGTCGGATCCGCTCGGCGCGGCGGTGATCCTCGACGGCAAGGAGAAAGGCCGCACGCCTTATCTCGCGCCGCTCGCCTCCGGGCGCCACCAGCTGGTCGTGAAGATGGAAGGCCACCGCGAGGTGGGCAGCGAATTCACCATGCCGAAGGACCACGACTACGGCATCCGGCTCGACCTGCCGATGGGGAGCGGCAGCGGGTCGCGGCTGACGCTGACCTCGCAGCCCGGCGGCGCGGCGGTGACGCTGGACGGCAAGGAAGTAGGCCTCACTCCCTGGGCCGCGGAGATGAGGCCGGGCAACCACCGCGTGGCGGTGGCCGCGAAGGGATATCTCAAAGAAGAGCGCCTGGTCGCGGTGCAGCCGAATCGCGACGTCGATCTGACGTTCGCGCTCAACCGCTCGCCCGGCCCGGCCCGGCTGCACGTCGAGACCGAGCCGCCCGAGGCACAGGTCACGGTCGACGGCAATCCGCTCGGGACCTCGCCACTCAATTCCGAAGTGACGCCGGGCGAGCACGAGCTGCAGATCACACTCGAGGGCTACAAGACCATCGGCCAGCAGCTCTCGCTCGATCCCGGCCAGCAGCTTTCGCTCAAGCTCGCCATGCAGCCGGCGCAGGCCGGACCGGTGCCCCCGCTCCTCGCGGTGGCCTCCGATCCGCAGGGCGCGGAGTTCTACATCGACGGAAAGCGGATCGGCATCACGCCCATCAAGGCGCGCAGCACGCCGGGGCGGCACGAGATCAAGCTCGCCCTCGAAGGCTACCTGACTCGGTCGGCGAACATCACGCTGCCCGAGACACGCGATTTCGAGCTGCGCCTGGCGATCTCGCTGCGGCCGGTGCGCGGCGTCGAGGAGAAGCACGAGGCGCCCACCGCGCACGACTTCTCCAAGGCGCAGATCCTCACCGCGCACGCCTGCTCCAAGCAGGGCGACTACGAGTGCGCGCTGAAGAGCTACCAGAAGGCGTTCGAGTACGAGCCCAAGCAGATCCTCCTCTTCAACATCGCGCAGATGCGCCGGCACATGGGGCAGTTCAAGGAGGCGGCGGCGGCGTACCAGGCGTTCCTCAAGGACGTGCCGCAGGGGCAGGAGCGGGCCAAGGACGAAGCCAGGAAGCACCTCGCCCTCTGCGAGGCGAAGCTGAAGCCGGCCGAACCGGCGGTGGCGCTCGCGACGGCGGCGGGCAAGACGCCCGCGCTGCAAGAGGAAGAGGACACCGATCCGCCGATCCTCACTCACCAGCCGGTGAAGAAGGCCATCCGCGGACAGCCGGTACGGCTCTTCGCGCGCATCGTCGACGAGCGCAGCGGCGTCGGCACGGCGCAGGCCTGCTGGCGCAACCTCTACAGCAAGGACTTCGAGTGCCAGCCGATGGCGAAGGTCGGCGAGGACCAGTACGGGATCGAGGTGCCGGCCAAGGCCGTCAACGACGGCTTCGCCTACTACCTCGAGGCCTACGACAACAACGAAAACGGTCCGGCCCGCAGCGGCGCGGCCGAGCTGCCGAATTCGGTGGCGGTCGAGGAAGCGCCCCGGCCGGTGCTGGCGGCCGTCGCCACCGAGGCGGTGAAGGTCATTCCAGCGGTGTCGACGACGGCGCCGAAGCCCGCGCTTCCGGCCGCCGAGCATGAAGCGCCTCCGCCTCTCCCTCGCAAGAGCCATCTCGCGAGCTACATCGCCGCTGGGGGAGCGGTTGCGGCGGTGCTCGCGGCCGGCGCGCTCACGCTGCACGCGAACAGCGCCACCAATGACCTGAGACAGAACGCGGCGGCCTATCCCGCCGACCAGAAGAACATCATCCAGACGCGCATCGACAACGACCGGGTCATCAGCCGGGTCTTGCTCGGAGTCAGCGGGGCCTTCGTCCTCGGCACCATCACCTTGTGGAGTTTCTGAGACGGAGGCTTTGGAAATGAAAACCTCCCCGGCATGGATGCTGTTTTGCGCTCTTTTCGCGCCCCTCGCTGCGCAGTCGGCGAGTCCGAAGGCGCAGCTGCAGGGCGATGCGGACGGCGTGAACGTCACCGTGCGCGGCGCGAAGAGAGCGCACTATCGGATCGAGCCCGCCAAGACGCTGAGCCTGAAGATCATCGGCCCTGCCAAGCTGCGTTTCGCGGTGCGAGCCGAGAGCTCGGTGCCGGCCGCGATCGTCGCCGAGCTCGACGGAAAAGTTGCCGCGCGGCGTTCGCTTCCCAAAGTCGCCGATCCGCAGGCTACGTCGGAGAGCGGCCTCGTTCTGAGCAAGGCGGCGAGGTTCGCGGTCTCCGTGCCGGCGGGGAAACACACGGTCGTGCTGCGCTGGCCCTGGAATGCGGAGGGCGATGCGCTCGTCGCGATTTCCGGGGTGCGGATCGCCAAGGAGCGCGCGCTGGTGTTGCCCTCCCTGCCCTCGCTGCCGGGGGAGAACGAGCTGCCGAAGCTGGTGCCGCCCGAGAGCCCGCCGCTGCAGATCGCGGCAGCGCCGAAGGCCGTCCCACCGCCTGCAGCAGAGCCTCCCCCGCCGCCTCCTGTCGCGGTTCCGGCAGCGGTCCCGCCCCCGCCTGCCGTGTCTGCCAGGGTCGCCACGCCAGCGCTCGCGTTCCGCCCCGAGCCTGCCTGGGACCACGGCGTCTGGTCGATGATGCTCTTCGGCGGAGCGGCGCGGAGCAACCAGGATTTCACGGCCGCGGCGACGCTCGCGCGCTTCGGCCTCGAGGCCAGCCGCACGCTCTGGATCACCGGCCTCGCGCTGTTCGAGTTCGACTGGAGCGCCTCGCGACAAGCCTATGTGCTCGGCCAGCCGGGTGCCGCGAACTCGCCCATCGACGAGTACCGCTACGACGTCCTCGCCGGCATCGGCTACGACTTCGGCCACTTGCTCGGGCTCCCCCGCCTGACGGCCGCCCCGGTCATCGGCCTCAAGTACATGCGACTCGAGAACAGCGCCTTTCCGGCGGACCTGTTCGGGGTCGATCTGATGGCGCGACTGCGCTACGCGCTTTCGCAAGCCGTCGCGGTGCACGCGAATTTCGGGTGGGCCTACAACCTCGTGCACCCGTCGCGGTTTTCCGCGCTCGGGTCACTGCTCGGCCAGTTCGGCGTCCGCGCCGGCCTCGATTTCCCTCTGGCGGGAGGCTACGCGCTCGCCCTCGACTACCGCGGCGACGTTCTCACCTTCGATTACTCCACCCGCGTCTCGCACGGAGCCTCCGCCGGCTTCGGCAGGTCCTTCTAGGAAGAAAGGCGAAAGCCAATGCAACCGAGCGCACGTGGTCTCGCAGCAATCCTTGCTCTCGCTCTGGTCGCTTGCCCCAGGGAACTTCAGCGCCCTGTCGCGATGCCCAAAGCCGCGGGCCAAGGGCTCCAGGGCATGGCCAACGTCGGCACTGCGGTCCAGCTGGACGGCTCGGACAGCATCGACCCGCAGGCATACTCGCTCACCTTCAAGTGGAGGATTCTGGAGTCGCCGACGGGGAGCAGGGCCACGCTCAACAGCGAGACCTCGGAGAAGCCAAGCTTCGTCGCCGATCTCCCGGGCAAATACGTGGTGGAGCTGGTCGTGTCCAACAGCGTCCTGAGCGATGCCGCCACGGTGGAGATCGATGTCAGCCCGTGCGGCGGCTACCCGCCGGTGCTGGGCATCGTAACATCGGGCATTTTGATCATCTCCGCCCCGCCTGGCGGGCCTGCTTCGCCTACGCCCCAGGCCGCGGCGGCCGGCGCCGAAGCCAAGCCGGGGGACACCGTGCAGGTCTCAGTCCCCGTGACGGACGCCGATAGCGCCTGCAACTTCCCCGAGACGCTCGAGTACGCCTGGACCCTGAAGGCGCGTCCGGCCGGCAGCTCCGCCGTCATCCCCAAGCCGAGGGGCGCGGTTGAATCCGGCGTCGCCGCCACGGCGTTCGTTCCCGATGTGCCGGGCAGCTACCAGTTCGAGGTCGTGGTCGCCGACTCGACCGGCCTCTCCAGCGCGCCCGCGACGGGCACCATCGAGGTGAGCACTTGCGGCGAGAATGCTCCGGTCGTCGGAAGCATCAGCCCGACCAGCGGGGTCATGGGCACCCCGATCATCCTGGGCGACAGCGCCTCCGATCAGAATTGCCTCAACAGGGCTCCCAAGACCTTCACGCACAACTGGACTCTGGTAATCCCTGCCGGAAGCCAGGCGTTTCTCAACAATCCCGCCTCCGCGACCCCTCAATTCACGCCGGACGTGGCCGGCACGTACCAGGTCAGCGAGGTAGTGACCAACCCGCAAGGCTTCTCCTCGCCGGTCGGCTACCAGAACATCACGGTCAGCAAGTGCAGCACGTCGCCGCTGGTCTGGTCGGGCACGCCGGTCACGTCTTCGGTCGTGCTCGATCCGGACAACGTCACTTCCGCGATCCATGTCGGTGCGCGCGTGATGCTCACGCCCCACGCTGCGGAGTCCACCGGCAACACCTGCGGCAGCGTTTCGCTGGGAACGATCCAGTACAGCTGGACCATGGTCTCGCGCCCGACGGGAAGCCAGGCGGCGCTCAGCTCGGCGACCGATGCGACGCCGTTCTTCGTGCCCGACGTGCAAGGCAGCTACGTGTTCTCGACGGCGGGCCAGGACGCCCTGGGCAACGCGACCAGCGCGCCGGCCACCGCCTTTACCACCGTCACCACCTCGACCTGCGGCGCCTACCCGCTCACCGTCAGCATCTCTCCGGCGACTTCACAGTCGGGGACGCCTGGTCCGAGCAAGTTCAACACCGGCTCGGCACGGACGCTGACGGCTTCCGCTGTCACGAAGGACAACGACACGACGCTTTGCCCGCTGCGGTTCACCTTGGACCTGACCAAAGTCAGCTATGACTGGACCTCGTTTAGCGGGTCGGCATCGCTGGTTCCGCAATCGCCGGGAAGCGCGATCGCGAACTTCACCGCCGCCGAGGCGGGGGACTACTCGGTACAAGCCGTCGGCTCGATCGGCAACAAGTCGGCTTCGGCCTCGGCATTTCTCAAGGCATTCCTCGCGTCGGGCACGCCGAAAGTCGCTGCCCCCAGCAACATGACGGCCGGCACAACGTACAGCGCCTCGGTGCCAGCGCGACCGGGAATGACCTACGCCTGGAGCCTGAGTGACCCTGGCGGTTCGACGGTCATCTCCAGCCCTGCGTCGGGCACCTTCTCCGCCAACGGCTCGACGAACACGATAACGTTCACGGTGAGCGGGCCCAATGCCTCGCGCTCCATGACGCTTACCTGCACGGAGACTAACGCCAACAACTCGAGCGGGTCGCCGGGCAGCGCAATCATCAACGTCGTCGCTACCCCCTCGATCAGCACGTTTACCGCGCCGGCGTTCGCCACTACGGGCCAGACCTACACGGCCAGCGCATCGACCGGCGCAGGGATGACGTATTCGTGGCTCGTGGCAAGCCCGGGCAACATCACTAGCGCCGCCGGAAACGCGGGCGTTCTCTCTTCGGACGGCTCGCTCACCTCCATCAACTTCACCTCGCAGAGCGCTGGCGATGTCTCCATCACCATCGCCGAGATGAACCCCGCCGGAACGGCGAAGTCGGTCGGCAAGGTCGTCATCTTCCAGGCGCCACGCGAGTCTCAATGGCCTCGGCGGGCTCGCCTACTCCTGTTCGCTGATCAATGGCACCATCACCAGCGGGAATGGCAGCGGCACGCTCGGCTCGACCGCCACGACCCTTAGCCTGCAATCGGGCTCCGCGGCGGGAGCCATGGTGCTCTCTTGCACCACGCTGAACGACGCGGGGACGGTCAGCGCGGCAGCGAGCGCGACCGCGACGATCTTCCCTCCGCCGACGGACTTCATCCCCATCACCGCGCCGGCCAGCGCGGCGAGCGGAAAGGTCTACATCGCCTGGGTGAACGCCAAGTCGAATGCGATCTACTTGTGGACGGTCGATGGCGCCACCACCGCCATCACCAGCGTCGGTGGCGGGGCGGGCCAGTTGTCGGCCGATGGCAGCACCAACCTCATTCAGTTCAACGCCGGCGCGCTGGGAACCCGCGTCATCACCTGCATCGAGACCAACATGGCCGGCGACTCGGCCGCGCATGCCGGTACGGCGAGCGTGACGGTAGTGCCGCCGGCCGTCGCGCCCATGATCGATCTCAGCCAGCGCGCGCACGTTACCGACGGCGTAGACGGCAAGGGCGGCGTCACTGCCGGCACGACGTATGACGCGATCGCCACCATCCACGCGCCGGTCACGGGCAACATCTACTCGTGGACCATCGCCGGAGGCGTGATCCCCAACGGCAGCGGCAGCTGCCTCGATCCAGCGGGGTGCACTTCCGCCACTTCGACAGCGGGAACGCAGGGCACCACCGCGATCCAATACAACCCCAACGATGTGCCGTACACGCAAGGCACGGCGGGCGTGCTCATCACCTGCATCGAGACCACCACATCCGGCGACAGCGCCACTGGAACGGCGAGCGTCAACGCCTACCCGAGGCCGCTCGCGCCCGACCTGAGCGCGTTCAAAGCGGCTCATCCGAACACCGGACCCTCGCCCACCACGGCGGTGACCGCAGGCAAAATGTATACGCCGACGATCACGGCCCACCAGAACATGACGTACGTCTGGACGCTCGATCGCGGCACCTTCAGCAACAGCAGCAGCTCGACGGCCGGCGTCGCCAGCAGCAGCACGAATAGCGCCACCTTCACCGCGGCGGCCGACAACAAACCCGACAACACGCCGGACGCCCTCACGCTCACGGTCGTCGAGTCCAACGCCATCAATGACTCTGCGACTATCTCGCTCCCGATGGCCGATTACCCGACGCCGGTTTCCACAACGGTGGTGATCAATGGCAAGGCGGCCAACGGCAATGCGGTCACCGCGGGCAGGACGTACACGACGTCGACGACCGTGCGCTCGCACTTTTTCTATACTTTCACCATCGTCGGAGGAACGCTCCCCGATTACTCCGCGAGCACTACCGGCAAGCTGGCATCCGGCGTAACTGGCACGTCGACGGGAACGTTGACGATCAATTTCGTCCCAACCGCTGTCGCCGACGGCTCGACGGGGACGGTGACGATCGCCGTCAAGGAAGAAAATGAGATCGCGGACTTCGCCAGCGGGTCCAGCGGCACAACTTCGCACCCAGCGCCTGGGGCGCTGACCATCGCACTCGCGGGGACGATCCCCGGCAAGATGACCTCGGGAAAGGCCTATTCCGGTTCGGTCGGGACGCGGAGCGGCTTCCACTACTTCTGGTCGGTCGACGACAACGGCGGACTATCCCCTACCACACTGTGCGGCGCTGTTTCTGCGTCCGCATGCTCCAGCGGGTCCGGCACGTTCCCGGCGCCGAATACCGTTACCATCACTGCGGGCGACGCCAACAGCGACAACTCTGAGAAGGCCATGCACCTCGTCGTCGCCGAGATCAATGCTATCGACGACTTCGGCAATACGGCGATCCCGGTGCAAGTCCGCGGCGCGCCGCAGACGCCGCTCTACAGCACCGGGCTCCCCTCGAAGATCACCGCGGGGACCTCGTACTCGATGGTCGTGTCGACGGTGTTGAACCAGACCATCTCCTGCACCGTGACCAATGCAACCTTCACCGAGAATGGAACCTCTTCCACCAGCGGGCTCACCAGCATGCACGTAACACCGAATGCGGTCAGCCCGGGCTTCTCGGCGTCGATGGTGGCGAACTGCATCTGGGACAACGGCCTCGACGACAGCAAGAACGCGAACAACAGCGCCATCGCCTACACGGCCCCGGTCGCGCCCGCGTTCACCTTGACGCCGCCCGCCGTCATGACCTCGAGCAAGACGTACTTACTCTCGGTCGCCAGCCGGAATGGCATCGGCGCCACCGACCCGCTCGTCTATTCGTGGGCCAAGGTCGACGGCACCAGCACCAGCGGCGGGTTCGACACGACCGCCGGCACTTCGGTGACTTTCACGCCCACCAACTCGGACTTGACAGGCACCGATCACATCGTGACCGTCACGGTGACCGAGACCAACGGCGCCGGCGACAGGCTGACCACCACCGTCACGCCGGACATCTTCCCGGCGCCGGCGGCAACCACCGTGACCGCCCCGAGCAAAGTCACGCAGTCGATCAGCGGCGCGCAGACCTTCAACAGGGTCTACTCCGCCTCGGTGCCCACGCATCCCGGAATGCACTACGTTTGGACCGTCACCAACAGCACCATCACCAGCGCAGGTGGCACCGCCGGCGTGACCGGCGGCGGGAACAACAGCATCACGTTCACCGCCACCAACGCGACTGCGGGTGACGGCACCGACACCATGACGCTGGCCTGCGCCGAGCTGAACGGCATCGATGACGGGACTGCCTCGCCTTCATCGCCGACGTCGATCTTCGTGTATCCGGCACCTTTCATCGAACCGATCACGATGAACAACAACCCGCAGTCGACGCTGACCGCGGGCGCCAACTACTCGGCATCCGTGCCAGCCCGCCCGCGCATGCACTACTTCTGGACCCTATCGAACGGCAGCGGATTCTCGAGCGTCAACGGCACCAGCAACCTCACCGGGCCATTCAATCCCGTGTGCAACGGCGGCGCGTGCAACTACGTCAGTTTCACAGCGGGCAACACCGGGGCGCCGCTCGTGCTCACCGCCCAGGAATCGAACGAGATCGCGAGCACTGCCGAGCCGACCGGCGCGAACACCATCGACAGCAACGTGCCATCGGTCGCGAGTGCGACCCTCGTGGCGCCACCGACCGCCAATCTGACGGGCGCCAGCCTTCTCTTCTGGCGAGGTACCACCTCCCTCGAACCCACCTTCAGCCCGGCCGCAGGGGGGACTTCCGCGCCGTCGATAACCTCGAACCCTTCCACGCCTGGATTTCCGACGACGGCGACGTCCGGCACGGGAATTCCAATCGGGCCGCTCATGGCGGCTTCGTCCACGAACTACACGCTCACCGTTTTCAACGCGGCAGGAACGTCGAGAAGCTTCACCTATACGATCACTTCGACACTCGATGGTCTGCTTGCACTCGGCGCTCAGCATGGCTGCGAGGTCGACGCATCGGGCGCCGCCACCTGCTGGGGCCAGAATGAGAATGGTGAGCTAGGAGACGGAACAAGCACGCCACACGCCGCGGCTGCCCCGATCAGCGGCCCCGCGCTGCCTGCGAGCTGGACGACCGTGGCCGCCGGTTCGCAACACACGTGCGCGGTCGGTTCGGACGGTTCGCTTTGGTGCTGGGGCATCAATTCGAGCGGCCAGCTCGGCCAAGGCGGCATCACCCCGTCGTTTTCGATGACACCCCTGAAGGTGGGAACCGCCACCAATTGGACGATCGCGACCTCCTCATCGCAGACAACTTGCGCCTTGCGCAGTGACCAATCGCTCTGGTGTTGGGGCAGCAACGGCTCTGGCCAGACTGGTGTACCCAACACGACAAATCCCGTGACATCGCCCACGCCGGTAGCCGGAAGCTGGAGTCGCGTGTCAGTGGGAGCGCAACACGTGTGCGCCACGCGCGCGAATGACAGCTCACTATTCTGCTGGGGAGACAATGGCGCTGGACAGCTCGGAATCGACAGTGGCACGGGGACGTGCGTTCCCGGACCTGGTTGCACGGCGACGACCAGCACTCCAACGCAGGTTACTCTCGGCGGCTTGGCCTCACCGGTGATTTCGGTGAGTGCAGGTTACGCGACGACCTGCGCCATCCGCGCCGGGGATGACACGCGTTGGTGCTGGGGTTCCGATAACTCTGGCCAGTTTGGCCTTGGCTTTGCCGCGTTCACCACCGCGGACCCGACCCACATCTATCGCGCCCCGCAGCAAGTAGGTACTGCCAGCTGGCAGCACATTGCCCTCGGTAGAGAATTTTCGTGCGGTGCTGAGATGGACGTCGCAAAGACGTTCGCCTGCGCGGGTAGGAACCAAGATGGCGAGTTGGCAAATGGCAACTATGACCCGATTGGTTCCTTTGCGCACCCCGATCTCGGATCGGTCTCGTCGCTCACTGGGGGGCTTGCGAGCCCGGATCTGGTCGTCGCCAACGAGCGGCAGGCATGCGCAGCCAGGGCGGGCGCAACGCCGACAGTGATGTGCTGGGGCGCGAACGATATGGGTCAGCTCGGCATCGGCCTCTTTGGTCAGAAGAACAGGCCGATGCGGGTGAGCTCCGCTACCAACTGGGCACAGTGGGTAGGCTCGAATACCAACGCTTGTGCCCTGCGCAAGGACGGAACCGTCTGGTGTGCCGGTGATAACACGAATGGCGTGAACGGCCTCGGCGACACTACCACGCATCCGATCCTTACCCAGGTCGGTACCCATACGGACTGGGCCAGCCTGGCGAGCGGCGGCAACTCAGTGTTGGCAGTGAAGCTGACGAATGCAGTCTGGAGCTGGGGGTCCGACGCCAATGGCGTGCTCGGCGATGGCGTGGTAAATCTGACCCTCGTAGATCAACATGCGCCCGAGAACTCCGGCAACAGCTTCGCGCAGGTTTCGATCGGCGCCGCGGGATGCGGCATCACGGCGACGGGAAATCTCTTCTGCTGGGGCGACAACTCTCGCGGCGAAGTGGGCAACGGAAGTGCCACGGCTTTCTTCCCGACGCCGCAGAGCGTGACCACAGTAGCTCCAGCGACTGACACCGGTTGGACCATGGTCTCAACCAGTCCGTCCGGATCATCGGGGTCCGGGTATACTTGTGGAATCAACGGCGGCGCGCTGTTTTGCTGGGGCGAGAACCAATTCGGCCAACTCGGCCAAGGCGGCATGACTCCGGCGTTCTCGACAACACCCCTACGAGTGGGCACGACGACTGATTGGACCATGATCAGCGCGGGCGACGATTCCGCCTGCGGTCTGCGCACCACGAACGAGGTTTTCTGCTGGGGATATAACGGCTACGGTGTCGTACCGGCGATCGCCGCGACCCCGGTCACCTCGCCCGCTCTCGTCGCCAGTGGCTATTTGACGGTGAGCGCTGGCGGCGGCCATGCCTGTGGAGTTACGACAGCAGGGACGGTTTTTTGCTGGGGTCTAAATACGAGCGGAGAGATCGGCGACGGAACGTTCAACGGAACCCGCGGCGTCACACAAGAGGCGAACAGCTTCACCGACTGGCAAAGCGTGACTGCCGTAAACCGCGATACGTGTGGCATCCGAAAAACTGCAGTCGGGGGCGCGTTCGAGCAAAGTCTGTGGTGCTGGGGGGCTAACCTGGTCGACCGCCATGGCGATGGTTCTTTGCACAAGACGACGCCGATCGCGCTCGGACCGGTAACCCTGCCGCCGCGATGCCGGCGCCAGCCGGAGGGACCAACGCCGGGCGGCTCTCGCGAGCAGCCACCCGGCGCCTCTCTGGCGTTTTCAAGTCCTGAGTTGCGTGCAGATCAGCGGCGTGCGAGCGTGCGCGGCCATGCTGCTTCTTGTCTTTCTCCTCGCACAGGCGCCTCGCGAAACCGCTCCTTCGCCGCGGCCGGTCGAGCGCGTCGTGGTCAAAGCTGCGCACCTGATCGACGGCAAGTCCGATGCGCCGCGGGAAGGGATGGCGGTGCTCGTCGAGGGAGACCGCATCCAGAAGATCGCGCCGGCGGCCGAGCTGCAGGTGGCGGGCGCGAAAGTCATTGACCTGGGAAATGCATGGCTCTTGCCGGGGCTGATCGACGCCCACACCCATGCGCTCCTGCAGGGCGACATCACCGCGGCCGAGTATGACGAGCAATTATTGAAAGAAAGCATCCCCTATCGCGCGCTGCGCGCCAGCGCGGCCGTGCGCACGGCGGTGATGAACGGATTCACGGCCATCCGCGACCTCGAGACCGAAGGCGCGATGTATGCCGACGTCGACCTCAAGACCGCCATCGCCCGCGGAGTCATTCCCGGGCCACGCATGTTCGTGG
>VBLC01000045.1 GCA_005879315.1 Deltaproteobacteria bacterium | reverse complement strand
TGCAGGGGCACGCGACGGGAGGCGCCGTCGGCGCGACGCTGGCTGGCGCGGCGCGGGCGGCGCTCTCGGGCCCCGGCGCGGCGGTGCTGCTCTGCGCGCTGGCGGCGGCGGCGCTGGTGGTCGCGACCGATCGCTGGGCGCTGCGCGCGGCCGCCGGAGCGGCCCGGCTCGGCGTGGCGGGGGGGACGCTCGCGCTGCGGGGCGCTGCGGCCGCCATCTGGAAAGTGCGAGAGGCAGGTGAAGGGGATCTGCTCGAGGCCGGCGATGACGCGCGCGTGCCGGTCGCGCGAAGGGTGCTGGCGATCGAATGCGGCAATGAAGAATCGGACGAGCCGCGCCGGAGCCAGACCCGCGCGATGAAATCCGACGCGAGCGGGGCACGGGCGATTCCGGATCCCGGCGAGACGACCGCGCCGCCCGAGCCTCGGCCCGCCCCGACCATCGTCGAAGCCAAGCCTCCCGCAAGGCCGCATGCGCCCAAGGCCGAACCGTCGCCGCCCGAGCGCGGGACGTTCACCATGGCCCCCGGCCACAGCGCCTTCGTGCCGCCGCCCATCAGCATCCTGACGGGCGCGCCCTCCGAAGCGGTGCCGCTCGACCGCGAAGGCCTCACCGCCACCGCCGAGAAGCTGCGCCAGAAGCTCGCCTCCTTCGGCATCCAGGGACAGGTCACGCAGATCCGCCCGGGGCCGGTGGTGACCATGTTCGAGTTCCTCCCCGCCGCGGGAGTGAAGGTCTCGCGCATCGCTTCGCTCGCCGACGACCTGGCGATGGCGATGGAAGCCCTGCGCGTGCGCATCGTCGCTCCCATCCCCGGCAAAGGAGTGGTCGGCATCGAGGTCCCCAACAAAGAGCGCGAAACGGTGGTGCTGCGCGAGCTGGTCGAGCAGGACGCGTTCCAGAAGTCGCACAGCAAGCTGGCCATGTGCCTGGGCAAGGACATCGAAGGCATGCCGTACGTCGCCGACCTCGCGCGCATGCCGCACCTGCTCATCGCCGGCACCACCGGGTCGGGCAAGTCGGTGGCGGTCAATTCGATGCTCGTCTCGATGCTCTTGCGCTCGACGCCCGAGGAAGTGCGCTTCCTCATGGTCGACCCGAAGATGCTCGAGCTCTCCGTCTACGAGGGTATTCCCCATCTGCTCTTGCCGGTCGTGACCGACGCCAAGAAAGCGGCGATGGCGCTGCGCTGGGCGGTGGAGGAGATGGAGCGCCGCTACCAGCTGCTCGCCGAGTGCGGCGTGCGGAACATCGGCAGCTTCAACAAGAAGGTGGAGAAGGAGGGCGACCTCGCGCGCCGGCCGCATCGCGCGCCGCGGGAACGGCGGGTGATCGACCTCGGCCCCGGGGAGAATCAACCCCGCGCGATCGAATCGCCGCAGGGTGGAGCGCAGGAACCCCTCATCCTCGAGACGGCGAAGAGCGAGCCGCTCAAGAAGCTCCCCTACATCGTCATCATCATCGACGAGCTGGCGGATCTCATGATGGTCGCCTCCCGCGAGGTGGAGACGTACATCGCCCGGCTCGCCCAGATGGCGCGCGCCGCCGGCATCCACCTGATGGTCGCTACCCAGCGGCCCTCCACCGATGTCGTCACCGGCGTGATCAAGGCCAACTTCCCCGCGCGCATCTCCTTCCAGGTGGCCTCGC
The DNA here is from genome assembly GCA_005879315.1 of Deltaproteobacteria bacterium. Lineage (GTDB taxonomy): Bacteria > Myxococcota > Myxococcia > Myxococcales > 40CM-4-68-19 > 40CM-4-68-19. The sequence goes on along the minus strand of VBLC01000045.1, from coordinate 74,104 downwards.
GCCACGACTCGGCCACCATCATCAACGCGTCCGGCGCCGAGAACCTGCTCGGCATGGGCGACATGCTCATCCTTCCGCCGGGAACTTCCACGCTCACGCGCGTCCACGGCCCCTACGTCGACGAGAAGGAGATCCACGCGGTGGTGGAGCACTGGAAGACGCAGGGCGCGCCCGTCTACGATCCCAACATCCTCAAGCCCCGCGCCGAGGACGTCGAGGGCGCGCCCTTCGACGACGAAGGCCCCGACGAGCTCTACGATCAGGCCGTCGCTGCGCTCGCCGACATGCGCTTCATCTCCATCTCGCTTCTGCAGCGCAAGCTGCGCGTCGGCTACAACCGCGCCGCGCGGATGATCGAGCGGATGGAGCGGGAGGGCATCGTCGGCCCGGCCGACGGGGCCAAGCCGCGCGAAGTGCTCATCCGCGCTCTCGGGGAGATGTCGGGCGCCTGAAAAAAAGGCCGTAACTTGACATCCGCCGCCGCTCCCCGTAGGAAACGCCGCGCGCTGGACCGGGGAAAGCCGCCAGCGCCGGGTTCCCGGCAATTTCAGCCGGCCCGTTTTGACGAAGGATGACGTCTCGAATGGCGACTGGAACTGTGAAGTGGTTCAACGACACGAAGGGCTACGGCTTCATCACCCAGGACGGCGGCGGTGAAGACGTGTTCTGCCACCACACGGCGATCAAGGCAGACGGCTTTCGCACGTTGGCTGAGGGCCAGAAGGTGGAATTCGAAGTGGTGAAAGGGCCCAAAGGCCTGCAGGCGCAGAACGTCCGCAAGCTCGCCTGACGACGGTTTCAGGAACCGCCGTTCGAGGCTCGCTGGCGCCAAGTCAGCGGGCCTCGCTTTTTTCGCAGCCTTGGGTGCGGCGGGAAAATCAGGCCGGCGTCACAGCCTCCACGCCGAGCGGCAGAAGGCTCACCACTCGCAGGATCTGCGCGCGCGGATCGACGTCCAGCTCCAGGACGCAGCCATCCAGCTCCAGCGATCGAGCGGGCAGCTCCTCCCCGAAAGTCAGCGCCTCCGCCAGCCGCGCCAGCGCCTGCCCCAGGCGGAGCACGACGTAGGGTGCGAGCGTTTCGAGAATCGAGCGGGCCTCGACGCCGACCTCGATGCGGTAGCCCATCGCGCAACGGTATGGGCCGCCCGCGGGCCGAAGGAACGGCCGGACGTCCGAACTGTCAGGACCCGGACTTGCGGCGCGCCTCGAGAGCCTTGGCATCGTCCACAAAGCTGCTGGGCAGAAGATTGAAGGGCAGGAGCTTGAGCAGGATGGGCAGAAGCAGGAGCCCGCCCGGCGCGGCGAAGATGGCCAGCGCGGGGATCGTCTTGGCGAGATCGATGAGCTGCTCGCGCACCTTGACCTTCTCCTCGACGGTGAGCGTGCCGCCGGCGCTCACCTTGGCGAGCAGCGTGGCTAGCTCTCCGGTCTCGCGGATCTCCTGGAGGATGCGGTCGATGTTGTCGAGCACCACCGCTTCCAGCCGGGTGGTGAGCGCGTGCGGCAGTCCCTCGGGCGATTCGGCCAGCCGCAGCGCCGCCAGCGCGTCCTTGTGCTCGCGATAGAAGTCGTCCACGGCGATCTCGACCTGCGCGAGATGCTCGGCATCGACGCCGATGGCCGCGGCGAGCCGCTCCACGAAGGCGACTTCGCCGGGATCGAAATTGCGGTCGACCAGCGCGGCGAGGAGCACGTGGGTGAGCGCGAACCGTTGCAGCGCCTTGCTGTGCAGCTCGCGAGCGATCTTCTCCACCTCGCGCGGGTGCGAGAGCGCCCGCCGCAAGAGCCGCGCCTCGCGCACCGGCAGCCGTTGCGAGCGGATCACCTGCTCGAAGCCGCGCACCGATTCCTTGCCGTTCTCCTGCGCAGCAGCGACGCCGGCGAGGAGCTCGACCAGGAGCGCGCGCCAGGTGAGCGCTGCCTGCGCCACGCGCGCCGCGCCCCCGGGGCTGATCCGGCCGTGCTCGAACGCCGCGAGGGCGACGGTGTTGCAGTTGCGCACTTCGATGGCGCAGAGGCCGTTGTGCAGCGGAAGACCCGCGAACGGCCCTCCCTCGGCGAGATAGCGCCGCGCGAGGCGCGCCGAGGTCTTGGCGGCGATCTTGTCGAGCGGGCTCGGCGACGCCAGCGGGTTTGCGAAGAGACGCGCGGCCGCCTCGCCCTCGCCTCCCGTCGCTGCCAGGACCGCGAGCAGCTGCGCGCGCCGCGCCCGCACGCCCTCCTCGGAAAACTTGTCGGGCAAGAACCAGGGCGCGTGCGCCATCCCTGCGGCGCGGGCGCAGAGCCGCACGAGCCCGGCGACGAGATGAGCGAAGGCGCGCGCGGCCGGATTGACATCGCCGGGCAGCTCCACCGCGGGGTCCGGGGCGGCGGTGCCGTAGGCAAGGCCGCTCGTGTAGAGCTCTTCCTCGATCCGCTTGCAGCGCTCGCGCAGCGGCAGCTTCTCCGGTGGCGTGGCCGGAGGCTCCGCCGCGACCGCGCCGATCACCGCCAGAAGCCAGTCACCGCTGCCGATCGGCAGTTCGGCCTGTGCTCCCTGGTGGAAGAGGCTCGCCACAGGAAGATTCTAACAGCAGCGCTACTTGACCGCCTTCACCCGCGGCCGCTTGTCGTCGAGCACGACCGGCTCGACGGGAATCCCTGCGGGCTGGTTCGGCCGGGCGATGCCGAACTTCTCGTAAAGGCGCGCCTCGACGTCGGCCAGCGTCTCGGGACGGCCCTTGAGGAAGTCGCGCGCGTTCTCGCGCCCCTGCCCGATGCGCTCGCCGCCGTAGCTGAACCAGGCCCCGCTCTTCTCGATCAGGCCGTGCTCGACGGCGAGATCGAGCAAGTCTCCCTCGCGCGAGATGCCTTGTCCGTAGAGGATGTCGAACTCCACCTCGCGGAAGGGCGGGGCGACCTTGTTCTTCACCACCTTGACCCGCGTCCGGTTGCCGATCACCGTCTCGCCGTCCTTGATGGCGCCCACCCGGCGGATGTCGAGGCGCTGCGAGGCATAGAACTTCAAGGCGTTGCCGCCGGTGGTGGTCTCGGGATTTCCGAACATGATGCCGATCTTCATGCGGATCTGGTTGATGAAGATGACCGAGGCCTGCGCCTTGGAGATGGTGGCGGTGAGCTTGCGCAGGGCCTGGGACATGAGGCGCGCCTGCAGGCCCATCTGGGGCTCGCCCATCTCGCCTTCCAGCTCGGCGCGGGGGACGAGGGCGGCGACCGAGTCGATGACGATGACGTCGACCGCTCCCGAGCGGACCAGCATCTCGCAGATCTCCAGCGCCTGCTCGCCGGTGTCGGGCTGGCTGATGAGCAGGTCTTCGGTGCGCACGCCCAGCTTTCTCGCGTAGCCGACGTCGAGGGCGTGCTCGGCGTCGATGAAGGCCGCCACCCCGCCGAGCTTCTGCGCCTCGGACACGATGTGCAGGGCGAGGGTGGTCTTGCCGCTCGACTCCGGCCCGTAGATCTCGACCACCCGCCCGCGCGGAATGCCGCCCACGCCGAGAGCGAGGTCGAGGGAGATCGATCCTGTCGAGATGGCGGAGATGTCCTGCACGAGCGGCTCGTCGGTGCCGAGCCGCATGACGCTGCCCTTGCCGAACTGCTTCTCGATGGCCGAGACAGCCAGCTCGATCGCCTTCTCTTTCTCCGCGTTTGCCACTCGATCCTCCTCAGGGCCGATACTGTACGCTTGTACAGAAGCGCCTGCTCGATTGCAAGTTACCGGAGGGGTCTGACATGCGCTCGGAAAGCGCCGCGCCGCTCCGCTGCACAGCGCAAGCGCGAGTGCTTAATGTCCAACAAAGCAGGGCCTTACGAGTTGGATCGGCGCAGTGCTGCCGGGGGGAGCACGAGTGTCGGATCGGAAGCGCTACCAGGACAAGAAGATCCTGGTGACCGGCGGGGCGGGCGCGATCGGCAGCAACCTGGTTCGGGCCCTCGTAGAAGCAGGCGCACGGCTGGTCATCATCCTCGATGACTTCTCGGCGGCGTACGAATGGAACGTCCCGGTCTTGCCGGGCGTGATGCTGGTCCGCGGGAGCGTCATCGACGACGTCGCGCTCAAGCGCGTCTTCAACGAGAGAGTCGATCTCATCTTCCATCTCGCCGCTTTCTTCGCCAACCAGAATTCGGTCGACTATCCCGAGCGCGATCTGCTGGTGAACGGCATGGGGACGCTCAAGGTGCTGCAGTACGCGCGGCTCTCCGCCGTCCCGCGCATCGTCTACACCTCCTCGAGCTGCTGCTACGGCACCGAGGCGCCTCTGCCGCTGCGCGAGGAGTGTGTCTCGCTGCACCTGACGACGCCGTATCAGATCACCAAGATGCTCGGCGAGCTCTACGCGAATTTCTTCGCCCACCAGTACGGGATGAAGGTCGTCAACACCCGCCTCTTCAACTCCTACGGGCCGGGCGAAGTCCCCGGCCGATACCGCAACGTCATTCCCAACTTCATCTATCGGGCGATGTCGGGGAAGCCCCTGCAGATCACCGGCGACCCCGACGCCACGCGCGATTTCTCCTTCGTGGGCGACATCGTCGAGGGCCTCCTGCGCGCTGGCCAGGCCGATCCGGCAGTCGGCCAGACCATCAACCTCGCGGCGGGCCGCGAGATCCGCATCGGCATCCTCGCCGAGATGGTCAACAGCGCCGTCGGCAACAGGGCCGGTGTCGAGCTCGTCGCCCAGCGAAAATGGGACACCAGGGCGCGCCGGCTGGCCTCGATCGATCGCGCGCGGCAGCTCCTCGGCTACCAGCCTTCCACGACCTTCGAAGAGGGCCTGGAGCGGACGGTCGCCTGGTTTCGTGAGCACTGGGAGCTCATCCGGCGGCACGCGACCTTCGGCGAGGGCCTGGCCGCACAATGAAGATCCTGCTGCTCGCCAACATGTTCCCGCCCGAGATTCGCTCGGCGGCGCGGCTGATGTCGGAGCTGGCGGAGTCGCTGGTCGGGCGCGGGCATCGGGTCACCGTCGTCACTTCGGCGCGCGGCGGTCGGCCGCGGGGAGTCGAGATGCTCTCGGGCGTGCGCGTCGTCCGCGTCCCGACGCTCGCGGTCCAGGAGAGCCGCGCCCCGGCGGTTTTGCGCGGGCTGGGACAGCTCTTCAACTCGGCGGCATACGGGCCTGCCGCGCTCTCGCTGCGCGACGTCGACGTGAGCCTTTCCTACTCGCCGCCGCTCGCGCTGGGAATGGTGGGCGCGCTGCTCCATCGCCTGCGCGGCGTCCCCCACGTGCTCAACGTGCAGGACCTCGTGCCGCAGTACGCGATCGATCTCGGCATGCTCAAGAACCCCGCGCTCATCCGCATGCTGAGGTGGATCGAGCGCGCCGTCTACCGCAACGTCCAGCTCATCACCGTGCATTCGCGGGGCAACGCCGAGGTTCTCGCGCGCCAGGGCGTGCCGGCCGGAAAAATGGCGTTGGTTCCCAACTGGGTCGACACGCGGCGGCTTCGCCCCTCCCCGCGCGACAATGCGTATCGGCGCAAGGCTGGCCTCGAGGGAAAGTTCGTCGCGCTCTTCTCGGGGCATCTCGGCTTTGCCCAGGATCTCGACAGCGTGGTCGAGGCGGGCGCGCTCTTGCGCGAGCGCTCCGAGATCGCGCTGCTCATCGTCGGCGAGGGGATCGAGAAGCGTCGCCTGGAGGAGAAGGCCCGCAAGCTCGGCCTCACCAACGTCCGCTTCATGCCGGCCGTGAGCGAGGACGACTATCCACAGGTCGTCGCCTCGGCGGACGTCTGTCTCGCGACGCTGCAGCCCTCGCTGCGCTGCCCGGTCGTGCCCGCCAAGCTTCTCGGATACATGGCGGCCGGCAAGCCGATCATCGCCAGCTTCCCCGAAGGCGGTGACGCGCCCAGGCTGGTGCGCGACGCGGGCTGTGGCGTCTGCGCGCCGCCGGGCGATCCGGCGCGGCTGGCACAGGCGATTCTCGACGCTGCCGAAAGGCCGGCTGAAAGCCGCGCGCGCGGAGAGCACGGCCGGCGCTACGTCGAGGCGAACCACGACCGCGAGCGCGCGATGGATGTCTACGAGTCCTTGTTCGAGCGCCTCATCGGCCGCGGCCAGAAGCGACGGGCCGCCTGAGCTTCATTTGCTCACGCCGAGCAGCTCGACATCGAAAACCAGCGTCGCGCCGCCCGGGATCGTCGGCGGATGCCCATGGTCCCCGTACGCCACGTCGGAGGGGCAGGTGAGCCGCACCTTCTCGTTCACCTTCATCCGCTGCACGCCTTCGGTCCAGCACTTGATCACGCCGTTGAGCGGGAACTCGGCCGGCTGCCCGCGCTTGTAGGAGCTGTCGAACACCGTCCCGTTGGTGAGCCGGCCCTCGTAGTTGACCTTGACCTTGTCGCTCGGGGCCGGGGTGGGACCGTCGCCGGGCTTGAGCGTCTTGGAGACGAAGAAGGATTTCCGGCCTCCGCCGAGGTCGACCTCGATCTTCTTCGCCCCGGCTTCCTTGGCCGCCTTCTCCGCGTACTCGCGGCCCGCCGCCTTCTCCTTGTCGGAGGCCGCGTTCGATCGCCCTTGGGCAAAGGCGTTCACCTTCTCCATCTGCGCCTCGACGTCCGTCGCCGCCTTCTTTCCCTGCGCGCCGTCGGAGATGCCCCGCTCGACCATCTTCATCTCCTCGGGCTTGAGCGAGAGCGGCCCGAGGTTGCGGCTGCCCACGAGATATCCGATGGCGTAGAGGGTCTTCTCCTCGTCGGTCTTCGGCTGGGCCGCGGCGGCGAACGAGACGAGAAGGGCGGACAAGGCCAGAGCTCGAGTCATAAGGGCGCGCACTTTACTACTTCTCGACCGCCTGGGTGACGGCGATGAGCAGCGTGCCCGACCTCTCGTCCTTGGGATCGACGCGCAGCCCGCCGACGAGCAAGGTCCCTCCCCGCTGGATGGAATAGTCGGTGTGCAGCTTGCGCGAATGGGCCGGATGCTCGCCGAGCAGCTCGAGGTGCACGCGGATCTTTCCGTCCGCGGCCAGCTGCCGGGGCAAGACTTGCAGATTGCGGCTGCCCGGCAGCTCGATCTCGGCGGGAGACTTCCAGTCGAGATCGAAGGTCTTCTCCTCGAGGAGCTTGTAGCTCTGGTAGCGGAACTGCTCGCCGAAGTTGCGCAGGTGCTGCTCGATGGGCGCGAGCTTCTGGTCGAATCCGCCGGGCTCGTTGGAAGCGGCGATGGCGCGGATGGTGATGCGCACCCGCTGCTCGTTGGGGCCGGGCGCGCGCGAAGTCTGCAGCGGCTCGACCCAGCCGGCGTCGGCCTGGGCGAGCAAGAGCAGGGCAACGAACGCAACTCTCACTGACGATCCTCGGAAAGCCAGATGACGGGCGTCTGGTCGCGCAGGTGCAGGACCGCGCCGTCGTGGCTGCCGAACTCTACCTCTTCGATCTGCGGGATGCTCGCGTCGGCGTAGAGCAGCTCCTCGGGCCCGGCCGCTCGCGGCGGAAGGAAGAACACGGCCAGCCCCAGGCAGGCTGCAGCGGCCAGGCCGCCTGCTGCGAGGAGCGCACGCTTGTGCGCGCCCCACATCTCCGAGCCGTAGACGCGCAGATGCTCGAGGCCGCGCAGCTTCTCTTCCTTTCCCGCGCGCAGAAGGACCCTGTCGGCGAAGCCGCCGAAGTCGGCCGCTGCCCCGCGCGCGAGCATCTTCTCGCGCAGGGCGGCTCCTTGCGCGGCGATGAGCGCCTGACGCTCGCGGCAGCCTGCGCACTCGCGCAGGTGCTCGAGAGCCCATTCGCTGTCGTCGGGCGGCAGGGCTCCGTCGAGGAGCGGCCCGAGGAGAGGAACGGCGTCCGGGCAGCGCTTCATCGCTCCTCACCTTCCGGCTCGTCCTCGCCGAGATACTCCCGCAACTTCTTCTGCATCTTCAACCGCGCATGGAAGAGCCGGCTCATCACCGTGCCCTTGCGGATGCCCAGCACCTTGGCCAATTCCGCGTAGCTCAGCCCTTCCACTTCGCGCAAAAGAAGGATGGCGCGGTGGTTCTCGGAAAGGCCGGCGAGCGCCTCTTCGATCTTCTCTTTCAGCTCGCTGTTGAGGGCTGCCCGCTGCGGGCCGGCGAGAGCCGCCGAAGGCGGGTCCATCGCAGCCTCGATCTCGGCTTCATCGCCCTCCAGCTGGTCGACTCGCTCGGCCCGCCCTTTGCGCCGCTGGAAATCGAGCGAGAGGTTCATGGCGATGCGGTAGGTCCAGGTGAAGAACGACGAGTCCCCCTTGAAGGTGGGCAGGTAGCGGTGGACGCGAACGAATGTTTCCTGCGCGATGTCCATTGCGTCGTCCGGATCCTTCGTCATTCCCAACGCGAGCTGGTAGACCCGGCGTTGGTACCGCACCACGAGCTGGCGAAAAGCCTGCTCGTCCCCCGTCTGCGCCGCGCGCACCAGCCTGCGGTCTTCGGCCGCGTCCGGTTTCGTGCCCTCACTCATGTGGACGCCTTCGAACCCCGCCTATTCACGCGAGATCCAAACTAGCAAATGCGGCAGCCGACGGGGCGGGCGCACGGCGGGAATGTACCTCGCACATCCTTGTCTAGACTGTGACGAGCTCGCGCGGATTGCCCGCGGGAGCTACAAGGGGCAGGTTGGCAAGCTCGATGCAACTGCAGGAAATCCCACTTCTCGGCGGACTTGCACCGGAGCCCCCGCCCTCGCGGCTCTCCGAGCTGGAAGAGAGGGGCGGGAAGGCGCGAGAGGAGATCGGGAAGCTCCTCGCGCAGGCGCGCTCCCGGGCGATGCGGCTCGCGACGCTGCGCGCCCTGGCGGTGCTGATCGCCGGCCTGCAGATCGCGCTGCTCGCCGGAGCGCTGCTCGCGGCGGTCAACGGTGCCTGGCTGGCGCGGTCGGTCGCCCTTTTGCTGGCGGGCCTTTCGCTGGCGGGGGTCGTCCTCTTCTCCCTTCGCTCGCCGCTGCAGCGCGCGGCGGCGATGGCGCGCGATCCGCGCCACCTGGCCCGGCTCCTGGGGGGACCCTCCGAGCTGCTCTCCAGTGTCGAGCTCTCGCGCGATCCGCCGCGGGGCGCGTCGACCGAGCTGCTCGCACTGCTCGATCTGCGCGCGGCAGGTGCCGCCCGGAAGATCGACGTCTCGCGCGCGCTCCCCGCTTCCTCGCTGCGCTGGCCTTTCGCGGCGCTCCTCGCGGGAGGTGCGCTCTTCTTCTTCGCGGCATTCCTCGCTCCGCGCCATGTCTCGCAGGGGCTGCGGCGTCTCTTTCGCGGTGAGGCCGGCGCGCCGCAGATCGAGCTGTCGCCGATCGCGGGCGATCTGTCGATCACCTACCTCTATCCGATCTATACCGGGCTGCCGCCCCGCACCGAGGAAGGCACCGCCGGCGATCTGCGCGCGCCCAAGGGGACGGAGGTCCGTCTCTCGGCCCGAGCCGACCGCGATCTCGAGCAAGCCTTCGCGGTGGTCAACGGCGCGGCCATCCACCTCGAGGCGCAGGGACAAGGCCGCCGCCAGCTCTCGGGCAGCTTCACCCTCTCGCAATCGGGGCAATGGAGCCTGCGCTTCGCCGACGCGCGCGGCCGCACCGTGGCGGAGGGACCGCCGCGGCCGATCGAGATCATCGCCGACGCCGCGCCGCAGGTCTCGATCGATGCGCCCAAGGAGAAGATCCTCGAGGTCGATCCGCAGGGGAAGCTCGCGCTCTCCTGGTCGGCCACCGACGACTACGGGCTCTCCAAGGTGGAGCTGGTCTACCAGCTGCAGGGCGGCAAGGAAGAGCGCGTCGTGCTCCACGCGCCGGCCGCGCCGGCCAAGCGGCTCCGCGGAGTGCACGCCTGGGAGCTGTCCCCGCTCCATCTGCGCGCCGGAGACAAGGTCAGCTACCACCTCGAGGCGAGAGACAACGACGCGGTCGACGGGCCGCAGCGGGGAGTGTCGCCCTCCCAGGGGCTGAAGATTTTCTCCGCCGCCGAGCACAGCCGCGAATCGCTGGTGCGCGCGCAGGCGCTCTGGGAGCGGCTGGTGGCGCTGCTCGCCGATCGGCTGGAGGAGAAGCCCGCGCCACAGGGAGCGGCCGAGGCCGCTGCCTGGTACGCGCAGACCGCGCAGAAAGACAGGGACGCGCGCGTGCTCTCGGCCGAGATGGACGCGGCGGGCCGCCAGCTGATCAAGGACAAGCTCGCCCCGCGCGCGGTGGGCCGGGCGCTCCGCTACGCCGCGAGCTCGCTGGGACCGGCGCTGCAGCGGACCAGCATCGCCCGCGCGCCGCTCTCGCGCGGAGCGATGGGCCACGACGGCGCCCTGCGGACTTTCGCCGGCGCGCTGACCAACGAGATCCGCGAGGAAGAGAAGGACGTCCTCTACCTCGAAGACCTGCTCGACCGCGCCCGGCTCGACGCCATGCGGGAGCTGGCCAAGGAGCTGGCCGCCTCGCGGCGCGAGCTGGCCCGCCTCGCCGAGAAGCTGCGCAAGGCGCCCCCCGGCTCTGACGCCGAGACCCGCAAGCAGCTGCTCTCCGAAGTCGAGCGGCTGCGCGAGCGCATCCAGGACCTGATGCAGCGGATGTCGGAATTGGCGAAGGGGATCCGCGACGAGCACTTGAACCAGGAGGCGATGCAGGCCGTCGAGAAGGAGCAGGACCTCCTCGGCCAGCTGTCCGACATCCAGAAGAAGCTGCAGTCGGGCAAGGTCGACGAGGCCCTGAGGGAGCTCGACCGGCTTTCCCAGCAGCTGGAGAAGCTGGAGAACGACCTGCAGGCGAAGGCGCAGCGCGATCAGGGAGGGAAGTACGCGCAGGAGGCGCGGCAGCTGCGCGAGGCGGCGAGCGCGCTCCGGCAGATCAAGGAGAAGGAGAAGGAGCTGGAGAAGCGCACCGCGCAATTGCGCCGCGAGATGCGGCAGCAGGCGGAGAAGCGTTTCGAGCAGAAGGGCGGCAAGGAGCTGGCCAGGAGACTGCGCGAGAAAGCGGAGGCGGCCCGCAAGGCCATCTCGCAGATCGACCCCAAGGTGGCCGAGCACCTCGGCCTCGAGGATTCGCTGGAGATGGCGGCAGGTCGGGCGCAGGATCTGTCGCGCGCGCTCGAGCTCAACGACTTCGACGAGGCGCTCGATCTCGCCGAGCGCGGCTTGCGCGCGGTGGAGACGCTGCAGGGTCGGCTGGCGATGGAGGACCAGGTCGCGCAGCGCTATCCCGGCTTCTCGCGCGATCCGGCCGGCGTGCGCAAGGCGCTCTCGGGATCGTCGCAGGCGCAGCAGCCGTTGCGCGAGGTGGTCGAGGCGCTGCAGGATGCGCTGCCGCGCGAGGGCCAGGGCGTGTCGCCGGAGCAGATGAACCGGATGCGCGGCCAGCAGGCCGAGCAAGGGCGGGTGCGCGACCAGCTCGGCAAGGTGCGCGACCAGCTCGCGGAGGTGGGAAAGAAGGCGCCCATCTTCGGGCCGCAGCACGAGCAGATGCTGCAGGAGGCGCAGGAGGGCATGGGCCAGGCCGAGCAGCGGCTGGGCCGGGGTGAGCCGCGCGGAGCACAGGCCGGCGAGCAGCGCGCGCTCGACAAGCTGCAGCAGTTCGAAGACGCGATGGATCAGATGGCGCGACAATCGAAAGGTCAGGGCGGCGGCGGCTTGCCCATGCCCTGGGGCGAGCCCTCGGGCGAAGGCGACGAGGAGGGCGAGTCCGACTCGGTCCGCCACGACCACGTCGACATCCCCGACGCCGAGTCGTCCCGCGCGCCGGCCGAGTTCCGCAAGGAGCTGCTCGACGCCATGAAGCAGGCGCCGCCCTCCAGCTACAAGGAGCGGGTCAAGCAGTACTACGAGGAGCTGGTGAAGTGAGCGCGCTCTTGCTCGCGCTCCTCTTCGCGGCCGATGTCCCGCGGATCGAAGCCGATCTCGAGGCTTGGGACATCGAGGCCGCGGCCCGCGGCGTGGATGAGCTGATCCAGAAGCGGCCCGAGTCCGCCGAGGCGGCTTACTTCCACGGTCGCGTGCTTTTCGAGCAGGGCAAATACGAGGAGGCCGCCAAGGCCTTCCAGAGGGCGCAGGAGAGAGCGGACTCCTCGGTCGCGGCGCTGCTCCACCGCGGCGAGGACGAGAAGCTGGCGCGGGCCGCCGCGGAGGAGACGGCCGGCGACGAGATCTTCGAGAGCGAGCATTTCGTCGTCCGCACCCGGCCCGGCAAGGACACGCTCCTCGCCCCCTATGCGCTCAAGGCGCTCGAGCGCGCCTTCGCCGGCCTCACCAAGGACCTGGGCGTCTTGCCGTCCTCCAGGATCCGCGTCGAGGTCTACGACAGCGCCCGCTCTCTGGCGCACGTCTCGCCGCTCACCGTGGAGCAGATCAAGGCGAGCGGGACGATCGCCCTGTGCAAGTACAGCCGGCTGATGATCACCAGCCCCAAGGCTCTCTTGCGCGGCTATCCCTGGCTCGACACGCTCTCGCACGAGTTCGTCCACTATCTCGTCACCCAGAAGGGGCGGAACAGCGTCCCCATCTGGCTGCAGGAGGGCCTGGCGAAGTTTCTCGAGACGCGCTGGCGAGGACAGCCGGGGCTCGCGGTCGACGAGATGTCGCTCGCGCTGCTGCAAGACGCCGCCCGGCGGGGGAAGCTGATCCCCTTTGCGCGCATGCATCCGTCGATTGCGATGCTGCCCACGCAGGAGCAGGCTGCGCTCGCATTCGCCGAGGTGGAAGCCGCCATCCGCCTCCTCTACCAGCGCGGCGGACAGCAGGCGCTGACCGAGCTGGTCTCGGCGATGGCGGCAGGGTTCAGCGACGAGCAGGCGGTGGCGCAGGCCTACGGCAAGAGCTTCCGCGAGTTCGAGGCCGAGTGGCGCGCCGAAGTGGCGAAGCCGCGCGCCAAGATGGCCTCGGCGAAAAATGTCCGCCCGCTGGTGGCGCGCAAGCTCGTCTTTCGCGAGGACGCCAAGGGAAGAAGCGAGCCGCCCCAGCTGCAGCCCTCGCGCGAGCAGGACGCGGCCGACTCCGAGGGCAAGCGATCGGTGCGGGTGGGCGACATCCTCTTCGCCCGCCGCCGCTGGGGTGCGGCCGCCAAGGAGTACGGCAAGGCGCGGGCCCGACTCTCGTCGGAGATGCCCTCGGTCTCGCGGCGCTATGCCTTCGCCCAGGTGCAGCTGGGCAACTGGCCGGAGGCGGAAGAGGCGCTGCGCGGCGCGGTCGAGCGCGATCCCGAGGACGAGGCCGCGCAGGCCCTCTACGCGCACGTGCTCGTCAAGCGCAGCTCCTGGGACAAGGCGCGCGCCGCTCTCGAGCAAGGGATCGCCGTCGATCCCTTCGATCCCGATCTGCACGCCACTTATGTAGAGGTGGCGCGCGGGCTCAAGGACAAGAAGCTCGAGGAGCAGGAGCGGCGGGCCTACGCGCTCTCGACGGGCGCGGACCCGGGCAAGGGTGTTAAGGATCATGCGGATGAGTGAGCTTCCGGCCATGGTGAATGGCATCCCTCCGGCGGTGCCCGCTGCCGGCGACGCGGAGCTGATCGAGGAGCTGGCGCGGGCGCGCAGCCGCATCGCGGCGGAGATCGCCAAGCGGGTGGTGGGCCAGGAACGGGTGATCGAGCAGCTGCTCATCGCGCTCTTCTCGCGCGGCCACTGCCTCTTCGTCGGCGTGCCCGGGCTGGCCAAGACGCTGCTCATCTCGACCCTGGCCGAGGCGCTCAGCCTGACCTTCAACCGCATCCAGTTCACGCCCGACCTGATGCCGAGCGACATCACCGGCACCGACGTCCTCGAGGAGGATCACACCACCGGGCGGCGCGCTTTCCGCTTCGTCGCCGGACCCATCTTTGCGCACGTGCTCCTGGCCGACGAGATCAACCGCACGCCGCCCAAGACGCAGGCCGCTCTCTTGCAAGCGATGCAGGAGCACCGCGTGACCGCGGGCGGGCGGACCTATCCGCTCGAGGAGCCGTTCCTCGTCTTCGCCACGCAGAATCCGATCGAGCAGGAGGGCACGTACCCCTTGCCCGAGGCGCAGCTCGACCGCTTCATGTTCATGGTCGACGTCGGCTATCCCTCGGCCGACGAGGAGGTGCAGATCGTCCGCTCCACCACCTCGGGCGGACAGCCTTCGGTCGAGAAAGTGCTCGGTCCGCAGCAGATCCGCGATCTTCAAGAGCTGATCCTGCGCGTGCCGGCAGCCGAGCACGTCATCCGCTACGCCGTCGACCTGGTTCGCAAGACGCGGCCGGGCGAAGGAGTGTCCAAGCACGTCAAGGAGCACGTCTCCTGGGGCGCCGGACCGCGCGCTTCCCAGGCGCTGATCCTCGGAGCGAAGGCTCGCGCGGCTCTCGCCGGCCGGCCCGCGGTGGCGGTCGAGGACGTGCGCGCGCTCGCCGAGCCGGTCCTGCAGCACCGCGTGCTGACCAACTTCCACGCCGAGGCGGAGGGCGTCGATTCTCGCAAGGTGATCGCGGAGCTCCTTCGCGAAACGAGACCGTGACGCTCGACCCGGCCCTGCTCGCGCGCCTGGGGCCGCTGCAGATACGCGCCCGCAAAGTGATGGAGGGCGTGCTCACCGGCCTGCACAAGAGCCCGCACCACGGCCAATCGGTCGAGTTCAGCGAGCACAAGGAGTACGCGCCCGGCGACGAGATCAAGCACATCGACTGGCGCGCCTTCGCCAAGCTCGACAAGTACTACGTCAAGCGCTTCGAGATGGAGACCAACCTGCGCGCGCTCCTGGTGGTCGACGCCAGCGGCTCGATGGCCTACGGGCGCGGCGGGCTCTCCAAGCTGCAGTACGCGGCCATCTGCGCCGGCGCGCTCGCCTATCTCCTCTCGAGGCAGGGCGACCAGGTGGGGCTGCTGGTGGCCGGCGATGCCGAACCGGGCTCGAGCGAGCGGCTGCCCGAAGGCGTGCGCAGCTTCGTCCCCTTCGCCTCTTCGCCGACGCACGTGCAGGAGCTCCTCCAGCGGCTCGACTCCGCCCAGGGGCGGGGCGCGACGCTGCTCTCCGCGGCGCTCGACTACGCTGCGGAGAAAGCCGGGCGGCGCGCGCTGGTCGTCGTCCTCAGCGACCTCTTCGACGCCAGCGAGCGCAGCGTTCCGGCGCTGAAGATGCTCCGCTCGCGGCGCCACGACGTGCTTCTCCTCCAGACCCTCGACCGCGAGGAGCTGGACTTTCCTTTCGACGACCCGACCCGCTTTCTCTCCATGGAGGACGAGCGGCAGATCGAAGCGCAGCCCCGGCAGATCCGCGAGAGCTACCTCTCGGAGATGCGCCGCTTCCTGGAGAGCACCCGCCGCGAGCTGGCCCGCGCCGACGTCGAGGTGGAGCAGATCCCCACCGACTCGCCTCCCGACCGGGTGCTGATCAAATTGCTCGCGCGCAGGGAAGCGGCCTGAGCGATGGAGCGGCTCGCCTTCGCCCATCCGGCTTATCTCTGGGGCCTTCTCGCGGTGGCCCTGCCCATCCTCGTGCACCTCTTCAACCAGCGCCGGCCGCGGCCGCTGAGCTTCGGCGCGATCGAGTTCGTGCTGCGCTCGCAGCGGCAGAAGGCGCGGCGCCTGCGGCTGCGGCAGATCATCCTGCTCGCGCTGCGCTGCCTGCTCATCGCCGCCGTCGCGCTGGCGCTCTCGCGGCCCTCTCTCAAGCCGCGCGGAGCCGTCGCCGCGCAGAGCACCGGTCCACAGGCCACCGCGCTGGTGCTCGACGCCTCCCTCTCCATGCGCTACCGGCTGGGCGCGAGCACGCTCTTCGATCGGTCGCGGCGCGAGGCGCTGGCGGCGCTCGATCGGCTCGGTCCCGACGAGCCGGCCTCGGTCGGGCTCTGCGCCGGACCTGCGGGATTCGTCGGCGTGGGCATCGGCACGCCTTCGTTCGATCGCGCGGCCGCGCGGCGGCTCTTGCAGTCCGCGCAGCCGACTTTTCTCGGCAGCGACATGACCGGCTGTCTGGCGTCGGCGGCGCGCGCCCTGGGAGAAAGCCCGGTCGCTGGCAAGCGCATCATCGCCTTCACCGATCTGGCCGCGCACTCGATCCGCCTCGACGCGCCGCCGCCGCTGGTGCCGCCGCCCTCGGCGCCGGGCAAGTCGAGCTCGCAGACGGGCATCCGTCCCACGGTGGTGCTGGTCGACGCCGCGCAGGGCCGCGAGCTTCCCAACGCAGCCATCATCGGGACGGCCGTCCGGCCCTCGGCCTCGCTCGGACCGCGCGGATACGAAGTGGTCGCGACGGTGGCCAACTACTCGGCGCAAGCGGCCTCGGGCCTGCAAGTCTCGCTGCACATCGGGCAGCAGACGCTGGCGAAGGGATTCGTCGACGTCCCCGCGCGTGGCACGGCGAAGAAGACGCTCGGGGCGGTGCTGCCCGCCGGCGTGATCATGGGCCGGGTCGATCTGGCGCGCGAGGAGGCGCAGGGCCTCGACGAGGACGACGGCCAGGACTTCGTCGTCCACGTCCCGCGCGACGTCAAGGCGCTGATCGTCGACGGCTCGCCCTCTTCGCTGCGCAGCCGCGACGAGGCCTTCTTCGTCGAGGCGGCGCTCTCTCCGGCGCGCAGCGGCGGGCGGATCTCGGCGCAGACGCTCGATGCCGACGCTGCCGCCAACGCATCGCTCGATGGCTTTGACGTCATCCTCCTGCTCAACGTCCCGGCGCCGCAGCGCGCTTTCGCCGAGCGGCTGCGCAACGCCGTCGCCCACCGCGGCGCGGGACTCTTCATCGCGCTCGGCGACCACGTCGACCCCGACGCCTACAACGACGCGCTCGGCGACCTGTTGCCGCGCTCGCTCCACCTGCTCAAGAGCTCCATCGAGCAGGGCTCCGAGGAGCACGCCGCCCGTTTCGGGGTGATCGAGTGGACCCATCCCCTTTTCCGGATCTTCGGCGCGGCAGAGCGGGAGAGTCTGGAGTCCGCGCGGACCTTCCGTTATGCGCTGCTCAAGCCCGATCCCGGATCGCAGGCCCACACCATCGCCTCCTACGACGACGGCGCGCCCGCCCTGCTCGAGGGCCGCCCTGGCGCAGGCCGGGTGCTGCTCTACACCAGCTCGGCCTCGCGCGGCTGGACGGACTGGCCGATCCGCTCCAGCTTCCTGCCGGTGTTGCAGCAGGCGGTCAGCTTCCTCGCCGCGGCGCTGGAGGAGAAGTCGCCCTCGCCGGCGCAGGTGGGCGATGAGCGCGCCATCGCCGCGCCGCAGGGGCTGGCGGTGGCGGCGGTGGTCGGGCCTGACGGAAAGCCGGTGGCGCTCCGGCGCGAGAAGCAGAGCGAGACCGACGCGGTGGTCGGGCCGCTGCAGCTTCCTGGCCTCTATCGGACGCAGGTGGGGCCGCTCAAGGGGACGCCGCACGAGGATGGCTCGCTCGCCTTCGTCGCGACGCTCGATCCTCGAGAAAGCGATCTGCGCCGCGTCGACGAATCCGAGCTCAAGGCTCAGCTCGGCGGCGCCGGCTCGGCTCAGGTGGCGGCCAGCTCGGAGGCGGCGCAAGGGGCGCACGGGACGCCGCTGTGGAGCGGTCTGCTCTTGCTCGGGGCGCTGGCGCTGCTCGGCGAAGGGACGCTCACCCGCAAATGATCTACAAGCCCTTCACGTCGATCAGCTGCCACTGCGCATCCTCGACCAGACCCACGCCCGCCGCGTACGTCTCCGTGTATCTGCGCAACACCTTCTTGCCCTGCCGCTGCGTCACCGACAGCACCAGGCAATCGACGAAGCTGCGGCCCGCCGCCTTGCAAGCGCCGCCCGCGCTTCGGACGGTGCGATCGAGCTGCGCCGCCTCGCGCGCCTCGCGCCAGCTCGAGCCGACCCGCAGCGGCGCCGGGAGGACGAGCCGCTCCTTCTGGCCCTCGGCCGCCGCGCTCCAGATGCCGTCCTTGCGCAGCTGGTAAGTGATCTGCGTCGCAGGCCGCGCTTGTCGGGCGACGATGGTGACGCAGCTTTCCTTGACCGAGCGCTCGCGCGGCTTCGCTTCCAGCACTTCGCAGGACGCCCCCGCGCGCGGCATGTCCTTTCCCGCGCTGGGCGCGCGGCCCTCGTAGATCCGCACCAGCCCGGCGCGCAGGGCGAACCAGCGCGTCGGATCGAGCGCCGGATGCTTCGGCGTGCGCGCCCAGGCAGCCGAGGAAACGACGAGCGCCAGCAAGAACCACTTCACGCGCGACGCTCCGTCGGGTCCGGCCGCACCTGCGTCTGGGCGAGCGCGGAGGCTTCGGCAAGCTGCGCTGCGAAGCGCCGGTTCTCCTCGCTGGAGCAGGCGGCAGGGGCGGCGGCTGCATCGATCGCCGAGGCGGGCTTCGCGAATTTCTCCAGGATCTCCACGCGCGCAGCGGCCTCCGCCAACCGATCGCGCGGGAGCGATCCCGCCCGCGCCCCTCGGGCGATGGCGTCGATGGCGTCGTGCTGCTCGCGCAGCGTGTGGCAGACGAGAACCGCGTCGCAGCCGGCGGCGATCGCCAGCTCGGCGGCGTCCGGCACGCCCCAGGTCTGCGAGATCGCCTTCATCTCCAGGTCGTCCGAGATGCAGCAATTCTTGAACTCTACGTCCTTGCGCAAGAGCTCGAGCGACATCGGCGAAAGCGTCGCCGGCAGCCGGTCGAAGGCCTCGAAGCGCACATGGGCGGTCATCACCGACGCGAGCCCGGCGCGCGCCGCGGCGACGAAAGGCACCAGCTCGACTTCCCAGAGCCGCCGCTTGTCGTGCGCCAGCCGTGGCAAGGTGACGTGCGAGTCCTGCGAGGTGTCGCCGTGGCCGGGGAAGTGCTTCACGCAGGAGGCGATGCCGCTGCTCTCCAGCCCCTTGGCGAAGGAGACGCCGAGGCGCGCGACGCGCTTCGGATCGCGGCTGAAGGACCGGTCGCCGATGACGGGATTGAGCGGGTTGGTGTCGACGTCGACCACCGGGGCGAAGTCGAGATCGACCCCGCAGGCGGCGAGCTCGCTCGCGATCGCTTTCGCTACCCGCTCGACCAGCGCGGTGCCGTTCAGCCCCAGCGCTCCGCCCTGCTCATCGAGCTGACCGAGGCGGCGCATGCTCGGCCAGCCGGTCCAGTGGGGCGGCCGCATCCGCTGCACGCGGCCACCTTCCTGATCGGCGCAGAGGAGCAGCGGCCCAGGCGCCGCTGATTTCAACTGCTTCGCCAGATCGGCCACCTGGGCTGGCTCCTTCACATTGCGCGCGAAGAGGATCACCCCGCCCACGCCGCGCTTGACGAGCTCCAGCTCGGCCGCGGTCGGCGAAGTCCCTGTGATTCCGACGATGACGCAGCGGGCGGCCTGGCGATCGAAATCGGTCATTTCCTTCTCCGGCCTGGGCGAAAACCCGGCGAACTCTCGCACGCCGGGATGCAGTGGGGAAGGCCGCTTGTTGTCCGAGGGCAGCCCTTCGTCTGCGGGGACGCAAGCAATTGAATACCCGACACTTTCATTGCCGGGCGAGCAGGCGCTTGGTATGATTCTCCAAGGGGCGTCCAGCCCCCGAGGTGGAAGTGCATCGACGCCGCTCCCCGCTGCCGTTTCTCGCCGCCTGCGCGGCCTGCTTCGCTTTGGCAACGTCGGCCCGGGCCACGCCGGCCGACCGCGAGGCGCTGCGCAAGGCCGTCGACCAGCTGCTCGCGCAGCCGCCGCTTCTCGGCGCGCACATCTCCATCGAGGTCGATTCGCTGGAGGACGGCCAGCCCGTCTATTCGCGCAGCGCCGACGAGCAGCTCAATCCGGCCTCCAACACCAAGCTGATCACCTCGGCTGCGGCGCTCTTGCGGCTGGGGCCGGAGTACCGCTTCGCCACCGACTACCTCACCGACCGCCCGTTGCAGCGCGGCCGCACCGGCGTCCTCTACGTCAGAGGGCGCGGCGATCCCTCCGTCAGCACCGAGCGCCTCGATGGGCTCGTCTCCGATCTCTGGCATCGCGGCCTGCGCGAAGTTCGCGACATCGTCCTCGACGACTCTTTCTTCGACCGCGAGGAATTCGGCCCCGGCTGGGAGCAGGAGACGAGTGACAAAGCCTGGGCGGCGGGCGTCGGTGCTCTCTCGCTCAACCACAACTCCGTCAGCATCTACATGGCGCCCGGCAATCGGGCCGGGGCGCGCGCCCGCATCGACGTCGAGCCCGACACTCGCGACTATTTCACCGTCTGGAACGAGGTCGTCACCGTGCGCCAGAACGGTCGCCGCAAGCTGCGCCCGCACACCCTGCCCGACGGCGAGAAGACCCGCATCGAGGTGGAGGGCCGGATCCCGCTCCGGGCCGATCCGGTGATGCTGTACCGCAGGGTCGGCGACCCTACTTTCTATTACGGACAGACGCTGCGGATGCTCTTCAAGCGGCGCGGTATCCGCGTCACGGGGCGGGTCAAGCGCGGAGTGGCGCCCGAGAATGCGCTGCTCCTGCAGTCGTACGACTCGCCCGAGCTGGCCGAGATCGTGCGCGACATGAACAAGGCCTCCTCCAACTTCATCGCCGAGATGCTGGTCAAGACGCTGGGGGCGGAGCTGAAGGGGACGCCGGGCACCTGGCCCAAGGGGTTGCAGGTGGCGGAAGACCTGCTCGCCGAGATGGGCCTTTCGCGCGGAAGCTATACGCTCAAGAACGGCAGCGGCCTCAACGACACCAACCGCTTCTCGGCGCGGCAGATCGCGACGCTGCTCAGCGCGGTGTGGAAGCGCTTCCCCATCGCCGCCGAGTTCATGGCCTCGCTCGGCATCGCCGCCCGAGACGGCACCATGCGGCTGCGCATGGAAGGCACCGATGCCGCCGGCCGGCTGCGCGCCAAGACGGGAACGCTCGAGCGCGTGACCGCGCTCTCCGGTTACGTGCAGAGCCTCGGCGGGGAGCGTTTCGTCTTCTCGGCGCTGGTCAACGACTGGAGCGGCCGCACCGGGCCGGTCAATGCCGCGATCGATCGGCTCGGCGCCATGCTCGCAGCCTCCGGCGCTCCCGAGGCGGGCGCGCGGGAGGCCGCGCTGGCATCGCTCGCGCCGCAGGAGCTGCAGCCGGCCGAGCTCAAGGCGCGCATCGCCACCTATGCCGCGCTGGCCGTCGCGGCCGACAAGAAGAACCTGCCCTTCTTGCGGTCGGCGCTGCGCACCGAGCGCGATCCGCTCCTGCGGGTGGTGGTGGCCGATGCGCTCTACCGCAGCGATCCCGACCAAGGGGGAGGCCTGCTCCTCGAGGCGATGCCGCCCTCGCCCGACCTCTTCCAGCGGCTGCGCAGCGTCGGGCGCGAGCTGGGGCTGCCGGTTCCGGCCGTCTCTTCGCTGCTCGATCTCGCCGTCGACGGCAGCAGCGAGGCCCTGGCGCGGCTCTTCGCGGTGGCCCCCCTGGCGCGCGGCGAGCAGCACGACGAGCAGCTCGAGGCGCTTCTCAGCGATGGCCTCCTGGAAGTCGGCGAAGCCTCGCCCGACGAGATGCTGGCGGCGCTGCGCGCGGCGCCGCAGCAGCAGGCGCAGGCGGCCGTCGAGCTGGTGGGGATCGGCTTGGCCCAGGCGCGGACGAACGAGTCGCGCTATCCGCTCGCGCGCGCGATGCACGCCGCGGCGGAGGAAGCTCCGCAGATGGAAAAGTGGTTGGCCATCCTCGAGCATCGCGAGGTGATGTCGGGGCCGTCCGCCGTCGTCGCGGCGCCGGCTGCCGCCGTCCCGCCGGAGGCTGCGGCCGCCGCGGTGGTTCGCGCAGCGGTCGTTCCACCGCCGGCAATTCCAGTGGCGGTCGCATCGCCGTCCGAGGCCAGCCCCGCGGCGCCGGCTGCTCCTGCCGCGGGTGACACGGCGCCGGCCCGCGCCGCGCCGCCGCCCGACGCGAACAAGCCGGCCGCGCCCTGCGCCGCCGGGGCCGCCACGCCCTGCGCGGTTCCGGCCGAAGCCGCCCGACCCGGCGGCGGCTGATCGTTGTCAGGCCCCTGTGCTACCGTGCCTCGACTCTTCCGATGTGCCGCAGCCGGAAGGCGGGGGCACTGAACAGCGAGGCGCACGATGGCGGGCAGCGGCGTCAACAAGGTCATCCTCATCGGCAACCTGGGCAAGGATCCGGAGGTCCGCTACACGCCCGGCGGCCAGGCCGTGGCCAACTTCACCATCGCCACCAATGAGGCCTGGACCGACAAGCAGGGCCAGAAGCAGGAGCGGACCGAGTGGCACCGCATCGTCGTCTGGGGCAAGACGGCGGAGAACTGCGGCGAGTACCTTTCCAAGGGCCGGCAGGTCTACATCGAGGGCCGCTTGCAGACGCGGGAGTGGACCAACAAGGAAGGCGCCAAGCAGTACACGACCGAGGTCGTCGCCAATCAAGTGACCTTCCTCCAGGGCGGCGAGCGCGGCGAGCGCGGCCAGGGCCGCGGCGCCCGCCAAGGCTCCGCGCCCTCCGACGACTTCGGTGCGCCTCCGCCCGCGATGGACGAGAGCGGCGCTCCTCCCGCCAAGAGCAGCGACGAGGACATCCCCTTCTAGTTGCGACGCCGGCCCTGCCTAGAGCAGCGCGAGGCGGATTTCGGCCAGCGCCGCGGGAAAGGGCAGCCGCTTGCGCACCGCGACCAGGTCGCCATCGCCGCCGTGCGCCGCTGCGCGGATGGCGTCGACTCTCTCGGGGCCGAGCAGTCGCCCCGCATCGAGGCTGCGGCCCGCTCGCGCGCCTGCGGCGAGCTCGGTGGCGACATCCGCCGGCGACCGGCGCAGGCGATGGCAGATCTGGTCGAGGGACGCACCCGCCTCGCACAGCGACCAGAGCGGATCGATTGCCTCTGGCCGCACGGGCGTCGCGCTGTCGCGCACCATCGTCGGCTCGGCATCCGGCCGCGCCGCGGAAGTGATGGCGACCACCCTGCCGCCATAGCGTTGCCAGCGTCCGGGCCCGGCGCCCTTCACGGCGAGAAAGCTGCGCTCATCGTGGGGAAGAGCGCGGGCCAGCTCGCGCAGCGTGGCGTCGTGGAAGATCACGTAGGGAGGGACGCGGGACTCGCGCGCAAGCTCGGTGCGCAGTTCGCGGAGCTTGTCGAAGATCTGCTGGTCGAACGGCCCTTCCGGCTGGGCCGGATCGGCTGTGCGCACCTTGCGCTTCGGCTCGGCCACCGCCTCGGCTTCCGGCGCGCGGCTGCCCATGCAGCTTTCGCAGCCTTGGCAGCTTCGGGGCGCATCGGCGTCGCCGAAGTAGCGCAACAGATTGTGCCGCCTGCAGCCGCGCGTGTCGGCGAAGCGCACCAGCCGCTCGAGCATCTGCCGCTCGCGCGCGACCCGCAGCTCGAGCAGCTCGAAGTCGACGGCGAGCTCGGCCGCCTCCACCGAGGGCGTTGCGGCGAAGAAGCGCCCCTCGCGCGACTCGCCGCGCTCGAGATGTCCGGCGCTCTCGAGCAGCCGGATCGCTCCATGGAGCTCGGAAGGAGTTTGCCCGGAGGCGCGGGCAAGATCATCGATCGATCCGTGCAGCTGTTTGCGCGCCTCGGACCAGACGCGCTCGACCAGATCGCGCGAGGGCCGGCCCCCTTCGATCATCCGCCGCTGCATCATCACGTCGGCGAAATTGAAGAGGAGAAGCGCGAAGCTCTCCGCCCCGTCGCGGCCGGCTCGGCCGATCTCCTGGTAATAGGCCTCGAGCGAGCGGGGGACATCGAAGTGCGCGACGAAGCGGATGTCGGCCTTGTCCACCCCCATCCCGAAGGCGTTGGTGGCGACGATGACAGGGACCTCGCCACGCACGAAGCGGTCCTGCACCGAAGTGCGCTCTTCGTCCCCCATGCCGGCGTGATAGCCGAGGGCGTCGACCGCGGCGGCGCGCAATGCGGCGACGACCTTGTCGACGTTCTTGCGCGTGGCCGCATAGATGAGGCCGGGGCCACCGCCGCGAGCGAGCGCGAGAAGGCGCCCGAGCTTGTCTTTGTCGCCCCCGACGCGAAGCACCTCGATGAAGAGGTTGGGGCGGTCGAATCCGGCGACGAAGACCTTGGGGTCGCGCATCTCCAGGGCATCGGCGATGTCGCGGCGCACCTCGGGCGTGGCAGTGGCGGTGAGAGCGAGAACGCGCTCGGCGGCGAGGGCCTCGCGCGCCTGGGCGATTCGCTGGTACTCCGGCCGAAAGTCATGCCCCCAGGCGGAAATGCAGTGGGCTTCGTCGACGGCGAGCAGCGGGACCTTGATGCCCACCATGGCGGAAAGGAAGGAGGGCGACTTGAACCGCTCGGGCGCGACATAGACGAGCCGGACCTCTCCCCGGCGCAGCGCCGCCTGCCGCTCCTGCCGCTCGGCCTCGTTGAGTGAGCTGTTCACGAAAGTGGCGGCGATGCCGCGGCCGCGCAGCGCATCGACCTGGTCCTTCATCAGCGCGACGAGCGGCGAGACCACCACCGTCGTGCCTTCGAGGAGCAGCGCGGGGAGCTGAAAGCAGAGGCTCTTGCCGCCTCCGGTGGGCAGGATGGCGATGGTGGGCCGCCCCGAGAGCACCGAGCGGACGATGGCCTCCTGCCCCTTGCGGAACTCCTGGTACCCGAAGTGCTCGCGCAGCGACTGCTGCAGTTCGATCTCCATCTGCCCTCCTCCTTTACCCGGTCTTGCAGACGAGTGAAATGTGCCCCTCGACGGCGCTGTGCAGGCTGTCCTCGGCGAGGACCAGATGGTCGACCACGTGGATGCCGAGCGCGTTCCCCGCCTCGCCCAGGAGCAGCTGCAGCCGCTGATCCTCAGCCGACGGCGTCGGATCCCGCGAGGGATGGTTGTGAGCGAAAACCACCGCCGGCGCGGCGTGCAGCAGCGCGGGCGCGAAGGCCTCGCGCGGCAGCACGGAGCATTGCGTGAGCCCGCCCGTGGCGATGCGGATGGAGCGGATCTCCTCGAGGCGCGCCGTGAGCAACACCACCCAGAATTCCTCGTGCGCGAGGTGGCCGAGGTGCGGCCAGAGAAGGGCGGCGACATCGGCGGCGTGGAGCAACCGGGGCCGGGCCGGACCGCGAGCGCAGGCAGCACGACGCCCGAGCTCGAGGGCGGCGAGAAGGCGCGCCGCCAGCGCCTCGCCCATGCCGGGGACGTCGAGCAGCTCCGCGGGCTGCATGCGGCGCAAGCCGCCGATGCCCGAAGCGAGAAGGTGTGCGGCGGTGAGCTCGACCGGCCTGCCTGGCCCGCCTGTGCCGAGCAGCGCAGCGATCAGGTCGCTGTCGCCGAGCGAGGACGGACCTTCGCAGAGGATGCGCTCGCGCCGCTGCATGCGCCGTAGGAATTGCAGCCGACGTGCCAGTCGCGCTCAGAGGAGGCGGTCCGAAAACGGGCGCCCAGATCGACACCCCCCGGTCGCGAAGCCGAAAAAAAAATAATTATTTTTTTTCGGCGCCGCGGCGCCCCGCTGTCAGAAGCGCGCCGAGAGCGCGAAGAAAGCCTTGATCTTGTCGTTCGTCTCGCGCAGCCGCGCCGAGAGCGTCCGCACGAACGTCCAGAGCAGCTCGTAAGCGAGATCCTTGTGGAGGAACATCAGCTGCTCGAGGTCCGCCTTCTGGATGACATACAGAGTACAAGGCATGTGCGCCGTCGCATCGGCCGAGCGCGGGGTGTCGTCGATCAGGGCCATCTCGCCGAAGTAGCTGCCTGACTCGAGGATGGCGAGCGCCTCCTCCCCGACACCCGGCACCATCTTGGAGATGCGCACCTTGCCCGAGGCGATCAGGTACATCTCCGTGCCGACCTCGCCTTCCTGGAAGATCTTCTCGTTCGCGCGAGCCTGCTTCTGCGTCGCGATGTTGCCGACTTTGTCCAGGTGATCGGTCGTCAGATTCGCGAAGAGGGGGATCTTTTTCAGCTGACTCGGGTCCAAGGGGCGTCCCTCTCTGGGCCATTTTACTGTACCAGAACGCTCCCGCTGGCGCGCATTTTCAGCCCCGGGCCGTTAGACTGGCGCGCCCATGGAACGACACCAGGTGGTCATCGTCGGATCGGGACCTGCCGGGTATACGGCCGCCATCTACGCCGCGCGCGCGAACTTGAAACCGCTGCTCTTCGCCGGACTGCAGCCGGGTGGCCAGCTCACCATCACGACCGATGTGGAGAACTATCCCGGCTTCCCCAAGGGCGTGCTGGGCCCCGAGATGATGGAGCTCTTCCGCGCCCAGGCCGAACGCTTCGGCACGCAGGTCATCGACGGCGCGGTCAGCAAAGTGGACCTGCTCCACCGCCCCTTCCGCGTCTGGGGCGAAGGCCGCGAGATGCAGGCCGACTCGGTGGTCATCGCCACCGGCGCCTCGGCCAAGTGGCTCGACATCCCCAGCGAGAAGGCGCTCTCCGGCCGCGGTGTCTCGGCGTGCGCCACCTGCGACGGCTTCTTCTTCCGCGGCAAGGAAGTCGGCGTGGTGGGCGGCGGCGACACCGCCATGGAGGAGGCGCTCTTCCTCACCAAGATGGCGAACAAGGTGACCGTCATCCACCGGCGCGAAGCGCTGCGCGCCTCGATGGTGATGCAGCAGCGGGCGAAGGCCAACCCCAAGATCGCCTGGGCCTGGAACCAGGAAGTGGTCGAGGTGCTGGGCGAGGCCGCGCAGGGTGTCCGCGGCGTGCGCACCAAGGACACCAGGACCGGCGAAATCCGCGAGCTGCCGATGGGCGGGCTCTTCATCGCCATCGGCCACGAGCCCAACACACAGCTCTTCAGGGGACAGCTGGAGATGGACGCAGTCGGCTACATCAAAGTCCTGCCCGGTACGACGAAGACGAGCGTGCCCGGAGTCTTCGCCTCCGGGGACGCGGCCGATCCCGTCTATCGCCAGGCGGTGACCGCGGCAGGCACAGGCTGCATGGCCGCCATCGACGCGGAGCGGTTCCTCAGCTCCGGCGGCGCGCATTAGGCGCGCGCCCCGAGGTCGGGCTTCCGCCTGCGTTGTCGCCCTTCTTGGCCGTCGCACTCTTTTTGGGCACGCGATTCCAGGTGCCCGACCGCCCGCCGCTCTTGTGCTCCAGCCGGACGTTGCTGATCTCCATCTCGCGGCAGTGCTTCTTCATCATGTCGTAGAGGGTCAGGGCCGCCGCGCAGACGGCGGTGAGCGCTTCCATCTCCACCCCGGTGCGCTCCATCGCGTGCACGCGCGCTTCGATGCGGACCACGCCCGCTTCCTCGTCGGCCGCGACCTCGACGTCCGCCCCCGCCAGCTCGATTGGATGGCAGAGGGGCACCAGGTCGGGGGTGCGCTTTGCGCCCATCACTCCGGCGAGCCGCGCGGCGGCGAGCGCGTCGCCCTTCTCCAGGCGGCCTTCGTTGAGCAGCTTGAGCGCCTCGCGCGAGCAGCGCAGCTCGGCGCGGGCCACTGCCACGCGCGAGGTGCGCTCCTTCTCGCCGACGTCGACCATTTTCATGGGATCAGAGGCCGCGGTCGCGCAGCTGTTCGTCGTCCTCGCCGTTCAGGTGCCCCACCTCGTGCATCAAGGTATCCCGCACCTCGCGGCGCAGCTCGTCCTCGCTGTGCGCGGCGCGCGCCAGGTTGCGGCGATAGAGGAGGATGGTGGGGCGGCTTTCGCTCGAGCCGTTCTCGGGTGGCGGCCGGAAGAGGCCGAGGATGCCCGGCGACAGAGGAGGATCGGTCGCCACCAGGTCGTTCACCGCCGGCAAGTCCTCGATGGCGAAGCGCGCGCGAGCCAGGCCCTGCTTGATGTCGGAGGGGAGCTTGTCGACCTCCTCCTGCACCACCTTCTGGAAGAGCGAGGACGGCGAGCTCGCGGTCGACCGGAAAGCCTCGGGATCGAGCTTCTGCGCCCGCGCGAAGTGAGCGGCCGCGGCCACGTCGTCCTGCGCGCGCTCGGCGATCAGTCCCAGGTAGTGCTCGGCCCAGGCGTCGGGCTCCTCGGCGGCGAGCTTCAACAGCTCGACGCGTGCCTGGTCGAAGTGGCAGAGCTCGAAGAGCGCAACGCCCTTCTCGCGCCGGGCCTCGCGATCGCGCGGTTCGTACTCGAGCGATCGGTTGGCGGCCGCGAGCGCATCAGCGGGGCGGCCGAGGTCGTCGAGCGCCATCGCCTGCAAGAGATAGAGCTCGCGCAGAAGCCCCTTGTCCTTCCCCTTGGTCGCGCGCGGCAGCGCCCGGTGCACGTACTGCAAGGCCAGCTCGAGATCGTCGCGCGCGCCCAGCCGGCGCACGTGCAGGTCGGCGGCGGAGCGCAGCACTTCGGGGTCGTCGGGATCGATCGCCAGCGCGCGCGCATAGGCGGTGCGCGCCTCCTCGATGTGCCCCAGCTCGGCCAGCGCGGCGCCGCGGAAGTGATGAGCCGCTACGCTGGTGCCGTCCAGCCGCGAGGCCTCCCGCGCGCATTCGAGCGCGTCCTCGTAGCGGCCCTTCTCGAAATCGCGCCCCGCCTGCTCGAGCAGATCGGGCAGTCCGGGCTCGCGGCCGCCCGCCATCTCCACGCAGGGCGTGGGGGGCGGCTGCGGCTGCTGCTCGGCGGCATCGATCTTCGCCGTCGAAGCGGAGGGTCCGCCGACGAGCGCGATCTTCTGCTGCGGAGCGGCCGCTGCGGAGGGCTGAGGAGCCTGCGGCTGCTTCTTGCAGGCAAAAGGGCCCGCCAGGATGGCGAGCGCAAGCACGGGGAGCCACCGGCGTAGGTTCGTCATCGCTATTTTCCAAACACCGGACATCGCTCCCCGCCTTCCCGGAAAGCAGCCGGACGGGCGGATACCACACGGTAGCATACTGCTGCCCTCCAGGCAGGCTTCCGCCTGACAGTCTGGTCGGATTTCCAGCAGCGCGCCACCTTTCAGCGGAGCCCTGCGATGCGGTCGTAGAGAGCCTGGGGAGGAACGTCCCGCGCTATCCGGCGTCGAGAGGGTTAGCTCAATGCAAGAGTTCGCTTACCTGCACCGACCCGAGAAATGCTGAAGGACCCTCGAGGAGCGCCCGACGGCAGAGGTCAGCGGAGAGTCCCGCTTCCCGCAGCGCCTCGGCTGCCTTGGGCAGCGCGAGGAGATCCGTCGCCCCCTCCCCGATGTCGCTGGTCAGGACAATCCGCTCCGCGCCATTCTTGCGCAGGAGCGATGAGGCCGCCTCGACGTCGATCGCCCCCGGCTGCAGCGTCAGCCCTGCCCAGCAGCCGAAGCCGCGCACCAGCGGCAGCGTCTCTTCGCTGACGTGATCGATGAGCACGCGCTCGGGGGGAAGTGCTGAGCTCTTGAGGATGGCGAGGAGCCGGCGTGTGCGGGCGAGCTTCTCGCGGGCCGGAGTGTGGACGATCACCGGCCGGCGCAGCGAGACGGCGAGCCTGAGCTGGCGGGCGAGGAGCTCCTCCTCACGGTTGCCACCTTCGTGCAGCCCCAGCTCGCCGAGGGCGACCACCTTGGGATCGTCGAAATACCGCGGCAGCCGATGGAGGAGATCGTCGACCCCGTGCCAGGGAATGCGCGCGGGATGCACGCCGAGCGCCACCAGCGGCCGGATGCCGGCCATTTTGAGACGCTGGGATTGGATTGCGACCAGATCGTCCCAATGGCGCCGCAGCTCCGCGGCGGTGCCTGCGCCGGCGTCGCTGGCGCAGGTGACGGCCGCTTTCATCCCGAAAAATGCCAAGGTGGCCAGGTCCTGGTCGGAGATCCCCTCGGCGTGCAGGTGGAGATCGACGAACGCCGGGGGGTCCATTTCGCGACAATAAACCTGTGGCATGCCGCTGGCAGGATTAACTTAGCGGACCGGGAGGGACTGATTTTGAGCAATGGTCGGAAAATCGCCGCCGTCGTGCTCGCGGCCGGCAAGGGCACGCGGATGAAGTCGGAGCGGGCCAAGGTCCTCCACCGCGCTTCCGGCAGACCCATCGCGTACTATCCCATCCGCGCGGCGCTCGCGCTCGACTGCTCGCCGCTGGTCGTGGTCGTCGGACATCAGGCGGAGCAGGCGCAGAGCGAGATCGGGCAGCTCTTCCCGTCGGCGAAATTCGCGCTGCAAAAGGAGCAGCTCGGCACCGGCCACGCCGTCCTCTGCGCAGAGGACGCCTTGCGCGGCTTCTCCGGGGACGTGCTCATCCTCGCCGCCGACGTGCCGCTGGTCCGCGCCGAGACGCTGCAGGGGCTCATCGACGCAAAGAAGCAGAGCGGCGCGCAAGTCTCGCTTCTCACCTCCCGGCCGAAGGACCCGCGCGGCTACGGCCGCGTCGTCCGCAACGCGAAGGGCGAAGTGGCCCGCGTCGTCGAGGAGAAAGACGCCTCGCCGGAAGAGAAGAAGATCGGCGAGGTCAACGTCAGCATCTACCTGTTCGACGCAGACTTTCTCTTCAGGGCCCTCCGCACCGTCGGCCGGGGGAATGCCCAAGGCGAGTACTACCTGACCGACGTCGTCGCCCAGGGCCGCGCCGTCGCGGTCCTGGCGGAGGAGGCCGAAGTGTCCGGTGTCAACGATCGGGCGCAACTGGCGAGCAGCGCCTCGCAGCTGCGGCAGCGCAAGAACGCGCAGCTGATGAAGGACGGCGTGACCTTGGTCGATCCTGCAGTCACCTACGTCGACGAAGGGATCGAGGTCGGTCCCGACAGCGTGCTCGAGCCCCTGGTCTCGCTGCGCGGCAAGACCCGGGTCGGCCGCGCGGTCGAGATCGGGCAGGGCTGCGTGATCGTGGACAGCGAGATCGCCGACGGCGTGCGCATCCTGCCCTATAGCCATTTCGAAGGCGCCAAGGTGGGGCGAGGCGCCATCGTCGGGCCATTTGCGCGCCTGCGCCCGGGTGCACAAGTTGGCGAGGCGGCGCATATCGGCAATTTCGTGGAACTGAAAAAGACGGTGTTTGGCAAAGGGAGCAAGGCGAACCACCTCACCTATCTAGGAGACGCCGTCATCGGCGAGGGCTGCAACATCGGCGCTGGCACCATCACCTGCAATTACGACGGCGCGAACAAGCTCCCGACCACGGTCGAGGACGGCGCGTTCATCGGCAGCGATACTCAGCTGGTCGCGCCGGTGCGGGTGGGCAAGGGAGCGTACGTCGGCTCGGGCTCTACCATCCGGGAGGACGTGCCGCCGGGCGCGCTGGCGGTCAGCGCCGGCAAGCAGAGGAACATCGAAGGCTGGGTGGCGAAGAAGGCGCCGAAAAAGGCGTCCAAGGGATAGCTCCGAAAAGCCGAAGGCGCAGGGGCGACGGGAGGACTTCAATGTGCGGCATCGTTGGGTACGTCGGCGACGAGGATTGCGCGAACCTGCTCGTCGAGGGTCTGCGCAAGCTCGAGTACCGCGGCTATGATTCGGCGGGCCTCGCGGTCCTGGGGGAGAAGGGCCTCGCGGTCGTGCGCGCCAAGGGCAAGCTCTCCAATCTGGAGAAGCGCCTCGGCGAGCAGCCGCCGCGCGGCGCGACCGGCATCGGCCATACCCGCTGGGCCACGCACGGCAAGCCTTCCGACGAGAACGCCCACCCGCACAGCTACGGCGGCGTGGCGGTGGTGCACAACGGCATCATCGAGAACCACCTCCAGCTGAAGGAGTCGCTCGCCAAGTCCGGGCACAAGTTCTCCTCGGAGACCGACACGGAGATCTTCGCGCATCTCATCCATGACGAGGTGGAGAGGGGCCTCGGCCTGCCCGAGGCGGTCCGCGCCGCGCTCAAGAACGTGCGCGGCACCTACGCGCTCGCGGTGGTCAGCGAGAACCACCCGGGCATGCTGGTCGTCTCCAAGAACGCCAGCCCTCTGGTGGTGGGCATCGGCGACAAGTGCAACTTCATCGCCTCGGACGTGCCGGCCATCCTCGCCCACACGCGCGACGTCATCTATCTCGAAGAGGGCGACTTCGCCGTCATCACCAAGAATTCGGTGCAGCTCAGCGATCTGGCCGGACAGAAGCTCGAGCGCAGCGTGCGGCGGATCGACTGGACCCCGACCATGGCCGAGAAGAACGGCCACAAGCACTTCATGCACAAGGAGATCCACGAGCAGGCGCGGGCGCTGACCGACACCATCCGCGGCCGCGCCTCGATCGAGGAGGGCGACGTCTTCCTCGACGGCTGCCATCTCGACAAGAAGCTGGTGGAGAGGCTCAGCAAGATCCAGATCGTCGCCTGCGGCACCTCCTGGCACGCCTCGCTCACCGGCAAGCTGATGATCGAGACGCTGGCCAGGCTGCCGGTCGAGGTCGATCTCGCCTCCGAATTCCGCTATCGCGATCCGCTCATCGACAAGAACACCCTCTGCATCGCGGTCTCGCAGTCGGGCGAGACCGCCGACACGCTCGGCAGCTTCCGCGAAGCCAGGACGCGCGGGGCGCGCGGGCTCGCCATCTGCAACGTGGTCGGCAGCGCCATCGCACGCGAGGCCGACGACGTCCTCTACACCCACGCCGGTCCGGAGATCGGCGTGGCCTCGACCAAGGCCTTCACCACCCAGCTGGCGGCGTTCTTCCTCCTGGCGGTGCGGCTCGGCCGGCTGCGCGGGACGATCTCGCAGGAGCAGGGGCGGGCGCATCTGCAGGCGCTCACCGAGGTCCCGCTCCTGGTGGAGCGGGTGCTCAAATACGAGGAGCAGATCAAGCAGGCCGCCTACAAGTTCTCCCAGTCGCGCGACCTCCTCTTCCTCGGCCGCGGGCCGCAGTACCCGGTGGCGCTGGAGGGAGCGCTCAAGCTGAAGGAGATCTCCTATATCCACGCCGAGGGCTACGCGGCCGGCGAGATGAAGCACGGGCCGATCGCGCTCATCGACGAAAACATGCCGGTGATGGTTCTGGCGCCGCGCGACTCGGCGACCGAGCCGGGCGTGAACTACGAGAAGATTCTCGGCAACATCCACGAAGTGCGCGCCAGGGGCGGGCGGGTCATCGCCATCCATTCCGAGGGCGACGAGCAGGTGCCCAGGCTGGCCGAGGCGGCCATCCCCGTCCCGCAGACCAACCCGCTCCTGATGCCGATGGTCTCGGTCGTGCCGACGCAACTCTTCAGCTACCACGTCGCCGACCATCGCGGCACCGACGTCGACCAGCCCCGCAATCTGGCGAAGTCGGTCACGGTGGAGTAGCGCCCGATTTTGCCTCGCTGCTGGCCCCTCGTGCTAGAAGCGGGGCCATGCGCATCGCCGTCGTCGGCACCGGCTATGTGGGCCTCGTGGCGGGCACCTGCTTCGCCGATTCGGGGCACACCGTCGCCTGCGTCGACGTCGATGCCGGGAAGATCGCCCAGCTCCGCAAGGGCAAGACCCCCATCTACGAGCCGGGCCTGGACGAGCTGCTCCACCGCAACATCGCAGCCGAGCGGCTGAGCTTCTCGACCGACCTGGCCGCGGCAGTGAAGGCGAGCGAAGTCGTCTTCATCGCGGTCGGCACCCCGCAGGGCGAGAGCGGCGATGCCGATCTGCGCATCGCCATGGCCGTCGCCCACCAGGTCGCCGGTGCCGTCGAGCGCTACACGGTGCTGGTCAACAAGAGCACCGTCCCGGTGGGCACGGCCGCGCGCATGCAGGCCGAGATCGCCGCCCGCACGCAGGTGCCGGTCGACGTCGTCTCGAACCCCGAGTTCCTCAAGGAAGGGGCTGCCATCGACGACTTCATGCGCCCCGACCGCATCGTCATCGGCGCCTCCAGCGAGCGGGCGCGCGCCATCATGTCGGAGATGTACGCGCCCTTCGTCCGCACCGAGAGCCCCATCTACTTCATGGACCCCCGCTCGGCGGAGCTGACCAAGTACGCCGCCAACGCGATGCTCGCGACCCGCCTCTCCTTCATGAACGAGGTCGCCGCCCTCTGCGAGCGCGTGGCCGCGGACGTCGATGCCGTCCGCAAGGCGATGGGCAGCGACGAGCGCATCGGCCAGAAGTTCCTCTTCCCCGGCTGCGGCTACGGCGGCAGCTGCTTCCCCAAGGACGTGAAGGCGCTCATCGCCACGGCGCGCAACCACGGCCTCGACTTCGCGCTGCTCTCGGCGGTCGATGCGGTGAACGATCGGCAGAAGCGCCTCTTGGCGCAGAAGGCCAAGACCCACTTCGGCCCGCCAGGCCTGCGCGGCAAGAAGCTGGGCGTCTGGGGCCTGGCCTTCAAGCCGCGCACCGACGACATGCGCGAGGCCCCTTCGATCGCCCTCATCGAGGAGCTGCTCGCCGAGGGCGCCATCGTCACTGCCCACGATCCGGTCGCGATGGACAACGCCCGCCGCGTCTTCGGCGAGGGCGTGCATTTTGTACAAAATCCCTACCAGGCAGTGGAGGGGGCCGAGGGGCTCTTCCTCGTCACCGAGTGGAACGAATTCCGCCAGCCCGACTTCGGCCGCATCCAGAAGGCGATGAAGGATCCGGTCCTCTTCGATGGCCGCAACATCTGGAACGCCCGCCGGCTGCGCGAGCTCGGCTTCACCTACTACGGCATCGGCCGCGGCAGCTGAAGGAAGCCGGCGATCTCCCGCCACAGCCCGGGCAGATCGGCCGTCAGCTCGTGCCCCTCGTCGAGCTCGACCAGACGGGCCCGGCTCCCCATGCGGCGGACGAACTCCCGCGCCACCGCGGGATCGACGGTGTCGTCGCGCCGCCCCTGGAAGACCAGCGTCGGGCTGCGCGGCAAAGGATAGGAGGCGTGCGCCTCGGCGTCGTCGAGGAAGCCGGCGGACAGCTCCTCCTTCCTCCCCCTCGCGTAGTGGTCGAAAGCGTATCTGCCCTGCGCGCGCCAGCGGGCGATCTCGGCCGGCCCCATCCGGGCCGCCCAGCGCGGGGCGAGATCGAAGGCGGGCGCGAGCAGGATGAGCTTCTCGGTGCGGCCAGGCCGCGTCGCCGCCCAGGTGGCCGCGGTGAAGCCGCCCAGAGAGGAGCCGAAGAGCACCAGCGGATCGTCTCCTTGCGCGAGTACGTCCACCTGCTCGAGCATGCGCGAGACCGTCAGATCGAAGAAGGAGGGCTCGTTGAGGTCGGGGAGGACGAGGTGCACGCCCTGCTCGAGCAGCCGGGCGCGAACGAACTGCCCCTTGCTCGACTGCGGACTGCTGGCGAATCCGTGCAGCCAGATGTAGCGCATTGCGTCTTCTAGCCTGCTCTTCGCCGCCAGTCGTGTTAGATCCGCGGCCCGCCATGTCCGGAACTGCAGTCAAGGCCTTGCGGCTGTTCGCTTGCGTGCTCAGTGTCTCGCTGGCCGCCGGCTGCGGGGACGCCTGTCGTACCCTCGCCAGCCAGATCTGCCAGTGCCTGCCCGACGACGGAAGCAGGGCGGCCTGCAACCAGCGGGCGAAGGAGTCGGAGGCGAACTTCAGCGTGCGGCCTGCGGACGAGAAATTCTGCCAGCAGCAGCTCGACTCGCACGCCTGCGACTGCAATCAGCTGAACACTCCGGAGGGAAAGGTGGGCTGCGGGCTCGCCTACATCGCTCCCTGAAGCGGGAGGGGACGTGGCGAAAGTTTGTCTGACCGGCGCTGCCGGGTTCATCGGCGGCCATCTGGCCGAGGCGCTGGTCAAAGAAGGGTACGAGGTCGTCGGGCTCGACGATTTCTCCAGCGGCAAGCGGGAGAATTTGCCGAAAGACCCGCGCTTCTCGCTGGTCGAGGGCACGGTGGCAGACCCGCGCTCGGTCGAGGAAGCCGTCGCCGGGGCGAAGTGGGTCTTCCATCTCGCCGCCATTCCCTCGGTGCCGCTCTCGATGGCGGAGCCGGTGCGCACCAACGCCGTCAACGTCGGCGGCACGGTGAACGTTCTCGAGGCGGCGCGGCGCAGCGGCGCGGAGCGCGTCGTGCTCGCCTGTTCCTGCGCTGCGTACGGCGACGGTCCGGAGCAGCCCAAGCACGAGCGCCTCGAGCCGCGACCGATGTCGCCCTACGCGGCGCAGAAGGTTGCCGGCGAGCTGTATGCGCAGACCTATTCGCGGGCGTACGGCCTCCCCTGCGTGGCGCTGCGCTTCTTCAACGTCTACGGGCCGCGGCAGGATCCGAAGAGCGAGTACGCCGCGGCCATCCCCCGCTTCGCGACGCGGCTTCTCGCCGGGCAGAGGCCGATCGTCTACGGCGACGGCAAGCAGACCCGCGACTTCGTCCACGTCAGCGACGTGGTGCGCGCCAACCTGCTCGCCGCGACCAGCCCGCGCGCGGTCGGCGAGGTGATCAACGTCGCGAGCGGCCGGAGCGCCTCGCTCCTCGAGCTGATCGCTCTCCTCAAGAGCATCATCAAGAGCGAGCTGGAGATCGAGCACCAGGCGCCGCGCGCGGGAGATCTGCGCGCCTCCGCCGCCGACATCTCCAAGGCGCGCGAGCTGCTCGGCTATGAACCGCGCGTGCGCCTCGAGGAGGGTCTCGCCTCGCTGGTGGCGTCTTTGCGCAGCGCCGCAGCGCGCGCAGCCTAACTGAGCTGCTCGATCAGCTCGGACAGATCCGCCGGCAGCGGCGCGACGAAGCGCATCCGCTCGCCGGTCGCGGGATGCTGCAGGATCAGCTCCTCGGCGTGCAGCGCCTGCCGCCAGTGGCGCAGCCCCGCGCGCTCCTCGGCGGTGATCAGCTGGTCGAATTCGCCGGGCGGGGCGGGAGTGCCGCCGCTCTCGGCCAGCCGGAGGAAGATCTCCTCGCTCGGCCCGTAGAGCTTGTCACCCACCAGGGGGAATCCGGCGGCGAGCAGATGCGCGCGGATCTGGTGCTGCCGGCCCGTCCGCGGCAGGCAGCGGAGGAGCGAGACACCGCGCAGCCGGCGCAAGACCTGGCAGGAAGTGAGCGCCGGCGCCCCCTGGGGATCGACGCGCGCCTTCACCTTGACGCGCCCGCCTCCCACTTCGAGCGGCAGGTCGACGTCGAATTCGTCCCGCTGCGGAATCCCCTCGACCAGCGCCAGATAGCTCTTCTCCACCCGCCGCGCGGCGAACGCGGCCTTGAGGATGCGCGTCCAGCGGGGCGCGCGCCCGCAGGCGACGAGCCCGCTCGTCTCGCGGTCGAGCCGGTGCGCCGGGTCGGGTTTCTCTCCCGCGGCGTTGCGGTGGCGCGTCTGCAGCGCGCGAGTCAGCGTGGAGAAGTAGTAGCGCGCGGTCGGATGGAGCGCGAGACCCGCCGGCTTGTCCACCAAGAGGAGCGCGTCGTCCTGGTAGACGACCGGGACCTCGGGCGGCTCGCCCTGATCCCCCGGCGCCCGCTTGCGCAGCTGGTGCTCCAGCAGAGCGTCCTTCACGTCCGCTTTATAACAGCGCACGTTGCGAGGGCAGCCGTCCGTGCGCACGCTTAGCGGGGTGAAGATCCTTCACGTCGTCGGCGCCCGGCCCAATTTCATGAAGGTGGCGCCCATCCTCGCCCAGCTGCGCGAGCGCGAGGGCGTGCGGCAGGTGCTGGTCCACACCGGCCAGCATTACGACGCGAAGATGTCCGACGTCTTCTTCCAGGATCTGGGCATGCCCGAGCCGGACGTGCACCTCGGAGCGGGCAGCGGCTCGCACGCGCAGCAGACCGCGAAGGTGATGGTGGAGATCGAGCCGGTTCTCTTGCGCGAGAACCCCGAGGTAGTGGTGGTCGCCGGCGACGTCAACTCCACGCTCGCCGTCGCGCTCGTGGCCGCCAAGCTGGGATTGCGGATCGCCCATGTGGAGGCCGGCCTGCGCTCGCGCGACTGGAGCATGCCGGAGGAGATCAACCGCGTCCTGACCGATCGCCTCTCGCAGCTGCTTTTCACCCCCTCGCGCGACGGCGATCAGAACCTCGCCGCCGAGGGCATTCCCGAAGACCGGGTGCATTTCGTCGGCAACGTGATGATCGACAGCCTCAAGGCCGCGCTGCCGCGGGCGCGCGAGAGCCGCATCCACCAGCGGCTCGAGCTCTCGCCCGGAGGATACGCGCTCGCAACCCTGCACCGGCCCGCGAACGTCGACGAGCCGAAGGCGCTCGCGCGGCTGCTCTCGGCGCTGGCCGGAGTGGCGGCGATGCTGCCGGTGGTCTTCCCCGTCCACCC
This sequence comes from Deltaproteobacteria bacterium, assembly GCA_005879315.1. GTDB lineage: Bacteria > Myxococcota > Myxococcia > Myxococcales > 40CM-4-68-19 > 40CM-4-68-19. The sequence continues at coordinate 36,424 of VBLC01000045.1, read as the reverse complement.
GCGCACGCGTGCGCGCATGCAGTCGTTCACTGCGCCGGGGCTGAAGATCATCGAGCCGCTCGGTTATCTCGACTTCCTCGCCCTCACCGCCGAGGCGCGCCTGGTGATGACCGACTCGGGCGGAATCCAGGAGGAGACCACCGCTCTCTCGGTGCCCTGCCTGACCTTGCGCGAGAACACCGAGCGGCCGGTGACCATCACCGACGGAACCAACCAGTTGGTCGGGTCCGACCCGGACCGGATCGTCCCGGCGGCGCGCCAGGCGCTGTCGGCTGAAGCGAGGCCGGGCCGCATGCCGGAGCTGTGGGACGGGCGAGCCGCCGAGCGGATCGCGCGCATCCTGGTGGAGGGAAGATGAGGGGACGACCGCGCCGCCGCCTGCGGCGGTTGCGCCGGCTGCGATCCAGGCTGTTCTGATCGCTTGCGCCGCGGCGCGCGCCGGCTTTCAATAGGCGCGTGCGAGACGCGTGGATCGCGCCGGCAGCCGTGGCCGGCATCGCCTGGATCTGGTTTCTGGCGCGCGGGCGCATGAGGGGCGCGACCAAGCGCGCGCTCTTCCGGCTCAGCCTGCTCGCGCTCTTCGCCGCGCTGATCGGAATCGGAGCGGACCGCGGCCTCTGGACACACACCAGCCTCGGCTTCCGCTTCATGCTCTTCGGCGCGCTGCTTCTGGTCGAGTTCGGCTACCTCTACCTGATCCGCTTCTGTCCCTCGTGCGGCCGGATGATGCGCAACCTTCGCCCGCCCACCTGCCCGCGCTGCGGAGCGTGGCTGCCGATCCACGGCATGACCGCTCGCGTCCGCCGGCCAGGAGACGATCGCAGCTGGGACCCGATGGAGAAGCGCGCGCGCCCGCCGCGCCAGTCCGACGGCCCGCGCGCTTAGTTCTTCTTGCCCAGCTGCACCAGCGGGGGCAGGCCGAGGTCGTCGCGGGCCAGGTCGACGAGGCGCGCGCGCTCGTCGGCGGGAAGCTGCGCGGCCTCCTGCAGCTCGGTGATCGCTTCTTCGCCCCGGCCGGTGAGCAGGCGGAGCTCCGTCCAGAGCGAATGGAAGCGGACCCAGTCGTCGGTATCGCCCTCCGCGTCGAAGAGCTTCTCGGCGGCGGCCCAGCGCAAGAGGTCCTCGTCGATCTCGACCGGGACTCTCTGGTCGGGAGCCGCGGAGGCGCGCAGCTCGGCCAGCTCGACCGCGACTTCCAGGAGCGTCAGCACCAGCTCCTCCGCGCCGGCGGGCAGGGGGCCTTTCTTCAGCTCGCGCAAGTCGCGCTCCAGACCGCGCAGGGCGCGCTCGAACCCTGCCTCGGCTTCGGCGAAGTCCCCCGCCTCGTGCCGCGTGCGCGCCAGGCCGATCTGGGCCGCGATCAATCCCGGCGCAGCCCCGAGCACCCTGCGAAACTCGTGCTCGGCTCCGTCGAGGTCGCCGAACTCTTCCAGATAGATCTCGCCCAGCGCTCCCCGCGCGAGCACCTCGGCTTCTCCACCCAGCGCGGCAGCGCGGCGCAAGACGCGAACGGCCTCCTGCGGGTCGGTCCGCCGCAGCTCGAAAGCGGCGCGCCGGATGTCGTCGAGCACACTCACGCCGCAAGGCTATCGCAGAACGGGTTGCGCGCGCGGCGCCCCCTGCGCTACAAACCCATGTGCGCCTCGCAGCCCTGATCCCTGCGCGCTACTCCGCCCAAAGGCTTCCCGGGAAACCCCTCGCCGACATCGGCGGGGCGCCGATGGTCGTCCGCGTGGCCCAGCGCGCCGCCCGCGCCGAGGGAATCGACGAGGTCGCGGTCGCCACCGACGAGGAGCGCATCGCGCGCGCCGTCATCGCCGCTGGCTTTCGCGCGCTGATGACCGATCCCGCCTGCCGCAACGGCACCGAGCGGATCGCCCAGGCGGCGCGCGACCTGCCCGCCGACGGCTACCTCAACGTGCAGGGGGACGAGCCGCTGGTCGATCCGCGCGCCATCGCGGCGCTCGCCAGGCTGGTGCGCGGCGGGTCGGAGATGGCGACCGTGGCGCGCCCGCTCGCGCCGGGCGAAGGCGATCTGCCGCAAGTGGTGAAGGTCGTGCTCGATTCGCGCGGCCGCGCCCTCTATTTCTCGCGCTCCCTCATCCCCCATCCGCGCGCCCAGGGCGAAGTGCTGCCCCTCGCGCACATCGGCCTTTACGGGTTCTCGGCTGCGGCGCTGCAGAAGTTCGCCAAGCTGCCGGAGACGAATCTCGAGCGCGCCGAGGGCCTCGAACAATTGCGGGCGCTCTGGCACGGGATCCCCATCGACGTGGCGGTCGGCGAGTTCACCTCCGCCGCGGTCGACACGCAGGATGATCTCGAGCGGGTGCGCCGCCTGTTCGAACAAGAGGAGAGGAGGAGCCGATGAGCGCGCTGCGTTCCCAGGTCGATCAAGGCCGCAAGCGGACCAAGTTCATCTTCGTCACCGGCGGCGTCGTCTCCTCGCTGGGCAAGGGCCTCTCTTCGGCCAGCCTGGGCGCCCTCTTGGAGAACCGCGGGCTGAAGATCACCCACCTCAAGCTCGACCCGTACATCAACGTCGACCCCGGGACGATGAGCCCCTTCCAGCACGGCGAGGTCTACGTCACCGACGACGGCGGCGAGACCGATCTCGATCTCGGCCATTACGAGCGCTTCAGCAGCGCGAAGATGTCGCGCAACAACAACGCCACCACCGGCCGCATCTACCTCAACGTCATCAACAAGGAGCGGCAGGGCGAGTATCTGGGCAAGACCGTGCAGGTGATTCCGCACATCACCGACGAGATCAAGCGCATCATCCTCAACACCGCCGAGGGAAACGACATCGTCATCGTCGAGGTGGGCGGCACGGTGGGCGACATCGAGTCGCTGCCGTTCCTCGAGGCCATCCGGCAGATGAAGTACGACGTCGGCAGCGAGAACGTCATCTACATCCACCTGACGCTGGTGCCCTACATCTCCACGGCGCACGAGGTGAAGACCAAGCCGACCCAGCACTCGGTGATGAAGCTGCGCGAGATCGGCATCCAGCCGGACATCCTCTTGTGCCGCACCGACCGGCCGCTCTCGAAGGAGATCAAGGACAAGATCGCCCTCTTCTGCTCGGTCGAGCCGGGCTCGGTCTTCACCGCGGCCGACGTGCAGACCATCTACGAGCTGCCGCTCACGCTCCACGAGGAGGGCCTCGACGACCGGGTCGCCGAGCTGCTCAACATCTGGAGCCGCGCCCCCAAGCTGGAGAAGTGGGAGAAGATCGTCAAGGCCATCAAGGAACCCACCCGCGAGGTGCGCATCGCGGTGGTGGGCAAGTACGTGGACCTGACCGAGAGCTACAAGTCGCTCAACGAAGCCCTCGTCCACGGCGGCATCGCCAACGACGCGCGCGTCTCGCTCGATTACATCGACTCCATGCAGATCGAGCAGCTCGGCGCCGACACCCTTCTTCAGCACGCCGATGCCATCCTCGTCCCGGGCGGATTCGGCGTGCGCGGCACGGAGGGCAAGATCGCGGCCGTCCGCTACGCTCGCGAACGGAAGATTCCATTTTTTGGCATCTGTCTCGGTTTGCAGATGGCGGCCATCGAATTTGCCAGGAACGTGTGCGGCCTGGAGAAGGCCAACTCGCACGAGTTCGACGAAGGCACGCCGCATCCGGTGGTCTCGCTGATGGCCGACCAGAAGCAGGTGAGCGCGAAGGGCGGCACCATGCGGCTCGGCGCCTATGCCTGCACGCTCAAGCCGGGCAGCATCGCCTCGCGCCTCTACGGCAAGCAGGAGATCAGCGAGCGGCACCGCCATCGTTACGAGCTCAACAACGCCTATCGCTCGCTGTTGGAGGAGAAGGGCCTGGTCGCCTCGGGCATCAACGAGCAGCTCGGGCTGGTCGAGATCATCGAGCTTCTGGGGCATCCTTACTTCATCGGCTGCCAGTACCATCCCGAGTTCCAGTCGAAGCCGTTCCAGCCGCACCCGCTCTTCGCCGGGTTCGTCAAGGCGGCGCTGGAGCAGCGGACGCGCAAGGCTACCTCCGCGGCGTCGCAGCCGCAGGCCCCGGAGATCGTCGTGCCCTCGGGGACGCCGGTGGCCAAGGCATGAGCTTCTCGTTTGGCGGCGGGCAGCTTCTGCTCATCGCCGGCCCGTGCGTGATCGAGAGCGAGGCTGCCACGGTGGCCGCCGCACGCCGGGTCGCGACGGTCGCCCAGAAGCACGGGCTCCCGGCCGTCTTCAAGTGCAGCTTCGACAAGGCCAACCGCACCAGCGCCCGGAGCTTCCGCGGTCCCGGCCTGGAAGAAGGGCTGCGCATTCTCGCCCGGGCCAAGAAGGAGAGCGGCCTGCCGGCCCTCACCGACGTGCACGAAACGTCGCAATGCGCTCGCGCCGCCGAGGTGGTCGACGTGCTGCAGATCCCCGCCTTCCTCTGCCGGCAGACGGACCTGCTCCTCGGAGCTGCGCGAACCGGGCGCGCCGTCAACGTCAAGAAGGGCCAGTTCCTCGCTCCCGAGGACATGCAGAACGTCGTCGACAAGCTGCGCGAGGGCGGCTGCGCGCAGATCCTGCTCACCGAACGGGGCGCGTCCTTCGGCTACCACAACCTGGTGGTCGACATGCGCGGGCTCGTCGCCCTGCGAAAGCTCGCGCCGGTCTGCTTCGACGCCACGCACTCGGTGCAGCAGCCAGGCTCGCAAGGAAACGCGACGGGCGGCGACCGCACGCTGGCTGCTCCGCTGGCGCGCGCGGCGGCCGCGGTGGGCATCGACGCGCTCTTCTGCGAGGTGCATGAGGATCCCGACCGGGCGCTGAGCGACGGGCCCAACTCGCTGACCTTCCCCATGTGGGACGAGCTGGTGGGCGAGGTCGTCAAGATCCGCCGCGCGCTCTCCTGATCGCTCGTGATAGAAGCGCGCCGTGCCTCGCAAGCCCCCGCGCGCGCTCTTGCAGAGCATCCGCCTGGTGGTTCTCGACGTCGACGGCACCATGACCGACGGCCGCCTCTACTACGGCGCGCAGGGCGAGGCGATGAAGGCCTTCGACGTGCGCGACGGCCACGGCCTGCGCCTGCTGCAGATGCACGCCGGCGTCAAGCTGGCGGCGCTCACCGGCCGCCGCGCGGATTTGGTGCTGCAGCGCTGCCGCGAGCTCTCCATCGATCACGTCGTCGGGCAGAGCCGCGCCAAGGGCCAGGCCATCGGAGAGATCGCCCAGACGATGTCGGTTCCGCTCGAGCAGGTCTGCTTCATGGGCGACGACGTCAACGACCTGCCCGCGCTGCGCCGGGTGGGCCTTCCCTGCGCTCCCGCCGACGCCGTGCCGGAAGTCCTCCGCGAAGTGAGCTGGGTGGCCAAGCACCGAGCCGGCCACGGCGCCGTGCGCGATCTCTGCGAGTTGCTCCTCGCCGCACGAACCGGCTGGCCGCCCGTCGAAGAGCCGCCCGCGCAGTCATGAGCTTCTCGAAGCGGGCCCGCCGGGAGCTCCGCGTCCGGGCGCTGCTCGCTGCGCTCCCGCTTCTGCGCGTCCTTCCTCTCCAGGCCGGCGCGCTCATCGGCACGCTCGCCTGGTACCTCTCGCCAAGGCAGCGGCGGCTGGCGCGCGAGCAGCTCGCCATCGCCTTTCCCGAGAAGAGCCCGAAGGAGCGGGATCGCATCGGCCGGGCGAGCTTCGCCAACCTCGGCCGCGCAGCGCTCGAGACCGCCCGCAACGACGCGAGCGAGGTGGAGGTGCCGCCGGCGGAGGACGCCATCTTCCGCGCAGCGCACGCCCAGGGGAAAGGAGTCGTGGTCGCCTCCGCCCACCTCGGCAGTTGGGAGTTGTTCGCGCGCCGCATGGCCGCGCTCGGCCCTCCTTGCGCGGTGGTGGCCAAGGAAGCGCAGGACCCGCGCCTCACTGCGCTGCTCGAGCGGACGCGCGCGGGCGCCGGTCTGAAGATCTTCTGGCGCGGCTCGACGTTTTCGGCGCGCGAGGTGCTCCGGTTCCTCGAGAGCGGCGGCGTCGTCGGCATCCTCATCGATCAGGACACCAGGGTCGCCGGCCATTTCGTCCCCTTCTTCGGGCGGCCCGCGTTCACGCCGCGTGCCGCCGGCGACCTCGCCGCGATCAGCGGAGCGCCGATGCTCTTCGGATGCGCCCACCGGAGGGGCCGTGGCCACCGCGTCACGCTCCGGAGCATCGATGCGGCGCGCAGCGGCGACCGCGATGCCGACTCGCTCGCGCTCACCGCGGAGGCGACCCGAGTGATCGAGGAGGAGATCCGCGCACGCCCCGCCGAGTGGGTCTGGATGCACCCCCGCTGGCGTACACAGCCTTCGGGAATTGCAAGGGAAAAGTAGTTCACGCCTGAACGAAAAAAGACGCGGTGACGCCTCGACAGGGGCGGGCGCCGGTGCTAGCCTTCCTTGCAAATGCGGAGCCAGATCGTCATCGCCTCTCTTGGCGCTCTGGGTCTCGCGTGCGGTTCTGCAGGGATGTCGGACACTTCCCCACTACCGGTAGCCCCTGATCTCAGCCTTCGCACGGTGGCGTTCGCCCGGTTTTCCGAGGGGCGAGTGGTGGCGCGCGGCAGCTTCGATTCCGTCGATTACCTGCGAGCAGGCGGCCGGCTGGATGCCAGCAGAGGAGCAGCGGTGCTGGAGCCCGAGCCCGGCACAGGCTTTGCGTCCTTCGGCAAATTGCACGTCACCGCGCCGCGGACGACGGGCCACGTCTCCGGGCAACGCGCGACGGCGTCGGGCGGCGTCCGCTTCGATGCGGCCCGCGGCGACACGGCCACGACCGAGCGGGCGGAATACGACGGCGCGGCCGGCTCGCTGCGCAGCGACACACCGGTCGATGCACAGGGCCCTGGCTATCGCGTGCGCGGCAATGGGCTTCTCGCCAGAACGGACGGCAGCTCCATCGCGCTGCTCGGCGGCGTGCGCGGGTCGCTACAGATGGAGGCGCAGCGATGACCGCGCTCCTCCTCGCCGCCGCCGCGGCCGGGCTGCAGTCGGGGCCGGTGGACTTCGCTGCTGCGCAGATGCGCATCGACTCCAAAGAGCGCCGCGTCTTTCTCGACGGCGAGGTGAAGCTCGTCCGCGGCGATCTGACCATCGACTCCGACCATGCGGTGGCGTTCTACGCACCGCAGAAGTCCGGAACGGCAGCGAGCCCGACCGGGCAAAACATCGATCGCTTCACGGTCGACGGGAACGTCCGCTTGCAGCGGGCGACCAAGACCGCGCAAGGCTCGCACGGCGACCTCGACCTCGTCGGGCAGACGATGCTGCTCACCGGCACGCAGGAAGCGCCGCCGGTGGTGCGCGAGCGCGAGGAGACGCTCTCGGGCGACCGCATCCTCATGCGCCTCGACAACGACGACGTCGAGGTGCAGCGGCCGCGGCTGGTCCTCCGCCGCGCGCTGCCCGAGGAGAAGGAGCGCAAGGATCTGCCGCTGCGGGTCGAGGCGGCGCACCTCTTCGTCGACAAGGCGCGCCAGGTGGCGCACTTCGACGGCAACGTCGTCGTCCACCGCGAAGACCTGATCGTCAAGAGCCCGCGGATGGATGCGCTCTACGACAAGGACGGCCAGCTCACCCTCCTCGAGCTTCGCGGCGGGGTCGACTTGCGCGAGGGCGATCGCCACGCCACCGGCCAGAGCGCCGACTACCAGGCGGGGAAGAGAGTCGTCGCCCTCACCGGCGATCCGCGCCTCTACGACCGCGGCGACATGCTCGTCGGCGACCGCATCGACATGGCGCTCGACTCGAAGGAAGTGTTCGTCGAGCGCGCCCGCGGGCGGGTGCGGCCCGACACGCACAAGGACGAGATCGAGGCGCACCGGTGACGCTGCGAGCGCGAGGGCTTCAGAAGAGCTTCCGCGGCCGCCGCGTGGTCGACGGAGTTTCCTTCGACGTCTCGGCCGGCGAGGTGGTCGGGCTGCTCGGCCCGAACGGCGCCGGCAAGACCACCAGCTTCCACTGCGTGGTGGGGCTGCTCGTTCCCGAGGCAGGGGAAGTGCGGCTGGGCGACCGCGATCTCTCGGGGATGCCCCTCCACCGCCGCGCGCAGATGGGGATCGGCTACCTTCCGCAGGAGCCATCCATCTTCCGCAAGCTGACGGTGCGGCAGAACTTCCTGCTCGTGCTCGAGGGTTCCGGGCTTGCGCGCAAGGCGCAGGAGGAGCGCGCCGACGAGCTGCTCACCGAGTTCGATCTCTTGCGGGTGGCCGATTCGCTCGGCGAGACGCTCAGCGGCGGCGAGAGGCGGCGCACCGAGATCGCCCGATCGCTGCTCGCCGGACCGCAGTTCATGCTCTTCGACGAGCCGTTCGCCGGTGTCGATCCCATCGCGGTGCACGACCTGCAGCGGCTGATCGGCAAGTTGCGCGCGCGCGGCCTGGGCATCCTCATCACCGATCACGCCGTGCGCGAGACGCTGGGCATCTGCGACCGCGCCGTGCTGCTCTTCGAGGGGAAGCTTCTCGAAGCGGGTACCCCGAACGAGATCGCCGCCTCCGACCGGGCGCGCGCCGTGTACCTGGGCGAACGCTTCAAGCTGGAGTAAGGGGGACTCGGGATGGCGTTGGAGCTCAAGCAAAGTCTGAGACTTTCACAGCAGCTGGTGATGACTCCCCAGCTGCAGCAGGCGATCAAGCTCCTGCAGCTCTCGCGGCTGGAGCTGGTCGATCTCATCCGCACCGAGATGGAGCAGAACCCGCTCCTCGAGGAGCCGCAGGACGGCGCCGAGGCGGAGCTGAACGAGGCCCCGGCCGAGCTCGTCTCGACCCTCAACGAGAGCATCGAGGCGAGCGAGCTGGCGGCGCCTTCGGCCGAGCAGGCCCAGCCCGATCTGAAGAAGACCAACGAGGGCGACGTCAAGCGCGACGAGATCGACTGGGAGCAGTACCTCGACAACTACCAGACCCAGCACACCGCGCCCTCCGGCGGCGGCTTCAACACCGAGGACCTGCCCAGCTACGAGGCCACGCTGACGCGTGGCGAGAACCTGACCGAGCATTTGATGGAGCAGCTGCGCATGGCCGGCCTCATGCCCGAAGAGGAGCGCATCGGCGCGCTCATCATCGGCAACCTGAACCGCGACGGATACCTGGTGGTGGATCCGGATCTGGCGACTGCCGCGCCTGCGCTGCCGGCCGGGGAGCCCGCTTCCGCCGAGAAGACTGCCGAGGTGCCGGCGGTCGCTCCCGAGGCGCTCGAGGCGCTGCGGCGCGAACAGGAAGCGCGCAAGCCGAAGAGCGAATGCGATCCCTTGATTCCGCTCGCGCTCGAGGCGGGCGTCCCGGCCTCCGTCGCCGAGAAGGTCCTCAAGCGCATCCAGCGATTCGATCCGATCGGCTGCGGCGCGCGCGACCTGCGCGAGTGCCTCCTGCTCCAGGCCAAGCATTTCATCAGCGAAGGCGAGGGCAAGGACGATCCAGACGCCGAGCTCCTGCCGCAGATCATCCGCCGCCATCTGAAGAACGTCGAGGCGAAGAAGTACCAGGCCATCGCCAAGGACCTGCACGTCTCACTCGAGGAGGTGGTCGCCTCCATCAAGCTGCTCGGGCGGCTCGATCCCAAGCCGGGCCGGGCCTACTCGGCGGAGGAGCCCCAGTACATCACCCCCGACGTCTACATCCACAAGATCGGCGAGAACTACGTCACCGTCTTGAACGACGACGGGCTCTCCAAGCTGCGCATCTCTCAGCATTATCGAAATGCCTTGAAGAACGGCTCGGCCTCGCAGACGAAAGAGTACATCCAGGAGAAGCTGCGCTCGGCGGTGTGGCTCATCCGCAGCATCCACCAGCGGCAGCGGACCATCGTCAAGGTCACCGATTCGATCATCAAGTTCCAGCGCGATTTCCTCGACAAGGGCATCGCCTATCTGAGGCCGCTCATCCTTCGGGACGTGGCCGAGGACATCGGCATGCACGAGAGCACCGTCTCGCGGGTCACCACCAACAAGTACGTGCACACGCCTCAGGGGATCTACGAATTGAAGTTCTTCTTCAATTCGTCCATCGCTCGGGTGGGCGGCGAGGACATCGCCTCCGAGGCAGTGAAGAACCAGATCAAACAGATCGTCTCCCAGGAGCCTGGAGACAAGCCGTACAGCGATCAGAAGATCGTCGAGGTGCTCAGGTCGCAGAACGTGGACATCGCCCGGCGCACGGTCGCCAAATACAGGGAGGTGCTCGGCATCCTGCCGTCCAGCAAGCGCAAGCGGTTCTTCTAGCCGCGGCCGCCGCAGGAGCGGCCAGGCCTTGGCTTTTGGCAACTCTGTGGGAGGTCAGTCACATGCAGGTCAACATCACCTTCAGGAACATGTTCGCCACCGACGCGCTCCGCAATCACGTGCAGGACAAGCTCGCGAAGGTGGCCGACAAGTATCTGGACAAGGTGACCGAGGCCCACGTCACGCTCTCGCTCGAGCGGTACCTGCACCACGCTGACGTCAATCTGCACGCCGGCCATTTCCATGTCCGCGGCAAGGAGAAATCGGAGGACATGTACGCCTCCATCGACATGGCGATCGACAAGATCGAACGGCAGCTGAAGAAGCACAAGGAGCGGCTCAAGAACCACCGCCCGGCGCACGTGCACCAGAGCGGTCCGGTGCGGGTGCGCTACGAGGTCTTCTCCGCCAAGGAAGACGAGCTGGGAATGACGCCGGAAGTGATCCGCTCCGACGAATTCCTCGCCAAGCCGATGAGCGTCGAGGAAGCTCTCATGCAGATGGACCTGCTCAACAACGACTTCCTCGTCTTCACCCGGCCGGAGTCGACCGACCTCAACGTCATCTACCGGCGCAAGGACGGAAACTTCGGGCTCATCGCGCCGGGGGGCGAGAGCATGCTCAGCGTGGCGCCGCCGCGCCGGCAGCGGACCCAGGCCGCGAAGTGATATAGACGGAAGGCGATGCGCATCGCCGAGTTCCTGCGCGAGGACCTGGTCTTTGCCGACCTGAAGGCGAACGAGAAAGCGGCTGTGCTCGGCGAGATGTCGGCTGCGCTTGCCCGATCTTTTCCCTCGCTCGCCGCCGGCCGGCTCACCGAGGCGCTCCTGGAAAGGGAGAAGCTCGGGTCGACCGGGGTGGGCGAAGGAGTCGCCATCCCCCATGGAAAGCTGCCGGGCCTGCCGGGATTGATCGCCGCCTTCGCGCGCAAGAAGGCGGGCCTGGATTTCGCCGCCATCGACAACAAGCCGACCTTCCTCTTCTTCGTCCTCTTCGCGCCGGAAAATTCGGCCGGGTTGCACCTCAAGGCGCTGGCGCGCATCTCGCGGCTCTTCAAGCAGCCGCAGCTGCGCCAGGCCATCCTCGCCGCCCCGGACGCCGCGGCCATCTATCGGCTGATCTCCGAGGAAGACGCCAAGTACTGAGGCCTCCGACCTCGGATTTCAGGCTCGAGGTCGCGCCCTCGCGCCTCTTCAGGAGGGATGTTACCCTCGGTCTCGAATGGACTCCGTCAAGATCGGCCAGCTGCTCAACGACCGGGATTTCGACCTCCGCCTCGAGCTGCTCGCCGGCGAAGGCGGCCTCGACCGCCGCGTGGTCAGCTCGCGCATCCAGAAGCCGGGGCTCGCCCTCTCCGGTTTCACCGAGCACATCCACAAGGACCGCCTGCAGGTCTTCGGCAACACCGAGATCAGCTATCTCGCCACCCTCAAGCACGACGAGGCGATGAAGCGCGTGCGCAATCTCTTCAACCTGCCCATCGCCTGCCTGGTGGTGACCAAGAACCTGCCCATCGACGAATGGATGAAGCGCGAGGCGGCCGATGCGCGCGTGCCGCTCCTGCGCAGCAGCCACCTCTCCAGCGTCTTCATCGACAACGTCGAGCAGTTCTTGCAGGAGGCGCTCACCGCCGCCACCTCGGTGCACGGCGTCCTCATCGACGTGACCGGCGTCGGCGTGCTCATCCTCGGCAAGAGCGGCATCGGCAAGAGCGAGCTCGCCCTCGATCTGGTCACGCGCGGCCATCGCCTGGTGGCCGACGACATCGTCGACCTGAAGCGCAAGCAGGGCCAGTCGGTCTTCGGCAGCGGCTCGGAGATCATCAAGCACCACATGGAGATCCGCGGCATCGGCATCATCAACATCAAGGACCTCTTCGGCGTCAGCGCGGTGCGCGAGCGGAAGAAGGTGGAGATGGTGGTCGAGCTGGTCGAATGGGACGACAAGGTCGAGTACGACCGGCTCGGCGTCGAGGACCAGAAGTACAACATCCTCGACGTCGAGGTGCCGCTGCTGGTCATCCCGGTGCGGCCGGGGCGCAACCTGACCACCATCGTCGAGGTCGCCGCGCGCAACCACTTGCTCAAGCTGCAGGGCCACCACTCCGCCAAGGAGTTCCAGGAGAAGCTCTCCAAGGAGATCGCCCAGGCCACCCTGACGAGGGGCATCGGCGACGAGGTCGAATAGGTGGCGGCGGCGGACACGCACCGCATCGCGCTTTTGACGGGGATGTCCGGCTCGGGCAAGTCCACCGCCACCAAGGCGCTCGAGGACCTCGGCTACTTCTGCATCGACAACCTGCCGGTCTTGCTCCTGCCCAAGCTGCTCGAGCTGGTCGGCCGCGGCACGAGCGACGAGGTGCACCGGCTCGCCATCGTCATCGACGCGCGCGAGGGGCAACAGCTCCCCTCGGTGCCCGCCGCGCTCGAGGAGCTGCGCCGGCAGGGGCACAAGCTGGAGGTGGTCTTCTTCGACGCAGCCGACGACGCCCTCTTGCGCCGCTACTCGGAGACCCGCCGCCGCCATCCGCTCAGCCCCGAGGGGACCGTGCAGGAGGGAATCGTCCAGGAGCGGCGCGTGCTCGCGCAGCTGCGCGGGCTGGCCGATGAGATCATCGACACCACCCGCATGACGGTGCACGAGCTGCGCGACGCGATGACCGCCCGCTTCGGCGGAGCGAGCGCGGAGGAGCTGCTCAACGTCACGCTTCTTTCTTTCGGCTTCCGCAACGGCATCCCGCCGGTGTCAGACCTGGTCTTCGACGTGCGCTTCTTGCCCAACCCCTATTTCGTCGAGGGGCTCAAGCCGCACCCCGGCACCGACCCGAGGGTCGCGGCCTGGGTCCTCGAGCGGCAGCAGACGGAGGAGTTCCTCGAGCGGATCGAGTCCCTGCTCGCCTTCCTCTTGCCCCAGTACCGCGCCGAGGGAAAGAGCTACCTGACGGTGAGCATCGGCTGCACCGGCGGCCGCCACCGCAGCGTGGTGCTCGCCGAGGAGCTGGCGAAGCGTCTCTCGGACAAGCACCGCGCCAAGGTGAAGGTCACCCACCGCGACGTGGCGAAGGTCTAGAGGGCCTGCACCAGCTTGAGACCGTCGTCGGTGGCCAGCGCGATCTTGCCGCCGACCAGCGCCATGTCGGAGACGAAGGTGCCCAGATCGAGCGAGCCGACGTACTCGCCGGTCTTCGCATTGAGCACCGTGAGCGCGTCGGAGGTCTTGCTCAGGTTGGTGGCCACGTAGACGTTCTTCTCGTCGGCCACGATCAGCTGCCCCTGCGACCTTCGCGCGGCATGGTTCGTACCCTTGGCGTACTTGAGCCCCCGGTACTTGCTCGGATAGAGACCGCCTTTCTTGTTGACCTGGTCCCACACTTCGCTGCCCTTCTCGTCGATCGCCTTGACGTGGAAGTTGGTCGCCACGAAGAGGCGCTCGGAGTTGGCGGTGATGCTGCCCACGCCGCTCGCCTTGTCGTCGATGTACTCCTTCCAGTCCTTGCCTCCCTCTTTGTCGAAGGCGAAGACGACCGCTTTCTTGTCGCCCTCGTAGGGCGCGTTGCCGCAGATGAGGCGGTTCTTGAAGAGGACAGGCCCGATGGTGAGGTTGTCCAGGCCCAGCACGGGGAGGATCCGCCAGATGCGCGTGCGATCCTGATACTCGCCCTTGCCGTCGGCCTTCACGAAATCGGTGAGGTGCGACCCGTACCAGGCGCCGTTGAGGAACGCGGGCCGGTTGAAGCTGGCGTTGAGGACCCACTTGTCGACGAGGAGCTCGGCGAGCAGGGGGCTGCGGCCGATCTCGTGCCCGTCCGCGCGCGAGTAGACGAAGAGGCCGCGCCCGCGGGAAACGCCGATCTGGTCCTTGGTCATCGCCGGCGGCGACATCTGCGTGACGCCTTTCATCGCCGGTGCGGTGAAGAGCAGCTTGCCGTCGCGCGTGGCGGCGCCCACGCTCTGGTCCTTGAAGTGCGGCTCGTCGCCGAGGTCGCCGATGAGGAAGTGCGCCACGGCGCCGCCCTCTGCGATGCCATCGCCGTTGAAGCTGGTGAAGGTGATGCCGTCGGCGTCGGCTTCGAGCAGGCGAGCCATGGCGGCGGGCTGCTCGAGGGTCCAGAGGACCTTGCCCGATCCGTCGATGGCGGCGATGCCCTTCTCGGCGCCGATGAAGAGTGTCCCGCCGTTCTCACGCAGCGAGGTGATGCGGCCCAGCTTGGCAAGCTCCTCCGCATTGACCTCCTGTGAGGTGGGCTTGCTGACATTGGTGTGCTGGACGCCGCCACAGGCGGCGGCAAGCGCGAGCGCGAGCGAAAGCGATTTGCGAAGCATGGGTTCCCCCTACCCTAAGTTCAGTTGTGAACGGTGTGGGGTTTCATCCGCTTCTGCGCAGGGGAAGTCAAGGCGCGGTCTTGCTGCTGCGCTTGCGCATCTCCTCGCGGGTGAAGATGCCCTTCTCCATGCACAGCTCGGCGAGCGCGCGCAGGACCAGCGCGGCTTTCTCCATGCTGGCGCGGATCGCGTCGATGGTGGAAAGGTCCTCCTCGGTGAGGTCGTCGCGCGCGATCGCTCCGGCGCTGGTCGCCGGCGGGAGCATCTCGTCGAAGGTGAGCGGCGCGCGGGGATCGCTCTTGGGCGGAATGGCCGGCGCCCCCTTGACCGCGATCTGCACCTCGGGAGCGAGTTTCGCCGCCGCCGGGGACGAACGGGAGGCGACGGCCTCCGGCACCTCCACGCCGAGCTGCCTGGCGATGCGCGAGAGCGGCCCCTCCTCGGAATCCGCCGGGCTCGCCCCGATGTCGTCGGCGACGTTGAGGACCTCGAAGGCCTCGTCCGATCCGGCGTCGGAGCTTTCCCTCGCGGCGGGCTTGTTGCTTCCCGCGGTCTCTGACGGCGAGCCGCCGTAGAGCTGTCGCACGGCGCGGAGGATCTCCGTCGGCCCCGCCACCGCCGGGCGGACGCGCTTGTTCGCCTTGTGGCTGACGGTGGTGATGGCCTCCTGGTCAGTGGGGTCGGCCATCGCCAGCCAGAGCAGCTCGCCGTTCTCGCGCAGGGCCACAGGGAGGACGAAGCGATCGGCGCAGGTGCGCGCGTCGAGCAGCTGCAGCGCCGCCGGCTCGGGCGGACTGACGGCGAGATCGATGCGAGGCAGGCCAAGCTCGACCGAGATCGCCCGCGCCACCGTGCTCTCGGTCGCATATCCCATCTCGGCGACCTGCTGGACGACGTGCCCGCCCATCTGCGACTTGGCGCGGCTCTGCACATTGGCGTGCTGGCGCTCGTCGAGGAGCTGCATCTTGACGAGCAGATCGATGAGCGCCGCCACGACTAGGCGAGAAGGATCGGCGAGGCGAGGTCGGAGGTGCGGGGCTTCGAAGGTGGCGTGAGCTGCACCAGGTACTCTCCGGTGAAGCAGGCGTCGCAGAACGAGCGCGGCTCGGCATTGGCGGCCTCGTGCACACCCTCGCGAGAGAGATAGCCGAGGCTGTCGGCGGTGACGTACTTGGCGATCTCCTCGACGGTGTGCGAGGCGGCGATCAGCTCGCTGCGCACCGGCGTGTCGATCCCGTAGTAGCAGGGCCAGCGGGTGGGCGGCGCGCTGATCCGCAAGTGGACCTCGCGCGCGCCGGCGTCGCGCAGCATCTTGACGATCTTGCGGCTGGTGGTGCCGCGCACGATCGAGTCGTCGACCACCACGACCCGCTTGCCCTTCACCACCGATTGAACGGGGTTGAGCTTAAGCTTCACCCCGAAATGCCGGATCGACTGCGAGGGCTCGATGAAGGTGCGGCCGACATAGTGGCTGCGGATGAGCCCCATGTCATAGGGAATGCCGCTCTGCTCGGAATAGCCGAGCGCAGCGGCCAGGCCCGAGTCGGGGACCGGGACCACGACATCGGCGACCACCGGCTGCTCGATGGCCAGCCGCCGTCCCAGGGCCTTGCGCGTGTCGTACACCGAGCGGGAGAAGACCTGCGAGTCGGGCCGGGCGAAGTAGATGAGCTCGAAGATGCACTTGCCCGACCGCTGCTTGGGCAGCGATTGCACCGTGCGCAGACCCTTGGCGTCGACCACCACCATCTCGCCTGGCTCGATCTCGCGGATGTACTCGGCCTCGATCAGATCGAGCGCGCAGGTCTCGCTGGCGAAGACGGTGCCGCCGTTGCGCAGCTTGCCCAGCACCATCGGGCGGAAGCCGAGCGGATCGCGCACCGCCACCAGGCCCTTCTCGGTGAGGAAGAGAAGCGAGTAGGCGCCGCGGACGTTGGCCAGAGCGCCCTGGATGCGCTCCTCGACGCTGCCGATCTTCTCGTGGGCGAGCAGGTGGACGATGACCTCGGTGTCGCTGGTGCCCTGGAAGAGCGCGCCCTTCTCCTCCAGCTCGAGCTTGAGCTCTTCGTAGTTGACGAGGTTGCCGTTGTGCGCGACCGCGATCTGGCCGGCGGTCGTGCGCGCCACCATCGGCTGCGCGTTGGCCAGGTTGGATTGACCCGAGGTCGAGTACCGCGTGTGGCCGATCGCCGAGCTTCCGGGCAGGCCGGCGATGACTTGCTGGGTGAAGATGTCGGCCACCAGGCCCATCGCCTTGTGCAGGTGGATCTTGCGGCCATCCCATGAGGCGATGCCGGCCGACTCCTGCCCCCTGTGCTGCAGCGCATGGATGCCGAGGTAGGCGAGGTTCGCTGCCTCGGCGTGGCCGAAGATGCCGAAGACGCCGCACTCGTCGTGGAACTTGTCGTCGTCGCGGTGAAGGACGGGAAGGCGCACGTTGGGGGTCCTCCGGGACAGCAAGTTATAGTCTCGCAGCTCATGGCGGACAACGACAAGGAGCAGCGCATCGTCGAGGCGCGCATGAAGCTGCGCGAGCGGTACAAGGCGCGGCCGGCAGCGCAGCCGATGGGCGCGGGATCCCCCAATCGCCACGGCATGCCGAAGCTGCCGCCGGGCCAGACGGTGACGCAGGGGTGGCCGGTGCTCGATCTCGGCCGCCAGCCGAACGTCGAGCTCTCCAAGTGGGAGCTGATCGTCGACGGCGCGGTCGAGGAGCCGCGCCGCTTCACCTGGCAGGAGTTCCGCGCGCTTCCCCAGATCAAGGACACGAGCGACTTCCACTGCGTCACCACCTGGTCGAAGATGGACGTGGAGTGGGAGGGCGTGCAGCTCGCCACCGTGCTGGCGCTGGCGCGCCCCAAGCCGGAAGCGACGCATGTGATCACCCACGCCTATGACGGATACTCCACCAATCTGGCGCTCGAAGAGGCGCTCAAGGACGACGTGCTGCTCGTCCACACCGCCGAAGGAAAGCCGCTGCCGCGCGAGCACGGCGGGCCGGTGCGCATCATCACGCCGCAGCTCTATGCCTGGAAAGGAGCCAAGTGGATTCATCGCATCGAGGTGCTGACGCGCGACCGGCTCGGCTACTGGGAACTGCGCGGCTACAGCAACAGCGCCGATCCCTGGCGAGACGATCGCTACTCCTGATCGCGCTCTGCGCGCTCGCGGCACAGGCGGCGAGGCAGAACGTCCTCGAGTACGTCCACGAGAAGCTCTCGCAGGACGCCTCGCTCTCGGTGGCGCGGCGTGAGGAGCTCGAGACGGCGCTCAAGGAGAAGTTCCAGAACTACGGGTTCAACGTCGTCAAGCCCGACAAGCCCGAGGACGCGCGCACGCTCATGCACGTCATCGCCGAGGGGCTGCTCGACGAGGTCGCGCCGGGGCGCATCGCCGAGGTGGGCTTCGCCGCCTACCAGGCGATCTGGCGCGGCGCGCCCGCCGACGCGGTCGACGGGATCGCTCTCTACGGCTATCAGAAGAAGATTCCCGCGGAGAGCATCGCCACCTGGGCCAACGGTTATCGCGAGGCCGTCGCGGGCGGCGTCCCCGGCGAAGTGATGGCCGATGCCATCCACGCCGCCATGGCCGAGGGGTGGAGCGATCAAGACTTCAACACGACCAAGTGGGCGCTGGTCGCGGCCAGGAAGGAAGGCTGGGACCTGCAGCTGTACGCGGCGTATTTCCTCGCCGGCATGCAGAAGGATCCGGCGCATCCGGGATCGCTGCAGGGATCGCTCCGCCGGAAGTTCTCCGAGGCGAAACAGTCGGGGAAGAAGCTGCCGGCGCCGGAATACAAGCCGGTCGCCTACGAGCTCGCCCCGCCGCCGCGGCCTGCGAAAAAGCAGGCGGTCGCCGATGTCGACAAGAGCAGCGACAGCGACGGTGACACCGAGACGACCCCGGTGGCGAGCAGCAGCGCGGGTGGCGTGATCCGCCGCACCGGCGCGCCCAAGGCCGCCCTCTGGCCCGGCCTCAAGCGCGCTGCTCGCTCCTATCTCGGCACGCCCTACGTCTGGGGCGGGCTCTCCCACCGCGGGATCGACTGCTCGGGGCTGACGATGAGCTCCTATCGCGACGTCTCGATCGACATCCCGCGCGTCTCCAAGCTGCAGTACGCGACCGGCACGCCGGTGAACAAGTTCCAGCTGCAGAACGGCGACCTGGTCTTCTTCGACACGCTCGGCAACGGCGTCTCGCACGTCGGCATGATGGTCGATGCGCCCAAGCGCAAGCTGATCCACGCCAGCTCCTCGCACGGCGTGGTCGAGGCCGACATCGACAGCAGCTGGTTCCAGGTGCGGTATCTGGGGGCGCGCAGGGTGGTGCGCTGAAGCACGCGCTCGCCCTGGCCGGCGCGGCGGTGGCCGCGGCGGTCGTTGCATTCTGCGTGATTCCGCTGGGCGAGGATCCCGGCGAGGTCCCTGCCATCGTCCATGGCCGCGCCGCCGCGAGTTCGCGAGGGCAAGGGCCGCTCCGCGCGGGAGCGGCTCGGGTGAAGATCGCGCTCGGCGAGCGGCCGGTCCTCGGCGGTTATCCCGGCCATCGGCGTGCGGAGCTGCCCGGCGAACCGGTCTACGCGCGCGCCCTCGCCGTCGAGGCGGGCGGCGCCCAGGCCTTCATCGCCAACATCGATACGGTGCTCATCCCCGGCGAGCTGGAGGAGGAAGTCCTCCGGCGCGCCAACCTCGGCCCGCAGACCTGCCTCTTGCTTGCGGCTACGCACACGCACTCGGGGCCGGGCGGCGCCTGGGACAACCTCCTCGCCGGCTGGGCCGGCGCGGGAGCGTTCGACCGCGAGCAGCGCGACGCCATTGCGCAGGCGGCGGCGGAGGCGCTGACCACGGCGGGAAAGTCGATTCGACCGGCCCAGCTGCGCGCTGCCAGGAAGGAGTGGCCGCAGGGACCTGCGCAGCTGCGGAGCGAGGGGCCGATCGATCCCGAGCTGGTGGCGGTCGAAATCCCAGGCGTGGCGACCGCGATCGTCTACGCCATGCATCCGACGAGCATGCCTCGCGCCGAGCTGCGCATCTCGCGCGACTGGCCAGGACAGCTGCGGGACGATGCGCTCTTGCTGCAAGGCGCGGTTGGCAACGCGACCTGGAGCGGCGCGGACCCCGGGCGGCGCGTGCAATCGGAAGCCGCGCGCATTCTCGCCGGCGCCGAGACATCGTCGGCGATTTCGCTCGCCTGCGAGACGCACCTTCTCGCCCTGCCGCGCGCGCAGGCGAGCCGGCGCGTGCCGTTTCTCTTGCGGCGCGCGGCAAGCAATCTTTTTGCGCTCGCTCTCGATCGGTTCGCCGTGCAGACGCGGCTGCGCATCGGGCCGATCTCGCTGATCGGAGTTCCCGGCGAGGCCGTGGGCGAGCTCGGGCTGCGCGCGCGGCCGGAGGTGCTCGTCTCGTTCGCCGACGGCTACATCGGCTATGTCGAGACGCCCGAGCGCTGGCAGCGCGGCGAGGGCGAGAGCTCGAAGACGTACTTCGGTCCCGACCTCGCGCGGGCGCTTGGCCTCCGGTAGAAGGCGGCATGCTTCGCGTCTCGGAGGAAGTGGCGGCAGCGCTGCGCGAAGGACGCGCCGTGGTCGCTCTCGAGACCAGCGTGGTCGCGCAGGGGCTGCCGCCGCCGGCGAATCTGCAAGCCGCGCGTAGCTGCGGCGCGGCGGTGCGAGCCGAGGGAGCTGTCCCGGCAGCGATCGCGGTTCTCGGGGGAGAGCTGGTGGTCGGCGCCAGCGAGGCCCAGCTCGAGCGGCTCGCCGATCCCTCGCGCAAGGCCGCCAAGGCGGGCGCTCGCGATCTCGCGGCTCTTTGCGGCGCCGGCCGCGATGCCGGGACGACCGTCTCAGCGACCTGCGCCATCGCCGAGCGGGCCGGCATCCGGCTCTTCGCGACTGGCGGAATCGGCGGCGTGCACCGCCGGGTGGATCCGCTCGATCCCCCGGACGTCTCCGCCGACCTCGCCGAGATCGCGCGGCGGCGAGTGTGCGTGGTCTGTGCCGGGCCGAAGGTGATTCTCGATCTGGCTGCGACGGCGGAGATGCTGGAGACGCTCGGCGTGCCGCTGTGGGGCTACCGGACTTCCCAGCTGCCGGCTTTCTTCACCGAGGCGAGCGGCATCGCGCTCGAGCATCGCTTCGAGGGGCCGGCGGAGGTCGCCGCGGCGCTGCGGATGCACTGGGAGCTGTCGCCGGGCGGGGCGGTCGTGGCGGTGCCGCCTCCTTCGCCTCTGCCGCGGGCCGAGATCGAGACGGCGCTGGCGGCTGCCTTGCGCGCGGCCGCACGACGCAAGCTGCCGGGCAAGGAAGTGACGCCCTTTCTCCTCGCCGCGCTGGCCGACGCGACCGGCGGGCGCACGCAGCAGGCAAATCTGGAGCTGCTGGAGAACAACGCGCGCGTGGCGGCTCAGATCGCGGTCGCGTTGCTCAGCGCGCGGGTCTGAGATCACTCCGGGGCCGCCGCCCTCGCCAGCCGGTCGCGGATCGCGTCCCACTCCGCTCCGTCCGGCACTTGCTCGACGACGATGGCGCTGCAATCGGAATCCTCCAGCTCCCGGAGAGCCGCGTAGAGTCCGCGCGCATAGGCGGTCGCGTCCGCGGGCAGCCGCGCCACGGCCGCCGCGGCCGGCGCGGGAGTATCGCCGCGGAGCAGGACGCCGATCCGCCCCGAAAGGCTCGCGACCGCGTCGGTCAAGCCCGCGCGCGACGAAAGGCGCACCAGAGCTGCCGGCGCGTAGTGGCGGCGGTTCTGCCCCGGCGACTGCGGCACCACACCGGGTCGCGGGCCGATCTCGAGCGGCCCGAGCATCTCCTCGAGCTCCGCTCGCGAAATGGCCCCCGCGCGCAGGAGCCGAGGCACCGGCCCGTCGAGCCCCAGCACGGTGGATTCGATGCCCACCGAGCAGCGCCCGCCGTCGAGCACCGCATCGATGCGGCCATTCAGATCGCGCAGCACGTGCGCCGCCGACGTCGGGGAGACGTGCTGGGCGCTGTTCGCGCTCGGCGCCGCGAGCGGCGCTCCCAGCCGCTCGAGCAGCGCGCGCGCCACTGGATGGGACGGCGCGCGAACGCCCACGGTCTCGCCGCCGGCGGTGACCTCGTCGGGGACGAGCGCAGTGCGCGGCAGCACCAGGGTGAGCGGCCCCGGCCAGTAGCGCGCCGCCAGCTGCTGCGCCTCGAGCGGCCAGCGGGCGAGCAAAGGGCGCGCATCGTCCTCGCCGAGCACATGGACGATGAGCGGATTCGTCGGCGGCCGGCCCTTGGCCGCATAGATGCCGCGCACCGCCAGCGGCTCGAGCGCGAGCGCGCCCAGCCCGTAGACGGTCTCGGTGGGAAAAGCGACCAGCCCGCCGCGGCGCAAGAGGGCGGCCGCCTCATCGAGGTCGGGGGGCGACCTCGCGCTGAGGAGCCTCGTCTCCATCAAGGAGCGCCGGCGTGGCCCTCGAGCGCGACGGCGTGGATGGTCTCGCCCAAGAGGCGCGAGATCGCCCGCGCCCACGGCTCGCGCAGCTCGACGAGCGGCACATCGAGCAAGCCTTCGAGGATCAACTTCGCGCCGCCGACCTCGCCGATCTCCTCGCACCGGACAGAGGCCGCCGCGCCGATCGCTTTCACCCGCTCCGCCTGCGCCGGAGCGTAGGAGACGAGAATGCGCGAGGCGTCCTCGCCGAAGAGGAGCGCGTCGGGGCGCAAGCTCGAAGGCGGGAAGCGGACGCGGCAGCCGAGGTCGCGCACGAAGCACATCTCCGCCAGCGCCACCGCGAGGCCGCCCTCCGAGCAATCGTGCGCCGCCCGGATGGCTCCTTGCCGCACGCATTCGCGCACCGCGCGCTGCACCGCTTTTTCTCGAGCGAAGTCGAGCGGCGGCGGGAGACCTGCCGTCTTGCCCTGCACCGCGCGCAGGTATTCGCTGCCGCCCAGATGGCCTGCGCCGACGCCGCCGAGAAGCGCAATGCGATCGCCGGCGGAGAGAAAGCCGCTGCCCACGCTGCGCGCGCAGTCGTCCATCAGTCCGACCATGCCGATCATCGGCGTGGGAAAGACAGCCTTGCCCTCGGTCTCGTTGTAGAGCGAGACGTTCCCGGAGACGACGGGCGTCTCGAGCGCCTTGCAGGCATCGGCGATGCCCAGGCAGGCCTGCTCGAACTGCCACATGATCTCCGGCCGCTCGGGATTGCCGAAGTTGAGGCAATCGGTGATCGCCAGCGGCTCTCCGCCGACGCAGGAGACGTTGCGCGCCGCCTCCGCAACCGCGTGCGCGGCGCCCAGCCTCGGCTCGAGGAAGCACCAGCGCGAATTGCAGTCGACCGAGAGCGCCACGCCGCCCTCGCGCTGCCCGGTGAAGCGCACCACCGCCGCATCGCCCGAGCCGGGCCGCACCGCGGTCCCGATGCGGACCATGTGATCGTACTGCCGGTACACCCACTCCTTCGAGGCGACGTTGAGCGAGCCGAGCACCTTCTTGAAGGCCGCGAGAAGATCGCGCGGCGGCGCAATCTCCGGCATCTTCTGCACCTGATCCTGCCAGGCGGGCCGGCGGCGCGGGCGATCGTACGAAGGCGCCTCTTCGGTGAGCGGCGCGATGGGCAGCTCCGCCACGACCGCGCCGCCGCTCTTCACCACCAGCTTGCCGCTCGCGGTGACGCGCCCGACGAGGGCGTGGGAGAGGTCCCATTTGTCGCAGATGGCGAAGACCTCCTGCTCGCGCCCTTTCTTCGCCACCAGCAGCATCCGCTCCTGCGACTCGGAGAGCATCACTTCGTAGGGCGTCATGCCGGTCTCGCGCCGGGGCACCGCATCGAGGTCGAGCTCGAGGCCGCTGCCCGCGCGCGAGGCCATCTCCACGCTGCTGGAGGTCAGCCCAGCCGCGCCCATGTCCTGGATGCCCACCAGGCAGTCGGTCTTGAAGAGCTCCAGGCAGGCCTCGAGGAGCAGCTTCTCCATGAAGGGATCGCCCACCTGCACGGTGGGGCGCTTGCTCTCGCTCGCCTCGTCGAACTCGGCGCTGGCCATGGTGGCGCCGTGGATTCCATCGCGGCCGGTGCGCGCGCCGATGTAGATGACCGGATTGCCCACGCCCGAGGCGGTGCCGCGGAAGATGCGGTTGCTCTTGAGAAGGCCGAGAGTGAAGGCATTGACCAGACAATTGCCGTTATAGCTCTCGTCGAATGCCACCTCTCCGGCGACGGTAGGAACTCCTATGCAATTGCCATAACCAGCAATGCCCGCGACCACCCCCTCCAGGAGCCGCGCCGTCTTGGGATGCGAGGGATCGCCGAAGCGCAAGGCATTCATCGTGGCGATCGGCCGCGCCCCCATGGTGAAGACGTCGCGGAGGATTCCGCCCACGCCAGTCGCCGCGCCCTGGTACGGCTCGATGTAGCTGGGATGGTTGTGGCTCTCCATCTTGAAAGCGACCGCCAGCCCGCCCCCCACGTCGACGACGCCGGCGTTCTCGCCAGGGCCCTGCAGGACGCGCGGTCCCTTGGTCGGCAGGTGCTTGAGGAAGCGGCGCGAGGATTTGTAGGAGCAGTGCTCGCTCCACATCGCCGAGAAGATCCCCAGCTCGACCAGGTTCGGCTCTCGCCCCAGCACCTGGCGGATGCGCTCGAATTCGTCGGGCGAGAGGCCGTGCTGCTCGATGATCTTCTTGCCGATGGCTCCCATTTGGGCGGCGCACTTTAGCATCCGCGAACACACTCGGCGCAAACGGACTTGCAAAAGTTCTCGCAAGACGTTGCACTTGCAGAGTGAGGATTCCGGAAAGCGCGGAAACCGAGGGGGAGAGGCTTGCCGACGCGGAGCGGCGCCACCGCATCTTGTCCGACGTCTCCCGGGTACTGCTCGACTATGTCGGCCCCGACGAGATCGAGCCGCTTCGCCGCATCGTCAAGTCCGTCACCGAGGCGATGGGGGGGTGGGTCTCGTTTTCCCTGGTGCAGCCCGAAGGCACCACCCGCAGCGTGGCCGCTCATCATCCCGACCCACGGCAGCGCGAGCTGGAGAAGAAGCTCAACACCATCCTTCCTCCCTCGCGCTGGGACGCCAATCCCGAGTTCAATCCGCTGGTGCTCAAGCGGCCGGTGGTGATCGAGCACATCCCCGACGAGCTGCTCAAGCAATGGGTGAAGCAGCCCGACGCTCTCGCCTTGCTCAAGGAGGTCGGGCTCACCTCGCTCGTGGCCGCGCCGATGTTCGATGGTCCCGAGCCGATGGGGACGATGCTGCTCGCGACGACCGGGCCTGACGGCAAGCGCCACAGCGAAGCCGAGATCGACTTCGCCGTCTCGCTCGCGGGACGCGCGGCGCTGGCGGTGCGCAACGCCCGCCTGGTGCGGCAGATCTCCGAGGAGCGCGACCGGCAGGAGCAGGCGCGCGTCGAGTCTGACCGCCGGGCAGCCATGCTGCGCGCGGTCTTCCACTCCGACCCGAACGGCATCGCGCTCTTCGACGCCAAAGGCGCCCTGCAGCTCGCCAGCCGCAAGCTGGAGGAGTTCTTCGGCGCACCGCTCGGGACGATGGTCGGGCAGGGCTGGCAGGACATCTACCGGCGCAAGCTGGAGCAAGTGATCAGCGGAAGCCACCAGCAGCTTTTGGCGCGCGTAGCGGAGCTGTTCGCAAATCCCGACCGGACGGCGCAGGACGAGCTGGAGCTGGACAAGCCGCGCCACCGCTTCTTGACCCGACTCAGCGTGCCGGTGCGCGGGCAGCGGGAGGAGTATCTGGGGCGGCTCTTCGTCTATGTCGACGTGACCGAGCAGCGGAAGGCCGATCAGCAGCGAGCCGACTTCCTCACTGTCGCGGCGCACGAGCTGCGCACGCCGCTCACGCCGCTCTCGATGTATCTGCAGAGCATCGAGCGCCGGCTGCAGCGCCAGCAACCGATCGAGCCGGAGATGGCGGCCAAGGCGCGGCGGCAGGTGGGCCGCCTCACCCGGCTGGTGGAGGACCTGCTCGACCTCTCCCGCCTCGAATCGAAGCGGCTCAGCCTCGCGCGCGAGCGCGTCGTCATCGACGACCTGGTCGATCAGGTGGTGGGCGATTTCCGCAGCGTCTCGCGCCAGCACGAGATCATCTTCCACCGGCCGCGGACGCGGGCCGTGGTCGAGGGAGATCGGGTCCGCCTCGAGCAGGTGCTGGTCAACCTCCTCACCAACGCCATCAAGTACAGCCCGCAGGGCGGCGCCATCACCCTCAAGGTGGAGAAACGGAGCGGGGAGGTCTGCATCTCGGTGAGCGACCAGGGCATCGGCATTCCCACCGAGGAGCAGGACAGGCTCTTCCAGCGCTTCTTCCGCGCCTACAATGCGACCGCGCGCAACTACGGAGGCCTCGGTATCGGCCTCTACGTCTCCAACGAGATCGTCCGCGGGCACGGCGGCCACTTCGAGGTAAAGAGCGAACCAGGACGAGGCTCGACCTTCACCGTCTTCCTTCCTCTCGCGCACACCCAGGAGAACGAGAGCGACGGCAAGGCGCGCGTGCTCCTGGTCGACGACGACCCGGAGATCCTCGAGGCCACCGGCCAGGTGCTGCGCGAGTGGGGTTACGCGGTCGACGAGGCGCGCGACGGTCTGACAGCGCTCGAGCTCGCGCGCGGCGCTCGGCCCGATCTGATGCTCGTCGATCTGATGATGCCGGTGATGGACGGCTGGGCGCTGATCTCCCGGCTGCGCGAAGAGCAGCTCGCGCCCGGCGTGCCGCTGGTGGTCTTCTCCGCCGACCGCGACGCGGGGGAGAAGGCCCGTCTGGTGCAGGCCGATGCGGCGCTGCGCAAGCCCTTCGAGCTGGAGGAACTGCAGGGGGTCGTCGAGCGCCTGCTCGCCCGGACGCGAGGAGCGGAGCCGTCGCCGAAACCGTCAGGCTGAAGCCGATGTGCTCTACTGCGGCGCATGGCCCGGGTGGTGAGGCGCGTAAAGCTGCGGGCGACGCTCGCGCTGCTCTCGCGCAAGAAGAGCCTGTACTCGAGCCGCCGGTTGCTCGAGGCGGCGCGCGCCCGCGGCTTTCGCACCCGCGTCGTCGACGTGCTCAAGTGCAATCTCGTTCTCGAGTCGGGCAAGCCGCGCATCTTCCACCGCGGCAAGGAGCTGCGCGGGCTCTCGGTCGTGCTGCCGCGCATCGGCGCGAGCGTCACCGCGGCGGGGCTGGCCGTGGTCCGCCAGCTCGAGGCGCAAGGCGTGCCGCTGCTCAATGGCGCCGCCGCCATCGCCCGCAGCCGCGACAAGCTCGCCGCCCTGCAGCAGCTCGCCGCCGCAGGCGTGCGCATCCCCCGCACCGTGCTGGCGCGCGGCGGCGGCGAGGTAAAGGACCTGGTCGCGCAGGTGGGCGGCCTGCCTGCCATCCTCAAGCTCATCCAGGGCACGCAAGGAGTGGGCGTGATGATCGCCCACAGCGAGGCCGAGGTCGAGAGCATCCTCTCCACCCTCTGGGATCTCGGCGAGCAGATTCTCCTGCAGGAGTTCGTCGCCGAATCGCGCGGCTCGGACATCCGTGCGCTGGTGGTCGGCGAGCGCGTGGTCGGCGCCATGCGGCGAGCGGCCAAGAGCGGCGAGTTCCGCAGCAACCTGCACCGGGGCGGCGCCGGCACCGCGCTTACGCTGTCGCGCGACTACGAGGAGGCGGCCGTGCAAGCGGCGCGCGTGCTCGGCCTGGACGTGGCCGGCGTCGATCTGCTCGAGTCGGCTGACGGCCCCAAGGTGATGGAGGTGAATTCCAGCCCCGGCTTCGAAGGGCTCGAGCGGGCGACCGGTCTCGACGTCGCGGGAGCGATCGTCGAGGAGGCAGTGAAGAAGGCTTCAGACCTCAGGCTTCAGGCTTCAGGGTGACTCTCTTTTCTTGAGGCCTGAGACCTGAAGTGTGAGGCCAGCATTTTCCTTGCCCGGCGCCGCCTCGTCGGGAGAGACTCGATGCATGGCGATTCGCCCCGCCCAAGGCGCGGTCCTCCAGCGCCTGCAGGGAGAGCCGGCCGCTCTAGAGCTGGTGCTGTACCACGACGTTCTCTGCTCCTGGTGCTACGTGGCCGATGCGCGGCTCGAGTACCTGCGCGACGAGTACGGGCCGCTTGTGCGCTGGAGGCTGCGTCCCTATCCGCTGCGGCCGGAGAACCAGCTGCCCGACAAGAAGGAGCGGGCGGTCCTGGCGCGCCACTTCCGGCGCGTCTCGCGCGAGCGCGAGGGCGCGGGCATCACGGCCGATCTCTGGACCGGAGCCGACCCGCCCTCGAGCTCGCTCCCTCCGCTGGTCGCGCTCGAGGCGGCGTTGCCGCAGGGATCCGAGTGGCAGCGGGCGCTGCTCAAGGCCATGAGGCGCGCGGCCTTCATCGAAGGCATCAACGTCGCCCGCCGCGACGTGCAGCTGGAACTGGCCGCGCAGGTGGGGCTCGACCTGACCCGCTTCGTCGAGCGGCTCGACGACTCCCATCTGGAGCCGGAAGTGACCGACTCGGTCGAGGAGGCGGAGGCGCTCGGCATCAAGGGCGTCCCCGCGCTGGTCATCGGCGGGGAGTGGCTGATGCAGGGCTGCCGCGATCTGACCGAGTACCGGCAGGTGATCGACAAGTACCTGCGCGAGCGCGTGGCGCCGGCGCAGATGCGCATGATGCATTGACAGCGGGGCTGGCCGGCGATTCCCGCCTGTGGCGGGAGCCGCTATGTTGCCGCCATGGCTCCCCTGCTCGCCACGCTCATCATCGCCGCCGGGCTCGCCCTCTTTCTCCGGACGATCTCCTTCCGCATCCGCCCGCTGCTCTTCGCCCGCAGGGAGGTGCGCTGGGACGATCCGACGGCGCGCACCGAGAAGCTCCTGCTCTACGGCTTCGGGCAGAAGCGCATGCCGGCGAAGCCGGAGCGGCCGGCAGGCGCGGCGCACGTCTGGATCTTCGTCGCCTTTCTCGTCGCGCAGCTCGGGACGCTGGCTTCCTTCGGGCTCGCTTACGATGCCGGCTTTCATCTCCCGTTCCTCACGCACGAGTCGCAGGTCGGGCAGATCTATCTCTGGGTCAAGGATGTCATCGACGTCCTCGGGACCGCCGGCTGCGCGGTGTTCCTCTACTACCGGCTGGTGCAGCGCAAAGAGCGGATGACGCTCAGCTGGGAGGGCGTCTTCATCCTCTGCATGATCCTCGGCGTCCTCTGGAGCGACGCCCTCATCGACGCCGCCATGCTGGCGAAGAGCGCGGGCGAGGTGCCTTGGTACTTGCCCGTCTCGGGGCGCCTGGCGAAGTGGTTCCTCTACGGAATGTCGCAGCAGACCGCGACGACGGTGATGACAGCCGGCGTCCTCTCGCACATCACCATCGTGATGGCCTTCCTCAATTTTCTTCCTCTGGGGAAGCATTTCCACATCATCACCGCACTGCCCACCGTCTATTTCCAACGGCTCACGCCGCAGGGCCAGCTGTCGAAGCTCGATCTGGAGAACAGCGAGAAGTTCGGCGTCGCCAAGCTCGTCGATCTGTCGTGGAAGGAGATCCTCGACACCTATTCCTGCACCGAGTGCGGGCGCTGCCAGACCTATTGCCCCACCTACGTGACGGGAAAGCCGCTCACCCATAAAGAGGTGAATCGCGCCATCCGCCATCACGCCCAGCAGATGGCGGAAGGGATGCCGCTGCCGCTCGGCGCCCTCTTCGCGCGGCTCGACCGGACGCGGCCGGTCGCTTCCAACGGCAATGGCCATCGCGCCGCGCTGCAACTGCCGCCCGAAATGATCGAGAAGATGGCCCCGCTCGTCGGCGAGGCCGGGGTCCTGCCCGACGAGACCATCTGGGCCTGCACCACCTGCGGCTGGTGCGAGCAGGCCTGCCCGGTCTTCATCGAGCACCTGCCGCGCATCGTCGACATGCGCCGCAACCTGGTCCTGATGGAGAGCCGCTTTCCCGAGGAGGCGGCGCGCGTCTTCAAGGGAATGGAGACGCAGGGCAATCCCTGGGGAATGGGCTCCAACCGGCGCGCCGAATGGTGCGCCGATCTCGACGTCCCCACCGCCGCGGCGATGAAAGAGCAGGGGAGGGATTTCGAGTACCTCTTCTTCGTCGGCTGCGCTGGCTCCTACGACGATCGGCAGAAGAAGGTCTCGCGCGCGTTGATCAAGATCTTGCGCGAGGCGAAAGTCTCCTTCGCCATTCTCGGCGAGGAGGAGACTTGCAACGGCGACTCGGCCCGCCGGCTGGGCAACGAATATCTCTTCCAGGCATTGGCGCAGCAGAACGTGGACAAGTTCAATCAATACAAAATCAAGAAGGTCATCACCCAGTGCCCGCATTGCTTCAATACCATCGCCAATGAGTTTCCCCAGTTCGGCGGCAACTACCAGGTCGTGCACCACACCGAGCTGATCGCCCGGCTGGTCGAGGAGGGCCGGCTCCGTCCTTCGCGCTCCCTCGGGGAAGCCAACGTCACCTATCACGACAGCTGCTACCTCGCCCGCCACAACGGCATCAGCGAGGCGCCGCGGCAGGCGCTGGTCTCGCTGGGAATCAAAGTGAAGGAGATGGAGCGCAACCGCACCGAAACCTTTTGCTGCGGCGCGGGCGGCGGGCGCATGTGGCTCGAGGAGACTCTCGGCCAGCGCATCAACCAGAACCGCGTCGACGAGGCGGCCAGAACTCTCGGCGGAGCAGGGACCATCGCCACCGCCTGCCCCTTCTGCCTGACGATGATCAAGGACGGCATCGGCGAGACCGGCCGCGCGGAGCAGCTGCAGGCGCGCGACATCGCGGAATTGGTCGCGGAGCAGCTGCCCTGAACGGCGCCGTCGCGATCCGCGAGTTCTCGCTCGAAGATCTCGGGAGCGCCGCGCGGCTGGGCGAGCGGTTGCGCGCGGCCGATCCGCTGGTCGAGCCGTTCGCGCAGCGGCTCCCGGTGGTGGCGACCGGGCCGCGCGCTCTCTTGCCCCTCTGGCGGGTGGCGGAGTGCGAGGACGGCGAGCTGGACGGCATCGCTTTCGCGGCGCTGCGCGAGGCGCGAGACGGGCCGCAGCGGAGCACGCTGGAGATCTACGCGGCCGTCGCGCCGCGCTTGCGCCGGCAGGGGGTGGGCCGCGCCCTGCTCGAGCCCCTCCTTTCGCTCCCGCAGGTGACCTTGCGCGCCCGCGTCCGCGACGGGCATGAAGACGGCCGCGCCTTTCTCGAGGCGCTCGGCTTCGCCGAGGTCTCCGCCCAGCTCTCGCTGACCTGGGACGGCGAACGGCGGAATGCGCCCGACCTTCCGGCGCTGCGCATTCGAAACGCCGTCGAGCGAGATCGGGAAGTGCTCGAGCGCCTGAGC
This sequence comes from Deltaproteobacteria bacterium, assembly GCA_005879315.1. Lineage (GTDB taxonomy): Bacteria > Myxococcota > Myxococcia > Myxococcales > 40CM-4-68-19 > 40CM-4-68-19. Next base: position 5,651 of record VBLC01000045.1, on the reverse strand, counting down.
AACGACGCCTGGGCGGACATTCCCGATTCCTTCTCCTCGCGCGCCGACGAGATCGCGCAGCTCTTCACCAAGGAGGACCGCCTGGTGTTGCTCGCCGAGGCGGATGGGAGAGCGATCGGCTATTTCGCGGCCTTGCGTCTCGGCCGCGCGCTGGGCATCGAGGAGGTGGCGGTCCTGCCGGCCTTCCGCCGCAGGGGAGTGGGCCGCGCCCTGCTCGCCGCGGCGCTGGCCGGGAAAGAAGGCGCGGTCCTCTCGGTCGGCGAGAACAACCGCGCGGCGCGCGCGCTCTACCGGTCGCTCGGATTCGCGTTGTCAGCGCGCCGCATCGTCCTGGAGCGTCAGCAATGAGTGAAGTGAAGGTCCGTCTGGCGCGGCCCGAGGACGACGAGCGGCTCGGCGAGATCCTCGTCTCCGGATACGTCACCGCCTATGCGCGCAAGATGCCGCAGGTGGTGCTCAGCGATCGCCGCAAGGCGGAGCTGCGCGAGGTCGGCAAGAAGCGCGAGCAGGCGACGGTGCTGGTGGCCGAGCTGGAGGGCCGCGTGGTCGGCACGGTCACTCTCTGGAAGAAGGGCGCGCCGCAGAGCGAGGCCTGGCTGCCCGACGCCGCCGACCTGCGCCATCTCGCGATCGATCCGGCCTTGCAGGGCAAAGGCCTCTCCAGGGCCCTGCTCGACGAGGCCGAAAGGATCGCGCGCGAGGAGTGGCGCCTCTCGGCCGTCTGCCTGCACGTGCGGCGCGGCAACATCGGCGTCGCCAAGCTCTACAGGTCGCGCGGATATGTTCGTGAGCCGGAGGGCGACCTCGATCTTCCCGAGGTCGAGCTGGACGCCTACGCGCTGCGCTTCTGAGATCACGGCCGCGGCTGGGGCGGCGGCTGCGACGCTTTGGCGCGGCTGACGCGCACCAACCGCACGCGCCGATCGTCGCGCTGGACGACCGTCAGCTCCAGCCCGCCGACGTAGAAGCGGTCGCCCGCCTGCGGAATCGCGCCCGCGCAGGAATTGAGCAAGCCGCCCAGCGTCTCGAAATCTCCGCCGCCGGGCAGCTGCGATCCGAGCGCGCGATTGAGATCCTCGAGGCGCATTTCGGCGCGCACCAGCGCGCTGCCGTCCGGGCCGAACTGCGGCTGCGGCCCTTCGCGGTCGTGCTCGTCGCGGATCTCGCCGACGATCTCCTCGAGGATGTCCTCCAAAGAAACGATGCCGGAAAAGCCGCCGTACTCGTCCACCACCATGGCGATGAGCGATCGCTTCTGCTGCATCTCGCGGAGAAGCTCGCCCACCGGCTTGGTCCAGGGAACGAAGAGCGCCGGCCGCAGCAGGTCCTGCAGCACGATCAGCTCGGGGTGCGCGAGCAGCGGAATCACGTCCTTGGCGTGCAGCACGCCCTTGATGTTGTCGAGATCGCCCTCGTATACCGGCATGCGGGTGTGGCCCTCCTCGGCGAGCAGCTCGATGACTTGTTGAGGAGTCGCGTCGATGGGCACGCCGACCACCCGCGTGCGCGGCACCATGATCTCCTTCACGGTCCGATCGGCGAAGGAGAAGAGGCCGTGCACCAGCTCGGGTGCAGGCGCTCCGGGAGCGCCGCCCCGCGCCTCTTCGGAAAGGATCTTCTCGATCTCCTGCAGCGGTGGAGGCGGCGGAGTGTAGCGCGCAGTCGCGCCCTGGCGCAGCAGGACGGCGTCGAAGAGGCGCAGCATCAGCCGCACCGGCCCGCGCAGCGATCGGCAGACGAGCCAGGCCGGGCCCGAGAGCGAAAGTCCCCAGCTCAAAGGGCTGGCGGAGGCGAGCGATCGCGGTGCGAGGTCGAGGGCGAGAGCGACTGCGCCGGCGAGCAGGCCGGCGAGAAGCTGCAGGGTGGTGCGCGAGACCGGGTGGACGCCGGCGACGAAGAGCGCATCGCCGACGACGATCGCCGCCGCCACCGCGGCGAAGGCGAGCAGGGAAGAGCTGGCCCCGCGCAGCGCCGTCGCGGTCGTCTCCGGATCGCGCTTGAGTTGCAGGAGCCAGCGCACCTCGCGCGGCGCCTTCCGCTCATGGGCGATCACTTCGTCTTCGCCGACCGCGAGGATGGCCGCGTCCGCTGCCTGCAAGAGCGTGCGGCCGGCCAGGGCGGCGCCAGCCGCCAGAAGCTCGAGCATGGCCCGATCGTAGCACGCGCCCTCGAAAGGCTGCGCGAACGGTACGCTTGTGGAGTTGCACCCTGCGAGGTTATGAGATGCGCTTCAGTTTGCGCGCCTTTGTCGAGGAGACGTCGGTGAAAGCTCGCGTGGTGGTCACCCTCAAGCGCTCGGTGCTCGATCCGCAGGGGCAGGCGGTCGGCCGCGCCCTCGGCGCGCTCGGTTTCACCGAGGTGAAGGACGTGCGGCTGGGCAAGATCATCGAGCTCGAGCTGGAGGAGTCCGACGCGCGCAAGGCGCGCGAGCGGCTGAAAGAGATGTGCGAGAAGCTCCTCGCCAACACCGTGATCGAGGAGTACCGCATCGAGGAGCCGGCCTGATGCTCTTTGCGGTCGTTGTCTTCCCCGGCTCCAACTGCGACCACGACGTCTACCACGTCGCCAAGCACGTCCTCGGCTGCGCGGCGCGCTACGTCTGGCACAAGGATCGCGATTTGCGCGGTGCCGACGTCGTGGTCCTGCCCGGCGGATTTTCCTACGGCGACTACTTGCGCACCGGGGCCATCGCGCGCTTTTCGCCGATCATGGAAGAGGTGCGCCGCTTCGCGCAGCGGGGCGGACACGTGATCGGCATCTGCAACGGTTTCCAGATCCTGCTGGAGGCAGGCCTGTTGCCGGGCGCGATGCGCCGCAACGATTCCTTGAAGTACGTCTGCCGCGACGTGCACCTCAAGGTGGAGAACGCGCTCACGCCCTGGACGCGCAAGTACGCCAAGGGGCAAGTGATCCGCATCCCCATCGGCCACGGAGACGGCAACTACTTCATCGACGACGAGGGGCTGCGGCGGCTGGAGAGCGAGGGGCAGGTCGCCTTCCGCTACAGCGACGCCGCCGGCGTTCGCGGCACGCCCGGCAGCAACCCCAACGGCTCGCTCGCCGACATCGCCGGCATCACCAACGCCCGCGGCAACGTGATGGGGATGATGCCGCATCCCGAACGGCTCGCCGAGGCCGTGCTGGGCGGCGAGGACGGGCGCCGGCTGTTCGAGAGCATCCTCGAGGCCGTCGGTTGATCGCAGCGGCAGCGCTGCTTCTCGCCATTCCCGCCGATGCGCGACTTTCGCTGCGCGCGGGCGCGCACGCCATCGAGAAAGTGAGGCCGGGCTTCGTCGCCGTCGAGACGGAGGGGCCGCTGCACGCTGAGCTGCTTCCCAGCGGCAACGAGCTCTTGCTCGAGCCGCAGGCGAAGGGGATCGCGCGCGCGTTTCTCTTCGGGCGCCACGAGGTGCACGTGGTGGAAGTCGCCATCGATACGGCCTTTCCCGAGCCGGGGCCTCTGCCCTCCTGCACCTCCGTCAAGGACGCAGCCTGCTACGCGCAGTTTCGCGCGCATCCGACCGACAAGCTCGTCTTCGAGCTGGAAGGGCTGCAGGCCGAGGCGAAGGCAGCGCAGCAAGAGCTGGCGCGGGCTGGACTTCCGCACATCGAGGTGGGTCTCTCGCCCTTCGGCGTGAAGCTCAAAGGCGCCAAGGACGAGAGCGAAAAGCGCAGGGCGCTGCGGGCGATCTACCCGGCCATCCTCGGTCGGCTCAGGCTCGATCAATGAGAGAGGCCCTGCGCCCCGCCGTCAAGCTGGCGTTGCGCGCGCTCTCCGCGGCGTTCGCGCCGGTGACCGCCGCGGCTGGAGCAGTCTGGCGGGCCGGCGTGCGGCTGCGTTTCATCACGGACTGGACCTTTCCTCCGACGCCGGATTTCTTCGATCACCGATTCGACATCGCCTTCTTCGAGCGATGGCGCCAACCGCACTTCTTCGAGCGCGGCGTCTACGCGTCCGAGATCTGCCGGGGCAAGCGCGTGCTCGATCTCTGTTCCGGCGACGGCGCCGGGGCTGCGCTCTTCATCGCGCCGGTCGCCGCGAGCGTGCTGGGACTCGATCAGCATCCGGGCGCGGTCGCCCATGCGCGCCGTCGCTGGCAGGCCATCGGCAACCTGCGCTTCGAAGAGATGGACATCCGCAAAAGCGAGCTGCCGCAGCGGGCGTTCGAGGTCATCCTCTGGGATGCCTCCATCCAGTACTTCACAGAGCAGGAGATGGACAGCGTCCTCGCGCGGGCGCGAGAGGCGCTGGCAGCCGGCGGAATCCTGCACGGCTCGACCATCCGCGGCGGGTCGAAGAAGGCGCAGGAGCAGCATCGCCACGAATTTGCCTCCGCCTCCGAGCTGAGCGAGCTCCTCCGCCGCCACTTCTCCCATGTGCTGATCTGGACGCGCGAGCACGCCGACCGCAGCAGCCTCTACTTCCGCTGTTCGGAGCTGCCCGTTCAGCGCTAAATTAGCATTGCGAGATCTCTGCGATCCGCATGTTGACAAGCGATCTTGGTAGACGCAATGTGAGACTTGGATGGGCAAGGGCGGGAAAGCGCCGATGGAGAAGGAGCTACTGAAGACCATCTCGACCCGTGTGCCTCTGGAGATGGTGCAGCAGATCGAGAAATTCGCTGAACTCCTCAACAATGAGCGCCCTGGTCTGCGCATCGAGCGCGGCGTAGCGGTACGCGTGCTCCTGACGAAGGCGCTCGACGCAATGCGCGACGGGAAGTGGTCATGAGGCGAGCGATGTCAGACCCCCGCTGTATCGTGGTTCCGTTCAAGGGGGGGCGGGGCATGGGCGAGGGCGGTGGCGGGATCAACTTCAAGCCAGTATTCACGTTCGGCGGTGCGTCGTTGTTCGAGGGGGATTGCCTCGAGTGGCTGGGGCAGCTGGGCGAGAGCAGCATCCATGCCGTGGTGACGGATCCGCCTTACGGGCTGGTCGAGTACACCAAGAAGGAGCAGGCCAAGCTGCGTAGCGGCAAGGGCGGCGTCTGGCGGATCCCGCCGTCATTCGACGGACATGCCCGGTCGCCGCTACCGCGCTTCACCACCCTCAGCAAGAATGAGCTGGCCGAGCTAGAGAGGTTCTTCGAACTCTGGGCGAAGGCACTGGTGCGGGTGCTGGTACCGGGCGCCAATGTGGTGATCGCCTCCAACCCACTGCTGTCCTATCTCGTGGCGAACGCCGTGGTGCGCGCGGGGTTCGAGCGGCGGGGCGAGATCGTGCGGCTAGTGATGACCATGCGGGGCGGCGACCGCCCAAAGAATGCTCACGAAGAATTTCCCGGCGTGAGCGTGATGCCGCGCTCCATGTGGGAGCCGTGGCTGGCGTTCCGAAAGCCCCTCGAAGGTAGGGCGCAGGACAACCTGCGCAAGTGGAAGACTGGCGGTTGGCGCCGCGTGTCCGGCGAAAAGCCCTTCGGCGACGTGATTCGGTCGCACCCGACTCGCCCGGCGGAGCGCGCAATGGCTAACCATCCGAGTCTGAAGCCGCAAGCGTTCCTGCGGCAGCTGGTGCGCGCAGCGCTGCCGCTCGGCGAGGGAATCGTGCTGGACCCATTCGCCGGTTCCGGCTCTGTGCTCGCCGCAGCGGAGTCCGTGGGCTACCGCAGCGTTGGCGTCGAACTGGATCCGAACTATGTGCAGATAGCGCG
>VBLC01000044.1 GCA_005879315.1 Deltaproteobacteria bacterium | reverse complement strand
CACCGGAGCTGAAGTCAGCAAGCGCAATTCGCGCGACGAGTTGGTAGTCCGTGATGGCGCTGTTGCTGCTGCCCATTTCGTGGTTCGATTGTAGGACCAACACTGTTCCATCGTTTCCGGCGTAGCAGATTGCGTCTGCGCCGGCTGCGGCATCACCGCCGTTGAAGCGACGATCGGCACGACCGAGAATTCGCATCGCGGCGGTGAGCGTAGTGCGCTCCAGAGTAATCCCCAAGACCGCCATATGGGGCTTCAGACGATCCGCTTTGCTCCCGTCACGTGTGGCAGCTTGAAGCGCGACCATCATCGCCAGAATGACGAGGGCCTGGCGACGACTCGTCCGACGTCAAGGCGCTCGTCACGCTGCACCGGTCATGCGAGCACCAGCACGGCAGGTCGCGCTCCGCCATGCCGAGCGGCTGCTGTGTGCGACGCAGGGAGTGAGCAGTCTTGCTTCACGAGGAACCGGCGCCATGCGCATCTCGATTCCGTCGCTTGCGGCTGCCGCATTGATCGTTGCTGGTTGTGGAGGCGCGCCCACCGGTGCAGGGGCCGGTTCTGGTGGAGCAAGCGATGGCGGCGGGGGCGGGAGCGGCAATTCGGACGCCGGCAGCGGATCGGGAGGACCGGCGACGCACATGCTGAGCGTCGAGATCTCCGGAACGGGCGGCGCGAGCGGGAGCATGCAGTCGACGCCTGCCGGTATCGCTTGCCGCCCGTCGTGCAGCGCAAGCTTCGCCGACGGGACCGACGTGGTGCTCACCGCAACGGCTGCTTCCGGTTCCATGTTCAAGGCGTGGAAGGGCACGACCTGCTCGGGATCGACGACGACCTGCACGGTCCATCTCACCGGCGACGCGCAGGTCACCGCCGAGTTCCAGCCGACCACGACGCAGGACGAGTGCGCCGGCCTCGCTCCCGGCGATCCAGGCGAGCCGGTCCGGCTGCAGGCAACGGATTTCGGTAATTCCTGCGACATCGCCACGAGCGATGGTTCGGGCAACGTGGCCGCAACCATCACCGACATCTTCGCGCAGCCGCCGAGGGACATCACGATTGTGCGGCTCTTCGACGGTTCAGGCGTCTCTCTCGGTCGTTTCGGGTACGGCTCGGGTCCGCTCTTCGAGCAACTCGCCGGCTTCGTCGGCACGTCCCGTCCGTTCCACTCGAGCAATTCCGACGTGTTCGCGATCGATGCGCACGGAAACGGGATCGGCAGGGACAGTCCAGGTGCCTTCCTGGGACCTGCGGCCGAAGATCCGATGGGCGGCATGGTCGTCGCGGACTCCTCTGCGCAGGGCAATCACCTCGCTGCCTACGATGGCCGCGCGCACCTGCGCTGGAGAGTCGCGCTCGCGAGCGTTGGAGGGCGGATCACCCTCGGCGTGGATCGTCTCGGCAACACCCTCGTGGTGACGGCCCAGGACGCAGCTCCCAACTTCCACGGACAGTGGGTGGATCACGACGGTCATGCCCTTCCCCCATTCACCGCGATGGCTGATTTCGGGACCGATCCCTTCAATGCGAACCTGATCCTCGCTCCGAGAGTCGGAGACGGCCTGTTCCTGGAAGAGACGTACCCGCGGAACGGCTGGCTCCTGCAGTTCGACAGCCTCGCCGCGGCGGCGCTGCCTCCGCCGTCGTGGCTGAGCTCCCGGCCGGCGGGGGCCGTTCACATGGCACGCGGAGGCCACGCCTATGCCTTCTTCGAGCTGCCGGGGTATCGGAGTGCTTCGCCGTGCGCCCAGCGGATCGAGATCGTCGCTCCGTCGGGCAGGAGCTGCGGAACTGCCGTGTTTCCCATCGCAAGCGCGAGCTGCACCACGGGGACGATCAACGTCGGCTACGATGGCACCGTGATCCAGGCATTGCCGCTCGAGATGCAACGGCACAACGACGATGGCACCCTGACGTGCACGTGGCGGTCGTGGCCGGGATTCCTGCACTGACGATTCTGGCACCGACCACACCGGGTTGGCCGGCTCGCTTCCACGACCGCGCGACGACCGCTCCCGCGCGGACCCGTTTCCGTCGATCCCGGCAGGAGCCCGGCGGGAGGATCGGGAGGCGCGCCCTCGTCGTCGAGCAAGGCCCTGGGCGCGCCGTCACGTGCACCCCGAGGAGCCCACCGAACGTCGATCCCCGCAAGGCTCGATCTCACGAGTGTTAGTGAGCCTTCCGCGGGCGTCTCCAAACTGTCTCCAGGAATAGTGGCTACGAAAAAGCACACAGCGAACGGGGCGGCGCACATGGCCACCTGCAGTTTTTCGCGCAGGCGGTGATGGTCATTGATCCATACGGCGGCCCGCGGGGATCTTTCTTTGCCTCGTCCTCGACCCCGGCCGGAGCGGCGTCCACGGCATTTGCGGCTTCCAGGCCGCGCAGAGTGCGCTGCGGCACAGCTTACAAGCTGGCTGACGCTCTCTCGCCAGGCAGCCGTGCAGCGGCTTGCCGTGATGTCCACATTCAACTCATGGAGACGGGGGGCATGGCCGACGAGCCTCGCCGGCTCTCCGATTTCCTGCGCACCCACCGAGAACGGATCCTCTCCGATTGGGTCGACGCGGTGCGGGTGCTCGAGCCGGCCAAGGATCTCGACCAACTGGTGCTGCTCGATTCCCTGCCGCAATTCCTTGACGAACTGGCCGACTTTCTCGATGACGTTCGTGCCGGCCATCCGGCGAAAGAGCCCGTCAATCCTCACACCATCCACGCCCTCGATCGACTGGAAGTCGGCTATGACCTGACCGAGGTGGTCGAGGAGTACGCCATCCTCCGCAGGTGCATCGTCGAGTTGGTCCACGACGAGGGCGCGCCGGCCATGCGCTCGGCGCAGCTGGCGCGGCTGCATGCGGGGATCGACAGCGCCATCGTCACCAGCACCGCGCGGTACCACCAGGCGAGCGAGCGGACGCTGCGCGCGCTGGAGCGCATCTCTTCGACCGCGCTCACACATGGCGAGGCCGAGGCCATGCTGCCCGAGTTGCTCAAGGTCCTGCTCGAGACCTGCGCCTCGGTCGACGCGGCGTCGCTGCTACTGCTCGAAGGCGAGGTCCTGCGCGTCCATGCCGCAGTGGGCCTCGGTCTGGAGCAGAGCGTCGGGGAGAGCGTCCCGGTGGGGCACTCGCTTGCCGGCCAGGTGGCGCAGACACGCGCCCCGATCGCGATCCGCGACGCCGCCAGCGATCCGATGGTCACCCGCGAATCGATCCGGCAAGCAGGGCTGCGCGGTTATTACGGCGTGCCGATGATGCTCGGCGAAGAGCTGGTCGGGGTGGCCACCATCGGCTCGCGGCACGCGGCCGAATTCTCCGAGGAGGACCGCCTCCTCTTCCGCACCATGTCGGGGCGCGCCGCGGCGCTGATCGCGAAAGCCCGGCTCAACGCCGAGCTGGCGCGGCGAAACGCCGAGCTGTCGGCGGCGCTCGACTACCGCGACCGGATGCTGGGCATCCTCAGCCACGATCTGAAGAACCCCCTCGGCGTCATCCTCGCCTCCTCGCACATGCTGGAGAAAGCCGCGCTCGACGACGCGCAGAAACGCTCGCTCGGGCGCGTCACCTCGGCCGCCGGCCGCATCGACCGGATGATCAAGGACCTCCTCGACTACACGCGCGCCCGGATGGATCGCGCGCTGCCGATCGCGCGCCGCGAGGTCGACCTGCACGAGGTCTGCAAGCAGGCGATGGACGAGCTACGGCTCCTGAACCCCCGCCGCGTCACCCGGCTCGACTGCGAGGGGCCGATGAGCGGACGCTTCGATCCCGATCGGGTCGCGCAGGTGATGGGCAACCTGGTCAACAACGCGCTTCGCTACGGCGATCCGGACGCGGCCATCGACGTCTCGCTGCGGCGGACGAGCAAAGGAATCCTGCTCGAGGTGCACAACCAGGGGACGCCGATTCCGCCCGAGCTGCAGCCGCATCTCTTCGAGGCCTTCCGGCGCGGCCCGGACGCGGGTGGGAACGGGCTCGGCCTCGGGCTCTACATCGTCAAGCAGATCGTCGATGCTCACGGCGGATCGATCGCAGTCCGTTCCACTCAGGCGGAGGGCACGACCTTCTCGGTGCTCTGGCCGGCGAGCTGATCGATCGGCTGCATGTATTCGCCGGTGCGCAGCCGTCGCGAGGTCGTCTCAACTGTCTCCAAAACTGGGGCGGATTCGAGGGTGCTCGCGAGGACAAGCCGCCGCGCTTCACGACCCAGGTCATCAATGACTTCACCTTCCACGTGTCGGAAGGGCGCATCACGATGGAGAGCCCAGGCAACCCCACCGCTTTCGACATCACCGAGGAGCCGGACGGCTGTCTCCGCGGCAACGTGAACATGGCAGGGAATCTAGTGGAGATCTGCCGGCTGCCAGCGGCCAACGGCGACCGCCCGGTCTCTCGCGCTGGAAGAGCGCCACGAGCACGCTGGTTTTCACGGTGCAGCTCAACCCCGATCAGAGCCGCATTCTCGTTGACGCGGGTCCGTCGCACGGTGAATTCCAGCTCGGCGATGGCGCCGTCGCGCAAGAGCTGCGATCTACAGATACGCTGGCTTATCCGCGTGGGCTTGACCTCGATCTGAGTCGACTGACCTCCGCTCGAAATCATTCCCGCCGGAATGACTCTGCACCCGCTGGGTCTTGCAGGGCGGAACCCAAACCAAGGAGAAGCGGATGTCGATGAAGACCGCGGCGGTGATGTGCTTGTCGATGCTCTGCGGCTGTGCGGGCCTGCCCCGAGAATCTCAGGAGCCGACGGTCGAGCGGCTCGACGAGCACGGCGTGGAGGTGCGGGTGCTCCTGGTCGAGGCGGGCAGCACGCTGCGCTTCTTGAACGCCGATGCGCGCCCTCATCAGATCTACTCCAACGACTGCGGCGAGCTGTCGTCCACCCTCCTGAATCCGGGGGACTCGTACAGCACACGGCTTGGCGCCGGTCCCAAGACCTGCCACTTCCAGGACCTGCTGGCGCCGCTCTCCTCGGGCTACTCCGGTACGCTGAAAGTCCACAACCCGGTCGAGGTGCGCGGGGGATTGGCAGAATTCCGGTTGGGTGATGGCTAGCCGGAATGCAGCGGCGCGGAATAAAGTCGCCGGCGCTCCGGTCGCATCGGTTGGATCAGGACACTCGGAGGAGCGTTGCCGGGCCAGGTCGCGTCGTTCGAGCAGCTCGTGCTGCCGCACATGCGGGCGGGCTACAACCTGGCGCGCTGGCTCTTGCGCAACGATCACGACGCGGAGGACGTCATGCAGGAGGCCATGGTGCGCGCATTCCGTTTCTTCGACGGATTCAGGGGCGACAACCCACGCGCGTGGCTGCTCACCGTGGTCCGCAACAGCGCGTACACTTTCTTGCAGCAAAATCGCGCGCGCGAGCTGGGCACCGAATTCGACGAGGAAGTGCACGGCGAGCCTGCGTCGGCGGACCGCACCGAGGAAACGCCGGAGGTGCTGCTGCTCCGCTCCGCCCAGCAGCGCTCTCTCAACGAGGCGGTCGAAGCGCTGCCGGTCGAGTTCCGCGAGGTGTTCGTGCTCCGTGAGATGGAAGGCCTCTCGTACAAGGAAATCGCCGACCTGGCCCGGATTCCCATCGGGACGGTGATGTCGCGGCTGTCGCGCGCACGGCGGCAGCTCCAGGCGGCGGTCGGGCGGCGCGAGCGGGGCGGGAGCGCGTCATGATCTGCGCCGAAACCCGACGGCTGATCGATGCCTACGTCGACAACGAGCTGGATCTGCGCGGTGCGCTCGAGGTCGAAGAGCACATTGCCCGTTGCCCCGCTTGCGGCGCCGAGGAGCGCGCCCTGCGCGAGCTGCAGGCATCCGCCCGCGCGAATCTCACCCGGTATTCGATGTCGCCGGAGCTCGAGGCACGGCTGCGTGCCCTCTTGCAGGTGGAGGAGCCGCCCGCCCCCGCCGCTTCCGGAAATTCGTCCACTGCGCGAGTGGCCCGCCGCGCGCTGCGCGCCTGGAAATGGGCGGCGCTCGCGCCGCTGGCGGCAGCCGCCGCGGTGCTGTTCGCGGTCGGGCCGGGCCTTTGGCCGAGGCGCTCCGAGGCGGTCGAGGACGCCGTGATCGCCGCGCACGTGCGCTCGCTGCTCGCCAATCACCTCACCGACGTCGCTTCGTCGGATCAGCACACGGTCAAACCCTGGTTCCAGGGCAAGCTCGACTACTCCGTCTCGGTGACGGATTGGGCGGCGGAAGGGTTTCCGCTGGTGGGCGGCCGCCTCGACTACGTCGAGGACACCCCCGCCGCCGCGCTCGTCTACAAGCGCGCCCAGCACGTCATCAACTTGTTCGTCTGGCCGAGCAAGGGCGAGAGAGCATCCAGCGACGAGCCGGTGCGGCGCCTCTGCCGCCGCGGCTACTGCGCTTATCGCTGGTCGAAGGAAGGGATGCGCTACTGGGCGGTGTCGGACGTGAACGATGCAGATCTGAAGACGTTCGTCGAGCTGGCGCGGCGCGAGCACTGAGCTGCGGGAATAGACGGCGCGTCGATCGAGTCATGGCCGGCGGAGGGAGCCGGAAATGAACGATCCCAAAGGACGTCGCGAATTCCTGCAGCTTCTCGGTCTCGGCGGAGTCGTCTTCGCCTCGGGCCTCGCCGGGGCCTGCTCCAAGATCCTGCGCAAGTCGGCAGGGCCGGAGGACGACTTCTTCTTCGTCCAGCTCTCCGACACGCACTGGGGCTTCAAAGGTCCGCCCAACCCCGAGGCGGCCAACACGCTCCGCCAGGCGGTGCAGGCGGTGAACGCGCTGCCGATCCAGCCCGACTTCGTCGTCTTCACCGGCGACCTCACCCACACCACCGACGACGATGCCGAGCGCCGCAAGCGCATGCGCGAGTTCAAGGCCATCGTCGCCGATCTCAAGACGCCGGTTCGACGCTACATGCCCGGCGAGCACGACGCCTCTCTCGATCAAGGCAAGGCTTTCGAGGAGCAATTCGGGGCGACGCGCTATTCGTTTGACCACAAAGGGATTCACTTCGCCGTGATCGACAACGTCTCCGATCCGCAGGCGGCCCTCGGCGACAAGCAGCTCGACTGGCTCCACGCCGACCTCAAACCGCTGCCGGCGGAGGCGCCCATCGTGGTGTTCACCCACCGGCCGCTCTTCGACCTGGCCCCGCAGTGGGACTGGGCCACCAAGGACGGGAGCAAGGCGATCGATCTGCTGCAGCAGTGGAAGAACGTGACCGTCTTCTACGGCCACATCCATCAGGAGCACCATTTCCGCACCGGCGCCATCGCGCATCACGCGGCCCGATCGCTCATCTTCCCTCTGCCGGCGCCGCTCTCGCAGCCCAAGCGCGCCCCGGTTCCATGGGATCCGATGCATCCGCGGCGGGGCCTCGGGTTCCGCGAGATCGGGGTCGACGAGTCGCGCCTGGTGCTGACTCTCAAGGAAGATTCGCTCGAGGGCGCGCCCACCGCGCAGCCTGCTGCGGCGATCGGCTCCTTCTGATGCGAGACGCTCTCTGGATGATGCTCGCGGTGACCCTCGCCGCCGCGGCCGCTCTGGCGCAGGACAAGGTAATCGCGGTCACGGCGGAGAGGTTCAAGTTCACGCCCGCAGTCATCGAGCTGAAGCTGGGAGAACCAGTCGTACTCGAGCTGACCACGCTCGATCGCAAGCACGGCTTCCAGATCCCCGATCTGAAGATCGACGAGAGCATCGAGCCGGGCAAGGTCACCCGGCTGCGCATCGTGCCGGACAAGGCGGGGACCTTCCCCTTCCACTGCGACGTCTTCTGCGGCAGCGGGCACGAGGAGATGGCAGGAGAGATCGTCGTCAAGCCGTGAAGGAGAAGTCCGTGCGCATTGCCATGGCCGTTCGAGATCTGACTGCACGCTGGTCGGCGATCGATCGCGACCAGCGCATCGCCGGCGCCTTGCTCGGCGGCGCCGCGCTCCTGCTCTGCGAGCTGCGCTTCGAACATCGCGAGGTGCTCGGCGAGACCTGGCGGTCCTGGATTCCGCTGGTCTACGCCGGCGTGACGCTGCTGGCTGGCCTGGTGGCGCTCCTCCGCTGGGAAAGAGGAGGACGCCGCATGCTCGCTGCGCTCTTCGGCGCCGGCATCGCCGTGGGTCTCCTCGGGTTCTGGTTCCACACCGGCGGTCATCTGCTGACCGGCCTGCGCGACGTGCTCGCGGCGTGGAGCGTCCCGCTCGGCCATGACGGCGGCATCAAGATCGGCAGCCGGCCTCCGGCGCTGGCCCCTCTGGCGTTCTGCGGACTGGGCACGCTGGGACTGCTCGTCTGTGTCCAGACTCGAGAGGAGAAGCGATGAAACCCACGAGGGGATGGGAATGTACGGCGCCGTGCAGGTGGAATGACGAGAGCCCGATTGCATCGGAGCTCGCCGGCCCAGCCCTCAAGGAGCACTCTGCGGATCGTCCCAGTCGAGCTGCTTCTCGAGCTTGAACGATCCCTGGCCGTTCCCGTCGCGGAACATGCCCTCCATCGTTTCGCCGCTCGAGGTGCCATCGAAGACGCCCATCTCCGGGATCTCGAAGTGGACCGAAGGTCCCAGCTGCACGTTGCTGAGAGCGATGGGCGTGAGCGCCCTGCCCCAGTAGAAGCCTTGGTAACCGCTCTCGCTTGCGGAGAAGCGGAAGTCCGCCGGGCTGCGGGCCTCTCCCTTCGCCAGCACGCCGCGCCACGGCCCTGCGAACGATCCCGCCGAGCTGCGCAGCGCCCCCGAGGGACCGGCGCATGCGGAGAGGACCAGCGTCGACAACGCAATCATCTTCTTCATCGAGATTCTCCTTGCGGCCGGAGTGGCCGCTCTCGACGAGGTCGATTGCGACTGCGCCTCGCTCATTCCCGAGGGAATAAACGAGCCGGAGCCGGACCTGCGTCCTCACCTGAAATTTGCCGGGCAGTTCGGCAGCGAGCATTCTCCGCTGACGGCGCTGGCGGCAGCGGCGAAGGCGGCGCAACCTGCGCGCTCGCGATTGCACCGGGGGTTCGATGGGCGACGACGACGAACAGCTTCCTGAGACCGACTGACGGTCTTGCGATCGAGCGGCGGGCGGGTAATAGAGTCTCCCCTTCCCGGAGGACTGCCCGGTGCTTCTCTTCGCCGCAATGCTTCTCTTGCCCCCTGACGTCGCCCAGCGCCTGGTAGGCGGCGCTCTCTCCGACGGGCTCGCTTACGCACGTCTGGCCGAATTGAGTGACACCATCGGCCCGCGACTCTCCGGTTCCGCCGGCGCGGAGGCGGCGGTCAAGTGGGCGCTGCAGCGGCTAAAGGACGACGGCCTCGCCGCTCACCTGGAGAAAGTGATGGTGCCCCACTGGGTCCGCGGCGAGGAGCGCGGCGAGATCCTCTCCCCCGCGGCGCATCCGCTCTTTCTCACCGCTCTCGGCGGCAGCGTCGGCACGCCGCAGGGCGGAATCAGCGGCGAAGTGATCGAGGCGCGCTCGCTGCCCGAGATCGCCGCGCTCGGCGAGCGGGCGCGCGGCAAGATCATCTTCCTCAACCACACCATGGGCCAGAAGGGCGGCTACGGCGATTTCGTCGGCCTGCGCACGCACGGGCCCGCCGAGGCCGGCAGGGTCGGCGCCTCTGCCGTGCTGCTCCGCTCGCTCGCGACCGGTTCGCTGCGCTCTCCGCACACCGGCGCGACGAACTACGAGGCCGCCGGGCCGAAGATTCCCGGGGCGGCCGTCTCCGTCGAGGATGCCGAGCTCATCCACCGCCTCTTGCAGCGCGGGCCGGTCAAGGTGCGGCTCACGCTCGGCTGCCATTCGCTGCCCGATGTCGAGTCGGCCAACGTCGTCGGGGAGGTTCGCGGGCGCGAGACGCCCGACGAGGTGGTGCTCCTCGGCGCGCACCTCGACTCCTGGGACCTGGCCACCGGCGCGACCGACGACGGCGCGGGCGTGGTCATCGTGATGGAGGCGGCGCGGCTCGTCGCGCGCGAGCATCCGCGCCGCACGGTGCGCGCCGTGCTCTACATGAACGAGGAGAACGGACTCGCGGGCGGCAAAGGGTACGCCGCCGCGCACCAGAGCGAGCTGGCCAGACACGTCGCAGCGCTCGAGGCGGACAGCGGTGCAGGCCGGCCCATCGGAGTCTCGGTGCAGGCGGGCGAAGGCGGCGCGGCGCAACTGCGGCCGTGGTTGGGCGCGCTCGAGTCGCTCGGCCTCGCGGAGGCTGCCGACGGCGATGCAGGCGGCGCAGACATCAGCCCGCTTGAACCCTTCTCGGTGCCGATGATCGCCGTCCAGCAGGACACGTCGCATTACTTCGAGACGCACCACAGCGCCGCCGACACGCTCGACAAGGTCCAGCCGGAGGCCCTCGCCAAGACAGCCGCGGCCGTCGCCGTCGTCGCCTACGCGCTCGCCGAGATGCCACAGCCCTTGCCGCGGCCCCCGCCCAAAGCGCCGCGCGAGAGCCGCGAGCCGCCCAAGCCTGCCGCACATTGAGGCCATGCCATGCAGACCCTGCGCAGCCATGTCGAGGACCGCTGGTTCGAAGGCAAGGAACCGTTCGCCACGCTGGTCAATCCCGCGACCGAAGAGCCGCTCGCGAGAACGTCGACGGCCGGGATCGATTTCGGCCGCGCTCTCGAGCACGCCCGCTCGCGAGGCGGGCCGGTCTTGCGCGAGATGACTTTCGCGCAGCGGGGCGAGCTGCTCCGCCGCTGGAGCAAGGCGCTGCACGCGCGGCGCGACGAGCTGATCGGGCTGGCGATCGCCAACGGCGGCAACACCCGCGGCGACGCCAAGTTCGACATCGACGGCGCCATCGCGACGCTCGCGCACTACGCCGACCTGGGCGCGCAGCTCGGCTCGCTCAAGGCGCTGCGCGATGGCGAGCCGGTACAGCTCGGCCGGACGGCCCGCTATGCCGGCCTGCACCTCTGGGTTCCGCGCGACGGCGTCGCCGTGCACATCAATGCCTTCAACTTTCCTGCCTGGGGGACCGCGGAAAAGGCCGCCTCCGCGCTGCTCGCGGCGATGCCTGCCATCAGCAAGCCCGCGACCAGCACAGCGCTCGTCGCTTTCCGGCTCACCGAGATCGCCGTCGAGGAGAAGATCTTCCCCTCCGGCGCCCTCCAGTTCATCTGCGGGTCGCCGGGAGATCTGCTCGAGCGGCTCGGCCCACAGGACGTGGTCGCCTTCACCGGCTCGTCACAGACGGCGGCGAAGCTGCGCGAACAGCTCGCGCGCCGCGGAGCGCGGTTCAACGTCGAGGCCGATTCCTTGAACGGAGCGGTGCTGGGCCCCGACGTGCAGCCCGGCAGCGCCACCTGGGATCTCTTCGTGGCCGACGTCGTGCGCGACATGACTCAGAAGGCGGGTCAGAAGTGCACCGCGGTCCGCCGCATCTTCGCCGCAGCCGACCGGCTGGCGCAGGCGCAGGAAGCTCTCGTCGATCGCCTCGCGCAAGTGCGCGTCGGCGACCCCGCCCGCGCCGAAGTCGCGATGGGCCCGGTGAGCACGGCCGATCAGTTGCGCGACGTGCGCGCGGGGATCGACAAGCTCGCCTCCGAATCGCGCCGCGTCTTCGAGGGCAAGCCAGCCGGCGAGAGGGGCTACTTCGTCGGGCCGGTGCTGCTCTCCAACTCCGACCCGGCGAAGGCGCAGATCTTCCACCGCGACGAGGTCTTCGGGCCGGTGGCGACGCTGGCGCCGTTCGACGGTTCGCCCGTCGATCTGGTCCGGCGCGGAGGAGGCGGGCTGGTCTGTTCGGTCTACAGCGACGACCGCAACTTCCTTCGCCAGTGCGTGCTCGGCATCGCGCCTTATCACGGCCGCATCTATCTCGGCAGCGAGAAGGTCGCCGGCCAGACGCTCGGCCCCGGGACGGTGCTGCCGCAGCTGGTGCACGGCGGGCCGGGGCACGCCGGCGGCGGCGAGGAGCTGGGCGGGTTGCGCGGGCTGCAGCTCTACTCGCAGCGGGTCGCGCTGCAGGGCGACCGAGCGCTGCTCGACGCGATCGCGCCGGCGCTGGAAGAGCAGAAAGCGTGACTACTGGGTGGCGCGCCAGGACTTGAAGAGCTGATCGGTTTCCGCGGCGAAACTCTGGTGGCGCGGCCGCCAATCGAGATCGTTGCGCGCTTTCTCGCTCGAGAGACGCTGATCGAGCATCAGCGCTTCGTGATACGGGCTGCCGTCGGGCGTCGTCTCCTGAACCTTGCCCCCCTTGCCGGCGGCGCGGCTCGCCGCCTCGGCGATCTCGCGCTGGGTGAGCTGTGAAGGATCTGCGCCGTTGTAGATCGATCCTGCCGGAGCGCGCTCCACCAGGCGGACGTAGAGCTCGGCCAGATCGTCGACATGCACGAGCGGCCAGTGATTGCTGCCGTCGCCGACCGTCTGCGCAGCGCCGCTCTTGAGCGCGCTGGCGAAGAACATTGCGGGGATGCCGCCTCTACCGCCGTAGACGATGGCGGGCCGGACCACCGCGGCGCGGATGCCGTCCTTCGTCAGGCCGAGCGCGAGCTGCTCGTTCGGCGGCCGCCACGCGACCGCGCCCGGCGGCTTGAGCGGCGCACTTTCGTCGGCCACGCCCTCGGTCGCGCCGTACACCCAGCAGCCGCTGGTGTAGATGAATGTCGCGCCGACCTGGCCGCTGAGAAGATCGCGCGCGGCCTGGACGGTCTTGCGGTCCAGCTCGGCGGTGTCGTGCTGGTAATCCATCGCGGTGTGGACGAAGGCCTGCCGCCCGTACGCCGCGGCCGAGTAGCCGGCCGGACTCGCGAGGTCGCCGACCACCAGCTTGATGCCGGCTTCCTTGAGGGCCTTCCCTTTTTCCTCCGAGCGCACCAGCGCCAGCACGTCGTGGCCGGCCTTCTTCAGGCGCTGCGCCACGGCGCTGCCGATGTATCCGCTGCCGCCCGTCAGGAAGATCTTCATGCGTATCCCCCGGTGGGAGCGCTCTGTGTACGCTGAGCGGGGCGGCGAGCCAAGACCCAATCGACGCCCGCCTGCACGCACTGCCGGTGCGAGCGCCTGCGTAGTCGGCTGCGCACCGCCACCGGATCTACGCGGTGCGGCGTTCTGTTTGTTGCATGGGCATATTCATAAGTGACCGGATTGTTTCAGATTCGTGACCTGACGCGGCGCAGCGGGGTCCGGCCTCGTGTTTGCTACATGGCATACGGGGCGAACGCCAGGAGCCAGGCTTGGGCAACGTAGAACGACTTCCGGTTCCTCGCAGCGAGCGTGTCGCCGTGCTGCTCAACGCCAACGCGCGCGCCGTCTCCGAAGAGCTCAAGCGCGAGCTGGAAAACTTCGTCCCCGCCGAGGACCTCTTCTACTCGCGCTGCTTCGATGACGCGCGCTCCATCGCTCGCCAGGTGCTCGACCGCGGTTATGGCACGGTCCTCACCGGAGGCGGCGACGGAACTTTCGTCGGGTATGTGAACTGCCTCTTCGAGGAGGCGATGGCTCGCCCCAACCGCGAAGATGCGCGCGGCGCGTTCAAGCTCGCCCCGGTGCCGATGCACAGCATCCGCATGCCGCGGTTCGGGGTGCTCAAGCTCGGCACCGGCAATGCGGTCGCCGAATTCGTCGGAGCGAGCGACCGGGCCATCGGCGTGGTCGAGGACATCCTTCGCACCCGCTCCGGCGAAGTCTCCGGATCTCGCCGGCTGCACTTGCTCTCTTTCGAAGGCAAGCGCGCGCCCTTTGCCGGCCTCGGCATCGACGCTGCACTGCTCAACGACTACGTCAGGCTCAAGGACCGGGTGAAGGGCGGGAGCTTCGAATTCCTCGGCAACGGCGGACTGGGATATTTCTGCTCCGTCGCCGGCCGCACCATTCCCGCCTACCTGATGCGGCGAAGCGTTCCGCGCGTCGAAGTGATCAACCTCGGCGGCCCCGCGCAGCGGATCGGCCCCGACGGCAAGCCGGCCGGCCGCGACATCGACCGCGGTGAGATCATGTACCAAGGCCCCTGCAAGATCGCCGCGGCCGGCACGGTGCCTTACTACGGCTTCGGCTTCCACATCTTCCCTTGGGCGTTGCAGGCGCCGGGCAGGTTCCAGCTGCGGCTCACGGCCATCGGGGTGCCGAAGATTCTCGCCAACCTGCGGACTCTCTGGCGCGGCGGCCCACCGCCCCGCGGAGTTTTCGACTTCCAGTGCGACAAGGTGCTCATCCGCTTCGATCGCGAGATGCCGCTGCAGGTCGGCGGCGACGCCGAGGGCTACCGCCGTGAAGTGGTCCTCGAGATGGCCGAGCGGCCGCTCGAGCTGATCGACTTCCACTTGAAGAGTTAATTCTTCGGCAGCGAGTCCATGTAGCGGTCGATCCGCTCACGGAATGGATCGCTCGAATCGACGAACTGGATTCCCACGCCCGCTTCCTTCTTGCCGCCCGGCAGCACCTGGTGCACCACCACTCCCGCGCTGCTCACCGGAGGGCCGCCGTCGGGCAGCTGCAGCTCCACCTCGACTGCGCTGTTCACCGGCGGCGGTTCGTCGCTGCGAATGAAGATGCCGCCGCGGCTGAGGTTGATGGCGTGCTCCTCGCTGAACTCGCGCGCGGTGCGGAAGCGGACCTGGATGTGCACCGGCAGCCGCGCGAAGGTGCGCTCGGGCCGCCGCGCCTCGTCGCGCGCCGCGAGCAGATTCGAGATGCGCATGCGCGCCTGCGGATCGACGACGATGAAGTCGGCCCAGAAGCCGGCGTCGGCCGGGGCCTGCGCGCTGGATCGGGCAACACGGCCGATGGCCACTTCGGGCGCAGCGGTGTTGGGCAGATAGAGCGCCATCGAGACGCGCGCGCCGACGTTCGGCGGCGAGAGCGAACGGACGGCGATGCCCAGCGCGCTCAGCTCGCGCGAGGTGGTCTGGATGGCCACGCCATCGCAGACATACCTGACTGGGAAGACTAGAGCTGCGGACGCCATCGCCCCCTCTTTGGGCACACTGTCGATAATAATGATGGTTCAAACATCATGCCGGCCGGCCGCTTGTGTAGTTTTGCGGCCTTGCGAGAGGACGAGACTCGAGTCGCAGGCTTGAAGTCTGGCCAAAGGCCAGAAAACTGGCTCAGAGGACATTGGAGGCCAGCTCGGCCAGCGCGCTCCGCTCGCCCTTGGTGAGCGTGATGTGGCCCGCCAGGCGCTCGAGTTTGAACTTGTTGACGACGTGCACGAGGCCGTTGTTGGTCGAGTCCACGTAGGGATTATCGATTTGATAAGGATCGCCGGTCAGCACGATCTTGGTGTTGTCGCCCACCCTGGTGATGATCGTCTTCACTTCGTGGGGCGTGAGGTTCTGCGCTTCGTCGACGATGATGTACTGGTTGGGAATGCTGCGGCCGCGAATGTAGGTGAGCGGCTCGATGGCAACGAGGCCGAGGTCGATCAGCTCCTTGTAGCTGCGCCCGGCTTTCTTGTCGGCCCGCGAGAGCCCCATGAGGAACTCGACGTTGTCGTAGATGGGCTGCATCCAGGGGTTGAGCTTCTCCTCCACCGTGCCGGGGAGAAAGCCGATGTCCTTTCCCAGAGGAAACACCGGCCTCGAGACGAGCATCTTTTGATAAACCTGCTCCTCCATCGTCTTTTGCAAACCGGCAGCGATGGCGAGCAGCGTCTTTCCGGTGCCGGCCTTGCCGACCATGGTGACGAGCTTGACCTCGTCGTTGAGCAGGAGATCGAGGGCGAAGCTCTGCTCTTTGTTGCGCGGCCGCAGCCCCCAGGCGCCGTCCTTCAAGGCTTTCAACAGCGGGACGAAGCGGCCCTTGGCGGCGTTGAATTTCGATAATGCGGTGTGGGTAGGAGCCTCGCGATCTTTCAATAATGCAAATTCATTTGGATAGATGCCATTGGCGCCGTCGGGCAGGGGCAGCTCGCCGTGCGCGTAGAAGTCGTCGATGTCCGTCTTGCCGACCTCGACTTCGCGCACTCCCATGTAGACTTCGGGGTTCTCCAGCTTGTCCGTCTCGTAATCCTCGGTGAGCAGGCCGAGGGCATCGGCGCGGATGCGCAGGTTGATGTCCTTGGTGACGAAGACGCAGCGCAGATTGGACTCGCGCTCCTTCAAGTCCATCGCCAGGGCGAGGATGCGGTTGTCGGCCAGGTGCTGGTTGGTCAGCTCGCGGGGCAGCTCCTTCTGGGTGAAGAGCACGCGGAGCGCGCCGCCGTTGGGGAGACGGACGCCTTCGGTGAGCGAGCCGTTCTCGCGAAAGGAGTCGAGCGCGCGCGACACTTCGCGGGCGTTGCGGCCCAGCTCGGAGAGGTCGCGCTTGAACTTGTCGATCTCCTCGACGACGTAGATGGGGACGATGACGTTGTTGTCTTTGAACTGGAACAGGGCGCGGGGATCATGGAGCAGGACGTTGGTGTCGAGCACGTAGTTCTTGCGCAACCTGGGCTCCCGGCGAGGGATCGAGCGTACTTCGGCGAGGTCTCGGGTGGAAGCGAGATCTTTCATGCTGCCGCGCGGTTGCGAGCCGCCTCGACGCGGTTGCGGCCATTCTGCTTGGCGCGGTAGAGGGCCTTGTCGGCGGCCTCGAGCAGCCCCTCGGCGGAAGGCGCCGGAGTGGTGGCGATGCCGACGCTGACCGTCACCCGCAAGGCGCCGCTCTCGGTTGCGTGCTGCGCTTTCTCCACCGCCGCGCGGATGCGCTCGGCCATCGCCAGCGCGCCGCGCGCGTCCGTCTCGGGGAGGATGACCGCCATCTCCTCGCCGCCGTAGCGGGCGCAGAGATCGGTCTCGCGCGCCTCGCGCGCGGCCACGTGAGCGACCCCGCGGAGGACCGCATCGCCGGCCGGATGACCGTGGCTGTCGTTGACGCGCTTGAAGTGATCGATGTCGAGCAGCAAGAGCGAGAGCGGCTTGCGGTAGCGCTCCGCCTCGCGCACGCGCGCCTGCAGCTGTCCGTTGAATGTCCGCCGATTCAAGAGCCCGGTGAGTCCGTCGGTGGTTGCCAGTTTCTCTGCCTCCTCGTAGAGACGCGTTCGCACCAATGCTTCCGCCGCTTGCAGCGCCAGCATGGCCAGCTCCCGCTGCGCCGCCTCGGGGAGCGCCTCGGCGCTGCGGCTGCCGCACACCAGAGTGCCCACGGTGCTGTCGCCGGCGCGCAGCGGGAAGATCTTCAGCGCCGCCAGGCCGCGAACCACCGTGCCGTTGTCGAAGATGACCACGCGGTCCATCGCGCCCAGCGCGCGGCCGGGCAGCGGCGCTCCCAGCTTGACCACGTTGCTCACCAGGCCGGCGTTGTCGGCGAAAGCCAATTCGCGCAGCGCAGCCGCAGCGTCGCCGTCCACGGCTTGCACCCGATGGCGCAAGCGGCCCTGCTTCTCTTCCGCCAGCGTGAGAGCACAGAGGTCGAGCGCCGGGCACATCCGCCGCGCCTGGGCGACGGCGGTCTGCGCCGCCTGCGCCAGCGTGGTGGTGCGGTTCAGCTCCTCGAGCGCCTCGAAGAAGCGCGCCTTCTCCTCCTTCTCGCGGCGGACCGCGCCCAGGAGGCGCTCGGCCTCGATGGCGCGGGTCACTTCCGCCGCGAGCGCCGCGAGAACGCGCTCCTCGTCCTCCGCGAAAGGCTCGGCGCGATCGGCCACCAGCGCGCCGCGCCCGATGAGCGGCACGCCGCAGAAGGACGACACCGGCGCGCGGCCCTGGTAGTAGGCAAGCGAGTCGGCCGCATTCTCCACGCGCACCGCCTTGCCGGTGGCGAGCACGGCGCCGAGAACGCCCTCGCGCGGGGAAAGCGGGCCACGGAGGAGCCTGTCGCTCTGCGAGAGACATTCGCGCAGCCGCACGCTTTCGCCGTCCGGCGAGAGAAGGAACACCGCGACCGAGTGCGGATGCAGCGCTGCCTGCGCCACGGCGAGCGCGCCGCGCAGCACCTCCTCGACTTCGGCCACTGCGCCGAGCAGGCTGCGCGACTCGTCCACCTCGGCAGTCGTGACCAGGCGCAGCTCGCGGGCGCGCTCCTCCGCGTCGTCCAGGCGGCGGCGCACGGCGGCGCGTTCGGCGCGGCGGGCCGCGAGAAGGCGCGCTCCGAGCAGCGCGTGATAGAGCGCGGCGAAGAGCGCGACGAAGCTCGCGTGCGAGAGCAAGAGCGGCCAGTTTGACGGAAGCGCGCCCGCCGCGAAAAAGGCGCCCGCCTCCAGGCCGACGAGCGCCCCGATGAGCGCCAGAGCGAGCGCGAGCGGCAGCAAAAGGACGTAGCCCGCCGCCACCAGATAGACGAGCGGATAGGCGAGGCCGCCGGTGATCTGCGCCAGGGCCAGCCCGCCGATGCCGCAGAGGAGCCCCGACTCGGCTGCCCGGTGGCGCGGCATCGCCGCCGGCAGCGAGAGCGCCCAGCGCAAGATCGCGCCGATGCTCGCCACCGCCAGGAGCGCCCAGGCCAGAAGCGATCGATGGGCGAACGCGCCGGAGATGAGGAGAATGACCAGCGCCGCCAGAGCCGCGGGCATCGCCGCTTCTTTCGCCCGCCGCGTTCCCGTCATTCGAATTTGAAGAGCACTTCGTCCTGCTTGACGAAGCCGAGCTGCTCGCGCGCCGTCCGCTGCAAGACGGCGGTGTTCAAGGGCGGCGACAAGTCCTTCACGGTGCGCAGGAGGCGCGCGTTCTCCTCGCGCAACTCGCGGTTGGCCAGCTCCTGCCGGGCGATGTCCGCCTCCAGCCGGCGCAGCCGCGGCAGGCCCTTCGGGTCGAGGAGCGAGCTCGCCGCCATCGCCACCGCCCCGGCGAGCGCGCCGAGGACGAGCTTGTGCTGCGGCGACAAGGGCATCCGCACTGACGGTACACCGCGGATGGGTCAGGGCAAAAAAAAGTCGGGTGGGTCTGTCAGCGCGACTCGAAGGACTGCTGCAGCTCCTCCATCAAGAGCTCGTACACGCGCCCCGAGACCTGCTCGAGGAATTCCTCGCCGTCCGCCGGCGCGACGTCCTTTCCGCCCGCTTCATGACCTTTGCTCCGGGTGCGCTTGGCGGTGTGCACGCCGGAGGACGTCCCCAAGCCCTCGCCGTCGGCAAGACGGAAGTCGGGCTGGGCCGGCGCCAGGTTGAGCGGTTCCATCTGCGGCGAGGCGCGGTAGTTGCGCTCGGAATGGATCGCCTCGCCCTCGGCCGTGCGCACATCCAGGTTCTTGCGCCCGCGCTGCATGACATGGGTCAGCTCGTGCGCGAGCAGCCGCTGACCTTCCTCGCTCTGCGGGTTGAACCGGCCGGGAGCGAAAAAAATGTGATCCTTGACGGTGACCGCCTCGGCGTTGAACCGGCGGGTGATCTCCTCCGCGCCGGGCCCTACGTGCAGACGCACGCCGGAGAAATCGCCGCCGAGGAACATCTCCATGCGGTGGATGGTGCTGGCGTCGAGCCGGCGCGGGTCGTCGAGCGCGGACCCGAGGCGCACTTTCTCCGGATGCAGGTTGCCGTCGATGCCCGACCGCGACGATTTGAAGAGCGATGCCAGCGTGCCGAAGCGCGCGTGCTCCGCCTTGCTGAAGATGCCGCTGGCAAGATGCGCGCCGCCTTCGATCTCGCCCGAGATCTTCTTCCGCTTGCCCATCCACTGGTCGGCGCTCCTCAAGCCGCCGTGGAGAAGCGCGCCCTCCTTGTCGACCCAGCCCGCCGCGCCGCGCATCTTGTGGGCGAAGCCGGCGGCCTTGCCGAGGCCCATCTTGCCGAGGAAGCCCTCGGCCTTGCCCGCGAGACCCTGCACCTTCTCGGCGGCCTTCTCGATCATCGAGAGGCCATGCATGCCCATCTCGGCGAAGTGCATGCCCTTGCCGAGCATGCTCGCCCCCTTGTGCGCCCAGCCCGCGATGGTGTCGGCGAACGAATGCAGCTTCTCGAAGAGGCTGTGGAAGAAGCCTCCCCTGGTGGTCTTCTTGCCTCGCTTCCGCTTGCCATGACGCCGGGCCTCGCCGGGGGCCTCGTCGCCGCCGATGGCGATCTCGAAGCCCAGGCCGTCGAGCAGCGCCCCCTCGGCGGGCAGGAAGGCGCCGAACACTTCGGAGAAGAGCTTCACGCCCTCGCCCGAGCCGATCCAGGTGTCCATCGCGGCCGCGTCGATCTCCTGGAGGTCGTGCACGTCCATTCCGCCGCGCATGCCGCGGTCGATGTGGATACGCCCGCCCTCGAGCGGATGTGGCTTCTCGACGCCGAGCTCGTGGTCGCCCTTGCGGATGCCGCCCTTCGCGCCGTGGCTGTCCAGCTGCGCCTCGACGCCCGAGAGCCTGGCGGCGAGAGCCTGCAGTATCGCGAGAGCAGACTGATCGCCTTTGTGTCCGCCCTCCGCCTTGCCGACCCGCCCGCGCAGGACAGAGGCTTCCTTTTTCAGGAGCTGCACCATCTCCTGCATCGGCGTGTCGGCGTCCTTCGCCCTCCCGAGCGCGTCGACCTTGACGTGCAGCGAGCCGATGTCCGCCCCGAGCACGGCCAGGTCGGGATGCTCGCTCGCCTCGGTGCCCGCGGCCTGTCCCGCGAGGCCGTGGAGCCCTTTGACGAACTTGAAGAAGTGCCCGCGCAACTCCAGGTAATGCTTGCTTGCCTCCTGCGCCTCTTTGTGCAGCGCCGGATGGTGCGCGGTCCCGCTGACGGCGCGGGCCACTTCGAGGCGCGCCTGCTCGCTGCTCGCGCGCAGCGATTGCACGCGGTCGCCCGCAGCCTTGGTGTCGCCCGCCTGCATCAGCTTGTCGATCTCCTGGATGGCGGCGGCGACGGCCTGGCCGAAGGCCACCGCCGAATGCTGCGAGAGTTGCACCAGGCCGGCCGGGTCCGGCCCGTGCGGCGAATGCTTGCTGACGGCGACGAGGTGCTCGCCCTCGGGCCAGAGGCTCTTGCCCAAGAGATGCTCGATCGCCGGCGCCGCGCCGGGCTTGCCGTGGATCGCCTCGACGCGCTTTTCGTGATGCCCGACCGCGATCTGCAGACCCTGATGAAACAGCGCGTGTCCGGTCTTGAGGAAGCTCTTTCCCTTGCCGGCGGCGTCGAGCGCCTGATGGAGCTTGTCGTGTCCCTTGCCGTCGCCTTCGCCGAGCTGATGCGCGAGGTGGCCCATCGGCGTGTCGTCGCCCAATGCCTTGGTCACCTGATCGGCCAGACCAGCGATCCGGGCCAGCCGTGAGTCGACCTTCCTCCGCAGCTGGATGCCCTTGCCCTCGAGATGGTGCCGGTGCTCGACCTCTTTGTGCACGCCGGGGATGCGCTCGGCGAAGTCGTGGACCGAGCCGACCTTGTCGTTGAATTCCTCGGCGAGGCCGATCCCGCTCTCGAGGTACCCCTGCACTTGATCGGCGCGGTCCGAGGCGTCGCGCAGGAGCTTGCCGACGTCGCTGTCCTCGCCGAAGAGCTCCGCGCCCTGCTTCGCCAGCGCAGAGGCCTGCTCGAGCCCGTGCTGGACCTTGTCGGCCGCCTCCAGGCCCTTGCCGACCACGCCGTGGATCTTGCCCAGCCTGTCGTGCACGCCCTGAGTCACCTTCAGCGCCTGCTTCCTCAGCTTCTTGCCGCGGGCGAGCGCCTTCTCCAGCGCGGACTTCGGCTTGCGCCGCCTCCGTGCATGATCGCCCCGCGCCGTCTTGCCCAGTGCCTCGGCGAGGTGCAGCTCGGGATGCTTGCGCCTGTGATCGGCGAGCTTCTGCGCCGCGACCTTCTCGAGCGCGCCCTTCTTCCCCTCGCGCAGGCCTTTGCGGGCCATCATCTTCGCGTAGGCCTTGGCGGGATCCTTCACGCCTGCATAGCCGAGTCCCGTGTCGAGATAGCCGCGATAGGTGGAGAGGTTGTCGGAAGCGGCGTGGCCGTACTCGAGCGCCTGGGCGAGCCTGTCGTCGCCCTGGCCGGCCCAGTCGCCCAGCTGGCCGACGAAGTGGCCGGCCGCGTTGTCGCCGAGGAGGCTCGACATGCCCGGCGCCATCTCGTGGATCTGCGAGAGCGCGCCGTGGATCTCGTCGCCCGCGCCCACCACCTTGTCGAGCGCCGACTGCGCCTTCGCCGCCTTGCCGCTCACCCAGATGCCGCCGCGGACGGCTTTGCTGCCGGTCTTCTCCAGCGCCCCCACTGTCTTGCGGAAGCGCGGGTTGGACATCGCCTTCTCCAGGCCGCGCAGGGGTCCGGCGAACTTGCTGCTCTTGATCAGCGCCTTCTCCGCCTTGGAGAGCTTGCCGCCGCCGAGGATCTTGCCCGCGGCCGAAACGCTCTTGAGCTTGCCGAGCGCCTTCATCGCGCCGGGGTCGAAGGCGTCGACGGCACCGCCCGCCGCGCCCTTGAGCGCGTCCTTGAGGCTGCCGCCCTGGGCCAGCGTGGAGATGCCGCCCTGCAGGGCGCCGAGGCCGACTTTCGCGAGCGGTCCGAGCTTGAGGAACGGCAGCGCGCCGGTGAGCGCGCCGCTGCCGGCGGCGAGCAGGACTCCCTTCCAGTCCTTGCCTTCGGAGATGGCCTGGATGGCTCCGATGCCCGCGCCGATCAGGGTCTTCACCACCAGGCCGCCGGGGATGAAAGTGGCGGCGAGCGACAGGCCCGTCACGAGCAGCTGGCCTGCCGGGCTTTGCAGGAAATTCGAGGTCGCCTTGTAGCCCTGCTTGATCCCCTCCCAGGCCTTGCCGGCCACGCTCCTGGTGGCGCTCCAGATCTTGCTCAGCGGCGACTTGCCCGAGCCCCAACCTTGCGAGACCGCAAAGCCGAGCGGCGTGTATTTCGCGAGCGTGCCGAGGCCGCTGATTCCTTTCTTGAGGAGCCCGCCCGCCGCGCCGACGACGCCCGTCTTGTTGAGCCAGTCGAGGCCCTGGTGCGATTTGTGCTGGGCGAAGTCCATCGCCGCGCCGGCCCTGCCCTGCGCCCAGCTGCCGATGCCGCGCGCGCCGCCGAGGGCGCTGCTTGCCACCTTGTGGATGCCGCCGGCGAAGGTCTTGATGCCGCCCCACTCCGCGGCGGCCGCGTGCTTGCCGACGTTCCAGAGGGCGTGGCCGGCGCTGGCGAGGGGAGCGCCGAGGAGGTGGAAGGCGGACTTGCCGGCGCGCGCGACCAGGGCGTTCGGCGCGACCGCGATCCCCTTCACCGCGTCCCACGGGTGGCGCGCGACCTGCTGCGCCATGCCGCGGAGACCGCCGACGGCGCGGCCGAACAGGTTCCCCATCGGCGCGCGGACGAAGCCCCTCGCGGGGCCTGCAGCGCTGCTGATGCCCGCGCGCACCGCCGCTTCCGCTCCGCCGGCGAAGGAGCTCGCGGCCCGGCTCACGCCCTTGGAGACGCTCTGGAGCGCGCCCGCGACGTGGGTCGTCATCGATCGGAAGACGCTGCCGAAGCTGAAGAGGCGCGGCCGGTATCCTTCGCCGACGAGAGAGTGGAAAGTCTGGACGGTGTTGTAGAGCGCGCTCGCTCCCCGCGAGGCGAGGTAGTGCGAGGCGAGCTGAGCGACGGGCAGGCCGCGGCTGCGCTGCGCCGACTCGCAGAGTTGATAGAGCGCCCCGCCTTTCGCCACATGCGAGGCGAAGGCCCTCGCCTTGGGGTGCTCGCGGAACGCTTCGAGCAGCGCCTCGGGCCTGACTGGACCGCGGGGCGTGCGGCGCTTCTTCTCGGCCTGCTCGGCCAGCGTACGAAGCGGGCTGCCCTTCGGAGACTTCTGCAGCTCGGCGAGGAACTTCGCCGCGTCGCGCGAGCGGCTCTCGAGCCGTTTCTGTAGGGCCTCGCCGAGCGCGCCGCCGAGGCCCGCCAGCGCGCCCAGCCCTCCAGCGCCGCCGATGCTCGCCAGCGCGCTCGGCCCTCCCGCAGCGCCGAAGGCAAGGGCGGAGGAGATTGGTCCGCCGAGCGCGTGCAGCGCGCCGCGCTCGAACCGGGCCAGCTCCCGCGCGAGGTGTGACGTCGAGGCGTTCTCGACGAGCTTGTCGAGCGCCGGATCGCGCTTGCGCAACTCTTGGAGGATCCGGTGACCGTGCGGATGCGCTTGCTCGAGGCGGAGGGTCTGCCGCCCACCGCGCAGCACTTCGAGAAGCTGCGAACGGCGCTCGTCGAGCAGCTTGCGGAAGGAGGCGAGGTGCGGCGCAGCGTCCTTCCCGACACTGGAGAGAATCTGCCCGATCTGCTGCGCGCCATGCGCCATCTCGGCGCGCGTCCTGCCGCGCACGCGCGCAAGGATGGCGTCGATGGTGGCGAGCTTTCCGCGCAGCTCGCCGGCGCGGGGGTCGGTCAGCGTGCGATGCGAGGCCGTCGCCAGGTGCGCAAGGGTCTGCTCCAGCTGCTTCGCTGCCGGCCCGCGGTCACGCGAGACGAGCTGGTGCAGTAGATGCTTCTGCTCTTGCACTCCCCTGAACGCCCGCAGATGGTGCACGAGGTCGCCGAGCGAATGGTCGAAGCGCGCGACCCGGTGCTCGACCTTCTCCAGCTCGAAGCGAGCCGAACGCTGCGGAGCGTGCCGCGGCGACTTGGGCTTCGCCGGCCGCGGCAAGGGCGGCGGCTCGAGAAGCTTCTTGCGCTGTGCGTGAGCTGGCTTCTCTTTCGCGCGCCGCTTCGGCTCGTTCTGTGCGAGCCGCGGGAGCCGCACGGCCGGACCCTTGTGGCCAGCGACGGGAAGCTTGCCGAGTACCGTGTGTTGCGCCGCGGCCGCCTCGAGCGAGACCTTCTGCTCCCCGGCTGCCCGCCAGTCCTTTTCGACCGCGAGGTATTGCTGGCGGAGCCGCTGGTATTTCGCCTGCGCGCGGTCGCGCTTCTCGCGGAGGCTTCGGAGCGCCGTGTAATCCTCGGGGAGCAAACCTTCCGAGCGCAGCGCCCGGGAGAGACCTGCGGTCGCCTTGTCGACCTGCGGCTGATGCCTCTCGAGCAGTCGCACCATCGCGTCGCGCTGCTTTCCGGAAAGCTGCGCGAACTCGTGCCCGAGCGCCTTCCACTCCGCAACGCAAGCGTCGAGATCGGCCGACAAGTCGAAATGCGCGGACAGGTCGCGGATCGCTTGAATCCGCTTTCTGAGTCTCGCGATGCCGCCGGCGGGCGTACCGTCTGTCGCGAGAACCGCCGCTTTCCGCTCGAAGGCCGCCTGCAGGGCATTGGCCGCCTCCTGCCAGAGCTTCAGGAGACCCCCGAGGCCGTCCTTCGCCTGGACCTCTGCGACCCGCTCGTCGAGGTGGGCGGCCTCGACAGAAGCCTGCGTCATCAAGCGATGGAGGCGCTCCACCTCCGACCGACTCGGCGTCGCCAAATCCATCCCCCGTCAGGCCGCTGGCCAGATTAGAATATCCGAAAAGGTGGCAAGCCTTCAAGGGGCTGCCCGGCGGCGAAGGTGGGGTCCGCCCGGTCCTCAGGGCTTCGATGAGGTCGCTGGCGCTCCGCTCGGATCTCCCGTCAAGTACTGGAGGATTTGCGCCCGCTCCGCCTGGCTCAGATGGACCTTGTTGAGCCGCTCCATCTTGTCGAGCGAGGCGGTCCACTCCTGCGGCGTGTATTTGGAGGGCTCGTAAGGGCGGTGGCAAGCGGTGCACTTCGCCCGGTACGTCCGCTCGCCTTCCGACATGTCCGCTCGCTGCGCCCCGCCGCAGGCGGTCACGGCGAGGAGCGCGAGCAGGTGCCTCACAGGTTGAACCCCAGGACGCTGCGCACGAAGGCCGAGCTGTAGGTGTCGGCCAGACCGAGGCCGAAGCCGACGCCGAGCTGCAACCAGATCTTGCTGGTGGCAACCGAGAAGGAGGGCCCGAGAAAGTAGCTCGTCCGGCTGACGCCGCCGGCCCATTCCTGCAGCATCCAGAATTCCGTCGCGACGCGCAGCTGCGGGACCGGCTCGTAGTGCGCGCCGAGATCGACTTCCCAGTTGTGCCCCTCGCCGGCGTGCAAGAGCTTCTGCTCGGCGACGAGGTTCGCCACCAGGGCAAAGGGGCCGATGTCCTTCTCGAGGATGAGCTTCTGCTCGGTCTCCCAGGGCTCGGCGAAGGCCGCGGGACGCTCGACCTCGAAATAGAGAAGCACGTCGACCGGCCAGAGGCCCTTCTCCGCGAGCCGGTAGCGGGTCTCGAGGCGCCAGGATTGGAAGGCGAAGGTCCCGGCTGACTGGCTGAACACGTGGTAGAGCGCGAGGTCCCAGTGATCGGTGAGGCCGTACTCCAGCTCGAAGCGGTGGAGTGTCGACGCCTGATCGAAGCCGCCATTCTTGGGCGCCTGGATCTCGTTCCACAGCTCGAATTCGAGGTTCCCAGCGGGTTGTGTGGCGTATTCGTAGCTGCGGATAAAGGTGCGGCGGTCGGCGCGAGCTGACGGAACGGCGGCAAAGAGCGCCACGGCGAACGCCACCAAATTGAGACCGATTTTGATTCTCATTCTCAATTTCGGCGGCGGCAGATGGAGCGGCAGATCCATCGGTAGTCCCGGACATCCTTTCAGCGGCGGTCGGAGGCCTGCTCGACCCTGCAATGGCGGCAGAGCCCGTACAGCTCGAGCTTGTGGTGGGTGACGTGGAAGCCGTGGTCTTCGGCGACGGTCTCCTGCAGCTCCTCGATGCGCTCGTTTTCGAACTCGATGATGCTGCCGCAGGAAGTGCAGATGAGATGGTCGTGGTGATGGCGATCGAGGGCCGCCTCGTAGCGCGTCTGCCCCCCCTCGAAATGGCGGGCGCTGGCCAGGCCCGCGTCGGCAAGAATCTTCATCGTGCGATAGACGGTGGCCGCGCCGATGGTGGGATCGCGCTGCTTGGCCTTCTCCAGAAGCTCGTCGACCGAAAGATGCCCGGTCTGGGCGAAGAAGACGTCGACGATGACGTCCCGCTGCCGGGTGGCCTTGAGGCCGCGCGAGGAGATCCAGCTCGCCAACCGTTCGCGCGCAGCAGCCGATTTCTTCGAGCCGGTCTTCTCCAGGGTTCGGGGAGTCATCTGCGGATCCGCCTGGCCATTTTGAAATTGATTCTCATTCTCAGTCTCAGCGTAGGCCCGGGCAGGCGAAGCTGTCAACCGACCGGATTCATCAGCGCAGCCAACCGCGCTGGCGGAGCAACTCGCGCCACTTCTCTTTGGCGGCCTCGCCCTGCTCCCCCGGGGCCGCATCGGTTCCCGCCAGCCGCACGAGCGACGCGCGGGTCCGTTCGCGCACGCGCGGGTCGCCGTCGACGAGATGCTCGACCAGCTGCGCCGCATAACGCTCTCCCCCGGCCCGATAGCCGGCGGCCTCCGCCGCCAGAGCGCGCACGCGCGGGTCTGCGGAAGCCATCAACGCCGGCAGATCGTCGCCCGCCCCCGAGCCGGCAAATTTCTGCCGCGACCCCGGCAGGAGCAAAACCCAGATGAGCGCGCCGAGCCCCACCTGGAAGAGGCCCATCGCCGCCGGATACCTCCTGGCCCGGACCAGCGCGAATCGGTAGACGGCGAAGACGACGAGAAAGATGGCGAAGAGGGTCGGCGCGGCCACCTGCGTCCAGCGCGGCAACGAACGCCCGGCGATGTCCCCACCCGCCCAGAAGGTGAAGAGCGCGCTCAGGACCAGGAGCGCGTAGAGCGCCGGCCGCAGCACCGGCACGAAACGGAGGCCTGCTCGTACGCGGAGCGCGGAGGACTCGGCCACGGCGCGCTCTTACCCCGAGGGCGCCCCCGCGTCCAGGATCGCCGCGATGCGGTTCAGCCCTTTGTTCGCATCGGCATACTTGCCGTCGGAATAGGAGGCGGTCACGTCGCGGAGGAGCTTCTCCACCTCGCCTCGCTGCGGGTCGGAGAGACGTGCGGCCGCGCGCGCGCCCTGCAGCCGCAGCATCTTCAGCTCGACGAACTTCTGGTCCACCTTGAGCCGGACCACCGCCTTGGAGAGCTCGCCGAGCAGATCCCAGGCGCGCGCGAGATCGCCCTGCCGGCGGGCGGCATGAATCTCGGCGTTGAGCGGCTGCACCTCGGCCGGCAGGTCGCTGATGAGGATGCCGCGGGTCTCGACCTCGGCGAGCAACCGCTTGTGCTTGACCTCCACCGCGGTCGGCTTGGGCACCTCGCGCGGCGCGCGATAGGCCGCCTCCTGCGCCGCCCGCTCGGGACCCGCCTTCGCCAGCGCCGCCTCGCGCAGCGCCAGCTCCTGCTCGCGCTGCCCCAACTCCCTCTCGCGCATGCCGATCCTCGACTCACGCTCCGCCACCTTGGCCTCGCGCGCGGCGGCCGACGCCTCCCGCGCCGCCACTGCCGCCTGCGTCGCGCGCTGCAGATCGGTCTCCATCGCTTGCCGCTTCGCCTGCACTTCGCTGCGCTGGGCTGAGAGCGCGTTCTGGCTGGCCGAGACCTGCCCCTCGAGCTCCTGCTGCCGGCGCAGCTCGGTCTCGAGGCGCCGGCGCTGCTCGGCATCGGCAGCTGCCTTGAGCCCGCGGGCGAGATCGGCAATGCGCTGGTCGAGCTGACCCTTCTCCTTGAGCAGCGCCTCCTGGCGCTCCCGGAGAGTGCGCTCCTGCTGCTCGAGCTCGCGCCGGTCACCCTGCACCACGATGGTGAGCTCGTCGGAGGAAGCGGACCGCTCGCTTCCGCAGGCGCAGGTGCAGAGGGCGGCGAGGAGAAGCGCGCGCTTCATGCCGCTTCCGCAGCCTTCATCCGCCGGATCTCCCAGAGCCGCACCGGCTGCGACTTGCCCTTGAGCTTGACCGGCTCGCGCGGAACGGCGTCGACCGTGCCTGCGAGCTTCTCGAAGACCGACTCGGAGACGAGCACCTCGCCGGCGCGCGCCTGCGACTCGAGCCGCTGCGCCAGGTTCACCGCATCGCCGATGACGGTGTACTCGAGCCGCTTCGCAGCGCCGAGGTTGCCGGCCACCACCTCGCCGGCGTTGATGCCGACGCCGAACGCCAGGCTGGTGTGGCCGCGCCCGCTGCGAACGGCGGAGAGCTTCGCGACCGCCTCCTGGATCTCCAGAGCACAGCGCACTGCCGCCTGCTCGGGGTGATCGATCTGCCGCGGCGCGCCCCAGATGCACATCGCGGCATCGCCGATGAACTTGTTGACGGTGCCGCCGTGCTCCTGCACGCGATCGACGACGATGTCGAAGTACTCGTTGAGCAGCGCCACCACCTCGGGCGGGCTGAGCCGCTCGGACATCGTGGTGAAGCCGCGCACGTCGAGGAACATCACCGTGACCCTGCGCGTCTCGCCGGGGAGCTTGAGGTCGTCGCTCTCCTCGAGGATGCGCTCGGCCACGGCGCCGGAGACGTAGCGACCGAGGGTGCCGCGCAGGCGCTCGCGCTCCTTGAGGCCGTCGGCCATGGCGTTGAAGGCGCGGGAGATGTCGCCCACCTCGTCGTTCAGCTGCTGCGCCTCGTCGCTGCGCACCTCGAAGTCGCCCTGCTGCAGGCGGCCCATGGCGCGGCTCAGCTCGCCGAGCGGCCGGGCGATGCGTTGGGCGAAGAGGAAGGCGGCGAAAACGGCGAGCACCATCGTGCCGAAGAGCACGATCGCGTCGCGCCAGAGGGTGCGCCGCATCTCGGCGTCGATCGACAGGGTCGACAGCCCCAGATCGAGGCGGCCGATGGCGCCCTTGCTCTCGGGCACCGCCAGATGCATGCGCAGCCGGCGGATGCCGGGCTGGGTCACTCCCGAGCCGAAGAGCTGCAGGCACTTGTCGCGGTCGCGCAGGTAGAGCTGGACCATCGGCCGCGAGATGCGCTCGAGGATCTCGGCGTTCACCGACGAAGCTGCCGCGTCGAGATTGCCCCCCTCGTCGAAGAGCAGCGCATAGACGATCTCGACGCCGGTGCGGCTGGAGTTCGTCACCAGATCGTGAACGCGCGAGGGATCGAAGTGGGCGCCGTCGGCGCGCACCTCCACGCCCATGGCGGAGACGGCGGTCTGCGCCAGCCTGCGCGCCAGCGACTCCTGCGAGGCGATCTTGGCCCGCCAGGGGAGGATGACGGTGAAGAGCGCGAGCAGCCCGACCGCCACGGCCACGAGGGTGGCAGCGAATGCAGCGATTTTCAGTCGGAGCGGAACGCGGCGCATTGATTTCCTCCATAGCATCGACTGCCAAGAGGGCTTTGCGCAAGATCGTGGCCCCGAAGCGCTGCGGTTTTCCCGAATCTGCCTTCGCGGCCGTTGTGCTATGCGCTCGCCGTGGCCAGCCGGCAGGAGTCGCAAACAAAGCGCGCGCGGGCGCAGGAGCTGCTCGGGCTCTTCGCCTATCATCACGACGCGCCCTTGGTTGCGCGCGCCTTGGGTGTGTCGATGGAAGCGCTGGTCGGCGAGCTGGAGGCGCTCAAGATTCGCCGGCGCGCCTTCAGCCTCACCCGCCGCACCGATGCGCAGATGCCCATGGCCGCACCGGTGCGGGGAGCGAAGAGCGGCCCGCCGGTGCGCAGGCGAAAAGCGGAGGGCGCCCCGCCCGCGCCCTCGCTTCCGAAAAGAAGCGAGCGCGACCAGCAGGAGCTCGAGCTGAAGTCGTTGCTCGCGGAAGTCGGGCCGCGGCGCAGCGCGCTCACTTCACGGCTGGGGGGAATTTCCGAAGCGGCGCTTCTGGCCCGCTTTCGCGCCGCCGGACTGGAGCGCGAGTTCGCGCTGCGCGAGCGCGATCTCATCCGCGCTCTCTACTCGCGGCATCGCTGGCGCGAGGCGCTGGTGGCGGAGGACCTCGCGCTGCCGATGGCGCGGCTGCGCGCCGTCATCAGCGAGCGCGGGCTCAGCGCGGAGCTCGACCGGCTGCTGGACCGGATCCGCCGCGAAGAACGCGGGCAGAAGTGGCCCCGGCAGCGCATCGCGCAGGTGCTCTACCGTCGCGACCAGCTGCGCGAGTTGGGCCTGCTCGAGGAACTGGAGGGCGAGGTGGCCGCGCGAACCCGCGTCCTCTGGACCAAGGTCCGCGCGAGGCCGCAGCCCCTCGATGAGCTGCGCAAGGCACTGCAGCTGACGACCTCCGATGCAGTCAAGCTGCGGGAGTTGCTCGACCTGCGTTAAGTTGTCCTGGTGCCGATCTACGAATTCGTCTGCGAGAAGTGCGGCAGGCTGGTGGAGCGACTGCAGAAGGTGACCGATCCGCCGCCCGAGGCCTGCCCCGAGTGCGGCGGGAAGATGGCGAAGATGATGAGCCGCACGTCCTTCCAGCTCAAAGGCGGCGGCTGGTACAAGGACCTCTACAGCTCCTCGCACAAGTCGGAGGGCGGCGGGACGAGCGCGCCCAGCTCCGATGCGCCGGCGGCAGCGACGCCGTCTCCTTCGACGGGGGGCGCGCCGCCCAGCCACGCGCCCGCGAAGAAGACGGACAAGAAGGATTAACTGCAATGCCTATCAGTTAGCGCCCATTGCCATGCTCAAGCTCGTGCTCGTTTTCGGTGCCCGGTGTCGTTCCCGTTCGGTGCTCCTGGCGAATGTGATCCCCAACAGGGAGGCGTCGCACGCGGAACCCGCGGGGCGCGTCTGCGCTTCTGACCGGCTTGATTGGCCGGTACGACTCTGAGACCATCGGGCCCAAAACGAGTCACCCGAATCAGAACGAGAACGAGGTCGGCAGCGAGCACGAAAAGGAGCACCAGCACGAGATCGACAGCGAGCACGAAGACGAGCACGAGAACGAGCACGTCTAACTGATCAGCATTGGGATTAACTGAGCAGGGCCTGCTCGCCGAGCTCGGACCCTGCCCGCAAGAGCGACGACAGCCGCATGGCTCGATCCACCGCCAGCCCCCTGCGGTCGTGCTTGAGGAAGGCGTAGACATCGATGCCGCGCCGGGTGAGGAGCGCGAGCCGCTCGGCCCAGGCGTCGATGGCTTCGCCCTCCTCGCGCCGGATGCGCACGTAAGTGAAGCTCGCCGTGATCTCGAGCCGCGGCGGGCCCTCTCCCGCGTCGGTGAGGACCAGCGCCGCGTCGTGCGCCGAAAGCAGCCGTAGCGTGGCGTCGTCGTGCCAGGAAGGATGACGGAACTCGAAGGCGAGGCGCAGCCCGTCCGGCACCGACTGGAGGAATCCGCTCAGCGCCCGCCGATCGCATTGCGCCTGATCCGGCAACTGGATGAGCACCGGCCCGAGATGATCGCCCAGCTCCGAGACGGCCTCGATGAACGACGCGAACGAGGCGCCGGCCTTGCCGAGCGCGAGATCCT
Source organism: Deltaproteobacteria bacterium (assembly GCA_005879315.1). Taxonomy (GTDB): domain Bacteria; phylum Myxococcota; class Myxococcia; order Myxococcales; family 40CM-4-68-19; genus 40CM-4-68-19. The sequence continues at coordinate 74,364 of VBLC01000044.1, read as the reverse complement.
GCGAGACGCGCGCGGGCGCTTTGAGCGCGAACTGGAAGCCGGGCGGCACCGAGGCGCACCAGGTCGCCAGCTGCTCGGTGTTCGGCAGGCGGCTGAAGGTGGAGACGATCTCCACTGCCGGCAGCCTCTCGGCGTACATCGGCAACAGCTGCGAGGCGGCCGCGCCGCGCGGATACACCGAGCCCAGCCACTCGCGATAAGCGAACCCCGTCGTCCCCACCCGTGCGTCTGCAAGCATGCCGGCAAGATAGACATGCGCGGCGCTGGAGGCTCTCCGTCCTCCGGCGGTGCGGGCAGGCGCTCGCTCGCTCGCCGCTAGGCGGGCGCTGCGCTCGGAGGAGGCGGAGCGGCGGGAGGCGGCGGCGGCGGCGCGGGCTTCTTCGCCGGAGCTTTCTTCGCCGGTCGCGCGGCGCCGGCTTCCTTCGCTTCCTTCTTGCGACGCTTCATGCGCTGTTTGTACTGCTTGCGGCGGCGCATGATCATCCGGATGTGCTTGCTCTTCGAGCGGGCCATTCTTTCTCCTGAACTGCGGGGCGGCGCACTCTAGATCAAGACTCGCCCGAAGTCTTTGGCAGCGGCACCGTCATCATCCCCTCGGCGCCTCGGGTCGCGCTGGGCGGCGCCTCGGCCACGCGCGGCGCCTCGGGCGGCGGCGGCGGCGGAGGCCTGGTGGGCGGCGCGGGCGGCGGCCGCGGCTTGAGCGCCGAGCGCTCGACGATCTCCTTCACCTCCTGCAGCGGCAGCGCCGGGGCGTAGTTGCCGTTGGCGCCCTCCATGTCGCGCGCCATGCAGAGCGAATTGAGAATCGCCTCCTCGGTCGCCTCGATGGACGCCTCGTAGAGGGGATTGAGGCGCTGATCGAGGAGAAGTTTCATGTGGTAGATCATTTTCTGCGTCGTGCGCGGGATCTTGTTGGCGGTGGAGAAGGCGAGGATGATCTCGCCCGAGCCGTGCGCGGCGATGCTGCCGGCGCGGCCGATCGCGAGAGCGACGCGCTTGGAGATGCGGCCCAGCTGGTGCGAGCTGAGCGGCGCGTCGGTCGCCACGACGGCGATGATGCTGCCGTAGCTCTCGAAGCGCTTGGTGAAGTGGCCGTAGCGCGGCTCGAGCAGCGGCCCGATGGGCAATCCCGCCACGCGCAGGTCGCGCATGTGGCCGAAGTTGCTCATCACCAGAACGCCGAGGGTGTAGCCGCCGAGCGCCGGCACCAGCTTGCGGCTGGAGGTGCCGATGCCCGCCTTGAAGTCGCAGCAGATCATCCCGGTGCCGCCGCCCACCGATCCTTCGGCGACCGGCCCGCTCGATGCGGTCTGCAGCGCCTCGGAGACGTTTTCAGCGCGCACGTGGCGGCCGGCGACGTCGTTGAGCCAGGAGTCGTCGCACTCCCCCACCAGCGGAATGAGGACGTCGTGCTCGTCGCCGATTCCGGGATAGGTATTCACCATCCACTCGACGGCGGCGTCGCTCACCTGCCCGACGCTGAGCGTGTTGGTCAGGAAGATGGGCGTCTCGATGATGCCCCACTCCATCAGCTGGGTGAGGCCGCTCACTTCGCCGGCGCCGTTGAGCACGAAGCCGCCGCCGGTGACGCGCTGCTCGAAGATGTTCTTCTCGTTGGGGAGGATCGCGGTCACGCCGGTGCGCACCGGACCGCGGCCGCGCCGGAGCGGTCCGGCCCCGCGGATGATGGTGGAGTGGCCGACCAGCACGCCCTCGACGTCGGTGATGGCGTTCCATTTGCCCGGCTTGAAGCGGCCGAGCGGCAGGCCCAGCTCGCGGGCGCGAAAGCGCTTCTCGGTGTTGTAGACCCGCGGCTCGGCTTGCTTCACGATACTGATTTTAACATCTCTATCTTCCCGACTCGGCCTGCACCGGCTCGAGCGCGGTTCCGTTCAGCGAGCGCAGCTCCGGCCTGCGCCGCTCGCGCTCGCGCTCCTTGTAGCGCCGGATGGCGCCCGAGAGGATCTCGGCGATCAGTGCGTTATATTCAATACCGGCCGCTTGGGAGATGAGCACCAGGTCGCTCCACCGCGGGGTCAGCCCCGGCAGCGGATTGCACTCGAGGAAGTAGATCTTCCCGCTCTCGTTCATGCGGAAGTCGACGCGGGCCACGTCGCGGCAGCCGAGAGCCATGAAGCACTCCCGCGCCGCCCGCTCCAGCGCCTTGAGCTCGGAGACCTCCAGCCGCGCGGGCACGTCGTAGCGGATCTTCGCCGACGAATCCTGCTTGAATTCGAAAGAGTAGACGGGCCGCGTCTCGGCCTGGTCGAGGAACACCACCTCCATCAGCGGCAGTATCTTGGGCCTTCGCTCGCCCAGCATCCCGACCGTGAACTCGCGCCCGCCGATGTAGTTCTCGACCAGCGCCGGCTGGTCGTACTTGGCGATCATCTTCTGCGCCGCCTCGCGCAGCTCGGCCTCGTCCTCCACCACGCTGGTGGCGTGCACGCCTTTGGAGCTGCCCTCGGCGATGGGCTTGACGATGAGCGGGAAGCGCAAGTCTTTCGGCAGCCGCTCCTTGCCGGTCTGCATGGTGAAGAAATTCGGCGTGAGGATCCCGTGCTGCCGGACGATCTTCTTCGCCAGCGCCTTGTCGAGAGCGATGCTGAGCGCGGCCGGGTCCGAGCCGCTGTAGGGGATGTCGAGGAGCTCGAGCAGCGCCGGCACTTGCGACTCGCGATTCCGGCCCTTGATGCCCTCGGCCATGTTGAAGACGAGGTCGGGCCGGGTGGCCTCGATGAGCGAAGGCAGGTCGGCGGTCGCCTCGAGATCGATCACTTCGTGCCCTGCGGCGGCGATGGCCTCGCGAACCGCCTGGATGGTAGCCGGCGAGTCGTACTCGGCCTCCTCGTCGCCGCTGCCGTCGAGAGCCGGCTTCACCCGTTTGACGTTGTAGGTGAAGCCCACCCGCAAAGGACCCCTGCGCGGCGGACGGCTGGCGGGCCGGCGCGAATCGCGCAGGCCCCAGCGCGCCATGGCGCTCTCGACCACTTTGGCGAGGACGCCGTCGGTATGCAGCCCCTCGAGCGCAGCGGCGGCGTAGATCCCGGCGCCTGGCTCCAGCGAGGGCAGCGCATTGATCTCGATGAAATAGACCTGGCCGTCGTCGGCGACACGAAAGTCGACGCGGCCGAGGTCGCGCACGCCGAGCGCCTTGTACGCTCGCCGCGCCATCTCCTGCGCGCGCTCGAGAACATGAGCGGGGAAATCAGCGGGGCAGCGGACGTTGACGGCGCTCGAGTGAACGGATTTCAAATCATAGTCGTAGATCCGATAACGCCGTTTCGAGAGCTCCCCTTCGTCGATGACGTATTCGACGGGAGCGAGGACACCCGCGCGGTCCGGAGCGGCTTTCTCGAGGAACGCGACGGTCAGGTCCTTGCCGGGGATGAACTCCTCGACCAGGACGCCGGCGGGAAATTTCTCCAGCTGCCTCTCCACCAGCGTGCGCAGGCGCGCGCGATCCTCGACGATCGAATCCTGGGTGATGCCCTTGGAGGATCCTTCGAAGTTGGGCTTGACGATCAGCGGCCACCGCCAGCCCTCCAGCTTCAGGGCGGCGATCTCCTCGACGAACTGCCCGCGCGGCGAGATGACCCCGTGCTCCTGGAGCACCAGCTTGGTCATCGCCTTGTCGAGCGTGATGGCGAGGACCCATGCGTCGGAGCCCGTATAGGGAAACCCCAGCTCGTCGAAGAGCGCGGGATAGAAGGCCTCGCGGAATCGGCCGCGGCGTCCTTCGGCGGTGTTGAAGACGAGATCGGGCGCGTAAGCCTCCAGGCGGGCGGCAGTGCGGCTGGCCGGGCCGGAGACCTCGATCCGCTCGACCCGGTGGCCGAGCCGCTCCAGGGCGGAGCTGAGAGCGTCGATGGTCTCGCGGCTGTCGAACTCGGCCTCGTCTTCGCTGTCGGAGAGGCGCAGGTTGTGGGTCAGAGCGAGACGCATGCGCTTTCCTTTTCACGGCGGGCGCGAGAAGCAAGCGGCGCCGCGGGGCGCGGCTGCTCGGTGACCGCGGTCTCGGGCAGGCCGAGCGCGAGGCTGGCATCGATCACCTGGGTGTGGGCGAGCAGGTCTCCCAGGCGACGGCGGCCGAGGTCGCGGGAGAGCGGACGCAGCGCTACGCCCGCCTCGAGCACCGCCAGGACCAGGAGCGCAGCCGCCGAGGTGAGCAGCGGAAAGCCGAGCGCCGCCGGCACCAGCCCGGCCACGAAGATGGCATTGCGCTTGACGGACTCGCGGATGCCCGCCGGCCGGCGGGTGGCGGGGACGACGACGCGCAGCCCGAGGAGGCGCTTCCCCAGCGAACGGCCAGTTCCGAAGAGCGAGTCGCCGAAGAGCAGGAGCGCCGCCGCCAGCACGTCAGCGGCGCGCGATCGCACGAGGATCAGCGGCGCGAGCGCGAGCAGCAGATCCACTCCGCGCGCCAGCGCGCGCCGGCGGAATTCGGCTGGAGGATAGCTCGGGGGCTCAGCCGTCTCCACCGGGCTCCCCGGAGGCGGCGCGCCGCGTGAAGAGGACGAAGGCCATCGCCGGCCGCTTGGACGATTCGCGCATGGCGAATTGCATCCCCTCGAAGGTCCAGCCCTGCTGCGTCCAATCGTTGACGATGGCTTCCAGGCTCTCGTCGGTCACCGAGCTCGTCTCGACGACCTTCCACTGGACCATGGATCTTTGCGGCGGAACGATCAAGCCAGATCTTGCAGCCAGCGCGCGGCGTCGAGAGCGCTGTAGGTGAGGATCAGGTCGGCGCCGGCGCGCTTGATGCCCGTCAAGATCTCCAAGCCGACGCGGCGCTCGTCGATCCAGCCTTTGGCCGCGGCCGCCTTGAGCATCGAATACTCGCCCGAGACGTTGTAGGCCGCAACCGGCAGGTCCGTGATCCGCTTCACCTCGGCGATGACGTCGAGATAGGCGAGCGCCGGTTTGACCATCAGCATGTCGGCGCCCTCTTCGATGTCGAGCCGCGCCTCGCGGCGCGCCTCGCGCACGTTGGCGGGGTCCATCTGGTAGGCCTTGCGGTCCTTGGGACCCTCGCGCGGCGCGCTCTCGGCAGCCTCGCGGAAGGGGCCGTAGAAGCCGCTCGCGTACTTGACCGCGTAGCTGAGCACGGCGGTCTCCTGGAGACCCTTCTCGTCGAGACCGCGGCGGATGGCGGCGACGCGGCCGTCCATCATGTCGCTCGGCGCGACGATGTCGGCGCCGGCCTGCGCGTAGGCGACGGCGGCCTTGGCGAGAAGCGGCAGCGTCCGGTCGTTCGCGACCGCGAGGTGGCCGCGCGCGTCGCGCTCGAGCGGGCCGCAGTGCCCGTGGTCGGTGTACTCGCAGAGGCAGACGTCCGCGATCAGCGCCATGTCGGGGAGCGCGTCCTTGAGAGCCTTGAAGCCGGTGCAGACCGGTCCGTTCGCGTCCCACGCCGCGCTCCCCTCGGCGTCCTTCTTGTCGGGGATGCCGAAGAGGATGATCGACCGGACTCCGGCTTTCCAGGCGCTGCGCGCCTCCTCGACGACGTTGTCCACCGAGAGCTGCGCCGTGCCGGGCATCGAGCCGATCGGCTTGCGCACCCCGCGCCCCGTTACCGCGAAGAGCGGCAGGATGAAATCGCTCGGCTCGAGGCGCGTCTCGCGCACCAGCGATCGCAGCGTCTCGGTGCGCCTCAGCCGGCGCGGGCGGTCGACCGGAAAAGCCATCGAGCCCGCACGCTAACGCCACATCCGGGCGCATGCAACGAAGTCAGCGGGGTTCCGGCTTCCAGCGCAGGCCGAGCGTGAGCGCGTGCTCGCGCGCCTCGATGAGCAGCGCCTGATCGGGCGTGCCCAGCACGCTCGACTGGGCGAAGGAGACGTGCCAGCGGGTGAAGTCGTAGCCGATGTCGAGCGCCGTGTGCGGGGAGAGGTCGAGCGAGAACTGCATGCGGAGCCGGAACTCGCTCGCGTCGGAGAGGACGCCCAGGTTCTCCTGCGCGCCGTAGGGGAATGGCGTCAGCCCGCCCTCGACGTAAGCCGAGACGGTGATGAGCGGCGCGATGCGGTACTCGAACTCCGCGTTGGAGGTGACGCCGAGGAGGCCGATGTTGGGCGCGCCCCCCACCGCCCTTCCCCATTGCCGCCGTGTGAGGAGGCCGGCGCTGGCGGTGACGATGAACCCGGGCGCGATGCGCGTGGCGGTGCCACCGAGCAAGCGGAGGGTCAGATCGTAGCCGTCCGTGCCGATCCGCTCCGTGCTCTGCCGATCGCTCTGGAATTGTCCGCCCTCCAGCTCGGCGCGGGCGAGAAATTTCTCGCCCAGCAGCGTCGTGGTGTAGCGGCCGAGGAAGCGCAGCGGCTGCAGCTTGTCGGAGCCGAACTGCGAGCCCTGTCCGCTGTCGAGGCGCACCGAGAGGAGCGTCGGCTTCCAGGCGAAGAGAAAGCCGATCGGGATGGGGGAAGGCACCAGGATGGGCACTTCCGCCGGCTCCTCGGCGGAGGCGGCGGCGCTCACTGCCAGCGCCAGGGCGATGAGACGCACCGTGAGCACCATATCAGCGGTAAGTGCCCGCGGCGCGGATGGCCTCGAGCACTGCGCGCGGCACCAGGCGCGAGACGTCCTCGCCTTTGCGCAGGGCCGAGCGCACTTGCGTCGAGGACACTTCGGGGAAGACGACCTGCTGGCCCGCGCCGGCGAATCCGGCGCGGCCGATGTCGATGATTCGCGCCAGCTGCTCGATGCGGTCGAAACGCTTCCACTGCGCCCGCTCGGCGGCGAGATCGGCGCCGAGGATCAGCGCGAAGCGATCGCCGGGCCGCGTCTTGTGCAGATGCTCGAGCAGATCGACCGTGCGCACTTCGCCGCCCAGCTCCTGCTCGAGGCGCGAGACGCGCGAGCGCGGCAGCTCGCGCGCCATCGCTTCGCAGAGGGCGGCGCGATGCTCGAACGGCGCGGACATCTTCTTGCCGAAGGGATGCTCGTGCACCGGCACGAACCAGAGCTCGTCGCTCGGGTCGGTGGCCAGCACATAGGCGGCGGCGAGCAAGTGGCCGACGTGGGGCGGATCGAAGCTGCCGCCGAAGAGAGCGATCTCAGGCATAGAGCAGGAACCTCTCGCGGCGCTTCTCGTACTCGGCTCGCTCGATGTCCCAGAGCGCGAGGAGGTCCTTCACGCTCGCGCCCGACTCGACGCGCTTGCGGAACGCGTTGCTACCGGTGAGCAGGTCGATGGCGGGAATGTGCTCGACGAACTCGTATTTCTCGGTGCGCCAGCGGAAGCGCGCCGGGTCCTGCGCGCGGCTGTGGACGATGGCGGCGACGCCCAGCTTCACCGCCTCGAGCGCCTTCGGCTTCTCCAGATGGGTCTGCACGCCGTGGCAGCGCTCCTTGAAATGCTTGTCCCAGGTGGGCGTGAACGAGCAGGGCCGGAATCTCGCTCCTTGGATCTTTTCCGCCGCGAGAGCTGCGGCGAGCTTCTCTCCGTCGAGCCAGGGGGCCCCGAAGATCTCGAACGGCCGCGTGGTGCCGCGGCCCTCGGACAGGTTCGTTCCCTCGAGCAAGCACATTCCGGGATAGACGAGGGCGGTCTCGATCGAGGGCATGTTCGGCGAGGGCAGTACCCAGGGCAGGCCGGTCTCGCCGAACAACATCTGGCGCCGCCATCCGCGCAGCTCGACGACGCGCAGCTCGCATTTGATCTGCTCGTTGATGAAGCGCGCGAACTCCCCTGCCGTGAGCCCGTGCCGCGCCGCGACCGGATGGAGCCCCACGAACGATTCGAAGCCGGGATGGACGATGCCGCCCTCGACACGCGCACCGCCGATCGGGTTGGGCCGGTCGAGGACGATGAACTTGAGCTTTGCCCGCACCGCTGCTTGCAGGGAAAGGCTCATGGTCGCGAGATACGTGTAGTAGCGGCTGCCCACGTCCTGGATGTCGAAGACCAGCGCGTCGAGGCCGCGCAGGTGCTCCGGCCGCGGCGTGAGCGAAGCGAAATCGCGGCCGTAGAGAGAATGCTCCGGGACGCCCGTGCGCGGGTCGCGCGCATCGGCCACCTCCTCGAGGTACTGCACATCCCCGCGCACGCCATGCTCTGGGCCGAAGAGCGCAGCGAGCGCGCCGGCCTCGTCCAGGAGGTCGGCGAGATGGCGCAGCTCGCCGGTGACGCTGGTGGGATTGAGGATGGCGCCGATCCGCAGGCCGCGGACCTCCTTCAAGAGCTCATCGATCCCCAGCTCAGTAGGCATTGCGCGAGAGAAATCCGAAGGCGAGCGTTCGGGCGAGAATCTTCAGGTCGAGGAGAAGCGACCAGTGCTCGATGTAATAGAGATCGTACTCGACCCGCTTGTGGATGCTGGTGTTGCCGCGCAAGCCGTGGATCTGCGCCCAGCCGGTCATTCCCGACTTGACCATGTGGCGCAGCTGGTAACGGGGGATGCGGCGGCGGAAGCGCTCGATGAACACCGGCCGCTCGGGCCGCGGGCCCACCAGGCTCATGTCGCCTTTGAAGACGTTGAGCAGCTGGGGGAGCTCGTCGAGCGAGAGCCGGCGCAGCCAGGCGCCGACGGGCGTGACGCGCGGATCGCCCGCCTCGGCGAAGCGCGGCCCTTCCTGCTCGGCGTCGATGCGCATGGTGCGGAACTTGAGCATCCGGAAGGGCTTGCCGTCGAGGCCGACCCTCTCCTGCGTGAAGAGCGTCGGCCCCCGGCTGGTCAGCTTGATGAGCGCAGCGACGAGCAAGAGCAGCGGCGAGAGCACGAGGAGGAAGAGCGCCGAGAAAACCAGGTCGAAGATGCGCTTGACGACGGCGTTGATGCCGAGCACGCCGGTCGACTGGAGATTGACGACCGGCAGGCCGCCGAACTCCTCCAGCCCGCCGAAGAGCGTCGCGTACTGATAGAGATCGGGAACCACCTTCACGTCCACGGTGGTATCGGCGCAGATCTCCATGATGCGCGGCAGATGGTGGAAGGACCGCGAGGGCAAGGCGACGAGCACCTGATCGACCCCGCGCGCCTGCAGCACCTGGCGCAGCTCGCGCAGCGTGCCGACCACCTCGCTGCCGGCCACGCTGGTTCCGACCCGCTTGCGCTGCAGAGAGAGGCAGCCGACGGGCCGGAAGCCGAGCTCGCGGTGCAGATCGATCTGCTCCAGCACCTGCCGGGCCAGCCGCCCCGCGCCGACCACCAGGACGTAGCGGAGGTTGAAGCCGCGCCGGCGCAGCGCCTGGAGGATCTCCTTGAAGAAGACCCGCGCCAGCGCGACGCCGAGGAAGGCGAGCGTGGTGAAGATGGCGAGCATGGCGCGCGAGTAGCGCGCTTCGCGGACGAAGTACGTCGCCGAGACGAGCAGAAGGCCCGCGACCAGCGTCGCCTTGAAGACCCCGAAGACTTCGTCGAGCGGCGTCTTCTGCCGCTGGGCGCGGTAGAGACCCATCGCCCGCAGCGAGAGCGGCCAGATGAGGAGGGCCAGGGCGCCGACGATGAGCGTCTCGCGCGCTGCCGGCAGCTCCGGATAGGGCCAGGTCTGGGGCGAGTTGAAGCGCAGCGAGTACGCGCCGGCGAAAGCCGCTGCCACGATCGCCAGATCCAGCAGCACGCGCAGCGCGGTGAAGAGCTGGTGGTAGCGCTTGAACATCGAGGCGCGAATATCACTCGCCGGGGACGACTTCCAGATCGACCAGCGCCGCACCGCGCAGCGCCTTGATCGGCATGCGGCGGCCGATCGAGGAGGCGTCGAGCAGCTTGTGAACCTCGTCGACGCTCGTCACCATCTTGCCGTCGAGCGCGAGGACGATGTCGCCGGACCTGACTCCGCCAGCGGCCGCTGCCTTTCCCGGCACCACTTCCATCACCTCCACGCCCGTCTTCTGCGTGAGCGAATGCCGGCGGGCCAGACGGCGATCGAGGGGCCGCACCTGCCCGGCCAGCCCGAGCACACCGCGGCGGACGCGGCTGTGCTGCATCAGCTCGCCCAGGATCCAGCGGGCAGTGTCGACCGGCACCGCGAAGCTGAGCCCCTGGGCGCCCATGATCATCGCGGTGTTGATGCCCACGACGCGTGCGCGGCTGTCGACCAGCGGTCCGCCGCTGTTGCCCGGATTGAGCGCCACGTCGGTCTGGATGATGGCATCCATCAAGTGGCCGTCCTGCGCGCGCAGCGAGCGGCCCAGCGCGCTGACCACGCCGGCGCTGACCGTGAAGGAGAAGCCGAGCGGATTGCCGATGGCCACCACCAGCTGGCCGACGCGCAGCGCGCTGCTCTTGCCCAGCTCGGCGGTGGGCAGGTGCGCGCCGTCGATGTGCACCACCGCGAGATCGGTGGGCGGGTCCTCGCCGACGACGTGCGCGTCGTGGGTCGTGCCGTCGGGCAGCGCCACCGAGACCTCTTTCGCGCCGTGGACGACGTGCGCGTTGGTGAGCAGATAGCCGTCGGGAGTGAAGAGGACGCCCGAGCCGCCGCCTTCGGGGCGGAAGCGGCGCGAGGTCTTCACCGAGACGCTGGCGACGGCGGGGCCGACCTTGTCGACGACGGTGATGACGGCACGGGAGTACGCGTCGAGGGCCTCGGCCTCGTCGACGGCGGGGGCGGGAAGGGTTGGGGTCGCTTGCGGATGATCGAGAAAGGCGAGCCTTGGCATCGGAGCAACGTGCGCACCGCGCGAAGTCTGTCAAGCGCGGCGGGCGATGACCCGATCGATCTCGCGCTTCAGCTCGGGAGCGAAGCGCCCGGCGGCGAATCTCTCGGCGTGCGCGCGGATCAAAGCAGGATCGGCGCGCAGCTCGTCGATGAGGGCGAGGCCGCGGAGGAGCGACTCGACGGTCGGCTCGGGGAAGAAGACGCCGGTCTGGCCTTCGATGACGGTCTCGAGCGCGCCGCCGCTGCCGAGCGCGAGAACCGGCCGGCCGGCGGCCTGCGCCTCGACCGGCGCGATGCCGAAATCCTCTTCGCCGGGGAGGACGAAGAATCGAGCGCGAGCGTAGAGGCGGGGCAGGTCTTCGAAGGGCACGGCGCCGAGAAAGCGCACCGACGGTCCCGCCAGGGCGCGCAGGCTCGCCATCTCGGGGCCATCGCCCGCGACGAGGAGCGGGCGCTTCGCGCGGGAGAAGGCGCGCACCGCCAGATCGAGCCGTTTGTAGGGCACCAGCGCCGAGACGATCAGCGCATATTCGTCGGGCCCCTCCGCGGCGGGGACGAATCGGTGCGTGTCGACCGGCGGATAGACGACGGCGTCGGCCTCGCGGCCCCAGAACCGGCGGATGCGCTCGGCGACGAAGTTGCTGTTGGCGACGATGCCGTGCGCGCGCCGGGTCGAGCGCACGTCCCAGCGGCGGAGGAAAGGGGCCACCGCATGCGCAGCGATGCGCGTGAGGAGCCCCGCGCGGCCCGGGCCGAAGTAGGCGTCGAACTGGTCCCAGACGTAGCGCATCGGCGTGTGGATGTAAGCGACGTGCGTCGCGCCTTCCGGGGGAATGCAGCCCTTGGCGACGGCGTGGCTGGTGGAGAGGACCAGCTGGTAGCCGCGCAGGTCGAGGCTCTCCACGGCGCGGGGAAAGAGCGGCAAGTAGCGGCGGTGGTGCGAATGGGCGAGAGGAAGTCGATCGAGAAAGCTCGCGGTGATCTTGTGCCGCTCGATGATCGGCCCCGCCGACCCGGGCACGTGGACGAGGGTGAAGACGTCCGCCGCTGGATAGAGCTGGCAGAGCTGCTCGAGCACACGCTCGCCGCCGCGCAGGCCGGTGAGCCAGTCGTGCACCAGCGCGACCTTCACGCCGCGGCCTCGCGGTAGACCTCGGCATGGCGGGCGGCGCAATCGCTCCAGCGGAAGGCGCCGGCGCGCTCGAGGCCCCTCTGTGAGAGCTCCTCGCGCAGGGCCGGGTCGCGCAGGACCCGCTCGAGCGCGCTCTTGAGCGCAGTGGCGTTGCCGCGGGGAAAGTGGAGCGCCGCCCCCTGCGACACTTCCAGCAGCGCGGGGTCGTCGCTGGCGATGCAGGGAGCGCCGCAGGCCATCGCTTCGAGGAGCGGCAAGCCGAAGCCTTCGTAGAGCGAAGGCAGGACCAGCGCCGCCGCCTCGCGGTAGAGGCGGAGCAGCTCGTCGTCGGAGACGAAATTGTCGGGCGGCCCGGCGTGCACGAAGGGCAGGCGCGCGGCGCGCAGCGTTTCCAGCCCCTTGCGGGGGCCGCCGTCGCCCACATAGAGGAGAAAATCCTTGCGCGGCCCCGGCGCGGGCGTGAAGCGCGCGTCCACTCCGTGGTGGATGACACGCAGCCGGGCCGGCGCTACTGACAGGTGTTCGGCGGCCTCGCGGGCGATGGCCTCGGTGGGCACGATCACCCGCGCCGCATTCCTCGCCCGCCAGCGCAGCGCGCGGGAGAAATGGCGCACCCGCGCGCGCTCCTGCGTCTCGGGGTGCAGCACCGTCGAGAGGTCGTGGACGGTCAGCACCACCGGCCCGCGAAAAGGCGGCGCAGCGTGGTTGGTCTCGTGATACACGGCGAGACCGCGCTGCCGCTCGCGCTCGAGGGCCAGGGCTCGCGCAACCTCGACCATGGCATATGCACCGGGGACTCTCTTGATCAGATCGCGCAAGGCGGTGGCCGGGCCGGGCATGAAGAGAGGCCGGGCGCGCAAGCCGGCGGGCTGTTCCGCCTCCAGCGCGCCGAGCAGCCCGCTGATGTAGCGTCCCACACCGGTGCGCCGAGCGGCGAGAGGAGCGGCATTGATCCCCACGTCGATCAAGGGACCGGAGGGTGTAACACAACCGTCCGTCCATGCCGTGGTGGTGAGCTGGCAGGGCAAGCACCTGATCGGCGACTGCCTGCGCGCCCTCCTCGCCCAGCGCGGGCAGCAGCTGCGCGTGACGGTGGTGGACAACGGCTCGACCGACGGTACGGCGGAAATGGTCGCGCGCGACTTCCCCGGCGTGGATGTGCTGCGGCTTCCGCAGAACGTCGGCTATGGCCGCGCCAACAACGAGGCCATCCGGCGCGCGCTCGCGGACGGCGCGCGATTCGTCGCGCTGGTCAACAACGACGTGGAGCTCGGCGCCGGCTGGCTCGAGCAGATGCGGCGCGCAGCCGCAGAGCAACCCGAGGCGGGGCTCTTCTGCGGCACCCTGCTCTTCCGCGGGCAGGAGCGGGTCAACTCAACAGGCCTCGCCATCGACGCCTTCGGCCGAGCCCGCGATCGCGACTTCGACCTGCCGCTCGCGGAGCTGGACCGTGCCGACGGCCCCGTCGAAGGAGTCACCGGCGGCGCTGCCCTCTTGCGCTCGACGGCGCTGGAGAAGATCGGCCTCTTCGATCCCGCCTACTTCGCCTACTACGAGGACGTCGATCTCTCGCTGCGCGCGCGGCGATCGGGCATCGCCTGCTGGTATGTGCGCGGCGCGATCGCCCGGCATCGCTTCGCGGCGACTCTCGGCGCTGATTCCCCGCGGCAGCGCTATCTGCTCGGCGTCGGCCACCTGCGCACCGTGGCGCTGCACCAGCCGCTCTTCAAGGCGGCCGCGCTGGTTCCGCTGACGATGGCCTATCGCGCGGCGGTGAAGGCGCCGCTCGAGCTCTTGCGCGGTCGGCCATCGCTGGCTCTCGCCGAGCTGCGCGCCGCGGCCGGCGGCGGGCTCATGGCCCTGCGCGCCTTCAGCGATAGATCACGGCTGCGGCGGTGACGGCCCAGCCGAGAAGAGCCAGCCAGAGGCTCCGGTCCTGCATCAGGAGGCTGCCCGGATCGCCGCCCGCGTCCTGCCGCAGGATGTGCTGCTGGTAGCGGAAGAGCGCGTAGATGACGAAGGGGACGGTGTAGAGCAGGTTCGTCGTCCCGAAATGCTCCACCGTGCGCGGCGACTGCGTGTAGATGGCGTAGGAGACGATGGTCGCGCCGGACAGCGCGGTGAGCCAGCTGTCGACGAGAGGGAGACTGTAGTGGCCGAGCGCCGGCCGGTGGCTGCCGGCGTCCTCGCCGAGGAGCACCAGCTCGGCGCGCCGCTTCCCGAGCGCGAGAAAGAGTGCGAGCAAAAAAGAGCAGACCAGCAGCCAGGGAGAGATCTCCGCATCGATCACCGCCGCGCCCGCCACGGCGCGCAGGACGAAACCGGCAGCGACGATCATGACGTCGACCAGAAACAGGCGCTTGAGCCAGAAGCTGTACGCCAACGTCGAGAGCAGATAAGCGAGGACGAGGGCGAGCGTGGCGCGGTTGAGCAGCGCGGCGGCGACGACGGCGATGGCGCCGAGCAGGGCGGAAGCGGCGCCGGCCAGCGTCGGCGAGAGCCGCCCCGAGGCGACGGCGCGCAGCCGCTTCAAGGGGTGGTGCGCGTCGGAGGCGCGGTCGGCGACGTCGTTGGCGAGATAGACCGAGCTGCTCGCCACGCAGAAGACGGCGAAGGCGGCGAGCACACGCAGCTCGGCGCGCACGTCGAAGAGCCGCCCGGCGAAGACGATGCCGGCGAAGACGAAGACGTTCTTGCTCCACTGCCGCGGCCGCATGGCCTCGAGCAGCGCGGAGGCGCGCGGTGCAGCGAGCTGCCCGGCCAGCCTGCCGGCGGCGGAGTCGGTCCGATCCACGGCTGTACTCTAGAACGAGAGGCGCTTGAAGACAGTTTCTGGAATGAGCCGGACGATGAGGAGAATCACCCGCCAGTACCAGGGCAGGTAGACCACGTCGCGGCCGCGGTCGACGGCGCGCACGATGCCGCGGCCGATCACCGCCGGCGAGGTGTAGAGCGCGTGCTTCTTTCTCTGCGCCGTCATCGGCGTGTGGACGAAGCCAGGCTTGACCGTCAGGACGCGCACGCCGCGGCGCGAGAGCCGCTGCCGCAGGGCCGAGAGAAAGGAGTCGAGCCCCGCCTTGGAGGCGCCGTAGACGCCGACCTGGGCGCGGCCCCGGTCGCCGGAGGTCGAGGAAATGGCAGCGATGCACGCTCCCGGCTGCATCCGCGGCGCGAGCAGCGTCAAGAGGCGCACCGGCGCGACCAGGTTGGTGCGGAGGATCAATTCAGCCGCGGCGGGGTCCTCGTCGCGCCCGGCGGGATCGCCGAGCAGCCCCTGCGCGACCAGCACGACGTCGATCGCGCCCATGGCCTGCAGCGCGTTCTCGATCAGCGGTTCGTGCTGCTTCTCGTCGTTCAGGTCCTGCGCCAGCGTGAGCGCCTTGCCGCCGCGGGCGCGCAGGTCGTCGGCCACGGCGCCGAGCCGCTCGCTGTTGCGGCCGACCAGGAACAGCTCCGCCCCGCGCGCCGCCCAGACCCGCGCCGCCGCCTGGGCGATGGCGGAGGTGGCGCCGAGCACGAGCACCTTCATCGCGCCACTCTCCGCCAGAAAGAAGAGGAGAACGCCGGATCGATGTGCCGCTCGAATTCGCCGCGCCGCGGATACGAGCGGGCGAAGCTCTTCGGCGCCATGCGCGCGTCCTTGGCGGGATAGATCGCGCCGCCCGCCTCGACCGCGATGTTCTCCAGGCGGAGGTAGAGAGCGTAGGTCTCGGCGCCGCGGTTGGGCACATCCAGCGCGAGGGTGAAGCCGGGCCGGGGAAAGGAGAGGATTCCCGGCGACTGCAGCTCGCCGAACTTCTTCAACACCGTGAGCGGCGAGGAAGGCGCCTCTTGCAAGAGCGCCTGCAGCGCCTCCTTGGTGGGAACGACGCACTGGAATTGAAGCAAGCCGCGCTTGCCGTACAGCCGGTTCCAGCCGGCGAGCGCGTCGAGCGGAAAGAAGAACTTCTCGAAGTGCTCGGCGCGCGAGCGCGGGCCCATCTTCTGCGCGGTGAAATAGGTTTTGTTGAAGGCTTCGGTGGTGAGGTCGATCACCAGGGGCAGCGAGAATGGCACGATCAGCCCGCGCCGCGGCGGCCGCGCAGCTCCCGCGGCATGGTCGCCGCGGAAGAAGATCCCCCGCGAGCGGACCACGTGGAGCCAGGCCACGGTGTATTCGCAGCGGGCGTCGCTCTCCTCGCTCAGCGCGAAGAACTCGTCGAGCCCGCCGAAAGGGATGGCTTCGACGCGCATGGCCGAGCCGGGGATGGGCTTCAGCTCCAGCTCCGCCCAGGTGATGAGCCCCGTCAGGCCCAGGCCGCCGACGGTCGCCGCGAAGAGCTCGTCTCCTGGCGCGCACTCGACGCGGCCGTCCGAGCGGAGCAACTCGAGCCGCCGCACATGCCGGCCGAAGGTCCCGGCGCGGTGATGGTTCTTGCCGTGGATGTCGTTGGCGATCGCCCCGCCCACCGAGACGTGCCGCGTACCGGGGACGACGGGAAGAAAAAATCCGCGCGGCACCGAGAGCGAGAGGATCTCGCCCAGCGTCACCCCCGACTCGCAGCGCAGCAGGCTTCCTTCGAAGGAGATGAACCGATCGAGCCCGGCCGTGGGCACGAGCGCGCCACCGTCGTTCAGGCAAGAGTCGCCGTAGCTGCGCCCCTGTCCGTACGCGAGGAGCGGCCGCGCTTCGGGAAGCGGCTCGTCGCGCCAGGCGATGGGCCGCTCCGCGACATGGCGCGGCGGCGGATAACGGCCCCACGATCCGAGCATGCCGCCGGTCTATCACGCTGCGCGGCGGAGCGGCTCCGGGTACTCTGCCCGCTGCGGCGTGCGCAGCGCGACGATGCGAGCCGCGGCCAAGAGGCGCAGCACCTGCCAGCCGGGATCGATCTCGAACCAGCGCGCGGCGAAATCGGGGCTCTGCGCGTACTTGTGGTGGTTGTTCTGGAAGAGCTCGCCCATGGTGAGGAAGTCGAAGGGCAGCGTGTTGCGGCTCTTGTCGCCGTTGTCGAAGTTCCGGTAGCCGTACTTGTGGCCGCACCAGTTGACGATGGCGCCGTGCACCGGGCCCATCACGAAATGGAAGGGAAGCATCAGGACGAGCTGCCAGGCGTGCGTGGCGAAGGCGAGGTAGAAGCAGCCGTAGAGCACGCCGAAGAGGACGCGGACCGGCCACGAGTCAGCGACGCGCTCGAGAGCGGGCCACTCCGGCGTGCCGCCGTCGAAGCGGGCCTCGGGCTTGCGCCGGTCGTGGGCATAGTCCGAATAGCGCTCTTTGGTGCTCCACATCATCGAGAAGGCGTTGGTGTGCGATCCGGGCGCGTGCGGGTCGCGTGCGCCGTCGGAGAAGGCGTGGTGCTCGCGGTGGAGGATGGCGTAGGCGCGCGGGTTCAGGTACGACGATCCCTGCAAGAGCCAGGTGAGGAGATGGAGGGCGCGCTCGGTGCGCGGGCCCATGACGTACATGCGGTGGGCGGCGTAGCGATGCTGGAAAAGGCTCTGCATGAGCACGCTGAGCAGCCAATGACCGGCAAAGAAGAGATAAACCAAGCGGGCCCTCCGGGGTTCGCCCCAGAGTAACCGCCCGGTGTCATCGCGCTGTCACGAGGCCGCGACGTTGATCTGGGGCCCGGGCATCGGCCCGCGTTCCAGCTCTCGGTATTTCTCCCACGCCTGCTCGATGGGCCCGTCGAAGGCGAGCCGGCCATGGTGCAGCACGGCGGCGCGCGGGCAGAGCGAGCGGGCGGCCTCGAGGTTGTGGGAAACGAAGCAGAAGGTCACGCCTGCGCTGCGGAAGTCGAGGATGCGCGCCTTGCACTTCTCCTGGAAGCGCTCGTCGCCCACCGCCAGGACTTCGTCGACGATGAGGATGTCGGGCTCGACGTCCTGGGCGATGGCGAACCCCAAGCGCGCATACATGCCCGAGCTGTAGTTCTTGATGGGCATGTCGATGAAGTCGCCCAGCTCGCTGAAGGCGACGATGCCGTCGAACTTGGCTTCCATCTGCTTGCGCGAGAAGCCGAGCAGCGCGCCGTTCAAGTAGACGTTGTCGCGGCCGGAGAGCTCGGGATCGAAACCTGCGCCGAGCTCGATCATCGGGCTGATGCGGCCGGCGCTCAAGACCTCACCCTCCCTGGGCTGCAGGACACCGGCGATGGTCTTGAGCAGCGTGCTCTTGCCGCTGCCGTTGTGGCCCACCAGCGCGATCGCCTCTCCCGGAGTGATGCTCACGTTCACGTGCCGCAACGCCCAGAAGTTCTCCGCCGAGCGCAGATGGCGGAAGCGATGGACCACCGCCTCCTTCAAGGTGGTGACCTTCTCGCGGTAGAGGCGGAAGCAGACCCCGACGTCGCGGATGATGATCTCTCCCTTGCGCATCAGAGGTAATGGATGTGGCGGGGCGAGAGCCGCTGGAAGAAGAAGAAGCCGACCACCAGCGAGAAAACCGCCGCGCTGCAGGCGATGACCACCGTCGAGAGCTCTGGCAGCCTCCCGTAATAGACAGGGTCGCGGATGAGCGAAAACATGTAGGTCAGCGGATTGAGCTGCAGGCAGGTCTTGAAAAGAGGGAACCACCAGGTCGTCGGCTCGCCGAGGGTGCGCAGGTCGTAGAAGACCGGCGAGAGGTACATCACCATCTGCAGCATGACCTCCACCAGGTGGCGCACGTCGCGGAAGAAGACGGTGGCGGTGGCGAAGAAGAGCGTCACGCCGCTGGTGAAGACGGTGAGGATGAACATCGCCACGGGCAGGAAGAGGAGCGCGGGGGTGAAGGGCTGGTCGAGCGCCGCCATCACCAGGAAGAGCGGCACCAGAGAGAGCGCGAAGTTCACCAGGTTCGAGCCGACGACCGAAAGCGGAAAGACCGCCTGCGGCAGGCGCACCTTGCGGATCAATTCCTGGTTGGAGATGACGGCGAAGAGCCCCTGCAGGACGGCGGTGTTGAAGAAGAGCCAGGGCAAGAGCGCGCTGAGCAGGAAGAGGGAGAAGTTGCGGAAGCTCGAGCGCCAGATGGTGCTGAACACCACCGTGTAGACCACCATCAGGAGCAGCGGATTGAGCATCGTCCAGAGCAGCCCGAGGACGCTGCGCTTGTAGCGGACCTTCAGCTCGCGGACGACCAGGAGCGCGATCAGCTGGCGGAAGCTCCACAGCTCGCGCAGCGGCGAGGGCCGCTTGGGCGACTCGGTCGCGAGCGCCGCCGGCGCGGGCGAGGCCAGCTCCATCGCCTTCATGCGCGCCTCTCGGCGAGGAAGCGATCGAGCTGCGCGTCGAGAGCGAGCGGCACCGACTCCCCCAACAGGCGCTTCACCTTGTCGGTCTTGAGGGCGCAACGGAGCGGCCGGGGCGCGGGCAATTTCACCTCGGAGGTACGCACGGGAGAGACCAGATCCTCATCGGCGCCGAGCTTGCGCGCCAGGGCGCGGCAGAACTCGACCCGCGAGACGATCGAGCCGCCCGCGCAGTGGAAGATCCCCTGCTCGCCCGAGCGGTGCACGCCGAGCACCATCTCCGCGGCGTTGTCGGCCAGCGTCGGCGAGACGATCTGGTCGGAGAAAGCCTTGACCTGCTTCCCGGCGGCGAGATTCTCGGCTGCGCTGATCGCGAAGGTGCGTTTGCTTCCTTTGCGGCCGCTGTAGACGACCGCCACCCGGCAGAGCGCCACGTCGCGCGCGAGCAGCAGCGCTGCCTCCTCGCCGGCGCGCTTGCTGCGCGCATAGACGCCGCGGGGGTTGGGGAGGTCTTCCTCCGAATAAGGTCCCTGCTCGCCGTCGAAGACGTAATCGGTCCCGAGCGCGACGAGCCGCGCGCCGATCTCGCGACAGGCGAGCGCAGCGCTCTCCACCAGATGTGCGTTGAGGAGCCAGGCGCCGACCGGGTCGGCCTCGCAAGCGTCGACGTCGGTCATCGCTGCGGCATGGAGGACGGCGGAGGGGCGCAGCCCGGCGATGGTCTCCCCCAGCTTTTGCGAGAGAAAGTCCTGATCGACGTACTCGGCGGCCTCGGAGAAACGCCGAGGCCCGCGGCCGACCGCGATCACCCGCTCGCCCGCCGCGGCGAGCCGCGCCACGAGCCGGCTGCCGACGAGCCCGTTCGCGCCTGTCACCAGCGTCGTCATCTGCTCCCGTAGTTGCGTTCGTAATAGCTGCGGTACTCGCCGGTGCGGACCCGCTCCCACCAGCCGCGGTTCTGCAGGTACCAGTCTATCGTCGCCTGCAGGCCCTCTGCGAAGCCGATGCGCGGCGTCCAGCCCAGCTCGCTGCGCGCCTTGCTGGCGTCGATGGCATACCTTCGGTCGTGGCCGGGGCGGTCCTTGACGTGCTCGATCAGCTCGCGACCCTTTCCCAGGACTTGCAGGAGGCGGGTGACGATCTGGAGATTCGGCCACTCGTTGTCGGAGCCGACGTTGTAGACCTCGCCCGAGCGGCCCTTTTCCAGGGCGAGCAAGAGAGCGCGGCAATGGTCCTCGACGTGGATCCAGTCGCGCACCTGCCTGCCGTCGCCGTAGACGGGCAGCTTCTTGCCCTCGAGCGCATTGGCGATCATCAGCGGGATGAGCTTCTCGGGAAACTGATAGGGGCCGTAGTTGTTCGAGCAGCGGGTGACGATGACGTCCATCGCGAAAGTGTGCCCATAGGCGAGCACCAGCAGATCCGCCGCGGCCTTCGATGCGCTGTACGGGCTCGAGGGCCGCAGCGGCGACGACTCCGTGAATTGGCCGGTGGCACCGAGGGAGCCGTAGACCTCGTCCGTGGAGACCTGCACGAACCGCTTCACGCCCGCCTGCCGCGCGCAGTCGAGCAGCACCTGCGTTCCGGCGATGTTGGTCTCGACGAAGATCGCGGGCCCGAGAATGCTGCGATCGACGTGGCTCTCCGCCGCGAGGTTCAACACTGCTTCGACCGCGTGCTCGCGCAGCACGCGATCGATCAGCTTCGCCTCCGCGATGTCGCCGTGGACGAAGACGTGCTTCGGATCCTCGCGCAGGTCGGAGAGCGACTCGGCGTTGCCCGCGTAGGTGAGCTTGTCGAGATTGACGACGGTCCAGTCCGGCCGCTCGCGGCGGAGGAAGCGCACCAGGTTCGAGCCGATGAACCCGGCGCCGCCGGTGACGAGCACCGTCAATGCTTGCCCCCGTCGTAGGACTTCTCGGCCTCGTGCGCGTCGCGGGCGCGGCCCTCCACCAGCTCGTTGGCGGCGTGGAGCGAGTCGAAGGTGCCGGCGTCGGTCCACCAGCCGGAGAGCCGGTCGCACTGCAGCTCGCCCCTGCGCAGGTAATGGTTGTTGACGTCGGTGATCTCCAGCTCGCCGCGCGCGCTCGGCTTCAGGGTACGGATGACGTCGAAGACCTGCGCGTCGTAGAAGTAGACGCCGACCACCGCGAGATCGCTTTTCGCCTCTTTGGGCTTTTCGACGATGCGGACGACCTTCGAGCCCTCCACCTCGGCGACGCCGTAGCGCTGCGGGTCGTGCACCTGCTTGAGCAAGAGGCGCGCGCCGCGCGCTTGCTCGCGGAAGGAGCGCAGGTAGGGAGCGATCGGGTCCTCGAAGACGTTGTCGCCGAGGATGACGCAAGAGAGATCGCCGCGGGCGAAATTCTCGGCCAGGCCGAGCGCCTGGGCGATGCCGCCCGCTTCGTCCTGCACCTTGTAGGTGAAGCGGCAGGAGAACTCCTTGCCGCTGCCGAGCAGGTTGACCACGTCGCCCATGTGGTCGACGCCGGTGACGATGAGGATCTCCTCGATGCCCGCCTCGGTGAGCTTCCTGACCGGATGGAAGATCATCGGCTCGCGGCCGACGGGGAGGAGGTGCTTGTTGGTCACCTTGGTCAGCGGATACAGCCGCGAGCCGGTGCCGCCGGCGAGGATGATGCCCTTCACACTTTTCTCCTTCCCGCGGCGCATCGCGGCGCGGGTTTTGTGCCAGAAAAACCGAGTGGTCACAAGCAGGGACCAGCGGCGTCCGGCGGTGGTCACCCGCGGTGGAAGACGGCCGCTGCACCGAGCGCGCTGACCATGCCGGGAACGCATCCCGCGAGCCAGGGCGAGAGCACGCCGGCGATGGCGAGCGAATGGGCCACTACCGACACTGCCCAGAGCGCCATGGAGAGTCCGATGCCGAGCGCGACGGCTCCCGAAAGCGCCATCCGCTTGCGCGGCCGCTGCAGGCGCAGCGAGAGGCCCATCGCCGCGAGCGCTGCCGGCACGATCTGGACCGGCTGCGCGGCGCGCTCGGCCAGCGTCACCTCGTACTCGCGGAAGCGCTGGCCGGTCAGCCGGCGGCGGCGCAGTTGCTCGCGCAGCTGCCCCCAGGGGAGCTGCCGCGGGCGGCCTTCACGGAGCTTGAGCTCGGCCGGCGTCTCGGGAAAGTCCTCCAGGAGCACCGCCGCGTGCCGCTCTTCGATGGAGCCGCCCGCCGCGCCGGAAAGACCGTAGCGCCGCTCGGTGGCATGGATGAGGCGCCAGCGGCCGTCGCCGGCTGGCTCGATCCGGTCGGCCCAGATCATTCGCGCGATACGGAAGGGCTGGGCGATCTCGAGAACGCGCACCGGCTCCCAGCCGCCCTCGCGCGCAGGTCCGAGGTGGAAGATGCGCCCCTCCTTGCCCCGCAGCCAGGAGGAAGTGAAATGGTAGCTGCCCCAGTCGCCCCATTTGTTGAAGCGCGAGGTGGTGATCTCCTCGGCGCGCGCGTCGGCCCGCACGACGACCTTTTCGCCGCCGAAGAACAGCAGCGCGCCGAGCGCCGCAGCGAACGCCGCCAGCGGCAACGCCAGCCGCAGCGGCCGCACGCCCAATGCGAACAGGCCGGTCAGCTCCCCCCGCCGCGAGAGCTGCGCGACCAGGAGGGCCGCGGCGATGATCAACGCGGCCGGCGCAAGCTGGTAACCGATCACGGCCGCTTTGTTGGCATAGAGCTCGGCTGCAGCGCGGGCCCAGCCGGGACCGGTGAAGCCGTGCGCGCGGTCGGCGAAATCGATCACCAGATAGATGGCCACCACGCCCCCGAGCGTGGCGGCGAAGAGGCGCAGCAGGTCGCGCAGGAGCAGGCGATCGAGCTGGCCGAGGATTTTCTGCCGCCCCGTCAGCTACCCCTCCAGCGCGGCGATGTCCGAGCGGAGCTGCATGCCGGCAAAGGAGATGCGCGCGGCCGCTCCGTAAGCGCGCGCCCGCGCTTGCGCCGGACCTGTGCCGAGCGCCACGACAGTGAGGACGCGGCCGCCGCCGGTGACGATCTTGCCGTCGTGATCGCGCGTGCCGGCGTGGAGCACCCAGAGGTCGTCGCCCTCCTCCTTGACGAGCGCCTCGAGGCCCTCGATGCGGTCGAGCGCGCGCGGAGTCCCCGGATAGCCGTGCGCGGCGAGCACGACCGCCACTGAGGTGCGCGAGTCCCAGACGGCCTTCTGGCCGGCGAGCCGGCCTTGCGCCGCGGCGAGAAAGAGCGGCAGCGGATCGGAGCGCAGCCGCAAGAGGATGGCCTGCGCCTCCGGGTCGCCCAGGCGGCAGTTGAACTCGAGGACGGAGATGCCGCTGCTGTTCACCATCAGCCCCGCATAGAGCGCGCCGACGAAGGGCATGCCGCGCCGGGCCATCTCGCGCACCGTGGGTCGCAGCACATTTTCTGCAATTTGCTCGACCAGCTCCGGCGTGGCGTCCGAGGGAGGGGAGACTGCGCCCATGCCCCCGGTATTGGGTCCTTTGTCGCCGTCGAGGAGTCTCTTGTGATCGCGCGCCGGCGGGAGCGGGAGGACGTTCTCGCCGTCGCAGAGGGCGATCACCGACACTTCGCGCCCTTCGAGCCGATCCTCGACGAGCAGCCTCGCGCCCGGTCGCCACAGCTCCTCGACGGCAGCGGCGGCTTGCGCGCCGTCGTCGGCGACGATGACGCCCTTCCCCGCCGCGAGGCCGTCGAGCTTCACGACGCTGGCGCCCTTCGACTGCGCGTGCCGGCGCGCCTTCAGGCGATCGTCGAAGACCTGCGCCGCGGCGGTAGGCACGCCGGCGGCGCCCATGATCTCCTTCGCGAAGGCTTTCGAGGCTTCGATCTGCGCCGCGGCTTTCGACGGACCGAAGCAGGGCACGCCCTGGCGCGCCATCCGGTCGGCGAAGCCTTCGGCGAGAGGCGCCTCGGGGCCGACCACGACCAGGTCGGGCCGCTCGGCCAGCGCCGCATCGGCGAGCGAGGGCTGCGCCGGGACGCAGCGAGCTTCGCGCGCGATGCCAGGATTTCCCGGAACGGCGACCAGCTCCGCGCCGCTGCGCCGCAGCGATCGCACGATGGCGTGCTCCCGCCCTCCTGCGCCGATGATGACGACCTTAGTGCCTGAAATGGCGAACTCCGGTGAAGACCATGGCGATGCCCGCCCGGTCGGCCGCCGCGATGACCTCGTCGTCGCGCACCGACCCGCCCGGCTGGGCGATGGCCGTCACGCCGGCCGCCGCTGCCGCCTCCACTCCGTCGGGAAAGGGAAAGAACGCGTCCGACCCGAGCGCCGCACCGCGCGCCTTCTCGCCCGCGCGCTGTGCCGCGATGCGCACGGAGTCGACGCGGTTGGTCTGTCCCATGCCGATGCCGACCGTCACGTCGGGCCGCGCCAGAACGATGGCGTTGGACTTGACGTGCTTCACCACCGACCAGGCGAAGGCGAGCGCCTCCAGCTCCTCGGCGAGCGGCGCGCGCTTGGTCATCGTGCGCCAACCGCGCGGATCAGCGTCGGCCAGGTCGCGGGTCTGCACCAGGAGGCCGCCGGGGATGGTGCGGATCTCGCGCGGCTCCGGGCTCCAGGCTTCGCGACCCTCGCCGAGCAGCGGCACTTCCAGGAGGCGCAGCGACTTCTTCGAGCGGAGCGCGTCGAGCGCGCCCTGATCGAAGGAGGGGGCAATCACCGCCTCGAGGAACGTTTCCGCCAGCGCCGCTCCAGTGGCCGCGTCGACCGGCTGGCTGAGGGCGACGATTCCGCCGAAGGCGCTCACCGGATCGGCGTCGCGGGCGAGCTTGTACGCCTCCAGCAATCGCGGCGCGCGCGCCGCGCCGCAGGGATTGGTGTGCTTGACGATCACGACCGCCGCGGGACCGCGCGCGCCGAGGGCATGCTCCTTGAGCGCCTCCAGCGCCGAAGAGCCGTCGAGGATGTTGTTGTACGAAAGCTCTTTCCCCTGCAGCTGGCGCGCCGCTGCCAGCGTGGGCTCGCGCGGCTGCGGCACCGCCGCGTAGAAAGCGGCGCGCTGGTGCGGATTCTCGCCGTAGCGCAAGATCTGGAGTCGCCGGTACTCGTTCAAGGGCGGCGCCTCGGCGAAACCGCCGCTCTGCTCGGGATGCGCCTTCGCCTGCTCCTCGGCAAGCCATCCCGCGATCGCCGCGTCGTAGGCCGCCGTGTGCGCGTAGGCCCGCGCCTGCAACCGCCGCCGCGTGCTCTCGTGCACTTCGCGCTTCTGCTGGAGCTCGGCCAGGACCACGCCGTAGTCGGCCGGGTCGACGACCACCGTGACGTACTCGGCATTCTTCGCCGCCGAGCGGATCATCGAGGGCCCGCCGATGTCGATGTTCTCGATGATCTCGGCGAACGGCAGCCCCTTCGCGACCGCCTGGCGGAAGGGGTAGAGGTTCACCGCGGCCAGATCGATGGGCAAGAGGCCCTGCGACTGCATGTCGGCCTTGTCGCTGGCGAGATCGCGCCGCGCGAGCAGGCCGCCGTGGATCTTGGGATGGAGCGTCTTCACCCGCCCGCCGAGCATCTCGGGCGCGCCCGTCAGCTCTTGCACCTGCTTGACCGGGACCCCCTCCTTGCCGAGCAGCGCCGCGGTGCCGCCTGTCGAGAGAATCTCGATGCCCAGTCCGGCCAGCCCCCTGGCGAACTCGACGATTCCCGACTTGTCGGAGACGGAGAGGAGCGCTCGCGCAACGGTCATGCGCGGGTTGATATCACTTCTCGCACCGCGCGATCAGCGACAACCTGCGCCGGAGCGAGATGCGACGGGCGGACTAGTCGTCCTCCGCGTCGCGGGCCGGCCGCGGCTCGTCGTCGGCGATGACCCGCAGCTTGGAGAGGCCGCGCATCTCCAGCTGCCGGACGCGCTCGCGGGTGAGGTTCATGATGACGCCGACTTCCTCGAGGGTGATGCCGGCCCGGTCGGCGACGTCGAGCGCGCAGGTCTCGGCCAGCTCCCACAGCTCCTTGTCGGGGAAGTTCATCTTCACCGACCCGGTGCGCGGGTTGACGTCGACGTAGAGGTTGTACTTGCAGGAGACGTAGGGGCAGGGCCGCGGGCCCTGCGCGCACTCGCCGCGAGTCTTGGGCCGCGTGGCGTCCAGCTCGGCCATCAACGCCTCCAGCTCCGGATCGATCCCGCCCGCCGCCGACTGCTGGCGGAACATCCGCGCCATCTCCTTGCGGCTCATGGTGCGCGCCCTCTGGCGCGGCTTGGCGGGCTCGGGCTCGTCGGGCAGGACGGGCAGCGTGCTCCTCTTCGGATCGCTCATCGCTACGACCCCTCTTTCTCGCGTGCGGTGATTTCCGAAACCGTGCGCTCCATGTCCTTGACGAACTGATCGGCTTGCTTGCGCCGCTCACCCAGCAGGCGCTCCAACTCCTTGCGGCGGGGAGGCTTCAGCTCGGGCTTTTCGGCCAGCGACTTGTCCAGCGCGGCGAACAGCTCGTCGAGCGAGCGCTCGACTCCGTCGAGCTGGCCGCGGAAGAAGATGAAGGAGCGGCGGATCTCCTCGAGCGTCATCCCCTCGTCCATCAGCGACTTGATCAGATGGATGCGGCGGACGGCGCTGGCCGGATAGAGGCCGTGCGAGCCGCGGTGCTTGCCCTTCTCGCCCACGCGCCGCGAGCGGGGGAGCAGCCCGAGCTGCACGTACTTGCGGAAAGTGGCTTGCGCCAGCTTCACCCCCTTGGGGATGAAGAATTCGACGATCTGCCCCGCCGAAATGCCAGTCGGGTGGCTTTGCTCGAGCGCGTCGTATTCGTCGGCTTCGCGCTGCGCCATCGCCACCCCTGAGGCGATTCAGTGGCATCGCCTGAATGCCATCATGCAAGTATCGTATCTTGAGTAGCGTGTCAACCATTGCGCTTTCCCGGTCGACAGGCCGCTTGCGCCTGGCCTGCCTGGTGGGGTGTATTCCGCGCGCTCGTTCACCAGCCCCCGGAGGGGAACCAACAATGAAAATGACGAAGCTGCTTGCCGTCGCAGCGATCGCCGGATTTGCCGGATGCGGACAGTCGAATCTCGGAGGATCGCAAATCATCGAGGAGGGCCAACCGCCGGTCGTGATCCATTCGACCGTCGAGGCAGCGCAGGCTGCGAGAGAGGCGGCCGGCACGGGAGTCGTCGGCGATGCCCGCGGCACTGCCGGCACCAGCAGCAACCTCTCCTACCACGGCGGCGTCGGCGGAATCGGCGTGGAGACCGCGCCGAAGGTCTACGTGGTGTGGTGGGGCTCGCAGTGGGCCTGCTCCAACAACGCGCCCACCAGCGACCCGAGCGGCGAGGCCGGAATCCAGCAGAGCTTCTTCAACCACGCGGGCGGCAGCTCGTGGGCCAACAGCGTCACCCAGTACTGCCAAGGGGTCGCCTCGGGCACCTTCTTCTGCAACGGGGCCGGCCAGGCCGCGGGCAACCAGACCAACCAGCTCGCCGGCGTCTGGTGCGACGGGAGCTCGCTCCCGAAGCGCATCTCCCAGTCCGCCCTGGCCGGCGAGGCCACGCGGGCCGCGGCGCATTTTGGCAACACCAGCGCCGCCAGCAACGCCAGCGTGCAGTACGTGATCTCCACGCCTTCGGGGCACAACTCGAGTGGCTTCGGCACCCAGTTCTGCGCGTGGCACAGCTCGACGTCGAGCACGTCCGGCAACATCGCCTACACCAACATGCCGTACATCACCGACGCCGGCGCGAGCTGCGGCGCGAACTTCAACGGACTCGGCCCCAATGCCGGCATCACCATCGTCGGTGGCCACGAGTACGCCGAGACCATCAGCGATCAGTTCCCCAACGGCGGCTGGCTCGACTCGGGCGGCGCAGAGAACGGCGACAAGTGCGCGTGGATCAGCTCGGGCCAGGGCGCCTCGGCGAGCGTGTCGATGAACGGCGCGAGCTTCCCGGTTCAGTCGCTGTGGAGCAATGCGTTCAACGGCGGCGCGGGCGGATGCGTGCTGTCGTATCCGTAGCGAATCTGATCGAGCGGTAGACTTCGGTGCGCGGCCCCGCTGAATGCTGGCGGGGCCGCGCTGCTTCATTCGCTCAGATCGACTTCCAGGCGATGCTCGACGTTGTCCTTGACGTTGACCTCCGCGGCGCGCCAGTGCTCGAGCCGCGGCGAGCCGACCCGAACGGCGTGTCTTCCCGGCGGCAACTCGAGCAAGAGCGGCGTGTTCCCCCGCAGGCGTCCGTCGACGTAGACCTCGGCCGCCTCCGGCCTGCTGGTCACGCGCAGCGTCCCCTGCGGAGCTCTGATGCCGGCCACCGCCGTCGAGACGAGCTCGCTCCCGCGCATGGCCGAGTGGATGAGCGCGACCGGCAGGACGACGAAGACGACGATGGCTCCCGCCGCCACGGCTTTCAGTTTCCAGCGCGAGGGCGGCGGCACCGCAGCGAAGAGCGGAGCCGGGCTCGAGCCAGGACTCGTCTGGCGAAAGACGAAAGCGTCCGGCGCCGCCTCGCGCAGCCAGCGGGCGAGAGCGCCGTCGGGATCGGGCGGAGGCGGGCAGGCCTGCACCAGCGCCGCGGCCAGCTCGGAGGCGCTCGCGTAGCGGGCGCGCGGGTCGTGCGCGGTCGCCTTCTCGATCACCGCCCGCAGCGAAGGTCCGCAGCTCACGTCGGCGGCATCCGCGATGACGCGCCCGAGCGAAAAAATGTCCGCGGCCGGTCCCACTGGCCGCCCCACCGCCTGCTCCGGCGCCATGAAGCCCATCTTTCCTTTCGGGCTGCCGGGCAGCGTGGTGTCCGAATTGCCTGCCGCGCGGGCCACGCCGAAATCGCCGAGGTAGACCGCGCCCGAGCGCGAGAGGAGCACGTTGTCCGGCGCGACGTCGCGGTGGACGATGTGGAGCGGCTGGCCGTCGAGTCCTACCGCCATATGCGCGGCGTGCAACGCATGCGCGACCTCGGCGCCGACGTGCGCCGCCAGTCGCTCGGGCAAGAGCATCTTCTTGTGCCGCGCCAGCTTGAGCACGGTGCGCAGCGAGGCGCCATCGACGAACTCGAGCACGAAGATCGGCCCGTGTTCCTCCGTCTCCAGATAGTCGATGGCCGCGACCACGCCGGGATGGTGCACGAGCCCCACCACGCGCGCCTCGTCGGCCAGCATCGCCGCCAGCCGCTGGTCGCCGCGGCGCTCCGGCGCCAGGCACTTGATCACAACCCGCCGGCGAAAGGCCCCCGCCCCTTCCAGCTCCGCCAGCCACACCTCTCCCATGCCGCCGAGGCCGAGCCTCTGCAGCAGCACGTACCGCCGGCCGATCCGCTCGCCTGCCAGCAGCTCGCTCAAGCGCCGCCTTTCGTTCCTTGACAGCCCCCCTGGCGTACTTACTGTACCGCCGCACCGCGGCGAGCCAAAGGCCGCGGAAAAGATTTGAGGAGAGACATGGCGGCGAAAAAGATCATCGGCATCGACCTGGGCACGACGAACTCCGTGGTCGCGATCATGGAAGGGCGCGACCCGAAGGTGGTCGAGAACGAGGAGGGCAATCGGATCACGCCCTCGGTGGTGGGCTTCAGCAAGGACGGCGAGATCCTGGTCGGCCAGGTGGCGCGCCGGCAGGCCATCACCAACCCCGACAACACCGTCTATTCGATCAAGCGCTTCATGGGCCGCAAGTTCGACGAAGTCGCCGACGAGCGCCGGCGCGTGCCTTACAAAGTCGTCAGGGCAGCCAACGGCGACGCGGTCATCGAGATCCAGGGCAAGCAGTGGACCCCGCCGGAGGTCAGCGCCAAGATCCTGCAGAAGCTGAAGAGGGCGGCGGAGAACTACCTGGGCGACACCGTCAACGAGGCGGTCATCACCGTTCCGGCCTACTTCAACGACGCCCAGCGACAGGCCACCAAGGACGCCGGCCGAATCGCCGGCCTGGAAGTCCGGCGCATCATCAACGAGCCGACCGCGGCCGCGCTCGCCTACGGTCTCGACAAGAAGAAGGACGAGATCATCGCCGTCTTCGACTACGGCGGCGGCACCTTCGACATCTCCATCCTCGAAGTCGGCGAGAACGTCGTCGAGGTGGTCGCCACCAACGGCGACACGCACCTGGGCGGCGACGACATGGATCAGCGGATCATGGATTGGCTGATCCAGGAATTCAAGAGCGAGACCGGCATCGACGTCTCCAAGGACAAGATGGTTCTGCAGCGCCTGAAGGAGGCCTCGGAGAAGGCGAAGATCGAGCTCTCCAGCGTGATGGAGACCGAGATCAATCTGCCCTTCCTCACGGCCGATCAGACGGGCCCCAAGCACCTGGTGAAGAAGCTCAGCCGGGCGAAGTTCGAGCAGATGTGCGAGGACCTCTTCAACCGCGCGCTCGAGCCGACCAAGAAGTGCCTGGCCGACGCGAAGAAGAGCGTCAAGGAGATCGACGAAGTCGTGCTGGTCGGCGGCGCGACGCGCGTCCCCAAGCTGCAGCAGATGGTGAAGGACTTCTTCCAGAAGGAGCCGAACCGCTCGGTCAATCCCGACGAGGTGGTGGCCATCGGCGCGGCCGTGCAGGGAGGCGTGCTCACCGGCGAGGTGAAGGACATCCTCCTGCTCGACGTCACGCCGCTGACGCTGTCGATCGAGACGCTGGGCGGAGTGGCGACGCCGCTCATCCCGCGCAACACCACCATCCCGACCAAGAAGTCGGAGGTGTTCTCGACGGCGGCCGACGGGCAGACCAGCGTGGAAGTGCACGTGCTCCAGGGCGAGCGGCCGATGGCGCGCGACAACAAGACGCTGGGGCGGTTCCATCTCGACGGAATCCCGCCGGCTCCGCGCGGCGTGCCGCAGATCGAGGTCACCTTCGACATCGACGCCAACGGCATCGTCCACGTCGCGGCCAAGGACCGGGCCACCGGCAAGGAGAACAAGATCACCATCACCGCCAGCTCGGGCATGTCGAAGGACGACGTGGAGCGCGCGGTGAAGGAAGCCCAGTCCCACGAGGCCGAGGACAAGCAGCGGCGCGAGGAGATCGAGATCCGCAACCGCGCCGACAACCTCGCCTACGCGACGGAGAAGTCGCTCAAGGATCTGGGGGACAAGATTCCGCCCGCGACCAAGTCGGACCTGGAGGCGAAGCTCAAGGCCGTGCGCGATGCGCTCAACGGCACCGACGTCGAGGCCGTCAAGAGCGCCAGCGAATCGCTGATGCAGGCCTCGCACCGGATGGCGGAAGAGGCGTACAAGGCCGCCGGCGAGCCGGGCGCGCCGCCTCCTCCCGGAGCGGAGCAGCCCCAGGGCCAGGGCGGACCGCAGGCCGGAGAGAAGAAGGACGACGTCGTCGACGCGGAGTTCGAGGAGCAGAAGTAGCCGCGCTTGAAAATCGTCACCTGGAACGTCAACGGCATTCGCGCCCGATCCACTGAAGTGGTGCAGTGGGTCGAGCGCGAACAGCCCGACGTCGTCTCTCTGCAAGAGATCAAGTCGCCTCCCGAGCAGGTGCCGGCGACGCTCTGCGCGCTCCCCGGCTACTGGTCTTTCTGGCACGGGCACAAGGGCTACTCCGGCGTGGCCCTGCAGCTGCGCAAGGAGACTTTTCCCGGCCGGCCGCTCTTTTCCCATCCCGACTTCGACCACGAGACCCGCATCGTCACGGCGCGGGCCGGCGACTTCGAGGTCGCTTCCGTCTACGTGCCGAACGGCAACAAGGATTTCGCTGCCAAGCTGCGCTTTCTCGAAGGGCTGGAGCAGTTCACGGCGCAGCGCCAGGCCGCGACGCGGCTCGTTCTCTGCGGCGATCTGAACGTCGCGCGCGAGGAGCGCGACGTCCATCCGGTGCTGCGCAATCCCGAGCAGGTGGGGCAGACGGCGCACGAGCGCGAGCTGCTCGAGAAGATCATCGGCCACGGCCTGGTCGATCTCTCACGCAAATTCTTTCCCGACGACGATCGGCTCTTCACCTGGTGGGCGCCGTGGCGGAACATGCGCCAGCGGAACATGGGCTGGCGCCTCGATTACGTTCTCGCCAGCGAGCCGCTGGCGGCGAAGGCGACGGCCTGCACCAGCCATCGCGAGTTCGGCACGAGCGACCATGCCCCGGTCCAGGCCCTCCTCGAGATTCCCGCCTGGCAATATGCGGGGCAACCGGAGCCGGAGCAGCCGCCGCCCGACCCCGGCCAGCTCAAGCTGCTTTGATCCAGACTGCGATCTGGTCAAAAAGAAGCCGCCTCCGACGACTCCGGAGGCGGCGCAAGATCCGGCTGCGCTCGGATTACTTGGATGGAGGTGTCGCAGGCGACGCGGGCGAAGCGGCGCTTACGCCAGGCTGCGCAGGCGTAGCGGGCGTGGCCGGCCTGGCTCCATTGGCGATGCCGTTGGCGTTGCGGTTCTCCAACCGCTCGCCCCGCTTCTCGACGCGCTGACCGCGCTTCTCGCGGCGCTCGCCCTGCTTTTCCATCCGCTCGCCCTGGCGCTCGAGGCGCTGTCCGCGGCGCTCCTCGCGCGCGGCCTTGCGATCCATCGCGTTGGCGGCCCTGGTCTTGCCGTCCTGGCGCAGCTCGGCGGCCTTCTGCTCGTCAGCCGAAGCCTTCTGCTCGAACTTCTGGCCCAGCTGCTCGCGGTGCTCGCCCCGCTTCTCGCGGCGCTCGCCCTGGCGCTCCATCCGCTCGCCGCGCTTCTCCAGCCGCTCGCCGCGGTCGGCCCGCGCAGCCGCGGGCACGAGCAGCGAGGCGGCCACGATTCCCATCAAGAAAGTTTTCATGGTCTTCCTCCCAGCCGTTCATACCCGCCAGCCGGGAGTGCGGTAAAACCTACACCGACGCAGATTCGGGCTGCCGGCGCAGATGCCGCCGATCCTCGCCGCGCGGAATCAGCGAGAGCAGCCGGGCGCGCTCGTCGGGATCCGCCGCCAGCGCCAGCGACGCCTTGGCCGAGACCAGATCGAAGAAAGCGCGCAGCGCGGCGTGCGCCTCGAAGAGCTTGGCCTGCTCGTCCGAGAGCGGCCCGACCGGGAGCCGCTCCAGCTCGGCGGCGAGACCCTCGATGGTCTGCACGTCCTCGGGAAGCAGGCCGATGTCGGCGGCCACATTCGGATGCGCTTCGATGGCGGCGAGAATCTTCCGCAGCGCGCGCAGGACGTGCCCCTGTTGGCGGGCGCTGAACGGCTCCCCGACGCCGAAGTCGCGCGCCAGCCGCCGGCCGTCGGCGCCGCGTGAGACGCGAAGCGCCGCCTCACGCACCGCCTGCGCCGTGGCGGCAGCGTCGGCGAGCAGCTCGGCAGCCTCCGGCGATCGCCCTCGCGCCGTCACCGCGGCTGCCGATAGCGCCTGCAGGTGGTCCTCGATCTCCCGCGCCAGCTGGAGCGCGGCCTCGCCATACGCTGCCGTCAGGCCGCGCCGGGCGAGCTCCGCCCGATGGACCCGGATGGCCTCCACCACCGCCCTGCAGCCCTTCGCGTCGGAGAGCGGATCGGAGCGGAACTGACAGGCGCCCGCCAGGTTGCGCGCCGCCCGATCGAGCAGATCCTTGCGCGCGTCGGGGGGCGTCCGCGGTCCCTTGCCATTGGACGACTCAGGCTTCAACGCCGCTGCCGTGTTCTTGCGGGCCATGACGGCCCTCCCATCTCGAAGGTGCGCGTTCTAGAGCTGCGGGTGCGGAGGCCGGCGAGGTTCAAGCCTCGGGGAAACTGTCTCGCAAACGCGCGGCGAAGGCAAGCAGCGTCCGCTTTCATGGGTTGACCCGAAGCTCCTTCCGCGCGACCTTGCCGCCCGGAGGAGAACGACATGCCCCGCACCGTCCGCTCCGGCCTCATCCAGTGCGCCAACGCCAGGTCCGACGGCTCCGTGAAGGAGATCCAGGAGGCGATGTTCGAGAAGCACATCCCCTTGCTCGAGGAGGCGGCGCGCCGGGGGGTGCAGATCCTCTGCTTGCAGGAGATCTTCAACGGCCCCTATTTCTGTCCGGCGCAGACACCCGACTGGTACGACGCTGCCGAGCCGGTGCCCGGACCGACCGTCGAGCGGCTGCAGAAGTTCGCGCGGCAGCATCAGATGGCGCTGGTGGTGCCGGTCTACGAACGGGAGATGGCCGGCGTCTACTACAACACCGCCGCCGTCATCGACGCCGATGGAACTTATCTCGGCAAGTACCGCAAGAACCACATTCCGCAGACGGCGGGGTTCTGGGAGAAGTACTACTTCAAGCCCGGCAATCTCGGATATCCGGTCTTCAAGACGAAGCACGCGACCATCGGCGTGTACATCTGCTACGACCGCCACTTCCCCGAGGGGGCGCGGCTGCTGGGCCTTTCGGGGGCGGAGATCGTCTTCAATCCCAGCGCGACGGTCGCGGGGCTTTCGCAATATCTCTGGAAGCTGGAGCAGCCCGCCCATGCCGTGGCCAACGGATATTTCATGGGCTGCATCAACCGCGTCGGCACCGAGGCGCCCTGGAACATCGGCAAGTTCTATGGCCATTCCTACTTCGTCGATCCGCGCGGCAATGTTCTCGCCGAGGGCAGCGAGGACCGCGACGAGCTGATCGTCGCCGACCTCAACCTCGATCTGATCGAGGAGGTCCGCCGCGTCTGGCAGTTCTACCGCGACCGCCGGCCGGAGACGTACGAGAACATGGTCAAGCAGCTTCCCTAGGAGCAGCGCATGCGCACCATCATCGAGAACGGGACGCTGGTCACGCCGACCGACACCTTCGTCGCCGATCTGGTCATCGAGGACGAGAAGATCGGCGCCGTCGGCAAGGACCTCGCCAAGGTCTACGGCAAGCTCGACAAGCGCATCGATGCGCGCGGCAAGTACGTCATCCCCGGCGGCATCGACGTGCACACGCACCTCGACATGCCCTTCGGCGGCACGACCAGCGCCGACGACTTCGAGTCGGGAACCAAGGCGGCCGCGTTCGGCGGGACCACCACCATCGTCGACTTCGCCATCCAGCCGCAGGGCGGTTCGCTCAAGGCCGGCCTCGCCGACTGGCACGGCAAGGCCGAAGGCAAGGCGGTCATCGACTACGGCTTCCACATGATCGTCCGCGAGGTGAACAAGCAGGCCCTCAGCGACATGGACGACCTCGTCAAGCGCGAAGGCGTCACCAGCTTCAAGCTCTTCACCGCCTACCCCGGCGTCTTCTACGTCGACGACGCGAGCATCTTCCGCGCCCTGCGCAAGACCGGCGAGAACGGCGGCCTCATCTGCATGCACGCCGAGAACGGGCCGGTCATCGACGTCCTCATCGAGGAAGCGAAGGCGCGCGGCGAGACCGCGCCGGTCTGGCACGCGCTGACGCGGCCGGCGCGACTCGAGGCCGAGGCGAGCCATCGGGTCCTGGCTCTCGCCGAAGTGGCCAAGGTGCCGCTCTACATCGTCCACCTCTCTGCCGCGGAGGCGCTCGAGCAGGTGCGCATGGCCCGGGATCGGGGCGTCAGGGCCTACGCCGAGACCTGCCCGCAGTATCTCTTCCTCGACCATCGCAACTACGAGGAGCCGGGCTTCGCCGGCAGCAAGTACGTGATGAGCCCGCCGCTGCGCATGCCCGGCAACGAGCAGCACCTCTGGCGCGGGCTGCAGCTCGACGACTTGCAGTGCGTCTCCACAGACCACTGCCCCTTCTGCATGAAGGAGAAGGAGCTCGGAAAAGCCGACTTCAGCAAGATCCCCAACGGCGCGCCCGGGGTCGAGACGCGGCTCTCTCTCACCTTCGAAGGCGTGCGCAGCGGCAAGATCAGCCTGAACCGCTGGGTGCAGCTCAACTCGGCAGCGCCGGCCAGGATCTTCGGCCTCTTCGGCAAGAAGGGAACGCTCGCGCCTGGCGCCGATGCCGACGTCGTCGTCTGGGACCCGGAGAAGCGCCACACGCTCTCCGCCAAGACCCATCACATGAAGGTCGACTACAACCCTTACGAGGGCCGCGAGGTGGTGGGCGCGCCGACGGTCGTTCTCTCCCGCGGCAAGCCGGTGGTGGAGAACGGCAACTTCATCGGCCGCAAGGGCGAAGGCCGCTTTCTCAAGCGGGGCCTGACCCTCGCGTAAGGCTTTTCGCAGGCGCGACCGACAAAAAATTGCCTATCTGCGCGCCTCGGCTACGACGGAGGGGGAGGTTCCAAAATGCCCCTGCTCGCAATCCTCGTCGCAGCCGCCGCCGTCACCTCGCCTGGGAGGATGGACTTCGACTCCAAGGGAATGATGGGTCTGTCCTTCGGCCTGGGTCCCGCGCCCGAGCTACCAGGATCGACGGTGAGCGTCGGCGGCTCGCCGGCTTTCGCCAGCACCATCGGAGCAAGCTACTTCATCAACGATGGAGTGGCGGTGCGCGCCGAGGTCGGCTTCGACGCCATTCTTTCGTCCGGCTACGGCCCCGCCACCCTGACACTCGGCCTGGGCGCGCGCATGTACCAGCACAAGCGCGATCGCATCGCGCTCTTCCTGCAGCCCTCGGTCGTGCTCACCCGCTACAAGGTCAGTGCGACCGACGGGGCCGAGGCGCTCACCTTCGCGGGAGGGGTTGGCGTCGAGTACTTGTTCACCGATCGCTTCTCGGTCGGCGGCGTGCTCGCTCTCGGCTTCACCATCGGGAACATCGGCGGGCCGACGGGCTCCTCGACGACCACGCAGCTGTCCACCAGCACCTCCGGCCTCTTCGCCAGCTACTACTTCTAAAGAGCGGCGCATCAATTCCAGCGGGGCATGGCTCTCGGCCGTGCCCCGCTTTCTGCTATCTTCCGGCCGATGGACGACTCGCGCAGCGCCACCCTCCGCCGCAAGCAGAAGGAACTGCTCTTTCCCAACGTCGGCACCTACTACCAGGAGCCGCTCGTCCTCGAGTCCGGCAAGGGACTCACGCTCCGCGACGTCGACGGCAAGGAGTATCTCGACTTCTTCGCCGGCATCCTCACCGTCTCGGTGGGCCATTGCCATCCGCGAGTGACCGAGGCGGTCATCGAGCAGCAGAAGAAGCTGGTGCACGTCTCGACGCTCTACCCCACCGTCCCGCAGATCGAGCTGGCCGAGAAGCTCGTCCAATTGCGGCCGATGAAGGAGCCCGCCAAGGTCTTCTTCACCAACTCGGGCACCGAGGCCAACGAGACCGCGGTACAGCTGGCCAAAGTCGCCAGCGGCCGCCTCGACCTCATCGCCCTGCGCCACAGCTACGGCGGCCGGGGCGCGCTCGCGGTCAACATGATGGGCAACAAGAACTACCGCCCGCTGCAGAGCGAAATCCCCGGCATCAAGCACGCTCACGCGCCCTACTGCTACCGCTGCGATTTCGGCCTCACCTATCCCGACTGCGGGCTCGCCTGCGCCAAGGACGTCAAGAACCTGATCGAGACCACCACCACCGGCGAGGTCGCGGGTTTCATCGCAGAGCCGATCATGGGCGTGGGCGGATTCATCGTTCCGCCCAAGGAGTACTTCCAGATCGTCGCGCCCATCGTGCGCGCCGCCGGCGGCCAGATCATCGTCGACGAAGTGCAGACGGCCTGGGGCCGCACCGGCGAGAAGTGGTGGGGCATCGAGCATTTCGGTGTCGAGCCCGACATCCTCACCAGCGCCAAAGGCATGGCGAACGGCCAGCCCATCGGCCTCACCATGGCGAGGGCGAAACTGGCCGACAAGGCGACCTACAACAGCATCTCCACTTTCGGCGGGGGACCGCCGAGCATGGCGGCGGCCAAGGCCACCATCCAGGTCATCGAGGAGGAAAAGCTGCTCTTCAATGCGCAGATGATGGGCAAGGCGCTGCGGGAAGGGCTCGAGGACCTTCGACAAAGCTTCCCTGCCATCGGGGAAGTGCGCGGGATGGGTCTCATGCAGGCCATCGAGCTGGTCAAGGATCGCGGCACCAAGGAGCCCGACGGCCCCGCCACGGCGCGGCTGATGGAAGCCTCGCGCAAGCGCGGGCTGCTCATCGGCAAGGGCGGCCTCTACGCAAATGCGCTGCGCATCGCGCCGCCTTTGACGGTCTCGCGGGGACAGGTGGACGACGCCATCCGCATCCTCGCCGATGCCTTGGCGGAGGCGGTGCGGTGAAGCGGGCGCTGCTGCTCGTCCTCGCTCTCGCTGCCTGCAAGAAAGAGACGCGGCCTCCTTCGCTGGGCGAGCCGGTCTCGGTGGAGCAGCCCGGCGGTTCGGTGGCGCAGCTCTTCTCGCAAGGGAGCGAGATCCCGACCAGCGCAACCGAGAGCTTCACCACCGCGAAGGACGGCGAGAAGCACATCCTCATCCACGTGCTGCGCGGCGCGGGCCACACGGCCGACAAGCTGCACAGCGACGCATGGTGGATGGTCGAGGGCATCAGTCCCGCCAAGGCCGGCGAACCGCGGATACTGGTGACTTTCGAGCTGGACGGGCAAGGCCAGGTGGCTCTCAGCGCCCGCGAGGACGATCGCCGGCTGGCAGCGAAGAAAGTGGAGCGGCCGGAGAAGATGGCTCCTTCGCCCCTGACCGAGCCCGACGACGAAGAGGATCTCGAGTCCGAGGAGTAATGCCGAATCCGATCGCGCTGGCCATTCCCTTCTTCTTCTTGCTGATGGGCGTCGAGCTCTGGCTCGCCCGGCGCCGCGGGCTCAAGCTCTATCGCTTTGCCGATGCGGTGGCCGATCTCTCCTGCGGCATGACGCAGCAGATCTTCCTCGTCTTCGAGGTCGGCTTCCTCACCGCCGGATACACCTGGCTCTACAGACATCGATGGATCGAATTCAGGCCCGGCTCGGTCTGGCCCTGGCTCATCGCCTTCTTCGCCGTCGACCTCGCCTACTACTTCTGGCATCGGCTCTCGCACGAGGTCAACGCGCTCTGGGCGGTGCACATCGTCCACCACCAGAGCGAGGACTACAACCTGGCGGTTGCGCTGCGGCAGGCGGTGCTCTCGGTGTGGACCCTCTGGCCGCTGCACCTGCCGCTCGCCCTGATCGGCGTGCCGCCCGCCACGTTTCTCATCATCGAATCGGCGTCGACCCTCTATCAATTCTGGATCCATACCGAGCTGGTGGGGAAGCTGGGAATTTTCGAAAGGCTCTTCAACACGCCCTCGCAGCACCGGGTGCATCACGGGATCAATCCGCGCTATCTCGACAAGAACTACGCTGCCACCCTCTGCATCTGGGACCGCCTCTTCGGCACCTTCGAAGAGGAGAAGGAAGAGGCCGTCTACGGGCTGGTCAAGCCGCTCAAGAGCTTCGACCCGATCTGGGCACAGATGCATCACTTCTTCGACATGCGCAGGCGCAGCGTGCAGCTCAAAGGCTTCGACAAGGTGCGCGTCTTCTTGAAGGGGCCGGAGTGGGGCCATCCGCCGACGCCAGAGATCACGCGCGCGCAGCAAGAGAAGCACGCGGTCCAGCTCTCGCGGCGCGAGGTTGGCTGGCTGGCGGCGACGCTCGCGCTCGCCGTCGCCGGCACGACCGCGCTTCTCTGGTTTCAGGAGACGTTGCCGTTCGGCCGCAAGCTCGCGCTGGCGGCAGCGCTGCTCGGGATCATCGCCAGCTGGGGCCTTCTTTTCGAGCGGCGCTTCCTCTGGAGCAGGAAGAGCAGCGCCGCGAGCGCCGCGCCCGATCCCGCCTGAGCCTGCGAGCAGCCGCAGCCGCCGCTCGATCCGGCGGTTGAGGTGAGCGTGATCGGATCGCCCAGGCAAGTCACGGTGCGCGACAGGCCGCCGTCGAGGCTGCGCGGATAGATGTCGCAGATGGCCTGGATGTCGTCGGCGTGCAGCGTGCGCTTGCTGATCTCGCCCTGCGGCGCGCTGGCGTACATGGTCGCGGTCGGATCGAGGCTGTGGTCGAGCCCGAGCGAATGCCCGGCCTCGTGGGTGATGGTGTTCTGCACGTCGTAATAGATGCAGCCGGTCTGGTTGGGCCCGGTGCAGGGCGGCCCATCGAGAGCGGTGAAGACGAGCTTGCTGCCGTCGGCCGCCGGCGAGTCGTTGATCTCGATGTCGCTGTCGTAGATCTGGCCGGTGAAGCTGTTCGAGGTGGTCGTCGTGGTGGCGAGGACGCCGTCGCCGCGGTCCCAGCAGTCGTACGTGTTGCCGCAGCCGCCTTTGCTCAGGCACGGATCGCCGGAGGGCACGACACCCTGCTGGCGGCAGTTCGCGGTGCGGAAGAGGACGAGGTTGCGGTTGACGGGAGTGATGCACCCGCAGCCGGAGCAGACGCGCGGAAAGTACCCGACCACGCGGTCGCGCGGATCCATCGAGAGGCCCTGGTCGGGAAAGGAGAGGTCCGAGCAAGTCGTGGTCGACCAGGTCTGGAAGCTGCTGCGGATTGCGGTGAAGGCCGCGTCGCCGACGACGTCCGGGGTGCCGCGCGCGTCGATCATGAAGCTGTGTCCGCGGCTGTCCCACCAGATGCAAAGGCCGCCCGAATTGAGGGTCCGCTTGTAGGCGAGAGCCGGCTCGGCGAAGAGCAAGGCGAGAAGCAGCGTCCGCTTGCGCCGCAGCGCGAAGAGCAGGAGCGGCACGAGCGCGAGCAGAGAGGCGCCGCCGCTGGCGCAGCCGCCTGCCTTGCACGACAGGCTCAGCTCGAGCGCCCCGAGGAGCGCGCCGGCCTTCTCCGAGTCTGCCACCAGGAGCGCATCGAGCCTCGCTGGCGGCGCGGGGAGGTCAGCCCCGAACTGGACGGAGAGCTCGCCCTTGGCGTTGCGCTGCAGCGGCTGCGACTGGACGAGGATTCCGGACTTGTAGAGCTCGAGCCGCACCAGCGTCTTCGGTGTCCGCCCGACGCGCAGCGTGAGCTGCGGCGGTGTCGCTGACTCGAGGCAGCGGGGCAAGAGAGCGAGCAGCTCGGGAGCGATCTCAGGCGCAGCGGCGGGCAGGAGCGCGGTCAGGCCGTCGCGATCGTCCTGCGCCAGCGTCCTGCGCGGCCCGGGCGCGAGAGAGGCGAACATGACGTCGCGCTGCAAGTCTCGCAGCAGCGCGGCCGGCAGCGTCGCGCAGGAAGGCAGGTCAGTGTCGAGGTCGCCGCAGGGATGGGCGAGGCCGAGCGCGTGGCCCAGGTGCTCGGCGGCGACCGTCTGGACGTCGAGCGCGCTCTGGCTCCCGTCGGTGGACCAGTCGAAGTCGGCGGCGTTGAGGTGCACGCGCGCGGCGGTGATGTCGTGACCTTCGAGGGAGAGCTCGGTGAAGCCGGCGGCGTCGCGGCCCGGCGGGAAGACCGCTGCCGTCTCGAAGCTCACCAGCACTTCGCCTCGCTGCGGCTGGCGCGGAGCAACCTGCTCGAGCACGCGCACCGGCGCATGCGCGGTCTCGACTGCCTGCCATGCCTCGGCCGCGTAGGTGAGCGCGGCGTGCAGATCCGAGCCGGCCTTGAGGCGCAGCGAGGGCGGCGGCGCGACCAGCCGCACGACCATCGGCTGCTTGTCGGGAAAGGACCAGCGCAAGAACTGCCCGTCGGCGGCTCGATGCCCCTGCCAGGCCAGCGCGGCGCACGGCAAGAGCAGCGCGAGCGCCGCGAACCTCTTCACTTTCGCAGACTCCCCAGGACGCGGGCGCGCAGCTCGTCCAGCGGGAGAGCGTCGGCCTCGTCCGCGCCGCAGCCGACGCAGGAAAGGCCGCTGCGATCGCGCACGGCGCGCCTGGAGACTGCGCCGACCGTGAACTTCCCCAGCGCCATCCGCGCCACCTGGTAGACGCCGGGCGTGCGTCGCTCGAGGAAGACGACCACCTCCTCGCCTTCGCGGAAGAGGGCCGCCCCCTGCACAACCTGGTCGAGCTCGCCCTGCCTGCCCCCCGGCACCAGCAGCGAGAACTGCGCGGCGGGCTCGCCTTTCCAGATTTCGAGCGGGCGCAGCGTGACGGTGGTGAAGATCTCGCCGCCGCCCGCGCCCCAGTGGGTTTCCTTGCCGAGCACCTCGGCGCGGACGACTGCATCGGAGGCAAGCGTCAACGAGGCGATGTCAGCCGGTCCCTGTATCGTGGCAGCAAGGAGGAGTGCGAGCATCGCCAGGCCATTGTAAGGCAGGGACGCCTGAGACCAATGCCGATCAATTAGCCGTGGTCGTTCTCGTTCTCGTCTTCGTGCTCGATGTCGAGCTTGTGCTCGTGTTCCTTTTCGTGCCCGATGTCGAGCTCGTGCTCGTTCTGATTCGGGTGCACTCTCGATCTACATCGCCCGCGAACAAGCCCCGAGCACTGAACGGGAACAACACCGAGCACCAAAAGGAGCAGGAGCACGAGCACGGCAGGGCATAGGG
Organism: Deltaproteobacteria bacterium; assembly: GCA_005879315.1. Classification (GTDB taxonomy): domain Bacteria; phylum Myxococcota; class Myxococcia; order Myxococcales; family 40CM-4-68-19; genus 40CM-4-68-19. The sequence continues at coordinate 32,313 of VBLC01000044.1, read as the reverse complement.
GCTAACTGACAGGCATTGCGCCTAGGGCACCGCGCCGCTGCCATGGCTGCGCGGGTCGCAGGTGGCGATGCGCCAGTCGCGCTCCGGATCGACCTGCACCGCGCAAGCCTTGCCCCAGGTGCTGCCGAAGAGTCCCGGGCCCTCGTCGTGGCCGGGCTCGCCGCCGAACTTCAGCTGGTGGCCGCGCGCTTCGAGAGCGCGAGCGGTGGCCGCCTCCAGGCCGGCGGGCTCGACGTGGACCACGTCGGGGAAGAGATTGTGGTGGATGCGCGGCGCGCCGATGGCGCGATCGATGCGCATGCCGTCGTCCACCAGGTGGCTGATGGCCTGCACGACCGTGGTCGGAATGGTGGCGCCGCCCGCCGCGCCGATGGCGAGCTCGAGCTCGCCCGCCGGACCGAAGAGCAGCGTCGGCGCCATCGACGAGAGCGGGATCTTGCCCGGCCCAGGCGCATTCTCGAAATCTCCGCGCAGGCCGTAGGCGTTGGGCACGCCGGGAGCGACGGAGAAGTCGTCCATCTGGTCGTTGAGCAGGACCCCGGTTCCTTTCGCCATCACGCAGGAGCCGAAGGCGTCGTTGACGGTGGTGCTGAGGACGACGGCGTTTCCCTCTTCGTCGATGGCGGAGACGCTGGTCGTGCCGTGCTGCGCGGCTTGCACCAGCGTCGCCGTCGGCGTGGCGCGCTCGCCGATCTCCTGGTGGAGCTCGCCGGCGAATTCCTTGGTCACCATCCGCCGCACGCGCTCTTCCAGGCCGGAATTGAAGGCGGGATCGCCCATCGACTGCCGCAGTGCGAAGAGGCGCTTCTCGGCCTCGATCATGACGTGGAGGAATCGCTCGGGCCGATAACCCCCCGCGCGCGGCTGCTCGCGCTCGAGGACGTTGAGCAGCGCGAGCAGGAGCGCGCCCCCCGCGCTGGGCAACGACATGGTGACGACGCGATGGCCGCGATAGGTCGACTCGAGCGGCGCGCGCTCGCGCATCGCGACCTTGTCGAAATCGCCCTCCTCGAGGATGCCGCCGCGCTTCTTCAGGGTCTCGACGATGCTGCGGGCGATGCGGCCCTTGTAGAAGGCGTCGGGACCTCGCTGGCCGATGAGATGCAGGGTGCGCGACAGCTCCGGCTCGCGGAGCAGATCGCCCGGATCCAGCGTCTCCCCGTTGCGCAGGAAGGTGCGCGCCGCTTCCGGATCCGCCGCCAGGCACTCCTTCCTCTCCTCGGAAGCGCGGACGAAGGGCAGGTCGACGGGAAATCCCCGCAGCGCGATCTGCTCGGCCGGGCTCACCACCTGGTTGAGCGGCTTCGCTCCGAAGCGCTTGACCAGCTCGGCGTAGCCGCGCACCGCCGCCGGAACCGCCACACTGAGCGGCCCGGCGTTGGCCAGGTCCTGTCGCGGCTGTCCCTTCTCCAGGTACATGTCGGGCGTGGCGCGCAGAGGCGCGAGCTCGCGGAAGTCGAGCGCGTGCACCTGCTTGTCCTTCGCCGTGAAGACCAGGGCGAAACCGCCGCCGCCGATGCCCGAGCTCTGCGGCTCGACCACTCCGAGAGCGAAAGCGGCGGCCACCGCAGCGTCGACGGCGTTGCCCCCGCGCCCCAAAAGCGATGCGCCCGCCTCGGCGGCGAGGGGATGAGCGGCCGCCACTGCGCCGCGCGGAGAGACGGCGGGGAAAGCGAGCAAGAGGGCTAGAAGGAGCATGGCGGCGCATCATAGCTTCTGCTATCTCGTCTGCCCCTATGTCCGTCCGCGTCCGCTTTGCGCCCTCCCCCACCGGCTACCTGCACATCGGCGGAGCACGCACTGCGCTCTTCAACTGGCTCTGGGCGCGCAAGCAGAAAGGCGTCTTCGTCCTGCGCATCGAGGACACCGATCAGTCGCGCAGCACGCAGGAGAGCGAGAAGGCCATTCTCGACGGCCTCACCTGGCTCGGTCTCGACTGGGACGAAGGCCCCCTCAAAGGCGGCCCGCACGCTCCCTATTTCCAGATGCAGCGGCTCGAGACGTACCGGAAGCACGCCGAGGATCTGATCGCGCGGGGCAAGGCCTACCGCTGCGACTGCAGCAAGGAGGAGCTGGATCGCCTGCGCAAGGAGGCCGAGAAAGAGAAGCGCCACTTCAAGTACCCCGGCACTTGCCGCAACAAGAATCTTCCCAAGGGCACGCCCGGCGCAGTGGTCCGCTTCCGCATGCCCGAGGAGGGAAGCACCACTTTCAAGGACCTCGTCAAGGGCGAGATCACCACTCCCCACAAGGAATTCCAGGACGAGGTCATCCTCCGCGCCGACGGAGTTCCGCTCTACAATTTCGGCGCGGTGGTGGACGACATCGAGATGAAGATCACCATGGTGGCGCGGGGCGACGACCACGTCGTCAATACGCCCCGGCAGATCCTCATGTACCAGGCGCTGGAGTATCCGGTGCCGGTCTTCGCGCATCTGCCGATGATCCTCGGCTCCGACAAGCAGAGATTGTCGAAACGGCACGGCGCGGTCAGCGTCCTGCAATATCGCGACGACGGATACCTGCCGGGCGCGCTGGTCAATTACCTGGTACGGCTGGGCTGGTCGCACGGCGACCAGGAGATGTTCACCATCCCGGAGCTGATCGAGAAGTTCGACTGGGAGCACGTCGGCGCGACGGCCGGCGTCTTCAATCCCGAGAAGCTGGCCTGGCTCAACCAGCAGTGGATCAAGATGACCCCGCCCTCCGAGCTGGCCAAGGCCTGCGGCGTCCCGGAGAAGTTCGTGGCGCTGATGCAGGAGCGGGCCCGGACCCTCAACGAGATCCGCGACGCCTACCGCGCGTACATCGAGCCGCAGATGCCCGAGTACGACGAGAAGGCGGTCAAGAAGCAGCTCACCGCCGAGACCAAGCCGCTGCTCGCCGAGGCGCGCGACTTGATCGGGCGGACTTTCGATCAGGGCCCGCAGGCGATGGAGCACGCCTTCCGCGAGCTCGCCGAGAAAAAGGGGCTCGGCCTCGGCAAGCTGGCCCAGCCGGTGCGCACGGCCGTGACCGGCACGACCGTGAGCCCGCCGCTCTTCGAAACCATCGCGCTGCTCGGCAAGGAAAAGGCGCTGCGGCGCATCGACGCCGCGCTGGAGAAGATCAAGTGAAAGCGCTCCTGCTCGCCGCCGCGCTGCTCGCTGCCGAGGGATTCAAGGCGCGCGGCTTCCTGCTCCCCGACGGCGCGGTCAAGATCGACGAGGACCGCTACCGCTTCGCCGAGCCGTGGGACGAGGTGCTCAAGTTCTACCGGCGCGCCTTGCCGGCAGGGAAGTATCCGCGCCACGTCCTGCACAGCCAGACGGCGGTGCGCGCGCTGCACATCCAGAACCCTTCCGGCGTGGAGTGGGAAGGGGCGAACATCTACGAAGCCGGCCGCGGCGAGGTCCGGGTCTATATCCTTCCGGGCAAGGAGCCCGAGCCGGAGAAGGAGAAGAAAAGCGGCCGTTGAATGAATGGCCGCTGGTAGAGTCGGAACGCGGGGGCGTGCATGCGCGCCAGGATGGCGGCAGCTGTTCTCTTTCTCACTGGGGCTGCGTTCGCCCGCGGCCACGGCGGCGGAGGACATTCTCACGGCAGCGGCGGTCATGCCGGCGGCGCTCGCGCTTCAGGTGCGCGGGCGAGCGGCGGCGCTCCCCATGCTCATCCGGTCGGCTCTCCGACTCCGCACGCGCATCCGATCCCGCCAGCCTCTCCCAAGCCGGGGCCGAAAGTGCCGCCCCCATCCTGGTCGCCGGTCTTCAACGGCGGCGGCGGACATTTCCGCTCGATGCTCCCCTCCAGCTGCGTCTGTGAACCCTGCGCCGAGGGCTTTCGCTGCGAGCGCCTGGGGGAAAGCGGCCTCGCCAGCGAATCCTGCGGCTGCGTTCCCGTCGGACAGTAGAGCTTTCTGCATCCGAAAAACTCCCATCGTCATGGTATTGGACGCGCATGCCAATCGTCTCGGGGCGTGCGGCGGCGCTGCTTCTTGCACTGGTGGCCTGCGGCGGCATCAACGTCGTCCACAAGCAGGGCCTGCAGCTCAAGCCCGTCCAGTTCCCACTGAGGACGTTCGCGTTTCCTTCGGGCCTGCGCGTCGTCGTCGAGAAGGACTCGCGCACGCCGCTCGCCGGCGTCTTCGTGGTGGTGGGCAGCGGCTCGTCGAGCGATCCCGCCGGCAAGGAGGGCCTCGCACATTACGTCGAGCACCTCGCCTTCCGCACGCGCGCTGGAGGCGCGGAGAGCTTCTCGAATCAGCTCGACCACTCCGGCGCCGTGGACCGCAACGCGAGCACCTCCTTCGACGCGACCAGCTATTACGAGATAGGCATTGCGGCCGCGCTGCCGCAGCTCCTCAAGATCGAGGGCTCGCGCCTGCTTGCGCCGGTTGCGGCCATCCCCGAAGCGGAGCGCGCCATCGAGCTCGACGTGGTTCGCAACGAGCTGCGCCAACGCAACGAGACCGGCTTCGTCGGGGACGCGCTCGCGCACATGCAGGCGGCGCTCTTCCCGCCCGGTCACGCCTACGCGCGTCCCATCGGCGGCAGCCACGGGAGCCTCTCCGCCATCCAGTGGGCGGACGTCGAGGCGTTCGCGAAGACGCACTACCGGCCGGACAACATGACGCTCGTGATCATCGGCGACGTCGACCTCGCCACCGTCGACAAGCTCCTCGCAAGCAGCCTGCCCACCCGGCTCTTGGCGTCTTCCGAGCCGGTGCGGCTTCCGCAGCGGATGTCCGCACAGGTTCCGCGCCTGCCGGCACCCCCGACTCCGCCGAAGGCGATCGAGCGCGTCGAGGCGTCGATCGCGGGTCCCGAGCTGTGGGTTGCCTGGTCGCTGCCGCGCGGCTTCGACCGCGACGGTTTTCTTCTCCAGTTTCTGGCCGGTGCCGCGCAGCGCCGCCTGGCGGAGTTGATGCTCGACGACCGTGACATCGCGAACCTGGAGGTGGCGCCCATCCCCGGCACCGAGGCATCGCTCCTCTTGTGCCGCGTCGAGCTGCACGCCGCCGCGGATCCGCAGAAGACCTTCCAGAGACTGCGCGACGAGGCACCGCGGATCCCGAACCTCATGCTCACTGGTCCCGGCGGCTTGCCGGGCGAGCGGTACAGCATGACCGACGTGTTCTTCTCGCGCCTGCGCCGCCAGCTGCTGGTCGACGAGCTGCTCGCGGCGCAACATCTGGGCAGCCGCGGCTCCCGGCGCGCGGCGGTGACGCACTTCTCCCGGGATCCGGCGCTCTACTCGCACGCCATGCGCGACATCGCGGAGATCAAGCCCGAGCGTCTCGCCGAGTACGCGCGCCCGTTCCTGACCGCCGACCGCGCCAGGGGCGTGCTCTTCATCCCGCGGAGCGGGGACTCCGCTCCAGTCGCCGCGCGCACCGGCGGGGCCGCCGCCTCCATTCGCGAGGAGCGCGCGGTGCCCGTCGCGAAGGCGCCGCGAGAGTGGATGGACGCGCTCCTCACCAACGCGCCAAAGACCACGAGCTACACACTGCCGAACGGTCTGACCGTCGTTCTCGAGCAGCGCGCGGGCCTGCCGCTGCTCACCGCGAGCGTCTCGCTCGCGATCGGCCCCGCTGCCTTGCTGGACGGCGGCTCTGCTGCCTTCGCAGAAGACTGGGGCGTGCCGGGCTCGAAGGTCAACGACCCCAGCGAGTACGGCGGCCACGTGCGCAAGCGCCGCGGCGACGACTTTATCGCTTACCTCGCCGAGGGTTCTTCCGGGAACGCGGAGATCCTCCTCGCCACGCTGGCCGAGTACACGCGCAGCATGAAGGTCGATCGCGCTGCGCCGGTCTACTACAAGGAGTTCGAGCTCCCCTGGCTGCTGCGCCGCGAGAAGGAGCCGACCCGGCTCGCGCGCAAGCAGTTCCTCGCGGCCGTGCTTTCCGATCATCCCTACAGCCGCTCGCCCGAGCCGGCTCAGTTCGAAAACGCCACGGTCGATGGGGCGCTGGACTTCATCTCGCGCACGCATTCGCCGCGCAACGCGACAGTCGCGGTGGTGGGCGACTTCGACCCGACCGAAGTCAGGAAGTGGATCGACGAGTCGTTCGGCGGCTGGAGCGACCGCTCCCCGAAGCTGCCGGCGCCGCCACCTGCGACCACCGCCTCAGCGAGGGGCGCGCCGCGCTTCTTGCCCACCCCGAGACCCGGAGCCACGCAGGGCGAGGTCCGGTTCGGCTGCCTGCTGCCCGAGGTGACTGCGAGCGCGGCCGCCGCGCGCCACCATCTCGCGGCGCGGCTGCTACAGGACCGCCTTTTCCGTTCGCTCCGGGAGACGGCGGGCGCGACCTACGGCGCCGCGGCGCGCGCCGTCACGTTGGAAGGCGGGACCGCGTACCTCGAGGTCGTCGTGGACATCGAAAACGCCAAGCTCACACTCGCGCTGCGGGAGGGGCGGCGGACCCTGTTCGAGCTCGCCGAGGCGCCGCCGGGTGAGGTCGAGCTGAGCTGGGCGCGGCTCGAACGGGCGGCGACCATCGCCTTCGGGCAGATCACCAACGAGGCCGCCGCGGCGCAGCTCCTCGCGCGCGCTCAAATGAGCTACTCGCTCGAGCCCGGCGATGAGCAGCGGGAGCTCGAATCGGTCTCGGCCGAGGACGTTCGGGCCGACTTCCAGCACTGCCTCCGGTCGAACCCGACGTTGTCGCTCGTCGGCGAAGACAGCGTGATCCGGAGCGCCTTCGCGGCGGGCTGGCGTTAGGCGGCCTGGCGCACGCCTGGACCAATCATGATCCGCTTGTGCCCGAGGCGCGGCTTCGATAGAAGGCTGCCCCGCATCAAAGCGGGTGCAGTGCTGCAGCGCACAACCAAATGAAATCCCTGCTCATGGGGGATCGTCTAACGGCAGGACGTAGGACTCTGACTCCTACTATCTAGGTTCGAATCCTAGTCCCCCAACCACTTGCGATATATATCCTGCGGGTCAGAGCTGCGGGGAAAAGGAAAGGCGGCCCCATCGTCTAGCGGCCTAGGACGGAGGCCTCTCACGCCTCAAACATGGGTTCGAATCCCGTTGGGGTCACCATCTGGCCCGGCTGTGTGAGACAGCCGGGCTGTTTTTTTGTGCGCCTTGTCACAGACGCTACTCCGGTGCAGCAGATAACCCGTCAGGCCCTGTCGGGTACTCGCCTCGGAGGCTCCATCAATGCGCGCACTGTCCCTCGTCTGTATCGCCGCTCTCGCTGCCGCTTGCGGCAGGGGCAAATCGTCCAGCTCTTCCTCGAGCGCCGCGGCGCTCATCGCCGCCCAGCTCTCGCAGGACGGCGTGGAGTGCGCCCCTCCCCACTCCGAGAAAGATGACGTCGAGGCCGAGCACTCTCCGCCCGCCGAATTCGTCGCTGCTTGCGCCGCTCCCAAGGTCGTCGGTTCCGACTGCACGGTGGGGACCTTCACCGGCAAGTGCGCCGCGCTCTTCCCGGGCGGCCCGGTCGCGTGTCTCCCTTCACCGCCGCCTGCCTCTCCGCCCGTGACAGCTTGCGCGACCTTGAAGGCGGACGCGGACTGCAGCTTCAAGGTGGGCGACAAGACCGTCACCGGCGAGTGTGCGGCGGTAGAGAACGGCACGCTGGTCTGCATCCCCGGCCCGCCGGCGCCCGTCGAGGTCTGCGACACGGGAAAGCCGGGGGACTCGTGCTCCTTCACCGCCGGCACCGTCAAGGTGAATGGCTTCTGCCGCGCCGTGACAGAGTCGGGATTGCTCGCCTGCGTGCCGCAGGAGCCGCCTGAGCCAGAGCCCTTCGTCACCGCCTGCGACGGTCACAATGCTGGCGACGCCTGCACGGTCACCGACGAGGGCAAGACCTTCACCGGCGTCTGCCACAAGCTGCCCAACGGCATCACCGTCTGCCTGCCCCCGCCACCGCCGCCGCCTCAGGCAGCGCTCGATGCCTGCGCCAAGCTGACCAAGGACGCGGCCTGCTCCTTCCTCTGGGATGACGAGACCGTCAGCGGAGCTTGCGAGCTGATGCCGGACGGCAAGACGCTGGTTTGCTCGCCGGCCTGCCGCGAGTGATCAAGCAGCCCGGGCGCGCTCGGTGCGGGTCCAGGTCTGGCCCTGCGCGCCCCGGCTGAACTTGACGAAGCCGACGAGCAGCGCTGCATTCATCTCGACGAAGTGGGCCGCGGCGTCGGTGACCGCGCGCAGCTTGCGCGGCGTGAGGCCGAGCAGGCTGAGCGCCGCGAAGAGGTAGAGCACGCACTGGCCGAGCAGCGTCACCGAGTAGACCCGGCCGCTGCGCGCGATGATTAGATTCGTCAAGAACGCGACCACCATCGCGTGCGGCACCAGCCACCGCAGCATCTTGTGCGACCAGAGCGCGAAAGCGGTGAAGCCATGCCGCGGCGAAAGCAGGTCGCGATACTGCGAGATGGCGCGGAAGCAGCCCGCCGCGATGCGCACCCGGCGCCGGTACTCGCCGGTGTGATCGGGCGCAGCCTCCTCGTGCGCCACCGCCTCGGGCTCGTAGCGCACCCGCGAGCCGGACTCGAGCACGCGCAGGGCCGCGACGAAATCGTCGACCACCGTCCCCGCCGGCAGCGGCGCAAAGAGGTGCTTGCGCACGGCATAGATGCCTCCGTTCGCTCCCATCACGCAGCCGCGGCGCGACTCATACAGCTTGAGCAGGCTCTCCAGCTTCCAGTACGCGCTCTCGGTCACCGGCGCGCCGACGGGCGAATGCAGCCGCAGCCGGCCGCAGACCAGGCCGACCTCGGGATCGCGCAGCGGCTGCACCAGGCGGCGGACGGCGTCGCGCTCGAAGGTGGTATTGGCGTCGGTCATCACCAGCACTTCGCCCTTGGCCAAAGACACGAGCCGCGAGAGCACGCCGGCCTTTCCGACGCGCTCGCCGCGCGAGAGCCGGACCGACCGCGCCGCGTAGTGCTGGACGATGGCGTCGGTCTCGTCGGTCGAGCCGTCCGAGCCGACGAGGATCTCCAGCTTGTCGGGCGGATAGTCCTGCTCGAGCAGGTTCTCGATGCGCCTGGCGATGCAGGGAGCTTCGTTGAAGGCCGCGATCAGCACCGACACGTGCGGAAGGCCGAGCTGGGCCGGCGGGCGGCGCCGCTCGTTGCCGTTCAGGTAGAACCAGGCTCCGCGCGCCTGCCAGATCGCATCCAGGGCGATGAGCACCAGCGGATAGATCAGGTAGGTATGCAGGATGCAACCGACTGCGAGCCAGAAGAGAATCGCGAGCATGCCGGGCAGCGCAGCAAGGGGCGTGCCTTGCTGCCGAGGCCACAAGCCTCAGACTTCAGGCCTCGGGTGAGGAATCTTTTTCTCTCTGAGGAACGGCCGTGCCTACGGGAGTCCCGGTACCTTGGACTGCCTCCGCCCTGCGAGGGGGCGGCGCGGCTGCCTCGAAGACCAGCAGGCAGCGGCCGCACTCGACCTTGAAGCGCGCGCCGGCCGGAGCGACGCCGTCCGAGAGCGAATAGAGCGCGCGGCACCTCTGGCAGCGGATCAGCACTCAGCCCTCCTGCCCGCGCTTCGGCGGCCCGTCGAGCCCGAAAGCGGTGTGCAGCGCGCGCACCGCGCGCTCCGCGTGCTTCTCGTCGACCAGGCAGCTGATCTTGATCTCGCTGGTCGAGATCACGCGGATGTTGACCCCCTCGCCGCCCAGCACCTGGAACATCTTCGCTGCGACGCCCGCGTGGTTGCGCATGCCGACGCCGACGATGCTCACCTTGGCGATGCCCTCCTCGCGCTCCACCTTGCCCGCCCCCAGCTGCTCGGCGATCTTCTTCACTTGCTCGAAAGTCTTGTCGGCGTCGGGCCGGCCGACGGTGAAGGCCACGTCGGTGCGGCCGTCCTCGCGCGCCGGCGACTGCACGATCACGTCGACCACGATCCCCTGCTCGGCGAGCGCCCCGAAGATCCGCGCCGCCACTCCGGGATTGTCCGGCACGGCGCGCACCACGAAGCGCGACTCGTTCCGGTCGAGGGCAATCCCGCTGACCAGCACGTCCTCCATCGCCTTGTCCTCCTCGCGCACCAGGGTGCCGGGGTCGTCGCTGAAAGTCGATCTCACCCAGAGCGGCACCTTGTACTTCATGGCGAACTCGACGCTGCGGATCTGCAGCACCTTCGAGCCGAGCGACGCCATCTCCATCATCTCCTCGTAGGAGATGCGCTCGAGCTTGCGCGCCCGGTCGCAGACGCGCGGGTCGGTGGTGTAGACGCCCTCCACGTCGGTGTAGATCTCGCAGGCGTCGGCCTTGAGCGCGGCGGCGAGCGCCACCGCGGTCGTGTCCGAGCCGCCCCGCCCCAGCGTGGTGATGTTTCCCTGCTCGTCGATGCCCTGGAAGCCGGCGACGACGGCGATCTCGTGACGCTTCAGGCTGTCGAAGAGCTTGGCGGCATCGATGCTGCGGATGCGCGCGTTGGAGAAAGCCGAGTCGGTGAGGATGCGCACTTGATGGCCGAGAAAGCTGCGGGCACTGCCGTTCAGTTCCTGGATGGCCAGCGCCAAGAGGCCAACCGAGATCTGCTCGCCGGTAGAGACGACGACGTCCTGCTCGCGCTCACTCGGCCTCCTGGAGATCTCGTTGGTCAACTTCAAGAGACGGTTGGTCTCGCCCGCCATCGCCGAGACGACGACCACCACGTCGTTGCCGGCGTTGCGCGTGGCGAGCGCGCGGCGGGCGACCTTGCGGATGCGCTCTACGTCCCCGACAGACGTGCCGCCGTATTTTTGGACGATGAGCGCCAACGCGTCTCTTCAGAACTTGCCGGCGACGGCGATGGCGCCCCCGCCGTCGACGGGAGCAGCCGCGACGGCGACGCCGTGCTCGCTCTCGCCTTTGCCGTAGATGCCCGAGCCGCGGTCGGGCTTGGCCGATTCGCGCGGCGACTCGTAGAACCAGAGCGCGACTCCCGTCCCGACCAGCACGACTCCCGCGATGCTGAGGATGGTCGCGGTCGTGCCGAGCGACTTGTTCGCGTCGTACTGCTGCTGCAACGACACCGCGCCATTCTGTGGATCGCTCAGCCGCTTCTGGTAGGCATCGTCGGCTTTCTTGAACGCCACGCCCGCGAGCAGGCCGCCGGTGAGAAGACCCACGCCGGCGCCGCCCGCGATCCAGGTCCAGGTGCGGCCGCCGGATGGTGCGCGCGCCGTCGTCTCCGCAAGCGGAGGAAGGGGACGGACCGGCGGCGGCGTGACGGCCTCGGCGGGAGGCGCAGGCGCCGGCTGGGTCTTCGCGACAGGCGGCGGCGCGACGCCGCCCTCGCCGGAAGTGTCGATGCGGAAAGGTTTGTCGGGATCGCCGGCGCGGCCGGGACCGTTGCCGTACTCGTCGTAGGCCTCGATGTAGTACTCGATCAGGTCGCCCTTGACGGGGACGTTCGCGCCCCACACATCTTTCTGCCCCTGCAGCCGCTTCATGTCGATGGGTTTCAGATACTCGCCGGGCCCGTAGCGATAGAAGACCTGCGGGAAGAACTTCGACTGGTCGGTGATCCTGGCGAAGACCTGCACGAACTTCGCGCCACGCTCCGCGCTGGTCACCGGCTTGTGCTCGATGACCGGCGCGGCCGTGTCATCGGCCCGAGCGGCGGAGGCGAGAAGAAGCGCAAAGGCTGCGGCGGCGAAAGCCCGCATCGGACCCCCCTTTCGACGAAGTCTGCGCCGCAGACTAGTAGAGGAGAGAGGCCGGTGCCAAGGCGCCTCGTTCTCGCCGCGCGAGCGGAAGGTGGTAAAGGTCGGCGCGCATGCGCATCGTTCTTTCCGGAGCCGATCTGACGCTGGAGCAGGTGGGCGCGGTGGCCCGCCCCGGGGCGCGCATCGAGATCGCGCCGCTCGCCCGCGAGCGGGTGCGCGCGGCCCGGCAGCTGGTCGACCACATCGCCCAGGGCTCGACTCCGACCTACGGGATCAACACGGGCTTCGGCACGCTCGCCGAGGTCTCCATCCCTCGCGCCGACTTGCAGAAGCTGCAGCGCAACTTGATCCTCAGCCACTCGGCGGGCATCGGCGCTCCTCTCAGCGTTGGCGAGGTGCGCGCGCTCATGCTCCTGCGCGCCAACGTGCTCGCCGGCGGTTACTCCGGCATCCGGGAGAGCACGCTCGATCTCCTCGTCGGATTGCTCGAGCGCGACGTCATTCCGATCGTGCCCGAGAAAGGCTCGGTGGGCGCGAGCGGAGACCTGGCGCCGCTCGCGCATCTCGCGCTGGTGTTGATCGGCGAAGGCGAGGCCTTCTTCCAAGGCCGGCGGATGCCGGGGCGCGAAGCGCTGGAGAAGGCCGGCCTGCAGCCCGTCGTGCTGGAGGCGAAAGAGGGCCTCGCGCTGGTCAACGGCACGCAAGCCATGGAGGCGGTGGGGGCGCTCGCGCTGCTCGAAGCCGAGCGCTGCGCGCGCATCGCCGACGTCGCCTGCGCCATGACGGTCGAAGGGCTGAAGGGCTCCCACAAGCCGTTCCTCGCCGCCATCCAGCGCGTGCGCGGCCACCCCGGGCAGACGCGCGTCGCGGCCGATCTGCGAGCGCTGCTCGCCAAGAGCCAGATCAATGCCAGCCACCAGGACGAGTCCTGCGAGAAGGTCCAAGACCCCTACTCGCTCCGCTGCGCGCCGCAGGTGCACGGCGCCGCCCGCGACGCGCTCGCCTTCGTCCGGCGCACGCTGGAGATCGAGGCCAACGCCGCCACCGACAATCCGCTCGTCTTCGCCAGCGCGACCGACGACGTCGCCGCCGGCACGGTGGTGAGCGGCGGCAACTTCCACGGCCAGCCCGTCTCGCAGGCGCTCGACCTGCTCGCCATCGCCTGCGCGCAGCTGCAGACCATCAGCGAGCGGCGGGTGGAGCAGCTGGTGAATCCCTCGCTCTCGGGCCTGCCGCCGTTTCTCGCCGCGAACTCCGGGCTCAATTCCGGCTTCATGATCGCGCAGGTCACCGCCGCGGCGCTCGCCGCCGAGAGCAAGATATTGGCTCATCCGGCCTGCGTGGACAGCATTCCCTCCTCGGCGGGACGAGAAGATCACGTCAGCATGGGGATGACGGCGGCCCTCAAGGCGCGGACGGTCGTCGACAACGCGCGGAGCGGGCTGGCGATCGAGCTGTTGGTCGCTGCCCAGGCGCTCGACCTGCGCAAGCCGCTCCTTGCGGGCGTCGGCGCGCGGGCCGCGCATGAGCTCATCCGCAGCCGCGTTCCACACATGGACGCAGACCGCGAGCTGCATCGGGACATCGCCGTTCTGCGCGAAATGCTGCCGCAGATCGACGGCGAAGCGCGCTCGGCGGCAGGCCTGACCCTCTGATACGCTCGGGCCAGCATGGACCCCATCGTCACCGCCGAGCTTCCAGCACCGATCCCCCAGCGCGAGCCCACCGAAGCCGAGGTCCAGGCGGCCAAGGAGATCCTCGCCCAGCTCGAGGCCGAAGCGCGCGCCCTCGGCCGCACCCAGGCGGCCGCGCCGGTGCACTACGCCATGGGGCGCATCTTCGTCGAACAGCTCGGCGATCAGAGGAGCGCGGCGGTCTGCTACCAGAATGCCTTCCTCCTCAATCCGCTCTACCGGCCGAATCTCGAGGCGGCGCGGCGGCTCTTCGCCAGCGCGGGCCGTTACGAGAAGGCGCTCGCGCTGCACCAGCGCGAGGAGGCGCTCCTCAAGGACCCGGAGCAGCGGGCCGAGTCGCTCCGCGCCCAGGCGCTCCTTCACTCCGAGCAGGGCGAGCGCGAGGAGGCGAAGAGGTTGATCGAGCAGGCGCTGCAGCTTGCGCCGGAGCACCCCGCGCTGCTCAAGGCGGCCGTCGAGGCGGCGCTGCACGAGGGCGACCGCGTCCAGTGCGCGCGGCTTCTGGTGCGCTGGGCGAGCGCCACGCGCGACCCGGTCTACAAGGCGCAGCTCTTGCGGCGCGCGGTGCTCCTGGTCGAGGAGCTGCTCGTCGAGCCGGCTGAATCGCTCGCGCCCCATGGCGAGCTGGAGGCGCTGCGTGAAGAGGCGGTGCATGGCCTCAACCAGGCCGACGGCAACGATCCAATCGGCTTTCTCGCCACACTTTTGCGGCTGCGCGCGCACAACGACTGGGAGGCGGTGCTCCGCCTCTGCCGCGCTCGCGCCGAGCGGACCGGCAGCGCATCGGACCGCGCGCTGGTGGCGGCCATCGCCGCCTTCCGGCTCGGGCGCGCCGCCGAGGGTCTGGCCGAAGTGAAGTCGGCGCTCGAAGACAATCGCCGCGACGGAGCGCTGCTGGCGCTCTGCACGGAGCTGGCCGAGCAGCAGAAGTCGTCCGAGCTGCCCGAGATGCTCCGCCAGCGGGCAGAGGGCGCCGTCGATCCGACCGAGCGCGCCTCTCTCAAGATGCGCGCGGCGATGCTGCTCGACGACCCGCTCGAGCGCGAGCAGCTCCTCTCCGATGCCCTGGCCGACAATCCCGGCGATACGGCGGCCATCGCGGTTCACGCGCGCCTGGTGGCGCAACGCGATCCCACCGAGGCGGCGGCGCGCTTCGTGACCCTGGGGGAGTCGCTCGAGTCGCACTCCGCGCGCGAGGCCGCCGCGCTCTATCTCGAGGCGGCCGCCTGGCAAGAGCGCGCCGGCGAGCGGCAGGAGGCGGCCGACCTGGCTCGGCGCGCGCTCCGCCTCGTGCCCGGCCATGGCGGCGCGCTGCGGTTCTTGACCCGCACGCTGCCGCTCATCGGCGGGCAGGCCGAGCTGGCCGACTTGCTCGAAGATGCCTCGGCGCAGCTGCCGCGCGCGCTGGGCGGCGAGCTTCTGGCGCGCGCCGCGGCGCTTCTCTCCAACGAGGAGCCCGACCGTGCGATGCGGCTCGCCCAGCGCGCCGCCGACATGGCGCGCGGCCTGAGCAGCCCGCGCTGGCTCGAGGGTTGGAGCATGCTCGCTTTCAAGTCGGGCGATCTCGCGCAGCTCGCGCAGGCGCTGGAAGCGCGCGCCGACTCGACCTATGGCTCCGACGCTTGCGACCTGCTCCTCGAGGCCAGCGAGCTCGCTCGCGCTGCCGGCGACGACCCGCGATCGACTGCGCTCCTGCACAAGGCGCGCGGCGTCTATCCGCCTTCGGGCGAGGCGCGCAATGCGCTGCTCGCTCTCCCCACGCTGCCGCCGGCCGAGCGCCTCGAGCTGATCGCCGAAGAGGCGCGCGCGACCGACCCGGACCGCGCCTCGGCGCTCCATGCCGAGCGCGCCGCCCTGCTCGAGGCGGAAGGCCAGCTCGACGAGGCGGTGCAGGCCTGCGCGCAGGCGCTGGCGCTGGCTGGAGCCGACCTCGCCGTCTTGCGCCGGCTGGCGCAACTGCAGCTGCGGCGCGGCGATCACGCAGCCGCGCTGGCGGTGCTGGTGCAGATCGCCGAGACTGTCCCGGAGGGCCATCTGCGAGCCGAGGCCTTTGGCCGCGCCGCCGAGCTGGCGGAGTGGCGCGTCGGCGATCCGCGGCGCGCGCTCGAGCTTTACCGCAAGGCTGCGCAGTCCCACCCGCAGGCCGCCTTCGCCTGGGCGCAGCTGGCGCGGCTCTTCGCCTGGACGGGCAAGTATCTCGACGCGGCCGAGGCCTTCGAAGAGCTGGCCGGCGCCGCCCAGTCGCTCACCGAGCGCAACGAGGCGCGCCGCTGGGCGGCTTCGCTGTTCGCCCATCGGGGCGGGCAGCCCGGCAGGGCGGCGGCGCTCCTGCGCGCGCTGCTCGAGGAGACGCCGGGCGACCTGGAAGCGACCGCCCAGCTCCTCGCGCTCATCGGACAGGACAAAGGCAGCGATGCGCGCATCGAGCGGGCCGAGCTGCGCGGCAGGCTCGCTTCCCGCTGCCAGGATCCGCGCGCCGCGGCGCTCTTGCGCTCGGAGTCCGCCGAGGATCGGCTGGCGGCGGGCGAGCGCGATCAGGCGGTCGCGGAGTACCGGCGCGCGCTGGCGCTCAATCCGCAGGACAGGGTTGCGCTCGATCTGGTGGAGGAGGCGCTCCGCTCGTCCGGGCAGAAAGGGCTGTTGGCCGAGCACCTCGCCTTCCGCTGCGCCCACGCCGACGGCGATACCCGCGCCGCGCTGGCCTTGCAGCAGGCCGAGATCTTCACCGAGCAGGGCCGCATCGAGGACGCCGGCGCGGCGTACCAGCAGGCGCTGGCGAGCGATCCGGAGTCGCTCCTGGCGGTGAAGGGCGCCCGGCACATCGCGGAGCTGTCCGGCGACAAGCACGAGGTGATGCGGCTTCTCGCAATAGAGGCCGGGCTCGCCAAGGACCCGGGGCTCGCGGCAGGCGCGATGGTGGAAGCGGCGCTCCTCGCGGTCGACATGGGCGACCGCGACGAAGCGGTGCAGCACCTGACCAGCGTGCTCGAGCAAGACCCGAACAATTCCGAGGCGGCCATCAAGCTGCGCTCGGTTCTCGGAGACGATCCCGCTCCGGCCATCGTCGAGATCTACCAGCGCATCGGACAGAACCACTCGGAGGCGAAGGCCGGTGCGCTGGCCTGGATCCAGGCGGCGTCGATCAAGTTGCGCGAGCTGGACGATGCGAACGGCGCATTCTTCGCCGCCGGGCGCGCGCTCGCCCGCGACCCCGAAAACGCCAAGGCGTTGGAGGTGCGCGCCGACGCGGCCGAGGCCGCCGGCCGGCCGCAGGAGGCCGCCGATGCGCTGCAGAAGCGGCTGGCGCTCGACGGGAAAGATCCGCGGATGGAGTCGTGGGGCCTGCGCCTCGGCCGCCTCTACGCCGGGCTGGGCGAAGCCGAGAAGGCGCTTTCGCTCCTCGGCGGCGCGCTCGATTCGCTCGAGCCTGCGCTGCTGCTCACACTCGCCCCCGGGGCGCCCGCGCTGCGGCGCGCAGAGTCGGTCCGCTTGTACCGCAAGCTGCTCGAGGTGTTCCCGGCGCCGGTCGATCCGTCGCCCACCCGCGCGCAGCTGACCGAATGGACCGACGAGCTGGCGCGCGGCTACATCGCGCTCGGCCAGCCCGAGGAGGCGCTGGCCGCTTTCAAGCGCTCGGTGGCGCTCGAGCCGCGCAATCGGGCGGCGCTGCGCCACGTGGCGGACCTGACCTCGCAGCGCGCGCCGCAGGACTCGATCGGGGCGCATCGGGCGCTGCTCGAGTTGTCGCCGCCCTCGCCCGAGTCGCTGCGCGGGCTGGTCTCGCTCTTCCAGTCGATCGGCAGGACCGACGCGGCGTTCTGCGCGGCGGCGGCGCTGTCCGCCCTCAACCTGGCCACTGCGGAGGAGCGCGCCGTCCACGAAGGTACGGCGTCCCAGCCGCCCCCGATCGGTCTGCCGCAGATCGCCGATAGCTCTGCGGTGCATGCGACCGAAGACGAGGGCGCCGCCCGTGAGCTCCTCGCCGCCGCAGCGCCCGAGCTGGCGCGCGCGCTGCCGACCGACATGAGTGGCGGGCGCGGAGGGCTGGTCAAGGGCGACAATCCCGTGCGCCGCGTGATGGCGGCCATCGCCCGCGCCCTGGGAATGCCGGAGCCGCAGCTCTTCCTCGCCCGCAACGAGCCTGCCGTCGTCGCGCCGGTGGTGGCTGAGACGCCCGGCATCCTCGTCGGCGCCGAGGTGCCCAAGCGCTACACGCCGCGGCAGCAGCGCTTCCTCTTCGCCCGGGCGCTGGCGCACATCCGGCGCGGCACGCACGCGGTCGCGCCGCTGCCGCCCGCGCGGCTGGGAACGCTGATGGCCGAGCTGGTGCGGCTGGCGGCGCCGGCCGGGACGGATCTCGGCAAGCTGCCCCCCGCGGATGCGGCAATGGCGGAG
This sequence comes from Deltaproteobacteria bacterium, assembly GCA_005879315.1. GTDB lineage: Bacteria > Myxococcota > Myxococcia > Myxococcales > 40CM-4-68-19 > 40CM-4-68-19. The sequence goes on along the minus strand of VBLC01000044.1, from coordinate 14,625 downwards.
TTGCTGGCGCGCGCGGTCGGGTCAGAGGGCCGGGCGCGGCTGGCGCCGCTGGCGGCGAGAGCGGCCGCCGGATTGCCGTCGAACTGGGAACCTCTCGCGCTCGGCATTCGCGAGAGCGCGGAGCGCGCGGGCATGGCGGTCTGCGGCGATCCTGCCGCGGCCATCGCCATCGTGGCTGCCGAGTGCCATGGCGCGCTCGACCGGCCCGAGGTTGCGCGCCTCGTACGGTTCGCGGTCAGCGAAGCGTACCTCTCATTGAGAAAATAAAAAGACCGGGCCCGGGTTCGTACACGGGTGCGTGTACGGGGACGCCGACGGGTTCGGAAAAAGAGCGCGCACTAGCTGCCAGATCGTAGCCGAACCCGACCCGTGCCCGTAGCCGTTCCCGTCCCCGTGAACGTAAACGAACCCGGGCCCGGCTGTTGGCTTCTAGTCTTCGCGGATGATCGCCCCGCGCGGTAGGAGAGCGCGCAGATGCTCCAGTGCGGCGCGCACTTCCTTTTCGTCGCGGCCGTCGAAGGTCACTTTCACGCGGTGGTCGGCCTCGTCGAAGCGCGGATAGCTCCCGATGCCGACGGCGGGATATCGCGCGACGGTGGCGTCGAGGTGCTCGGCGACGGCCCCCTCGCCCAGCCCGAGATAGAGCGCGCGGGAGAAGATGGGCGCTTGCCGGAACCGCTCGCGCAGCCTGGTGAAGCCTTCGCGCAAGAGCGAGGGCACGCCGGGCAGGATGACGACGTTCTCCAGCGAGAGGACGGGAAAGAGATACCCTTCGTGGAATTCGACGCGCGCGCCCTCAGGAACTTCGGCGAGCCGCATCCGCGCCGGGTTGAGCTCCGACCCGAACCGTGCGCGCAGGAGCAGTAGCGTTCGCTCATCGCGCACCAGCTTGCGCCCGAAGGCTTGCGCGACGGCCGCGATGGTCACGTCGTCGTGCGTGGGCCCGATGCCGCCGCTGGTGAAGACCCAGCGCGCCGACTTGAGGCACCTCTGCAGCGCATCGACGATGAGCGGCACTTCGTCGGGCACCGTCTCGATCCGGCGCAGCTCCACCCCGAGATCGCGCAGCTCGCGCGCCAGCCAGGGCCCGTTCTCGTCCTGCACCTTGGCCGAGAGGATCTCGTTGCCGATGACGATGATGGCCGCGCTGCTCACTCGTGGTGCCCGGCGATGCCGTACTCGCGGATCTTCTTGATCAGCGTCGTCCGCGAGACGCCCAGCCGCTCGGCCAGCTTGCTCTTGTTGCCGCCCGTCTCGCGCAGGCCGGTCTCGATCAGCTCGCGCTCCAGCGCGCCTACCGCCGCCGCCAGGTTGCTGCCCAGACCGCGCTGCACCAGCGCCGCCATCCGGGTCGGCTCGGAGGGAGTGCCCGGCCGCGGCGAGCGCAGCTCGGGGGGAATCACCTCGGCGTCGCCGGCCAGCACCATCAGCCGCTCGATCTCGTTCTCCAGCTCGCGCACGTTGCCCGGCCAGTGCCACTCATAGAAGGAGGCGAGCACCTCAGGGTGCAGCCTCTTCCGCGGCTGGCCGGTCCGCTGCGCGATGGCGGCGAGGAAGTGCTCCGCGAGCACCGGCAGGTCCTCGAGCCGCTCGCGCAGTGGCGGCACCTCCAACGCCACCACGTGCAGCCGATAGAAGAGATCCTCGCGGAACTGCCGCCGGGCGACCGCGTCGCGCAGGTCCTTGTTCGAGGCGGCGATGATGCGCACGTCGACCGTCTCCGGCTTCGTTCCGCCGACCGGAACGAAGGTCCCCTCCTGCAGCACGCGCAGCACCTTGACCTGCATGGCCGGCGACATGTCGGCCACCTCGTCGAGGAAGAAGGTCCCGCCGTCGGCCACCTTGAAGAGGCCCGGCTTGTCGCGCGTCGCGCCGGTGAAGGAGCCCTTGACGTGGCCGAACAGCTCCGATTCGAGCAGCTGATCATTCAGAGCTGAACAATTCTGCGCGATGAACGGCTTGTCCTTGCGCGGGCCGTTGAAGTGCAGCGCGCGGGCGATCAGCTCCTTGCCGGTGCCGTTCTCGCCGTGGATGAGCACGGTGACGTCGCTCGCCACCAGCTTGTCGAGCAGAGCGTACAGCTTCCGCATCCGCTCGCTCTTGCCGATGATGTCGGCGAAGCGGTAGCGGCCGCCCAGCTCGTCCTGCAAGTCGCGGATGCGACTCTCTTGCTGGAGCAAGGCGCCCTGGTAGGCGGCGATCTCCTCCACCGTCGTGTCCATCAGATCGGCGAGCAGCGGCACTTCGCGCTCGCCGATGCGCTGGACGGTGTCGAAGGCCTCCTCGGCCAGGACCGGCAGCTTGAGCGTCTTCGACTCGGCCATCGCTTGCGGCCGCGCGTGCTCCGCCTTCTCCTTGAGCAAGAAGCCGCAGGCGAAGAGCGATCCCTGGCGGTCGCCGCTGAACTGGATGGGCGCGGCGACGATCTCCAGGCCCATGTGGCAAGGGCCGAGCAGCTGTCCTTTGTCGCCGACGCGCGCCACCGCCTGCTCGATGCTCTGGTTGCAGCGGCGCAGACCTTCCTTGTCGGAGAGACAGGCGGTGCAGATGCGGTTCTGCGGGGGGATGATGATCCCCTTGCCGTGGTCGAGGACGAATCCGTTGCCGTCGGTGAAGGAGAGCTCGATGCCCCACCAGCGGCGCACCGTCTCGCGAATCTTGCGGACGATGTGCAGCTCTTCCATGCGGCGAGTGTCGTTCAGCATCGCTTTTCAACCGAGTTGCTGCTGCAGCGCTGCGTAGCAGAGATCGGACACTTCCGCGACCGGGCGCGTGCCGTCGATGGAGACGACGCTCGCCAGCGTGCCGACCAGCCGCGAGTACTCGCGCTCGATCGCCTGGAGCTGCGTGGCCGTCTCGTAGCGCTCCAGCTTCGCGCCGCGCATGCGCACCCGCTCGAGCGCAACGGTGGCCGGCACGTAGAGGAAGAGGGTCAGATCGGGCTTCCGGGCGTAGCGATTCGCCACCAGGATGAACTCGTGCGAGACGCTCGCGCCCTGGTAGGCGAGCGAGGACAAGGTGTAGCGGTCGAGGATCACGTCCTCTCCGCGCCCGAGCCGCGGCTCGATCTGCGAGGCGAGATGATCGAGGCGGTCGGCAGCGAAGAGCAGCGCCATGCCGCGCTCGTCGACGATGCCCAGCTTGCCGTCGGCCTGGGTCGTGGCGGCGCGGCCGGCGAGGATCTGGCGGATGAGCTGGCCCACCGGCCCGTCGCTGGGCTGGTGGGCGAGGTGGACGGTGCGGCCTTTCTGCTGCAGCCGCTCCGCCAGGAGCTTCGACTGCGTGGTGGTGCCGGCGCCGTCGAGCCCTTCGAAGACGATGAAACGACCGGGCGCCGTCATGTCCCCGTCTCCAGTGCCTTGCCCTTCGGCTGCGGTGCTGCGCCCGGCAGAGGACTGGTCTCGCTCTCCAACTTCCGCGCCTGCGGCGGAAGGTCGATGCCCAATTCTACGCGCAGCTCGCGCACACGCGCCTCGAGCAAGAGCTCGCGCCGCAGATTGGCGTGCGCCCGCCGGTAGCCGCGCACGGCATCCCAGAGGAGCAAGACGTCCAGCAGGAGCATCGGCCAGAGAAAGATGGGCGGCTGGCTCGAGTCCCAGAGCAGCCTGCCGCAGATGCCCGCGACGACCGCCCAGCAGAATCCTTCGACTGCTGCGCGGGTGAAGCCGTCGACCGAGCGGCGCACGCGCGCGGCCCGGGCAAGACGTTCCAACTCCTCTTCCAGGGCCCTGCGGTCGTGCGGCATCGGCGCGTGGTACTCCGCGGAAAGGGCGCCCGTCAATCTTGACGGAAGTCAGATTTCAGTGACGGGGAACGGCAGGCCGCAGTCGCTGCAGCGCGGCCCGGCAAGCACCCGCGACAGGCAGGCGGGGCAGCGCACACTGTCCAGGCCGGCACCGGCTGCAACGGGCTCGAGGTAGAGCGTCTTGCGGCGGCCGCAGTTGTCGCAGAGGACGCCCTCGGCGACGGCGCCGCAGTAAGGACAAGCTTCGTCCTGCGGCGCGAGCGTGCGCACGCCGTCGTCGGTCTCGCGGCCGCGATCGACTTCGACGCCGCCGCTCCAGAGGGAGGTTGCAGCGGGATCGATCTCGAGCTGCGTCCGCTCGACGCCGGGGATCAGTTCTGCGTCGACGGCGATGGGCTTGGTCACCAGACGGGTCTGCTCGATCTCGCCCAGGAACTGCACCGGGGCGTCCGCGCCTCCGCTGTAGAGCGTCTGCTCCAGACCTTCGAGGAGCGGCCCGTCGGCGACGGCGTCCGCCTTCCCCGACAGTTTTCTTCCGCAGCTGATGCATTCCGCGGCGTCGCGGGGATTGTCGCTCTCGCACACCGGGCAGCGCATCCGCCGAGCGTACCAGCGAAGGGCGGCTCAGTGCACCCCTGTTGCGCCGCCGGTCATGGGTACGAAACGTACCTGCATCAGCGGCCGGACTTCGAGTCCGCCGTCCGGGTTCTTGCGCCAGAGCTGCAGCTCCTGATGCTCCGGCGTCGGCCCCACGGGAATGACCAGCCTGCCGCCTGGCGCGAGCTGCTCGAGCAGCGCCGGCGGCACGATCGACGGCGCCGCCGCGACGAGAATGGCGTCGAAGGGCGCCGCCTCCGGCCAGCCGAGCGCGCCGTCGCCGACGCGGAAATCGACGTTTTCGTAGCCCAGCTCGCCGAGAATCTTCTCTGCCCGAGCCGAGAGCTCCGGGACGATCTCGAGGGTGCGGACGACGGTGCTGAGCGGCAGCAGCTCGCAGAGGATGGCGGTCTGGTAGCCGCTGCCGGTGCCGACCTCGAGAACGCGCTCGCGCCCCTCCAGGTGGAGCGCCTCCGTCATCGCCGCCACGATGAAGGGCTGCGAGATGGTCTGACCGTGGCCGATGTCGAGCGGCCGGTCGGCTTCGGCCTCCCCCTGCGCCTCTTCGGGGACGAAAAAAGGTCGCGGAACGCGCTCGAAGGCGGCCAGGACGCGTGGGTCGCGAATCCCTTGGTCGAGCAGCCGCCGGACGAGCGGCCCCTCGGCGGCACGGTGGAAGAACTCCATCATGGCTCGTGCGGATAGTGGGAGAGCCCGATCCGGTTGCCCTCGGGATCGCGCAGATAGAGCGTCCAGCGCGTGCGGTGCACGATCTCGACCCCGAGCTTCTCGAGCTTCTTCTCCCAGTCCGGTCGGTCGGCGACGTCGATGCGCAGCGCAAGCAGGTGCAGGCCACCGTGCGGATCGCGAAAAGGCGCCGGCGGCCGTTCGGCATCGCAGGCTTCGAGCGCGAGGAATTCTTCGCCGGCGCCCACCCCCAGCCAGACCGACCGCTCCCCCGGCCCATCCTCGCGCGGCCAACGGCGCACGACGGGCAACCCCAGCGCCTCGACATAGAAGCGCTCGGCCGCCCGCAGGTCTTTGACCTGGATGGCGAGGTGATGATGGCCGCGAACCGTCGGCATCGCTCGATTGTCTAATCAAGCCAGATCAGATAGAAGCCTCGCCCCTTTTCGAATCCTTTACAAGCAAGGTAGCGCTCCATGCTGTCCCGAGAGCAGATCCGTAACATCGCCATCATCGCCCACGTCGACCACGGCAAGACGACGCTGGTGGACTGGCTTTTTCGCCAGACCGGGACGTTCCGCGCCAACGAGCAGGTGCAGGAGCGGGCGATGGACACCGGCGACCTCGAGCGCGAGAAAGGCATCACCATCCTCGCCAAGAACACTGCGGTCACCTATCGCGGCGTGAAGATCAACATCGTCGACACGCCGGGGCACGCCGACTTCGGCGGCGAGGTGGAGCGCGGGCTGCGGCTGGTCGACGGCGTGCTGCTTCTGGTGGACGCCGCCGAAGGGCCTTTGCCGCAGACGAGGTTCGTCCTGCAGAAGGCCCTCGGACTGGGGCTGCCGGCGGTGGTGGTGGTCAACAAGGTCGATCGGCAGGACGCGCGGCCTGCCGAGGTGCTCGACGCGATCTATGCGCTCTTCATCGATCTGGGGGCCAACGAGCACCAGATCGAATTTCCCGTCATCCATGCGGTGGCGCGCGCCGGCCGGGCGTCGCTCCGGCTGTCGGATTTCGACGATCTGCCGGCGGGGCGCGCGGCTGCTCCGGGAGCCGCGCCGCATCCGGGCGAGGAGCCTGGCTCTCGCGCCCGCTCGCTCGAGCCGCTGCTCGATGCCATCCTCGAAACCATCCCGCCGCCTCGCAAGGCGGAGACGACCCACGACAAGCTGCAGATGCTGGTCGCCAACCTCGACTACGACGACTACGTGGGGCGGCTCGCGGTGGGGCGTTTGACTTCCGGCTCGATCGAAGTCGGACAACTGGTTTCCGTCTGCCGCGAAGACGGCAGCACGCCGCGCGGCAAGGTGACCAAGATCTACGCCTTCGAAGGCTTGAAGAAGATCGAGATCCCCGAGGCGGGCCCCGGCGAGATCATCTGCCTGGCTGGCCTCGAGGAGATCTCCATCGGCGACACCATCACCGATCCGGAACATCCCATTCCGCTCGAGCGCATCCACGTCGACGAGCCGACCATGTCGATGATCTTCAAGGTCAACGACGGGCCGTTCGCGGGGCGTGAGGGCAAATACGTCACCTCGCGCAATCTGCGCGAGCGGCTCCTGCGGGAGGCTTACCGGAACGTCTCCATCCACGTCTTCGACACCGAGAGCCCCGACGCCTTCAAGGTGGTGGGCCGCGGCGAGCTGCAGCTCGCGATCATCGTCGAGACGATGCGGCGCGAGGGCTATGAATTGACTGTCTCGAATCCGGAGCCGATCACCAAAGAGGTCGACGGCGTCGTCCACGAGCCGATGGAGCTGATGGTCTGCGACGTTCCCTCCAGCGCGGTGGGCGTGGTCACCGAGCGGCTCGGCCCGCGCAAGGGGCGCATGGTGGAAATGCAGAACATCGGCTCCGACCGCGTGCGGCTCTCGTTTCGCGTGCCGGCGCGCGGGCTGGTCGGATTCCGCAACGAGTTCCTCACCATCACGCGCGGGGAAGGGATCATGTCCTCGCAGTTCGACGGCTACGAGCCTTGGCAGGGGAAGGTGCCGAAGCGCACCAACGGCGCCATCGTCAGCGACCGCGAGGGAGAGACGGTGGCGTACTCGCTCTTCGATCTTCAAGAGCGCGGCCAGCTCTTCTACGGACCCGGCGTCGCCGTCTACGAGGGCATGATCTGCGGAGAGCATTCGCACCCCACCGACCTGGACGTGAACGTCACGCGCGGGCGGAAGCTCACCAACATCCGCGCGGCCGGTCGCGACGAGAACATCATCCTCACCCCGCCGCGAGAGATGTCGCTGGAGAAGGCGCTGGAGTGGATCAACGAGGATGAGCTGGTCGAGGTGACGCCGAAGAACGTCCGCCTGCGCAAGAGGGTCCTGCCCGCTGCGGACCGGTATCGCCTGGAGCGCGAGCGCAAGCGCGCCGACGGGCTGATCTGACCGCCCCCCTTCCCTTTCCCGCTTCTAGGCTCTCCGACGAGTTAGACGTCGCTTCATTGATCAGCATTGCGCCTAGTCTAAGCGCAATGCTGATCAAGAGCCGAGCTTGTGCTCGTGCTGCTTTTCGTGCTCGACGTCGAGCTCGAGCTCGTGCTCCTTTTCGTGCCCGACGTCGAGCTCGTGCTCGTTCTCGTTCGAAGGCGAAGATGCTGACTGACCAGCGTTGGCCCTAATCTAGCCGCCCTTGCGGCGGCCGAGGAGCTGCTCGACGGTGGCGAGCTGCCGGCGAAGATCCTCGACTTCGCCATCGCGCTCGCGCAGCTGATCGCGGAGCGCGTCCATCTCCAGGAGGAGTCCCTTCACCTGGACCATCATCCTGGTCGCGTCCTGGGACGGAGCTTCCTCCGCCGGCGCGACCGCAGCCGAAAGCCCGCTCAGCTCATCGATCCAGGCGGCGAGGCGCTGTTGATCGTCGGGGTTGATCGAGACGAATTGCACTTCGATGCCGGGCTGCGCGCTGGCTCCACTCTCCACTACTCGCGACGTGCGCGCGCGAGTGTGCAATGCCTTGCGGCCTCCCGGCTTCACCAGGTCGACCTCGATGGAAAGCCCCAACCCGAGGCGCCGATCGGTGCGGAGGAAGGCGCCCTCGTCCGAGACTTCTTCGACCTGACAGGTGAACGCGGCCGCGCCCGCGCGAACGTGCGCGGCGATCCCTCTGGCGCGGACGCGCCGCATCTATCTCGCCGAGAGGAGCAAGACGAAGACGACCGGCGGGATCGCGCCGAGCGCGTAGATCGCCAGGGTTGGCAGCCAGGACTTTGCCAACTGCATCATGCCGAAAGGTTACGCGAGAGTCGGGGAGCGCGGACAAGGACCGAGGGTGCGCGGCCCTCGGGCGGTGTAAGCCGTCCGGGCCGCGCCTAATCCTCGGCAGCTTTCTCCTGCAGGAACTGCAGCACCGCCACCTCGTCGCGGCGCAGGGCCGCCGGCGGATTTTCCCGCCGGAACTGCCGCGGCACGGCCCGCGAGGGCAGCGAGACCGTCAGGCCGAGGAGATACAGGCGCACCAGACCCGGATGCACGTAGTATTTCCTGCAGACCGCCCGGGTATTGCCGAGCCGCTCGGCCACCGTATCGATGGCACGATTGACGTTCCGGTCGGCCTCGCGCCGGCTGCGCGCCGGCCCCATCGCCGTCAGCTCCTTCGCCGCCAGCATCGTCCCGGCCCAGGTGCGGAAGTCCTTGGCGGTGATGTCCCGTCCCGTCGACTCGCGCAGGTAGGCATTGACGTCGTCGGAGGAAATGGTCTGACGCTTCCCCCGCTCGTCGAGGAACTGGAACAGCTCCTGCCCGGGCAGATCCTGGCAGCGCTGAACGATGCGCGCCAGGCGCCGGTCGGTGATCGCCACCTGGTGGTTCACTCCGCTCTTGCCGCGGAAGGAGAAGCGCAGCCTCGCCCCCTCGATCTCCACATGACGGTCGCGCAAGGTGGTGAGCCCGAAAGAGCGATTCTCGCGCACGTACTCGTCGTTGCCCACCCGGATGAGCGTCTTGTCGAGCAGCAGCACCACCGTGGCCAGCACCTGCCGCCGCGTCAGATCCCGCGCGCGCAGGTCGCGCTCCACCCGCTCGCGGATCTCGGGGAGGATCTCGCTGAACTCGAGCATGCGACGGAACTTGGACTTGTCGCGCGCCTCGCGGTAACGCGTGTGGTAGCGGTACTGCTTGCGGCCGCGGGCGTCGCGCGCGGTGACCTGGATGTGGCCGCGCGGGTGGGGGCAGATCCAGACGTCGGTCCAGGCGGGCGGGATGACGAGGGCGTCGAAGCGCTTGCGCTCGTCGCCGTCGATGCGGCTGCCGTCGGGCGCGTAGAAGATGAATCCCCTGCCGTTGCGCTCGCGGCGGATCCCGGCGATGCCGTCGGTGACGTAGAGAAGGCCGGCGCGCGTCGCCGTTTCGCGATGCTCATGGGCCCGCAGCGAAGGCATCATCGAGCGAGGCTAGAGCGCCTTGCCCCTCGATTCAAGATCCAGGCGGCGGCGGCGCCTCGCGCGACTCCTGCGCCTCGAGCGTCCGCGCGTCGATCGGCAGCGCGACGCGGAAGAGCGCCCCGCCCCAGCTCCCCTCATGCACCGTCAGCGTCCCGCCGTGCACCCGCACGATCTCGGAAGAGATCCACAGCCCCAGGCCGTTGCCCTGATCTCCCTTGGTGCTGAAGAAGGGCTGGAAGATCTTCGCGCGCAACTCCTCGGGTACGCCCGGGCCGTTGTCCTCCACTTCGACGAGCGCGAGCTGTCCGTCGCGGCGCAGCCGCAGCGCGACTTTGGGCTGCTCCATGCCCGCCACGGCGTCGGCGGCGTTGGCGAGCAGATTGACCAGCACCTGGCCGAGTAGCGTCGGCTGGCAGTAGACGGGCGGGACCTCGCCGTAGTCGCGCACAGCCCGGTTGCGCAGCTTCGACTCGAGCAGGGTGAAGGCAAGATCGGCCTCGCGCGCCAGATCGACGAGCCGCCGTTCGCCCGCCGAAAGGCGCGCGCCCCCCCGCATCGCCTCGAGGATGTTGCGCATCCGCTCCAGGCTGCCGCGCAGCTTCTCCAGCCGCTTGGAGCCGCTCTCGGGTTCGCGGGCGAGAAGCTCCACCTGGAGGACGAGCGCATTCAGCGGATTCGACAGCTCATGGGCGAGTCCGCCGGCGAGCGTGCCGAGGTTGAGCAGCCCGAAGTGGCGGGCGAACTCGGCGCGCGCCTGGTGCTCGCGCCGGCGCACCCGCTCCTGCGCGCTCGCGCCGACGATGCTCACCACCGTCATCGTCCCCAGATACGAGCAGGCGATGATCAGCGTCATGTAGTGCTCGCGCGGCGGCGGCCGCAGCGCGAAAGGACCCAGCGCGATGACCAGGACCTCGGCGTTGAGCAGCACCGCCTGCCAGGTGCGCAAGGGCAAGAGCGTCGAGACTCCCGCCTGCACGACCAGGATCGAATACAGATACGGGCTCGCAGCGCCGCCCGTCTGCATGAGCGCGGCCTCGACGGTCCCCGCGATGATCGCCGTCGCCGCTGCCGCCAAGGGCAAAGGTGCGGCGCCCGGTCTCGCCGTCGCCCGCGCGCAGCCGGCCAGGGAGAGCGCAGCGACGGCTCGCACGGCGAGGAGCGGCAGCCAGTCCTCCGGGACCAGCGCGCGGTCGAGCAGCGTGAACGCCAGCAAGAGCGGCCCCGACAAGAGACATGCGCTGTAGATCGCGCCCAGTTGGGAGGCGGACAATTCCTCCTGGTACGAGGGCGTCGGCGAGCCGAGGCCCGGCGCGGGCAGCTCCATTCCTCGAAGGTAGGGCGCCCTCACTTGCAGCGCCTCCGACTGGCTCGGAAAGTGCTCACTCGTGCTCGATCGCCGGGTCGTCGAGCGCAGCCGCGGGTGGAGCAGCGTCGAGCAGCGCCGCGATCGCCGGCGCAATCTGCGTGGCGCGGATCACTCCATTGCGGCGCAGCCGGAAGCCGGGCGCCTGGAGCGACACCGGCACGAGCGCGTCGTCGTTCCAGGGGGAGCCGTGGTCCGCGGCGTCGGCCGCCTTCTTCATCGTCCAGAGAGGCCGCGTCACCAGCATCGCCTGACCGCTGCGACCGGCGAACCAGGAGTGGCGGACGAAGCTCTCCGCGGCGTCGATCTCGTCGGCCGGGATCACCTTCCACAGCCCCGGCTCGCGGCGCAGCACCTCGACCGCGGCCTGCACCGCCTTCGGGGGAAACGGCGACCGCAGCCAGAGCTGGCTGCCGTCGATGGCCAGGACCCAGCCTTCGCGGCGCAGGCCGATCTGCTCGTCGAGAGCGCGGTTCAATTTTTGAATGAGCCCGTCCAGGTCGATGGTGCCGCCCTGCCCGACCCGCAGGCGCCGCTCATCCGACGCCGTCGGATTGAGGCCGTGATCGGAGGTGAGCAAGACCGAAAGCCTCTTGCCCAGCCGCGCGCGCAGCCCGGAGAGAAAAGCGCCCAGCTCGTCATGGGTGCGGAGGATGGTGTCGACCCGCTCGCGCGTCAGCGTCCCGAACTGGTGGCCGACGCCGTCGACGGAAGAGAGCGCGACGAACAGCAGGTCGGTGGTGTTGCTCTCGCCCAGCGCCATCGCCTTGACGGCCGCGCTCGCGGTGCGCAGCGCCGAGGTCGATGCAGCGGGCGAATTGCGCGCCGCCAGCGCGAGCCGCTTGTCGATCTTGCCGTTGCCCACCGGATGAGGAAATTCCGCGCCGACGTCGTTCGCCGGCCGCGATCCCTCGTTGCGCGCCTGCGGCACCAGCCGCGCGATGGCGTCGGGCCGCGACATCGTCCACACCCAGTCCTTCCAGTCGACGAGCACGTGCTGCGGCAGCCAGGGCGGCGGGCCCGGCGCGTAGCAGGTGGTCGAGGCCATTTCGCCCGTCTCCAGCTCGAACCAGACGGCGAGGTCGGCGGAGGCGCCGGCGAGAAACAGCGCGCTGCGATCCTTGACGGCGACCGAGACGACGCGGCCCGCGCCGTCGGTTCCGAGCTTGAAGGCATCGCCCACGGTCGGGACGCGGAGCATCGCCGAGCTGCGGCCGATCTGCGGCGCGCCCCACACCGGGCAAGAGGGATCCTCGACCAGCTCGCGGCGCGCTCCTTCGACATAGAAGCGGTTGCCGACGACGCCGTTCATGTCGGCGTAGGCGCCGGTCGAGAGCACGGCGTGATCGGCGGCCGTCTCGGTGACGACCGTGTCGTAGCGCATCGGCGCCGGCGTTCCCAGACCGGCGAAGCCCCGCGAGCCGAGCTCGGGCGCAAGCCAGAGCACGTCCTGGTAGCGGAGCTGATCGATCACCGCCACCACCACCAGCCTCCCCTTCTGCGGCGCGGAGGCGGCGAGAAGCAACAGGGCGAAGATCATCGGAGGATGACCCAGCGCGCGGATTCGACGCGCGCCTCGACGAAGGCCGCGCCAGGCTTGATCGATTCCTTGCGTGCTTGCATTGTGCGCCTCCTTCTACCGGGAGGATGCCGATGTTCCAAGCGGGACTCTTGAAGGACCGTGTCATCGTCGTGACAGGCGGGGGCAGCGGGCTGGGGGCAGAGATGGCGCGCCGCTTCGCCGAGTTGGGCGCGCACCCGGTGGTGATCGGCCGGCGCAAGGAAAAGCTCGACGCGGTGGTCGCGCAGATCGCCGCCGCCGGCGGGAGCGCGAGCGGGTACTCCTGCGACGTGCGCGACCCCGCGCAGGTGGCGGAGGTAGCGGCGAGGCTGCCGCGCGTCGACGGGCTGGTGAACAACGCGGCGGGCAACTTCCTCGCCGCCAGCGAAGATTTGAGCCCCAACGCATTCCGGACGGTGGTGGAGATCGTCTTGAACGGCACGTTCCACTGCACCTCGGCCTTCGGGCGGCGGATGATCGAGGCCGGCAAGGGCGGGGCCATCGTCAACATCGTCACCACCTATGCCTGGATCGGGTCGGCCTTCGTGCTCCCCTCGGCGTGCGCCAAGGCCGGCGTGCTGGCGCTGACGCGCTCTCTCGCGGTCGAGTGGGCGGCGTACGCGATCCGCGTCAACGCCATCGCGCCCGGACCGGTGCCGACTGAGGGCGCCTTCTCGCGGCTGATGCCCGACCCTTCGCTCGAGGAGATGGCGAAGAACCGCATTCCCCTGAAGCGGTTCGGCACGCCGCGCGAGATCGCCGACGCAGCGGTGTACCTGCTCTCGGAGGGCGCGGCGTACGTGACCGGCGACTGCCTCACCGTCGACGGCGGCGAGTGGCTCAAGAACGGCGGCGAGTTCAGCTACGTCACCGACTTCGACCGCGCCAACGTCAAGCAGATGCTCAAGGCCATGCGCGGCAAGGAGAAGTAGGTGGGGGAGGCCCCCTCTGCAGTGCGGCGATCAGAGCTTCTCGACCACTTGCTCGTCGAACTCGCGGGGCAGATCGCACTGGGCCTTGCCTTCCTCGCTCCGCCGCACCGGCAGCGTTACGAAGCGATCGCCGCGCTTCCAGAAGAGGTGCGGCACGAGCGGCGAGGGTCCGCTCTCGAAGGCCTGCAGCGCTCCGGCCGCCATCGCCTCCAGCGCCCGCAAGCTGCGGCGGTCGACGAGCGAATGGCAGAGCAGGATGTGCGCGCTCGGCACGGCTACCAGCACGCCGAACGGCGTCGGCTCGCCGAGCAGCTCATCGGCTGCCAGAACCAGCGAGGCGACGAACGGCCCCTGCCCCGAGACCCCGAAGACCCGCGTCCCGGCGATCTCCATCGGCTTCAGCTCGACCTGCTCCTGCGCCTTGACGTTCTCCAGCGCGAGCGCAACCAGCTCGCTGGCGGGCCGTTCCCAGGCCGCCAGGTCCGCCTGCCGCACCGGAGTGATGAAGCTGGGCAGATCGAGCACCAACGCGGCGTGCACCCCTCCGGCCAGCTCTGCCGAGACGATCGCCGGCGAAGTCTGCAGCCGCATCTTCAGGCGCGGCCTGGCGCGCGCAAAGTCGCCGCGCAGCTCGTCCAGCTCGCGGCCCAGCTTGTCCGCGGCGAGCCTTTCTTCCAGCCCCCTGCGCACGCACTCGCGCCATTCCGCCTGCGGCGCGCTCGAGCAGAGCTGCGCCAGCGGCAAGAGCGGCACGTCGGACCCGGCGATGCGCGCGAACTCGTCGTGCAGCTCGTACGCCTCGGCGCGCTCGTCGAGGACGGAGTGCACCGCCTCGAGAAAGGCGGCGTACTTCTGCCCATCGAAGATCCGCCCCCACTCGGGCAGCCTCGCCGCCAGCGCCGCGAAATCCATACCGCTCAGAAGACGTAGCGGATTCTCGGCATCACCGCCAGCGAGGTGAGCCCCAGCGTCGCGTCGCCCTTGGCGATGGTGTGGCGAACCACGGCGTCGAGCCCGACGGCGAAGTGATCGAGGTGCGTGTCGTAGTCGAGCGCGAGCCCGCCTCCGAGATGGAAGCCAGGGAGGTGGTCGGGCACGCCGTTGTTCTTCGTCACCGGCCCGGGGCTCAGATCGGTGAAGCCGCCCAGCATCTTCAAGGACAAGAGAGTGCGCAGCGCCACGCCGATGCCGTACGAGGCGCCCGCCTCGACGAACGTGGCGCCGAAGGAATCGGCCGCGGCGCAATCGCCGTTCGACTTGGAGGCGCTGAAGCAGGAAGCGCTCGAGGCGCCGATGCCGAGCGAGGCGAAGACGGAGGCGCGCTCGCCGAGCTCGCGGCCGACGGTCATGCTC
>VBLC01000043.1 GCA_005879315.1 Deltaproteobacteria bacterium | reverse complement strand
CGCGGGCGACGCGCGCCGAACCGCCGAAGGTGGTGAAAGCCCCCAGCGAGGACTCGACGAAGGTGCCGCGGCGGGGAGGTTCGTCGACGCCCGTGGTAGGCCTGGAGATCGATTCGGACTGCGCCGCCGCCCCCGCTGCGAGGAAAAGCGCGAGCAAGAAGACTCTCATTGTCCGCTGCTCTTGAAGACGTACGGATAGGTGACCTGCACCGTCCCGCCGCCCTGCGGAGAGGGGAACAGCCAGCGCCGCACGTGGTTGACCATGCAGCTCTCCACCAG
>VBLC01000079.1 GCA_005879315.1 Deltaproteobacteria bacterium | reverse complement strand
TGGTGCTCGAGGGGCTGAGCGGCCAGCCTTTCGAGGTGGTCAATCGAGTGGCGCTCTCGGTGCGGCATAGCGCGCGCACCTCTCCGTTGCCGGAGCGCAAGTCGATGGCTGCCAAAGTCGAATCGCTGTTGCGCAAGATGGCGCAGCAGCGGAGCGATGGTACGAACCAGGAGCCGGCGCTGCGCGGAGCGCTGAAGATCCTCGGCTTCCTGGAGCTGCCGCGGGCTGCGACGACGCTGCAGAAATATCTGGGAAAGAAGCATTCCGCCGCGGTGCGCGTGGAGGCGATCACTGCGCTGCGCTTCGCCTTGGGGGAGAAGCCGCCGGCCAAGGCCGTCCGCGCGCTGGTCGATCTGCTCGAGGATTCCGACCCGCTCGTCGCGCGCGCCGCCCGCGACACGCTCACCGTCATGCGCGGCGCCGATGCGCTGGCCAAGGACCTGGTACGGCTCGCGCGAGCGAAGGATGCCGAGCTGGCGCTCTGGGCCATCGGGCTGCTCGGCGCTTCCGGAGCGTCCAAGCAGCTGGCGGAGATCGCGCGCGATGGCGATCGGCCGCGCGCAGAGGCGGCGGTGAAAGCGCTGGCTGCCCTGCCCGGCTCCGGACCACTTCTGGCCGAGGCGCTGGCGGAAGCCGAGGAGGAGGCAGGCGCGCACGCCATCGCGGACGCGCTCGAGCGCATCCAGCTCTCGGCCCAGGAGATCGGCAAGCTCCGCGAGGCAGGCACGAAGATGCTGCGCAAGTCGCTGGCCATCGCCCGGCGGCAGCTCGAGCCGCTGCGGCGGACCGACCCGCAGGATTGGGCCAAAGCGCTGCGCCAGGCCGCGCGCAAGGCGGACCCGGCGCGCGGCGAGGCGATCGGCGACATTCTCGTGCGCTCGGGACACGCCACCGCCGAGGATCGCCTCGCGCACGCCTGCCTGCTCTTGCGCCGCTCGTCCCTCGATCCACATCCGCGCGCGCGGCAGTCGGACCCGGCGCTGATCGAGCTGGAGAAGCTCGCGGCCGACGGCATCGCGCTCGCTCGCGCCCTGGAAAAAGACAAGTCGCTTTCTCCGGAGGCGCGCTATCACGTCGGCTTCCACTTCGCCGAGCACCATGCGCCCGAGGTGCGCGCGCAAGGCATCTCGCTCCTCGAAGGTCTATCGTCGGGCGGCCGCGGCAAGCTCGCCCGGGCGGCGCGCAACAAGCTGGCGTTGCTCAGAGCTGGATCCGCTCGAGAATGAGCCCGCAGAAGCGGCCGGAAGGGCCGGTGAAGCTCCAGCCGACGTGCCCCGCGCAGCGGCCGCAAAGCGCCACCTGCCAGTCGTAGCCGGCGAACCAGCTCCAGTAAGCCGAGCGCTCGCCGATCAGCGAGCATCCGGGCGCGTCGCGGAACGCGGCGATCTCGAACTCGATGCCTTCGGGATTGACGAACCTGCGCGAGGCTGCGCCCTCCACCTCGATGCGATCGCGCAGCAGTGCCAGCTCGTGCGAGCAGGCGGCACAGCGGCAGGCGCGCTCCTCGCGCACTCCGCTGCCTGACTCCGCGGCCGGCGCCTCCTTGAGCACGGCTAGTACACCCGCCTGCAAGTTCGTTCCGCGCTCGCCACCATTGGACGTGCTTTCTCAGCTTTCTGGAGCCCCCGGCTGAAGCCGGGGGCTAGAAGGGCACGAAGCCTACTCGAGACTCTTGGCAGCGATGACCCGATTTTCCATGGATCGCCCCGGCCCAGCCTCCGAAGGAGGCTTCGTGCTTCTCTAGCCCCCGGCTTTAGCCGGGGGCTCCATCAGCGGAACAACTTACCACTGACCCCTGACACTCGACGGGTCCCAATGGGGAACAACTTACCAGTGACCCCTGACACTCGACGGGTTCCAATGCGGAACGAACTTCCGGGCAGCTGTACTAGCGGCGCGGCCTGCCGATCAGCTCGCGCGCCCGATCGACCTGGCCCCAGGTATTCCAGAGCAGCACGCCGCGGACCTTGCCCTCGGCGAGGTAATGGATGATGCCTTCGCGGAAGGGGTCCTTCCACTCCGCTTCCGTCTGCAGACGCGAATCGAGATCGCCCACGGCTTCGTAGCCGAATTCGAAGAGGTCCGAATAGAAGAACGGCAGGTGCGTGTACTTCGTCGGAGCCCCGGCCATGCTGCGCCCCGCGGCCGCGCCCATGGTGTTGGCGTTGTCTTCATGTTCGATGCGCACTCTGCGGCCGAGAGCGGGATTGTAGAAATTGGCGACATCGCCGGCGGCAAAGATCTCCGGGTCGCTGGTGCGCAGCGACTCGTCCACCTCGACGCCGTCGCTCACTTGAAGGCCCGCCTGCCTGGCCAGGTCGACGTTGGGCGCGATGCCGATGCCGGCCACGATCGCGTCCACCTCGATGCGCCGCCCGCTTGCGGTGGTCACGCCCGCGTCCTTCACTCCTTCGCCGGCGAGCACCTCGACGCCCTTCTTTCGATACTGGTCGGTGACGAAATCGGAGAGATCCCTGGGAAAGGCGCGCGCGCAGATGCCGCTGTCGGGAAAGATCATCGTGACTTTCTTTCCGTTCTGCGCCAGGGCCGCAGCGATCTCCGAGCCGATGAATCCGCCGCCGATGACGGCCACGCGCTCGCCTTTCAGGGCGCGGAGCGCGCGATAGTCGTCGAGCTTGCGATAATAGATGATGCGCCCTTCGCCGTAGGGCAGTCTGCGCGGGAGGCCGCCGGTGGCGAGCAAGAGCTTGCGGTAGCCGTGCGCGGCGCCGCGATCGTCGAGCACGCGCCTTTCTTTCCGATCGATCGCGATCGCTCGTCGCCCGCTGAGCAACTCGACCCCGGCGGGCAGCTCCAGCCAGACGCTCTCCTCGGGTTTGCCTTGCCAGAGCGCCTTGGAGAGCGGCGGCCGTGCGTACGGCCGGTGCGGCTCCTCGCCGAGAATGGCGATGCTCCCCGTCGCGTCCACCTCGCGGATGCCGCGCGCCGCCGCGGCCGCCGTCATGCCGCCTCCGACGATCAGGTAATCGCCCATGCTCACTCCGATGCTCGCGGGGTGAAAAGGTTACCCCGTTGCTTGCCATCTGATTCAGTCGTATCAGGCGGCGTCAAGTGGAGCATTCCTGGTTTCCTTCTTCCGCCGGCGCCGATGCGCTGCGCCTCACCGCCACCCGCGCCGCGCGCGGCTTCGCCGACGGAGCGGCCAGCGTGCTGCTCGCCAGCCACCTCAGCCGTCTGGGATTCAGCGCGGTCCAGATCGGGGCCATCGTCGCCGCCACCCTGTTCGGGTCGGCAGCTCTGACGCTCGCGATGGGCCTCCTCTCCAATCGCTTCCGCCGTCGGGCGGTGCTCCTCGGCGCCTCGGCCTTGATGGTCGCAACCGGCGTCGGCTTCTTCGCCGCCAGCAGCTTCTGGCCGCTGCTCCTGATCGGCTTCGTCGGCACCCTCAATCCTTCGGCGGGCGACGTCACCCTCTTCTTGCCGATGGAGCAGGCGGTGCTCGCCGAGACCGTGGCGGCGCAGGATCGGACCGCGATGTTCGCCTGGTACAACCTCGCCGGCGCTTTCGCCGGAGCGCTGGGGGCACTGGCCGCAGGATTTCCCGACGCGCTCGCGCGCATCGTCGATCCGGCCCAGACGGAGCGGGCCGGATTTCTCCTCTACGCGCTCTTTGGCGCGCTCAGCGCGCTCGCCTACCGCCGGCTCTCGGATGCCGTCGAGCTCGCCCCTGAGGAGCGCGCGGCGCCTTTGCGAAAATCCCGCGGCATCGTACTGCAGCTCTCGGCGCTCTTCAGCCTCGACTCTTTCGGCGGCGGCTTCATCGTCCAGTCGCTGCTCGCGCTCTGGCTCTTCCGCCGCTTCGACCTGCCGCTCGCCACCGCCGGCGCGATCTTCTTCGTCACCGGAATCTTCGCCGCGGTCTCCCAGCTGGTCTCCTCGCGCATCGCCGCCCGTATCGGCCATGTGCGGACCATGGTCTTCACGCACCTGCCCTCGAACCTGTTCCTCATCCTCGCCGGGCTGATGCCCAGCGCGCCGCTGGCGGTTTTCTTCCTCCTCCTCCGTGCGCTGCTCTCGCAGATGGACGTTCCCGCGCGCCAGGCCTACGTCATGGCCATGGTGCCCCGCGAGGAGCGCGCCGCTGCCTCCAGCGTCACCAACGTCCCGCGCAGCCTTGCCTCGGCGCTCGCCCCGCTGCTCGCCGGCGCGCTGCTCGACCGGAGCAGCTTCGGCTGGCCGCTCCTCTGCGCCGGCGCTCTCAAGGGCGCGTATGATTTGCTGCTCTTTTCGCAGTTTGCCCACCGCCTGCCGCCGGAAGATCAGGTAAAACGCGCCTCATGAAGCGCATTCTCGTCACCGGCGCCTGCGGACAGATCGGCTCGGAGATCACCCTCGCGCTGCGCAGGAAGTACGGCGACGCGGCGGTGGTCGCGAGCGACGTGCGGCTGCCCAGCGAAATCCGGCTGCGCGACAGCGGCCCTTTCGAGTTCGTCGACGTCCTCGATCCGCACCACATCACTCGAGTGATGCAGATCCACCAGATCGACACCATCTACCACCTGGCGGCGCTGCTCTCCGCCGTGGGCGAGACGCGGCCCACCCAGGCGTGGCAGATCAACGTCAACGGCCTTTACAACGTGCTCGAGGCGGGGCGGCAGTATCACTGCGCCCACCACCATGTACGGCGTCACCAAGGTGGTGGGCGAGCTGCTCTGCGACGACTACCACCGCCGCTTCGGCATGGACACGCGCGGGCTGCGCTTTCCCGGGTTGATCTCGTACAAGACCGATCCCGGAGGCGGCACCACCGACTACGCCGTGGACATCTTCCGCCAGGCCATCGCGCACAGGCAGTACACCTGCTACCTGCGGGCCGACTCGCGGTTGCCGATGATGTACATGCCCGACGCCATCCGCGCGATGATCGAGCTGATGGAGGCGGACCCCTCCCGGCTGCGCAACCGCAACGCCTACAACCTCTCCGCGATCGACTTCACGCCCGAGGAGCTGGGCGCGGAGATCCGCGCGCGGATGCCTGCCTTCCGGATGGAGTACGCGGTCGATCCGCGGAGGCAGGCCATCGCCGACTCCTGGCCCGAGACGCTCGACGACGGGGCAGCGCGCGAGGAATGGAACTGGAAGCCGGAGTACGCGCTCTCCGCCATGGTCGACGACATGCTCCGCCAGCTGCGCAAGGGGGCCTGACATGCCGCTCGCCAGACTCGAACAGCAAATCGCGGCGCAGCTCGCCGAGCTGGAGAAAACCGGGACCGCCAAGGGGCGCGAGTCGATCTTCACTGCGGTGAAACCGGCGCGCGAGGGGCACGGGCCGCGCTTCCTCCTCGAAGGAGAAGGCGAGCGCGAGTTCATCCGCATGAACTCGAATTCCTATCTCGGCCTCTCGCTGCGTCCCGAGCTGCTGCAGGCCGAGGAGCGCACGGCGCACGCCTTCGGCGTCGGCCCCGGCGCGGTCCGCTTCATCAGCGGCACGACCGACCCGCACGTCCGCCTCGAGCGCGCGCTCGCCGAATTCCACGGCCGCGAAGCGGCGCAGCTGATGGGCGCGGCGTACACGGCGGTGATGGGCGCGCTGGTCTCGCTCTCGACGCCGGAGACGGTGCTGATCAGCGACGAGCTGAACCACAACTGCATCGTCAACGGGATGAAGCTCGCGCCCTCGAAGGCGCGCAAGGTCTATCCGCATCTCGACGTGCTCAAGCTGGAAGCGGCCCTCGCCGAGTCTGCCGGCGCGCAGGGCGCCATCGTCATCACCGATGGAGTTTTCAGCATGCGCGGCGACCACGCGCCGCTCGATCGCATCGCGCGCATCTGCGAGAAGTTCGACGCGCGCTTCCCTCGCGGCGTGGTCTTTCTCGTCGACGACTCGCACGGCGTCGGCGGCTTCGGCCCGACCGGCCGCGGCACCGAGGAAGTCACCGGCGGCCGCGCCGACATCCTCATCGGGACCCTCGGCAAGGCCTTCGGCGTCAACGGCGGGTACATCGTCTGCAGCGCGCCGGTGGTGAGCTTCTTGCGGGAGAAGAACCCGCTCTACATCTACAGCAACCCGATCGCGGCCGGCGAGGCGGCGGCGGCGCTGCAGTCGCTGCAGGTCCTCCGCGGCGATGCGGGGGCACAGCTGCTCGCGCACCTGCGCGAGATGACGCAGCGGTTCCGCGACGGCCTGCTCGAGCTCGGGTTCGAGACCATCGCCGGGCAGCATCCGGTGGTGCCGCTGCTCGTGCGCGACACCGACAAGACGCGATCGCTGGTCGCCTTCCTCCGCAAGAACGGCGTGCTCGCGACGGGGCTCAACCACCCGGTCGTGCCGAAGGGGGAACAGCTCATCCGCTTCCAGGTCAACGCCGACCACACCGCCGCCGACATCGACGAGGTGCTCGGCGTGCTCTCACGATTCCGCTAGATCGATGATGCCGGCGCTCCACGTGAACTACAAAGCGGTTCTCCTGGCGGCCGGGGCAGCGCTGGTGGTGGGCGCGCCGGAGTGGATGAAGCCGCAGTCCGTGAACCCGTGGGAGGTGCTGGGCGAGCTTGCCCGCTCTCTCCTCATCGCCTACGTGTTCGCGCGCTTCTTCGTGCGCTCCCGGATTGCCGACTGGAAGGGTGCCTTCGTCCTCGCCGGGACCGTGTGGTTCGCGTTTCAGGCCACGATTCTGCTCGGCTCCCTTCTCCACGAGCAGATGCCCTTTGCAGCCTACGCCCTCCGCGCCGGCTACGCGCTCGTGAGCGCGCTCGTCATCGTCGCCGTCCTGGGCGCGTGGCAGTTCAGGCAGAGGCCTGACGAGTCCGTCGCGTCCAGGGCCTCGGGGCCGACTCGCGAGACCGGCGCTTTGGCGAGGGCTGAGCCTGGCATCAACATCAAGGCGGTGGCGCTGGCGGCGGTCGCGGCCATCGTGGTCGGCGCCCTGTGGTACAGCCCGCTCCTCTTCGGCGCGGCGTGGGCAGAGCTGAATCCCAGCGCCGGAGCGGGAGGCGCGAAGGTTCCCCCCGCGGCGGTTCTAGGCGAGCTCGTTCGCTCCGGTATCGTCGCGTATGCGCTCGCGCGCTTCGCCGCGCGATTCAGGATCAGCGATTGGAAGGGAACCGTGCTTCTCGGCGGCTGGGTGTGGTTGGGGTTTCACGCCACCCTCATCCTCTTCTCCGTCATCCACCAGGACATGCCGCTGAAGCTCTACGCCATCCATGCCGGTCACGGACTCGCGAACGAGCTCGTCATCACCGCCATCCTCGGTGCCTGGCGCCGCAAGGCATAGCTGCCTGCACTTCGGCTGACGGCGTCCAGCCCGACTTGCGGCGGGCGATGCGCTGCTCCGCAGTCTCGCCTTCGTACGAGACCGGCTCGGCCTCGCGGCGGAACGGCTCCTGGTCATCGAAGGCGTTGGCGTTGAGCGTGGCCCAGCCGCGGCCGCCTTCGCTCAAGAGCGCGCCGAGATAGACGCCGCAGCGGCGGCAGACGAGGAAGTCTGCGGTGGCGAGTCCCCAGCGATAGCGCGACAGCTCCTCGACGTCGCGCACCTTGATGGCCGCTCGCCCGGCAGGATCGGCCGTGGTCCGCGCGCCGTGCCGTCTGCAGAAGCTGCATTGACAGGCGCGCAGAGGCAGCTGGCGAGGGTCGATGCGCGTCTCGAGCGAGATCTCGACATTGCCGCAGTGACAACGTCCAGCGATGACCGCCATGCGGGCAGCATGCGCCGATCCGCCCAACACCACAAAGTGCGGCGGCCGGGGCTAGAGCGGGCCGCGCAGGACGGGAGAGCCGACGAGCTGGCCCTCGCGCTCCGCGAGCATGGCGACGATGAATCCGCCGGCGAGTCCGCGGATCGGTCTCTCGAAATCGGGCCAGCCCATCGGTGGCGCCCAGGCCGGCGGCTCGATCGCGCCGCGTGGGATCGGCTCTCTCGCTCGCAGGCGCGCCAGCTCTTTCTCGCTGACCTCGCGCGAAGCGCACCAGGGATAAAGCTGCGCGCCCTGCAGATGCACCCGACCGGTCGGATCCTTCCACGGCCCGATCGCTGTCCGCCGCAATCCGGTCAGATGACCGAGGGCGCCCGTCGCGCGGCCGAGATCCCGCGCGAGCGCGCGCAGGTAATATCCGCCACCGCAGAGAAGATGGAGCCTGGAGGAGCGCGGCAGATCATGCTCGAGCCAGCTCGCTTGGTGAAGATAGACGCGGGAGGGAGACAGCATCACCTGCTCGCCGCGGTGGGCCAACTGGTAGGCACGCTCGCCGCCGACGCGCTTGTTGCTGGTCGCGGGCGGCACCTGATCGCGCCAGCCGACGAATCCTCGCAGCACCTCTTCGAGCAGCGCCGGCGCGAGCACCGCAGGGTCGCCGCGCGCGACGACGCGCCCGTGCAGGTCGCCGTTGTCCGTCTCCGCACCCCAGGCGATCTCCGCCTGATACGTCTTGGGCACGGGATGGAGCAGCTCCATCAACCGCGCCGCTTCGCCGGCGAGGATGAGCAGGAGCCCTTCCGCGAAAGGATCCAGCGCACCGCCGTGGCAGGCGGGCAGCTTGTCGCGCCGGATGCCCGCAGCGCGAACCTCCTCCATGAAGGAGCGGACTTTCGCGAAGCTGGTGGCGCCCGGCTCCTTGTGGACGAGATAGATGCCCGGCTTCACCCGGACATTCTACGTGCGAGCGGAGCGGCTACGCAGGAGGCAACTCGCGAACGCGCCGCCAGAAGGCCAACGTCTCTTCGGCGGCGCGTCGAGGGGTGAACTCGAGCGCGCGCTCTCGCCCCACGCGGCCCATCTGCTGCGCGCGGCGCAGGTCGCCGAGCAGCTCGGCCAGCGCATTGCCGATGGCCGGCACGTTGTCCGCACCGACGGTACGGCCGTCGATCCCGTCCCGGACGAGCTCGGCCGGTGCGCCCTCGCTGCCCACCACCAGGGGCAGACCGCAGGCCATCGCCTCGAGCACGCCGCGGCAAGCACCGTCGTTGCCTTCGCGCAGCCAGACCGCCACGTCGAGCGCGCGATAGGCCTCGACGAGACCCGGACCGCGCAGATATCCGCCGAAGACGATGCGTCCGGGTGCCACCTCGCTGGCGAGCTGGCGGAGCGGCTCCTCCTCCTCGCCGCGGCCCACCAGCACCAGCCAGGCCTCGGGGACGTGCTCGAGGGCGCGGGCGAAGCCCTGCAAGAGCGCCCGATGGCCGCGCTCCGGTTTCATCCGGGCCACGATCCCGGCGAGCGGCGCGAATTCGGGGATGCCCCAGGCCGAGCGCAGATCGGGCGCGCGCCCCGGCGTGAACCACGCGCCATCGACGCTGCCATAGACGGAGGCCACGCGCGACGGATCGAGAGATTGTTGGAGCAGCAACGATCGATAAGACTCACAGTGAACCAGGATCCCGTCGCTCCGGCGCAACGCTCGCCGGCGCAAGCCCAGCGCGCCCGGCTCGACGTCCACCCTTCGCTGCGCCGCGCGCACGACGCGCAGGTCGGGGTTGCGCGCGCGACGCTTGGCCCAGAGGCAGAGCGAATGATCGTGCGCGAAGGCTGCGTGAAAGAGATCGTGGCGCCCCTCGCGCGCCCAGCGGGTCAGCATCTGCGCGTCGTGGAGCAGGTCGAGAAGGCGGACCTTGCGGGAGAGCCGCAGCTCCTCCGCCCACGGCACGCCCGCCTGCGCGAGGTGCTCGCCCAGGTTCTCTCCCGGACGTACGGTGTCGCCTGCGAAGCGCGCGTCCATCCCCAGCGCGCGCAGCTGCCGGGCCAGCGAGATGAGTCCCTCGGCCGGCCCGGTCCGCGACGAGCTGGAGACGAGCAAGAGCGGGGCGCGCGGCCAGCTCACGCGGAGAGCAGCGGCAACCGTCCGGACCCGAGCAGCGGCGTGAGCGCGCTCCAGGCGCGGTCCTCGTCGAGATCGAGCATGCAGCGGAAGTGACCGCGCGGACAGCGCGACCGGCCGAAGAACGAGCAGGGCGCGCAGGGAACGCCGGCGAAGAGCGCCGAGTGTCCGCGGAAGTCGAACATGGCCGGATCGGTCGAGCCGAAGAGAGCGAGCGTGGGCACGCCCAAGGCGCGGGCCATGTGCATCGGCCCGCTGTCGTTGGCGACGAAAGCGACGCAGCGGGAGATGAATCCGCCCAGCGCGCGCAGATCGAGCTTGCCGGAGAGATCGACCGCGCCCCTCGCCTGCTCTGCGATGCGGCGGCCGAGATCGGCTTCTTCTTCGTTGCCCTGCACCGCGACCTGCAGGCCTTGCGCGAGCGCGCGGCGGGCGATGCCGGCGAAGCGCTCCACCGGCCAGCGCTTGGTCTCCCAGTTCGCGCCAGGCGAAAGGCCGAGCAGCGGTCGATCGGGATCGAGCCCGTTGGCGCGCAGGGCGGCATCGGCGGCGGCGCGATCTCCCGGGCCGAGAAAGTATTCCAGCTTGCCGTGCGGCAGCGGCCGGCCCACCAGCTCCTCGACCGCGGCGTGATAGCGGTCGGCGAAGAGCATCGAGGCGCGATAGGGCCGCAGCGCCAGCTTGACGGGCAGCGTGTCGCGGAAGTCGCGCTTGTGCCAGATGACGGAAGGCACGCCGGGCAAGAGCAGGCGCAAGAGCTTGCTGCGGATCTTGTTGTGCAGATCGAGCACCGCGGTCGGGGCGAGAGCGCGGATGCGCCGAGCGAAGCTGCAGGGGCCCTCCCCCTGCCGCAGCTCGAGCACCTCGTCGACGTTGGGGTTGTGCTTCACCAGATGCACGAGCCGTTCCTTGATGCCGTAGACGATGCGCGCCTGCGGCCAGGCCGCGCGCAAGGCCGCGAGCGCCGGCGCAGCGAGGATCACGTCGCCCACCGCGCTGAAGCGCAAGACGACGATCGTTCCTCTCACGCCCGCGCGCCCGAGAGCAGATGAAAGGGCGCCGGCAGCTTGCAGTTCCGCAGCGGCACCAGGAAGGTATCGACGAGCGCATGCTGCCCGGCGATACAGGCGTGGCTCACGCCATCGGTCAACACCATCCAGGCGGAGAACGGCGGAAAGGACAATCGCTCGCTCGGCCCTTCCTGGAAGGCGGGCGTGTCCTTCATCCAGTTGTGGAAGCGGCGCATGCGACGATCGTAAGGAGAAGATTCGATCACGCGCAGCATGGGAAAGGCGCGCCCGGCGGCGCGAAGCAGCCCGCGATAGGCGCGCTCGGGAAGTGACGCCTGCAGATCGCCGGAAGCGATCCCCGCCTCGGCGCCATGGCGGCCGAGCAGGTCGGCGAACGTCCCCTTGCTGATCCAGATGCGATCGGAGCTGGGATTGAGATTGACGAAGAAGCGAAGGATGCGGTCGCCGTGCGTCGCGCCGTAGGCGCCGGCGTCGACGTGGACCAGCTCGTTGCTCGCATGAGCGGAAAGATCGCGGCCTTTCTCCTCGAGCGGGCGATAGCTGGAGGTGCCGATCCGCCAGCCGGCGGTGAATTCCGGCATCGCTCCCTGGAGAAACTCGCGCACCCGCGCCGAGTGGGCGCGGAGGATCTGCCGCACGCGCGCGGCCGCTCCCTCGGACGCCTGCAAGCCCGTGACGCGATCGGCATCGGGATAGTAGCTGACGTTCTTTCGCTTCAAATGCGCGGCCAGCCCGTTGCGGAGGAATTCCTGCTCGGCGGCGGTCGGCAGGTCGATGGGGCAGCGGGCAAACTGCACGATCCGTCCACGCTCGAGCTGTTCCGAGCAATCCTCGCCGGGTGCTGCCTGGTAAAGCATCGGGTGGCGGACCTTAGCATGCCTGCCCGCGAGCAGAATTGGTTCCGTTGGCTGAACCACAGTTCAGTGGCGGCGCGACGCCTTTTTGCTTTTGGTCAATGCCCTATCGGAGGCGTAGCATGCGCGCCATGAACCTCCGGACAATCATCATCGTTTTGGCGGCGGCGGCCCTCGGCGGGCTCGCCCTCATGGACTACTACAGCGCGGATTCGAAGAAGGCGCGCGAGCTGAGCGAGATCCAGAAGCTCCAGCCCGACGTGCAGCCGCCGGCGTGCTTCCCGGCGAATCCGCACGCCAAGCTCCTCGCCGCGGCGATCAAGAACGATCAGCGCGCGCCGGAGAGCCTGAATGACGACGTCGTCCGACGCACCGCCATCAAGCACGACTGCATCCGCGGCAACAACAACGCCACCGTGCAGCGGCTGGTGAAAGCGCTCGGCCCGCAGGCGCTGCCCCTCTACACCGAGGTGATGGAGAAGTGCCCGGTGGTCAAGGACCAGTACCCGGTCTATCCCTGCTTCGCCCTCGACGCGCTCGGCTTCGACGGCAGCAAGGAAGCCGTCGCCGCGATGGAGAAGGCGCTGACCAACAAGGACAAAGCGCGGAAGAACGTCTACCTGGGCGCGCTCTTCCGGCTGATGGCGTCGCCGGGATGGCACACCACTCCGCAGCTCGCCGCCATGCTCCCGGGCGAGACCGACTGGGAGGCGAAGGAGCTCTTGATCGAGCAGATCCGCGCGAAGAAGGATCCGGCAGCGCGCGGCGATCTGCAGAAGGCCTACGGCACCGAGACCGACGAGCAGGAGCGCGGCAAGATCAAGGCAGCGCTGCTCGAGATCGACAATGCCGGCCGCTGCGTCGTCGAGGACGAAGGCCGCGGCGAGGACGGCAACTGCCGCTACGTCTGCCGCGAGCAAAATCTACGATTGAAGATCGCCAAGCAGGGACCGACCTGTCCGCTGGTGCGCGAGGCTCCGCAGCAGAATCCGCCGGGCGTGGCTGCGGCCACGGCCGTTCCCCCCAAGTAGCGCTCTTGACGGCGTGACCCACGGCTGCTAGCAACGGGGGCGTCCCACCGGGGGACCGCGCGGACTTTCGCCCACCTTGGGTGACGCGCGTTACAAATATCACCCTAAGCCGATGGGCCTGCCGCGAAGATGCGGCGGACGATCCGCAGAGGATCCGGCTTTGGTTGGTGGGCGGAGAGGTAGTCCGCCGTGGCCGATGTCCGCTCGAGAAACTGGGGAACGCTGGCAGTGCGCGGCGCCGAGCCGAGGCGCAAGGCCTTTGCATCGGTCACCACGCCGGTGGTGCACAGCGCGACGTACGCCTTCGACGACAGTGCCGAGATCATCCGCTACTTCAACGGCGAGATCGATCGCGAGGAGTACGGCCGCTACGGCAATCCCACCGTGCGCGCCGCGGAAGAGAAGCTCTCCGCGCTCGAGGGCGCCGCCGAGAGCGCCCTCTTTTCCAGCGGGATGGCCGCGGTCACGACCGCGCTCTTCGAGCTGCTCAAGGCAGGCGACCATCTCGTCGTCACCAGCGACAGCTACCGGCGGACGCGCCAGTTCGTGCGCATCGTGCTGGCGCGGCTCGGCGTCGAGCACACGCTGGTGGCGCCCAACGACGAGCGCGCGCTACTCGCGGCACTTCGTCCGGGCCGCACGCGCGTCATCCTCTCGGAGTCGCCGACGAACCCGTATCTGCGCGTGGCGGACATCGCCCTTCTGGCGAAAGCGCGCGACGCTTGCCCGGGCGCGAATCTGATCATCGACGCGACCTTCGCGACGCCGATCAACCAGCGGCCGCTGGAGCAAGGCGCCGATCTGGTGGTCCACTCCTGCACCAAGTATCTCGGCGGCCACAATGATCTGCTGGCCGGCTCGGTGAGCGGCCGCGCGCCGCTGGTCGCAGCCATCCGCGATCTGCGCGGCGTGCTCGGCGGCGTGCTCGATCCGCAGAGCGCCTTTCTCCTCTTGCGCGGCTTGAAGACCTTGCCCCTGCGCATCGCGCGGCAGAACGAGAGCGCGCTGCAGATCGCGCGCTGGCTCGAGGCTCACCCGCGCGTGCAGCAGGTCTTCCATCCCGGCTTGCCCAGCCATCCCGACCACCTCCTGGCGGCGAAGCAGATGAGCGGCTTCGGCGGGGTGGTGAGCTTCCGCGTGCGCGGAGACGCCTCGCGGCTGGTCGATGCCTGCAAGCTCGCGACGCTGGCGCCTTCGCTGGGCGCGGTGGAGACGCTCATCGAGCAGCCGGCCCTGATGTCCTACTTCGAGCTGACCCGCGAGCAGCGCGAGGAGGTCGGCATCACCGACGACCTGGTGCGCCTCTCGGTGGGGCTGGAGGATGCGGAGGACATCATCGCGGATCTGGCGCAGGCGCTGGAGGCCGCGTGACCGAGCTCCGCTTCTGTGCCGGACATCCGCTCGCGCGCGCGGTGCACCGGATCTATCGCGTCTTCCGCAGCGGCGAGCGGGTGGTCGCCGTCTGCAGCCGCGGGGAAGATCTGCGCGCCGCGCTCGAAGAAGTGGGCCTCAAGGCTCGCCTTGGCTTACCGCCCGAGCTGGACTGCATCTCGATCGTCGAAGAGGAGGTGAGCCGCTGCGAGTTGTGCAACGATGCGCCGCGCGGCGAGCCGCTGCGCGTCGCGCTGCTCGGCCATGGCACCGTCGGCACCGGCCTCTACCGGCGCGTCGCCCAGTTGCCGGAGCGCTTCACCGTCGTCGGCATCGCCGTACGCGACGTGCGCAAGGCCGAGCGGGCCGGCGCCCCCGCGCGCCTCCTGCACGACCGCTGCTGGCGCGTCTTGCGCAAGCCTGCCGACGTGGTGGTCGAGCTGATCGGAGGGACCGTCCGCGCCGCTCGCGTCATCCACTGGTCGCTGGAGCTGGGCCGGCACGTGGTCACCGCCAACAAGGCGGTGATGGCGCCGCGCGCTCCGGAGCTGGAGAAGCTGGCGAGAAAGCGCGGCGTGCAGCTCCTCTACTCGGCCAGCGTGGGCGGGGCGCTGCCGGCGCTGGAAACGCTGCGGCGCGAGCGCGGGGCGGTCCATTCCTTCAGCGGCGTGCTCAACGCCACGAGCAACTTCGTGCTCGACGGCATCGCTCGCGGTCTGACGCCGCGGCAGGCGGTCGTGGCGGCGCAGCGAGCGGGATATGCCGAAGCCGATCCGCGCCTCGATCTCGACGGCACCGACGCCGCGCAGAAGCTCACCCTCCTGGCGCGCGCTGCCTTCGGTCGCGATCCCTTGCGAGTGCGCTGCGAGGGAATCTCGCGGCTCGCGCCCTCTCGAATCCGCGCGGCCCGCGAGCAGGGCAAGGCGGTGCGGCTGGTCGCCTCCTGCCGCGGAGACGAAGCGGAGGTCTCGCCGCAGCTCTTGCCGCTCGATCACCCGCTCGCGACCACCGCCGGCGCCGAGAACCGTCTCTTCGTCGAGCGGCGCGGCGCCCATCCTCTCCTGCTCTGCGCGAAGGGCGCCGGCCGCTGGCCGACTGCCGAAGCCGTGCTGGCCGATCTCTACGACCTCACAGACCTGCCAGCCCGGGCTCGATCCGCATGAACCCCTGCTCCGCCGCCCACAGGTCCATGCCGAGCGAGAGCAGCTCGTCGACCTCGGGGACGCGGCGCGCATCGAGCGTGAGATCGATCGACTTCACGTAGGCCTTGCAGGTCTCGCAAGCCTCGATGCGAACTCCAGCGTGCTTCTCCGACTGGAAACTGGGCAGCTTGCCGGGATCACTTTCGCCGCAAGCGGGACAGATGATGCGCATGACTTGCCAGGAGCCGCCGCAGAGCGCGCAGTGGAGAAAGCGCGCGGCCCCGTCGGCATCGGCCGCCGAACGGCGAGAACCCACCCAAGGCGCGCCCGAGCAGAAGGGACACATCCGCTCCGCGCGCGCGCGATCTGGCCGCGCGCCGGCCGCCGCCAGCACCTGCACGTAAGGCCGCAGGACCGCGCGCGAGAGATAGTCGTCCTCGGCGGTGCCGCTCCAGTAGGCCCGCAAAGGAAGGAGGGGATCCTGCGCCGCGCGCGCCGCCGCTTCCTCCGCCAACGGCGACGGAGCGTTCGAGGCGATCCAGCCGAGCAAGGGAACGGCCGACTCCGCGACGCGCTCTCCGTCGCGCTGCAGGTTTCCCGAGAGCGGCGTCTCCTCGAGCAGCGCCGCCGCCGCGGCTTGCTCGCGATAGAGCCCCGCGGCGAAGCGCAACACTTCTCCCGCGCTTTCCGAATGCGCGGAAAGCTCCGCCGCTCGCTCCGCCAGTTGCTCGAGTTGCTCTGCCGTCAGCGGCGCTTCTCCTCGCCGGTCACCTCGCGGTACCACTTGCCGTGGTGCAGCCTCGCCCACGCCTTGGAGACGGTGCCGCGGGACATCGCCGTGAACGTTCCCGGCTCCGCCGCCGTGCCCAGATAGATGTGCGCGACGATCGCGACGCCGAAGAGGATGAACGCCACGTCGTGCAGGAGGATGGACGCCTCGCGCAGCCCCGCGCCGAAGCTGGTGGAGAACCAGAGCACGATGCCCGTCAAGAGGAGCAAGATCGCGTCGAGCAAGGCAAACCAGAAGAAGAGCTTCTGCCCCCCGTTGTATTTTCCGACGTTGGGATCCTCGCCGGAGAACTTCAAGTACTCGATCAGCTTGGGGCCGAACCAGCCGCGGTCCGCCTCGGTCATCTTCATGTCGGCGTGCCAGTGCGTCCACATCACGATGGTGGCGACGAAGAAGGCGCAGGCGACCCAGGGATGCAGCCAGCGGCAGACGTGCAGGCCGCCCATGAGATTTCCCATCCAGCTGAAGATGGGCGACCAGATGGGCATGCCGGTGAAGAGCGCGAGGAAGAAGAAGAGCGCGACGGTCCAGTGAATCACACGGCTTGCCGCGCTGTGGCGCACCAGCTTGCCGTTCCAGACGGTGTTCTCCTGCGGCGCCGTGCGCGGTGGCGCTGCGCCCGCAGCAAAGTCGGTCATGACGGCCGCTCCTGGTCCTTCGGCTCCTTCGGACCGACGGTGAGATAGTGCCCGACGGCGGCCACCACCGCTCCGGCCATGGCGATGAGCCCCACCGGCTTGAGCACGCGCTTCCAGAACCTCACGCTGGCGGGCACCGAGGGATCCTTGGGCAGGCCATACCACTCGGGATGATCGCCGTAGGCGAGGATGGTGACGACCGAGGTGCCGCCCACGCCGGGGGGATCGTAGACCGCCGCCGCGGGGAAGCCGTTCTTGTGCAATTGATCGACGCGGTGCTCGGCCATCTCCAGCATCGCGTTCTTGTTTCCGAAGTGAAGCGTTCCGGTGGGGCAGGCCTTGATGCAGGCCGGCTCGAGGCCGACGCTGGCGCGGTCGACGCAGAGCGTGCACTTGGCCATTTTGCCAGTGCGCGCGTGGTAGCGGGGCACGTCGAACGGACAGCCCGTCTCGCACAGACCGCAGCCGATGCAGGCGTCGGGGTTCACATCGACGATGCCGTTCTCGTACTGGACGATGGCGCCGGGCGCCGGGCAGGCGCGCAGGCAGCCCGGATCGGCGCAGTGCATGCACTGGTCCTTGCGCATCAACCAGGCCAGCGAATCGCCGATCTCGATCTCGTTGAACTTGATCAGGTTCCAATACTGCGCGTGCAGCGTGGGCATCGTCTGGTACGAGCCGCGCTGCTCGGTCTGCACCGGCGGCAGGTCGTTCCATTCGGCGCAGGCCACCTCGCAGGCCTTGCAGCCGATGCAGATGGTCGTGTCGATGTACTTGGCGACGACGGGCAGCTTGCGCGCGCCGGTCGCCGTCCCCCGGAGCGAGGCGGACGACTGGCGGATCTCCATCCCCTGCTGGGTGGTCGCCATGGCTATGCCTTCTCCACTTTGACGAGGAAGACCTTGAACTCGGGCGTCCAGGTGTTGGGGTCCATCGCGCTGGGCGTGAGCAGGTTGGCGAGCGGACCGGTGTGGGCCGGATCGCCGGCATACCCCCAGTGGATGGGCATGCCGATCTGCCACCGCTGCTCTCCGGCGAGGGTGAGCGGGAGGAGCCGTTTGGTGACGATGGCCGGACCTGTGATCGAGCCGCGCGGCGAGCTGACGCGGATGTGCTGGCCGTTCTCCACGCCCATCTGCCGCGCCATCGCCTCCGGCATCTCGAAGAAGAATCCGGGCTGGGTGACGTTGAGACGGCCGTTGTGCTGGTGCTGCGTCCAGTAGTGGAAGTGCTCGGTCAATCGATAGGTCGTACAAATGACGGGATAGTCCTTCCTATCGGCGTATTTGTCCTTGTCGCTGGAGAAGCGCTTGCTCACCGGATTGGAGGTTACTTTCGGGTGCAATAGATTGTCGGTGGCGGCCTCGACGGCTTCGTAATGCTCGGGGAAGGGCCCGTCATTCAGCACCGGCGACCAGAGCCGACCGACTCCCTCGGGCAGCATGATGAAGGCGCCGAACTGGCCCGGCGGTGAGTCGGGCTTGATGTCGGGGACGTCGCCGACCCACTTCTCGCCGTTCCACGAGATGCCCGGCCGCGACGGATCCCACGGCTTGCCCTGCGCGTCGGCCGAGGCGCGGTTGTACATGATGCGGCGGTTGGCGGGCCAGGAGAAGGCCCAGTTGTGGAACATGCCCAGACCGCTCGGGTCGGCGTTGTTGCGCCGCTGGGTGTTGTTCCCCGCCTCGGTGTAGACGCCGAGGTGCAGCCAGTTGCCGCACATGGTCGTGCCGTCGTCCTGCAGCTGGCCGAAGTTCTCCAGCTGCTGCCCGGCGGCGCGGATGAGCTTGGTCGGATCCTTCGGATCGTGGATGTCCGCGAGCGCCTTGCCGTTGATCTCCTTCAGCACCTCGCCCTGATCGGGCGCGATCGGGTTGGTGTAGTTCCAGGCGACGTTGAGGATCTGCTCGGGGACCGCGCCGCCCTCCTTGCGATAGAGCTCGCGCACGGCGAGGAAGATGCGGCCGACGATCTCCGGATCGCCCTTGGCCTGCCCCGGCGGGTCGAGCGCCTTCCACTTCCACTGCATCCAGCGGGCCGAGTTGGTGAAGGTGCCGTCCTTTTCGGCGAAGGTCGCCGCCGGCAGCATCCACACTTCGGTCTTGATCTGCGCGGCGTCGGGCGTGCCGTATTGGTCCTTTGGGGCCTTCCAGAAGCCGGCCGTCTCCGTCTCGTGGTTCTCGACCACCACCATCCATTTCAGCTTGGCGAGCGCCGCCACCATCTTCGGCGAATTCGGCCCGATGGCGACCGGATTCATGCCGAAGGTGAGGAAGCCCTCGGGGCCGGGCTCCTGCTTGCCCAGCTTCGTCGACGATCCCCGGTACATGTCGTCGAACAAGTGCATCCACGAATACCCAGCATAACTGCCGTCGACCTTGGGGAAGAGCGAGTAGAGGAAGTCGTTCTCCTTGGTGGCGTTCTTCCCGTACTGCGCCTTGAGCAGGGAGACCATGAACTTCCCGGTGTTCTGCCAGAAGTTCATCGAGGCCCACGACTGCTTGTTCAAGGTGGTGGGCGTGGTCTTCTCGACGTAGTCGGCCACCGTCTGCCAGGCTCCGATGGGCGTCTTGAGATAGCCGGGGAGGATTTCGGTATTGCCGGCGATGTCGGTTGCGCCCTGGATGTTGGAATGGCCGCGCAGCGCATTCACCCCGCCGCCGGGGCGGCCGACGTTGCCGAGCAAGAGCTGCAACATCGCGGCCGCGCGGATGATCTGCACGCCGCTCGAGTGCTGCGTCCAGCCCAGCGCGTAGAGGATGGTGCCGGCCTTCTCGGCGTTGCCGGTGGAGGTGACGAGCTCGGCCACCTTGAGGAATTTCTCCTTGGGCATGCCGGCGATCTTCTCCACCATCTCCGGCGTGTAGCGGCCGACGTGCTTCTTGAGGAGCTGGAAGACGCAGCGCGGATGCTGCAGCGTCAGGTCGACCTTGTACGCCTTGGTCTGCTCGTCGGGCTGGTAGGGCCACTTCGACTTGTCGTACTCGTGCTTGCCCTCGTCCCATCCGGAGAAGAGCCCGTCGCTGAAGGAGAAGGCCTCGTCGATGACATAGGGGGCGTTGGTGTGGACCTTGACGTAGTCCTCGTGGAAGCGCTTGGTCTCGATGGCGTAGCGGATGATCCCGAGCAGGATCGCGATGTCGCTGCCGGCGCGCATCGGCGCGTAGTAATCGGCCACCGCAGCTGTGCGGGTGAAGCGCGGATCGACGACGACGAGTTTGGCGTTGCGCGTCTTCTTCGCCTCGATGGCCCACTTGAATCCGCAAGGATGGTTCTCGGCCGGATTGCCGCCCATCACGAAGATCACGTCGGAGTTCTTGATGTCGACCCAGCCGTTGGTCATCGCCCCGCGGCCGAAGGTGGCGGCCAGACTGGCCACCGTGGGACCGTGTCAAACCCTTGCCTGTGAATCGCGATAGGGCACGCCCAAGGCGGTGATCACCCGCCACTGGAGGTAATTGAACTCGTTGGTATCGGTGCAGCCGCCGATCCAGGCCAGGCCCGGGCAGCGATTGACGGTCTGGCCGACCGCGTTCTTGGCGACGAAGGTGCGGTCGCGCGTGTCCTTGATCAATCGCGCGATGCGCGGAATCGCCTCTTCCCAGCTGGCCTCTTCCCACTTGTCGGACCCGGGCTTGCGCACGAGCGGCCGCTTGATCCGGTTGGGGTTGTTGATGTCGTCCTTGAGCGCCGCTCCTTTGGGGCAGAGCGTGCCGCGGTTGATGGGATGGTCGGGATCGCCCTCCACGTGCACCACCGCTGCCGTGACGTTCTTCGCCCGATCGCCGAGGGTATGGATGATCACCCCGCAGGAGACCGAGCAATAGGGACAGGTGCTTCTCGTCTCGCTCGTGCGCGAGATCTTCAGCTCGCGCAACTCCGCTCTCGCGCTGCGCAGATCGAAGCCGAGAGCCGCCGCTCCACCGACTGCCGCTGCCGACCCCTTGAGGAACGCTCGGCGCTTCATGGAGCCTCCGGTTTTTTTTCGCGCAGAGCCTGCTCCGGGGCGGATGCGGTTGTCAAGACGCAGGTCTCATCATTGACTTCTGCAAAAACCGTCACTTACCGAAAAGATACATTGTCCAAGGCATATGACTTGAGGCTTATATCGAACTTCCGGCTAAATCCGTGCTAGAGGAGCGTTCGCCGTTCCCTCCCCCCTGCCCTGCAGGCCCATAGGTGATTGCATGAGCGAAGCGATCCGAGCTCCCGGGATTCTCGCGGGCGATCGAATGATCGACGCCGCCGAAGAGCGCCGAGTCATCATCGCGTCGTCGGTCGGCACCGTCTTCGAATGGTACGACTTCTACCTTTACGCCATTCTCGCGCCCTTCTTCGCAGGCCTCTTCTTCCCGCCCGGCAACCAGACCGCGGCGCTGCTCGCCGCCTTCGCCACTTATGCGGCGGGTTTTCTGGTGCGGCCGTTCGGCGCGCTCATCTTCGGCCGCATCGGCGATCTGGTGGGCCGCAAATACACCTTCCTCGTCACCATCGTGGTGATGGGAACCTCCACCGTGCTGGTCGGCTTCTTGCCCACGTTCAAGTCGATCGGATACGCGGCGCCCATCATCCTGGTGGCGTTGCGCCTTGCCCAGGGCCTGGCGCTGGGGGGCGAGTACGGCGGCGCCGCCACCTACGTCGCCGAGCACTCTCCGGACAACAAGCGCGGCTACAACACCAGCTGGATCCAGACCACCGCCACCGTCGGCATGCTGATGGCGCTGGTGGTCATTCTCCTCTGCCGCGCCAACATGCAGCCGGCCACCTTCGCCAGCTGGGGCTGGCGGATTGCCTTCTGGTTCTCCATTCCGCTTCTGGCCATCTCCATCTACATCCGGTTGAAGCTGCAGGAGTCGCCCATCTTCTCGCGGCTGAAGACCTTGGGGAAGCGCTCGAAGCAACCCATCCGCGACAGCTTCTTCAAGTACCCCAACAACAAATACGTGCTGCTCGCGCTGCTCGGCGCCACCGCCGGCCAGGGAGTCGTCTGGTACACCGGCCAGTTCTACGCGCTCTTCTTCATCCTCATTTATCTCAAGCTCGATTTCATTCCGACCTATCTGCTGATCGGGATCTCGCTCGTCATCGGCACCCCATTCTTCCTCGTCTTCGGCAGGCTCTCGGACCGGATCGGGCGCAAGAAGATCATCCTGGCCGGCTGCATCATCGCGGCCGTCACGTATTTCCCGCTCTTTCGCGGGCTCACCCATTACATCAATCCCGGGCTGGAGAGATACCAAGAGGCGACGCCCATCACCGTCGCCGCCAGCGACTGCAACTTCCACATCTTCATCGGCCCCTGGTCCCGGCTCAGCGCCTGCGACAAGGCAAAGGACTTCCTCGGGAAGGCGGGATTGTCGTTCACCTCCGTGCCGGCCGAGCCGGGCAGCGACGTCGTCACCCGCTTCGGGAACATCGAATTGCGCGGCTGGGATGAGGCCAAATACAAAGCGGCGCTGGCCTCGACCGGATATCCGCCCAAGGCCGATCCCTCCAAAGTCAACTGGGTGATGGCGGAGCTCCTGCTCATCATCATGGTCATCTACGTGACGATGGTGTACGGGCCGATCGCGGCTTTTCTCGTCGAGCTGTTCCCCGCCAAGATCCGCTACACCTCGATGTCGCTGCCGTACCACATCGGCAACGGCTGGTTCGGCGGCATGCTGCCTTTGCTCGCGACGGCGATGGTGGCGAAGGCGGGCAACATCTACTACGGCCTCTGGTATCCCATCGTGGTCGCGGTGATGACTTTCGTCATCGGCACGCTCTTCGTGCACGAGACGAAGGACGTGAAGATCCACGCCGAGCAATTCGCCTGAGTTCGGGCCTGAGGCCTTACCGTGGCTCCTGCTGCGAGAGGCAGTGGAGCGTCCCCAGGCCCCAGACGAGGTCGCGCGAGTGGATTCCCACCACCGCGCGATCTGGAAACAGCTCGGCGAGGATCCCCAGCGCGGTCCGGTCGGCCGGATCGTCGAAGGTTGGCACCAGCACCGCAGCATTGCAGATATAGAAGTTCGCATAGCTTGCGGGAAGACGGCGGCCGTCGAAATGGACCGGCTGCGGCATCGGCAGCGGCACGATCTCGAGGCCCGAACCGCGCAGCCGCTCAGCGTTCTCCTGCAGCGCGGGATGATTGGCGTCCTCCGGGTTTTTTTCCTCGCAGAGGACGATGGTCCGCGGATTGACGAATCGGGCCAGATCGTCGACATGGCCGTGGGTATCATCCCCCGCGATGCCTTTGCCTAGCCAGATCGTCCTGGTAATGCCCAAACCATCCCTGAATAGCTTTTCATAATCGGCGCGCGAAAAGCCGGGATTGCGCACTTGCACTTCGCTGTCGAGCAGGCATTCCTCGGTGGCGAGCAGCAACCCTTCGCCGTTGACGTCGATGGCTCCGCCCTCGAGAACGACCCCGCCCATGGGCAAGAGCGGCACTTGCAAGAACCTCGCGGCACGCTCGGGAATGCGCCCGTCGCGCTTCCAGTCGGGATACTTTGCCCACGCATTGAAGCGAAAATGCGCGATCGCTTTTCGGCCGTCCTTGCGCACGAACAACGGCCCCGAGTCGCGCGTCCAGACGCGGTCGGTGGGAATGCGCAGGAACTCGATCTTATCGAAGGGCACACCCGAGCGCCGCAGCACCGCCCGCGCTTTCTCCTCGAACGCGCCGGCCAACAGGCGCACCCTCTCGCCCTCGGCGATGCGCCGCACGATCTCCGCGTAGACCCAAGGGATGGCGGCGAACTTTCCCGGCCAGTCGCTCGCGTTGTGCGGCCAGGCCAGCCAGGTGGCTTCGTGCGGCTCCCATTCAGCGGGCAGTACGGAAGACATCTCGCCCCTCAAGGAGCACAAGCGCCGGGCCAGGGCCCGGGTTCGTACTCGTTCACGGGAACGGGGACGCCGACGGGCGCGTTGCTGGTAGGCCGGACCCGTCGCCGTCCACGTCCGCGGACCCGAGTACGCGCCCGAACCTGGGCCCGGTTTTGGGACGTTATGAGATGCGCTTCAGTCGAGATAGCGCTTCTCCAGGCCGGAGTACGCGTCGATGCGGCGGTCGCGGAGGAAAGGCCAGTTGCGCCGCACCTCCTCGATGCGGGCAAGGTCGATCTCGCCGATGAGGATCTCCTCCTTGTCGCTGGAGGCCTCGGCGACCACGACGCCGAAGGGGTCGCAAAGAAAGGAAGTGCCCCAGAATTCCAGCCCAGGCTGCCCCTCGTGGCCGACGCGGTTGACGGCCGCGACGTACACTCCGTTGGCGATGGCGTGCCCGCGCTGCACCGTCTTCCAGGCGTCCCGCTGCACGGCGCCGTGCTGCGCCTTCTCGTGCGGATGCCAGGCGATCGCCGTCGGATAGAAGATCACCGAGGCGCCCTGCAGCGCGGTGAGCCGCGCGCCTTCCGGATACCACTGGTCCCAGCAGATGAGCGCGCCGATCCGGCCGGCGCGCGTGTCGAAGGCGCGGAAGCCGAGGTCGCCGGGCGCGAAATAGAATTTCTCGTAGAAGGCCGGGTCGTCGGGGATGTGCATCTTCCGGTAGAGGCCGACCTGCTCGCCTCCGTCGAGAAAGACGGCGCTGTTGTGGTAGAGGCCCGGCGCGCGCTTCTCGAAGACCGGCACCACCAGGACGACGCCAGCCTTGCGCGCGACCTGCGAGAGCCGCTGCGTGCTCGGTCCGGGCACCGGCTCGGCCAGATCGAAGAGCGCCGCGTCCTCGCGCTGGCAGAAATACTGCGAGCGATACAGCTCGGGAAGGCAGACCACCTGCGCGCCCTTGCCCGCCGCCTCCTCGATGCGCGCGGCCGCCTTTTCCAGGTTGACCTGCGGATCGGCCGACATGGACATCTGGATGAGGCCGACGCGAAAGTTTCCCGGCATGGAGCGGCGGATTCTATACCGCCGGCTGCGTCAGCGCTTCCGCCTTTGCGCCGCCCAGCCGCTCGCGCAGCTGTTCCATGTACGTATAGAAGACCGGCGTCACGTAGAGCGTCAGCATCTGCGAGAAGAGCAGCCCGCCGACCACGGCCAGGCCGAGCGGCCGCCGCGACTCCGCCCCCGCTCCGAAGCCGAGCGCGATGGGCAGGGTTCCCATCAAGGCCGCGAAGGTGGTCATCATGATCGGGCGGAAGCGCACCACGCAGGCCTCGTAGATGGCGTCGGCCGGACTCTTGCGCGGGTCGGCCCGCTGCGCATCGAGAGCGAAGTCGATCATCATGATTCCGTTCTTCTTCACCAGACCGACCAGCATGATGATCCCGACGAAGGCATAGATCGACAGCTCGGTCTTGAAGACCAGGAGCGTGAGCAAGGCGCCGAATCCAGCGAAAGGCAGCGCCGAAAGAATCGTCAAGGGATGAATGAAGCTTTCATAGAGAATGCCGAGCACCATGTAGATGACGAGAATCGCGAGAAGCAGCAGCATGCCCAGCCCTTGCAACGAAGACTGGAATGCCTGCGCGGTGCCCTGGAAGGAGGTGAGGACCGTCGCCGGCAGAGTCTGCAGCGAGAGGCGGTTCACCGCCGACACGGCATCTCCGATGGAAGTGCCGGGGCGCAGGTTGAAGGAGAGCGTCACCGAGGGAAGCTGGCCGGCGTGCTGGATGGAGAGCGGCCCAAGGTCCTGGCTGAGCGTCGCCACCGAGGGGAGCGGCACCAGCTTGCCGTTCTGCGAGCGCACGTAGATGAGCGAGAGCGCCGCCGGGTCGGCCTGATATTCCGGCAACAGCTCCATGATGACCTGATACTCGTTGGTCGGCGCATAGATGGTCGAGATCTGCCGCGTCCCATAGGAAGTATAGAGCGCCGTTTCAATCGCCTGCGGCGACACTCCCAGCGCCGCGGCCTTGTCGCGGTCGATGTTGACCTCGATCTGCGGGTTCTTCAGCTGCAGGTCGCTGTTCACGTCCTGCAGTCCGGGGAGCTGCCGCATCTTCTGCTCGAGGATCGGGGCCACTTTGTAGAGCTCGCGCGTGTCGGGATCCTGCAGCGTGAATTGATACTGCGCCTTGGTGAACTGCCCGCCGATGCGGATGGGCGGCGGGTTCTGCAGATAGACGCGCATGCCCGGAACCTGGGCCAGCTTGGGCCGCAGCTCCTGGATGACCTCGTCGGCGGAGAGCTTTCGCTGACTGCGCGGCTTCAAATGCATGAAGATGATCCCCTGATTGGAGCCGGTCGCGCCGCGCGAGCCGGCGCTGGACATGAACTCCTGCACGTTCGGGTCCTGCTTGACGATCTCCGCCACCTGCTGCTGGTGGCGCGCCAGCGACTGGAAGGAGATGCCCTCCTGGGCTTCGGTGAAGGCGATGGCCATGCCGATGTCCTCGCTCGGCAGGAATCCCTTGGGCACCATCATGAAGAGCGGAACCATCGCCACCAGCACCAGCGCGGAGAAGACCATCACCAGCGCGCGGTAGCGCAGCGACCACTTCAGCCCGCGCTCGTAGAAGTCGAGCATGCCGGTGAAGGCGCGCTCGGAGATCTGGTAGACGCGGCCGTGATGGGCCTCCGCGTGCGGCTTGAGGAAGCGGCTGCAGAGCATCGGCGTCAGCGAGAGCGAGACGAAGCCGGAGACGAGGATCGAGGCGCCGATGGCGACGGCGAACTCGTGGAAGAGCCGGCCGATGATGCCGCCCATGAAGAGGACGGGGATGAAGACGGCGGCGAGCGAGATGGTCATCGAGAGGATGGTGAAGCCGATCTCGCGCGAGCCTTTGAAGGCGGCCTCGAGGACGCCTTCGCCGTGCTCGATGTGGCGGACGATGTTCTCCAGCATGACGATGGCGTCGTCGACGACGAAGCCGACCGAGAGCGTCAGCGCCATCAAGGAGAGGTTGTCGAGCGAATATCCCAGCTGGGAGAGGACGATGAAGGTCCCCACCAGCGACATCGGCAAGGCGAGGCTGGGGATGATGGTGGCGCGGACGTTGCGGAGGAAGAGGAAGATCACCAGCACCACCAGCGCGAGCGTGAGACCGAGGGTGAACTTGACGTCGGCGACCGAGGCTTTGATCGACTCGCTGCGGTCGTAGAGGATCTTCAGCGCGACCGAAGCGGGAAGCTGCTGCGACACCTGCGGCAGGAGCCGCTTGACCGCGTCCGCCACCGCCACGGTGTTGGTCCCCGGCTGCCGCTGGATGGCGAGAATGACCGAGCGCTGATCGATGAACCAGGCGGCGGTCTTGTCGTTCTCGACGCTGTCCACCACCCTTCCCAGCTGGTCGAGGCGGACCGGATTGCCGTTTCGATAAGCGACGATCAGGCCTCGATAACTCTTGGCCTGCGTCAGCTGGCCGTTCGCCTGCACGGTATAGGCGGTGTGCGGACCATAGAGCGTTCCGGTGGGCAGGTTGACGTTCTGCGCGCTCACGGCGCTGGCGACTTCATCGATGCCGATGTCGCGCGTGGCCAGCGCCTTGGGATCGACCTGCAGGCGCACCGCGTATTTCTGCGAGCCGTAGACCAGCACCTGCGCCACGCCGGAGATGGTGGAGATGCGCTGCGCGAGCATGGTCTCGCCGTACTCGTCGAGCTCGGAGAGAGGCAGGGTGGCGGAGGTGAGCGCGAGATAGAGGATGGGCTGATCGGCGGGATTGACCTTCTGATAGCTGGGCGGCGTGGGAAGATTGGGCGGCAGCTGTCGCGCCGCCCCCGCGATGGCCGCCTGCACGTCCTGCGCGGCCGCGTCGAGCTGGCGGGAGAGGTTGAACTGCAGGGTGATCTGCGTCGCTCCCTGCGCGTTCGCCGAGGTCATCGAATCGAGGCCGGCGATGGTGGTGAACTGCCGCTCGAGCGGCGTCGCCACCGACGAGGCCATCGTCTCGGGGCTGGCCCCGGGCAAGGACGCGCTCACCTGGATGGTGGGGAAATCGACGTTGGGGAGATCGCTGACCGGCAGGGCGTTGTAGGCCACCGCGCCGAAGAGGAAGAGACCGACCATGACCAGCGTGGTCATGACCGGCCGGCGGATGAAGAGGTCGCTCATGATCCGGCTGCTCCTTTGATCTGTACCTTGCTCCCCTGCTGCAAGCGCAACTGCCCGTCGGTGACCACCGTCTCACCGGCGGAGAGGCCCTTGTCGATGACCGCATCGCGGGCGTCGCTGCGCGAGACGGTGACCGGCCGCGACTCCACCGTCCCGTCCTGCTTGACGACGAAGACGTAGTCGCCGTTCTGGCCCCGCTGCACCGCCTCGGTGGGCGCGACGATGGCGTCCTCGCGCTCGCCCAGGGTCAGCGTGACGTCGACGTACTGGCCGGGCCAGAGCGCCTCGTCCTTGTTCTCGAAGGTTCCCTTGAGGCGGATCGTTCCGGTCGTGGGATCGACGGCGTTGTCGATGAAGGTGAGGACGCCGGAAGCGGGCTGGGCCGCCATCGCGCCGCTCGCGCGTTGCTCCACCCCGGAAGGCCCCTGCTGCGGCGGCAGCGCCTCCACCGGGAGCCTCGCTCCGCCGCGCGCGCGGATCTGCGGCAAGAGCTGTTCGGGCACCGCGAAGGAGACGTAGATCGGCTGCATCTGATCGATCACCACCAGCTTGTCGTCGTTGGCCTTGATCAGATTTCCCAGGTGCATGAGCAGGCTGCCGGTGCGGCCGGAGAGGGGAGCGCGGATCTGCGTGTAGCCGAGACCGACGCGCGCATTGCGGATGGCGGCTTCGTCGGCCGCGACTGCCGCGCGCAGCGCCGCTGCTTGCGCCTCGGCCTGCTCGTATTGCGCCTGGGTGACGTACTCGCGCTTGACCAGCACGGTGTAGCGGCGGACGGTGGCCTCGGCGTCCTGCAGGCTGGCCCGGTCGCGCGCCAGCTGCGCCACGGTCTGCGCCAGCGAGGCCTGGAAGGGGCGCGGGTCGATGTCGAAGAGCGGGTCGCCCTTCTTCACCTCCTCGCCTTCGGCGAAATAGACGCGCTCGAGCACGCCCGTGGCCTGCGAACGCACCGTGACCGACACGATCGGCTCGACATTTCCGATGGCGCGCACCGAGAGCGGCACCGTCTTTTTCTGCACCTTGGCGACGGTGACCGGAACGGCCTCGGGGCCTTGCGCGCCCTTGCTCGACCCCGAGCAGGCGGGCGCGAGCGCCGCCGGGATGAGGATGAGAATGAGAATCCATTTCATCAGGGCAATCCGATCCTGAGACTCAATTTCATCTTGGGCTCTTCTCGGGACTCTGCGCAGGGGGCCCGAGCGAACCAGTGTCGTGCGCCAGACTGGCCACGGAGAGCAGCCAGTCCCCGCGCGCCTGCACCTCCTGGGCCCGAGCAGAAGCCAGCGCCGACTGCGCGGTGAGCACGTCGAGGATGCTGCCCACTCCTTCCTTGTACCTGCCCGCCGCCATCTGCTCCGACTCCGAGGCGCTGGCCAGCAGATCCTGCGCCGTCCGCACTCGCTGCGCGGCGGTGCGCACGCCGTGGTAGCTGCTCCAGACCTGCAGGATCACCTGTTGCTCCACGCTCTCGGCGCGCGCCATCGCGGCCCTCGCCTGCTCCTCGGCCTGCACCGCATCGAAGCTGTCCTTGAATCCCGTGAAGAGCGGAATGCGCAAGACCAGTGCGGCGGAGTAGTTGTCGCCGTGCGGCGCGCCCTGGGTAATGAAGTAGTTCCGCTGCGCATTGGCATTGAGCACCAGCTGCGGCCATCCCCGCCAGCGCACCGAGTCCGCATGGCTCTGCGCCGCGCCCGCCTGCGCCCGGGCGCGCGCCAGCTCCGGCCGATCGCGCTCCGCCTGCGCGACCAGCTCCTCGATGCGCGCCAGCTGAGTCTCGAGCGAGACTTGCGGCAAGTCTTCCACCTCGATGTTCACGGTGGCGGGGACTCCCACCGACGTCGCCACGGCGCCGCGCAAAGTATTCACCTGCCCATCCAGCAGCTGCAGCTGCAGCTGCGCCTGCGAGAGCGCGGTCTTGGCCTGC
Organism: Deltaproteobacteria bacterium; assembly: GCA_005879315.1. Lineage (GTDB taxonomy): Bacteria > Myxococcota > Myxococcia > Myxococcales > 40CM-4-68-19 > 40CM-4-68-19. The sequence continues at coordinate 7,645 of VBLC01000079.1, read as the reverse complement.
AGGACGTCCGCGGCCGTGGCCACGCCGGCGCGGCGCCGTTCCTGCGCAGCCTGGTAATTCGTCTGCGCCTCGCCGACGCTCGTCTTCTGCGCCGCGAGCAGCGCCTTGGCGCCCTGATACTGCGTGTAGGCCTGCTCGACGCCGAGGATCAGATCGGCCACCTGCGTGTCGTGCGAAAGATTGGCCGCGGCGAGCAGCGCCTGCGCCTCGTCGACGTCGGAAGAGCGCGTGCCCAGATCGAGCAAGAGCCAGGTGAGCTGCGCGCTCGGCCCCCAGCTCTTGTACTCGAACTGGATGCCGCTCAGACCGAAGGTCTGGTGGGTGAAGCCGATGTTCCCGTCGACCTCGACTTGGGGAAAAAAGGCCGAGCGCTTCGAGCCCACCATCGCAGCGGCGGCGCGCGCGTCCGACCAGGTCGCTCGCGTGGCGGGGCTGGTGCGCAGAGCGAAACCGATCAATTGAGCCAGCGAGACGGTGCCGCCGGCGCGCGCCACCTGCGCCAGGACTTCCTGGCTCGGACCCGTCTGCGCCGGCGCCGGCCGATGCTCGCCGCTCCGCACCGCCGGCGAGGGGGCGACGTCGCCGTCGATGCGCCGTTCGGCCACCGTCACGCAAGCTCCGGCAGAGAAGGCCATCAAGAGCAGTTCCTTCCGCAAGACCCCTCCCGGTTTCGCTCAGATGGGGGGGGAGCAAGAAAGTGGATTCGCGCAGCGGCGTCAAGCGACGGCTCCCTCGAGAGACCGCCCGCCTGCTCCAGCCTCCCGGAGAAGAGGCCCTGAAGGCCTTGCTCTCGACGGGCGCCTCGCGCAAACTCCGCCTCCCGCCGCGAGCAAGGCGGGAGAGAATCCCATGCCTCCTCGGACTGAGTCGCAGGACCGCCGCGCGCCCCCGCCGCACGACCTCGACGAGCAGAAACCGGGAGGGACCCAGGCGCATTTCGAGTCGCCGTCGAAGCGGCTGCCGGCGGAGGTGATCGCCCGCTTCTGCGCCGCAGTGGGCGAAGAGAACGTCATCCGCGAGCCCGAGGATCTCCGGGTCTACGAAGCCGACGGCCTCGCCACCTATCGCGTCACGCCGGGCGTCGTGCTGCTGCCGGCCACCAGCGAGGAAGTCTCCCAGGTGGTGAAGATCGCCCGCGCCGCGGGCCTGCCGATCGTGGCGCGCGGCGCCGGCACGGGCTTGTCGGGCGGCGCGATGCCGGTCGCGGGCTGCGCGCTGATCGGCCTGTCGCGGATGAAGAAGTTCCTCGAGGTCGATTTGCGCAACGCCTTCGTGCGCGTGCAACCGGGCGTCACCAACCTCGACGTCTCCAAGCACATCGCAGCCGATGGCTGGTACTACGCGCCCGATCCCTCGTCGCAGAGCGTCTGCACCATCGGCGGCAACGTCGCCGAGAACAGCGGCGGCGCGCACTGCCTCAAGTACGGCTTCACCGTCAATCATGTCCTCGGCGTTCGCATGGTCCTCTCCGACGGCGAGATCGTCACCATCGGCGGCCCTACGCTCGATGAGCCAGGTTACGACTTGCTCGGCGTGGTCGTCGGCAGCGAGGGGCTGCTCGGGGTCGTGACCGAAGTGGTGCTGCGCATCCTGCGCAAGCCCGAAGCCACGCGCACCTTCTTCGCGACGTTCCCTTCCAACGAAGAGGCGGGCAACGCGGTCTCGGCCATCATCGCCTCGGGCATCGTGCCCGCCGCCATCGAGATGATGGATACGCTCGCCATCGTCGCCGCCAAAGCCGCCACCGGCGTCGACTGGCCCGAAGTGGGCTCGGCGCTCTTGATGGACGTCGACGGTCCGTTGGCGGAATGCGAGCACACCTCCCAGCGAGCGATCGAGCTGGCGCGCCAGTGCGGCGCGATGGAGATCCGCGTCCCGCGCGACACCGCCGAGCGCGAGCTGATGTGGAAAGGCCGCAAGAGCGCCTTCGCCGCAGTGGGCCGGATCAGCCGCAATTACCTCGTGCAGGACGGCGTCATTCCGCGCAAGGAGATCGCCCGCGTCCTGAAGGAGATCTCCGATCTGGGAACCAAGTACGGCCTGCGGGTCGCCAATGTCTTCCACGCCGGCGACGGCAACCTCCATCCGCTCGTGCTCTTCGACGCCCGTGTCCCCGGCGAAGAGAAGAAGGCCGAGGAGATGTCCGGTGACATCCTCCGCATCTGCATCCGCTACGGAGGCTCGATCACCGGCGAGCACGGCGTCGGGTCGGACAAGTCGGCCTACCTGGGGGAGATGTTCTCCGAGCCGGACCTGGAAGCGATGGCGCAGGTCCGCTGCGCTTTCGATCCCGACAACGTGCTCAATCCCGGCAAGGTCTTTCCGACGCCGCGGCTGTGCGGGGACAAGCCCGGCATCTACAAGCCGCACGCCGCGGAGCTGAGCGGGCAGGCGGAGCGGGTGTGATCGAGCTCCGGCCCCAAACCATCGAGGAGGCGCGCGCCCAGCTCTCGCAGCTTGGGCGCGAGAAGAAGACCTGCGCTTTCCTCGGCAGCGGTACGAAACTCATGCTGGGCGCCCTGCCCAGGACCGACGCGCAGCTGCGTACCGCAGGCCTCGCGCGCATCGTCGAGTACGAGCCCGCCGACCAAGTGGTGAGCTTCGAAGCGGGCATTGCGCTCGCGGCGCTGCAGAACGCGCTCGCCAAGGAGCGGCAGCGGCTCTCGCTGGACCCGCCCTTCGCCGCGAAAGCGACCTTGGGCGGCATCATCGCGGCTGCGTCGAGCGGTCCGCGCCGCATGCGCTACGGCGCCGTGCGCGATCTCATCCTCGGCGTCAGCATCGTCCGCTCCGGCGGAGAATTGGCTCGGAGCGGCGGCAAGGTGGTGAAGAACGTCGCCGGATTCGATCTGCCCAAGCTGGTCTGCGGCTCGCTCGGGACGCTGGGGCTGATCGCGGCCGCCACCATCCGCGTCCATCCGCTGCCCGAGGCCGAGGCGTCGCTCATCGTCCGCTCGCTCTCCTCCGAACAGGTGCCGCAGCTCCTCGACAAGATTCGCGCGGCGCAGATCGAGCCCGCCGCGATGGTCGCCAGCCGGACCGGTCCGGACCGCTGGGACGTCGCCGTTCTCTTCGAAGGCTTCGAGGCGGGCGTCAAACAGCAGGAAGCGAAGCTGCGCGCAGTCGCCCCCGCCGACCGCTGCGATCCCTGGGCCGATCACGCGGCGCTGCGCGAGAGGGGCGAGCTGCGGCTCAAGATTTCCGCCCTGCCCACCGCGCTGCCGCAGGTCGAGAGCGAATTGTTTTCCCGGCTGCCCGGCGCGCGCGCGGCCTGGTATCCGACGCTGGGTCTCGGCTTCGTCTCGATGGACGCCGCGCCCATCGCTGCCGAGCTGGAATTCGCGCGGCGCAGCTTCAGGGTCGTCGTGGAGGCCGCGCCGGCCGGATCGACGCTCGATCGCTGGGGCCCGCCGCCCCAGTCGTTGCGCCTGCAGAAGGCCGTCAAGGCGCGGCTCGATCCGGAAGGGCTGCTCGCCCCGGGCAGCTTCGTGGGAGGCATCTGAGTGAGGGCGCCCGAGCGGGATCTGATCGACGACTGCGTGCACTGCGGATTCTGCCTGCCGCACTGCCCCACCTACCAGAGCTGGGCGGAGGAGATGGACTCGCCGCGCGGCCGCATCGATCTGATGCGCGGCGTACGCGAGAAGAAGATCCAGCTCACCGACGCGGTGGTGGGCCATTTCGACAAGTGCCTGGGGTGCATGGCCTGCGTCACCGCCTGTCCTTCGGGCGTGAAGTACGACGTCCTCATCGAGGAGACGAGGGCGATGATCGAGCATCGCCATTCGCGCGGCCTCTTCGATCGGCTGCACCGCGAGCTCATCTTCGCGCTCTTTCCCTATCCCGGGCGGCTTCGCGCTCTGGTCGTCGTCCTTCTCGCCTATGTGAAGACGGGACTGCGCTGGCTCTTGCGCGCGCTCGGCCTCTACAAGCTGTTGCCCAGGCGGCTGGCGCAGTTCGACGAGCTCTTGCCGCCGCTCAGCGCGCACCAGGTCTTCGCGCGGCTGCCAGCCTTGACCCCCGCGCAAGGGGAGCGGCGCGCGCGCGTCGCTCTGGTCGCCGGCTGCGTGCAGCGCGTCTTCTTCCCGGGCGTCAACGAAGCCACCGTGCGGGTGCTCTCCGCCGAGGGCTGCGAGGTGCTCGTCCCCGAAGAGCAGGGCTGCTGCGGCGCGCTCTCGATGCACGCGGGGCGCGAGGAGGAGTCGCTGCGCTTCGCCCGCGCCCTCGTCGAGCGGTTCGAGAAGCTCGAGCTCGACGCCGTCGTCGTCAATGCGGCGGGCTGTGGGTCGCACCTCAAGGATTACGGGCGGCTCTTGAAGGACGACCGCGCGCGGGCCTTCTCGGCGAAGGTGCGCGACATCAACGAATATCTCGCGGCGCTCCCTCCGCGCGCGCGGCGCCATCCTTTGAACCTGCGCATCGCGATGCACGATCCCTGTCACCTGGTACACGCGCAGCGCATCCGCGCGCAGCCGCGCGCCCTGCTCTCCGGCATCCCCGGCGCCGTGCTGGTCGAGGTGGCCGATAGCGAGCAGTGCTGTGGCAGCGCCGGCATCTACAATCTCATCCAGCCGGAGAGCGCCGACGAGATCGGCGCGCGCAAGGCGGACAACGTCCTCGCCACCGGCGCGCAGCTGATCGCCAGCGCGAATCCGGGCTGCACCATGCAGATCGGCAAGATTTTGCAGCAGCGCGGCAAGTCGATTCCGGCGGCGCATCCCATCGAGATTCTCGACGCCAGCCTGCGCGGCTTGCCTGCCGAGACACTCTTGACGTAGGAGCGTCCCCTCGATCAAAAGACGTGCTCGTGCTTGTGCTCGTAGTGGTGCCCGGATTCGAGCTGGTGCTGGTGCACGTGCGGGGAGTGGTGCGGTGCCAGGACATCGCTGACACCTGTCGTACAGGTGCATGCCCTGGAAAAAGCAGCGAGTCATGGGGGAGAAGCTGAAGTTCGTCGAGGCGGCGATGCTGCCGTGAGCTAACGTACGGCAGATTTGGGCGCGGACCAGCAAATGTGGCTAAGCATCGTCGTTCTCGTGGCTGAATGCATGATGCTGTTGGGGTGTCGCAGCTCTCGTAACGAGGGAGCCGGGGCACTGGCGCCCGATCACAAGCAGGTCCTGTCTCAGCATAAGAATTGTGCGAGTGACTCGGAGTGCTTGCCGAGAATGACATGCGCTTCGATTTACAATGCTTCGACGCATGAAACGCACGGAGAGTGCATCATCAAATGCGGTGGCGTCTCTGGGTGTCCGTCGGGAATGCAGTGTGTTACGTCACCGCACGTCACGGTTCCTGACGGCGAAAAGTTTTGTTCGAGCATTCCGACGCCACCGTAGGAGAAATGCCGGCGATGGTCTTGAGTTCACCCAGTCCGACGCCGAGCACCAAAACGAGAACCTGCACGAGCTCGATGACAAGCACGAAGTCAAGCACGAGCTCGAGCACGACTAACGGATCGGCATTTGGGGTAGGAGCGCCCCGACTCGAAGCAGGCGGCAGACGCGCGCTGCCGACGACTCGATCAATTCCTCGGCGCGAGCCATGCACTCCTCGAGCGGCATCGGCTCCGGAACGATGCTCGCGAGGGCATCGACTCCTTGGGCGAACAGGTCCTCGGCGCCTTTGCCCAGGCCGCCAGAAAGGCAGACGACGGGCACGCCGTTCTTTTTCGCCATCCGCGCCACGCCGGCGGGCGCCTTGCCCATGGCGCTCTGGAAATCGCTGCGGCCCTCCCCGGTGAAAACGATGTCCGCCCTTTTCAAGTTCTCCTCGAAGTGGACCGCTTCGAGCACGATCTCGACACCCGGCCGCAGCCGCGCGGGAGTGAAGAAGAGAAGTCCTGCGCCCAGCCCTCCCGCTGCGCCTGCGCCGGGGACGTCGGCCACGTCGCGGCCGGTCGCCTGCCGCGCCACGAGCGCATGGCGCGCCAGCGCCGCGTCGAGCTCGCGCACCGTCTCGGGCGTTGCGCCCTTCTGCGGCCCGTAGACCGCCGTGGCGCCGCGCGGGCCGGTGAGCGGGTTGTCCACGTCGCAGGCGACGAGGATCTCCGTCTGCGAGAGGCGCGGATCGATTCCGCCCAGGTCGATGCGGGCGAGCTGCGCGAGCGCCGCGCCTCCTTCGGGCAGCTCGCGGCCCTGCGCGTCGAGAAAGCGGACGCCGAGCGCGCGCGCCATCCCCGCGCCGCCGTCGTTGGTCGCACTCCCGCCCAGGCCGACGATGATACGGCGCAGACCGGCGTCGAGCGCGGCGCGGATCAATTCGCCCGTGCCATAGGAGCTGGCGCGGCGCGGATCGCGCAGCTTCGTCACCGTCAGGCCCGAGGCGGCGGCCATCTCGATGACGGCGGTGTCGCCGATGATCCCGAAAGAGGCGCGCACTTCTTCGCCGTGCGGCCCGCGCACGCTGCGCTGCTCGATCCGGCCCGAGCGCGCCGCGACCAGCGCCTCGACCGTGCCGTCGCCCCCGTCGGCGATGGGCAGCTCGATCACCTCGGCGTCGGCGAAGACGGAGCGCACGCCGCGCGCCATCGCCCGCGCCGCCGCGGCAGCGCCGGCGCTCCCCTTGAAAGAGTTGGGCGCGATGAGGAAGCGCAAGCTCATGCAGTCGCCTCCCAGATCTTGCGCTTGAGGTCGAGGAAGGCCGGCGAGAACCGCGTCTCGAGCGAGCGCGGCCGGGCGAGCTCCACGGCGAACTGCGCCTTGACCCGCCCCGGCCGCTGGGAGAGCACGACGATGCGGTCGGCGAGATAGAGCGCCTCCTCCGCATCGTGGGTGACGAACAGCACCGTCTTGCGCCGCTTCTCCCAGAGATCCGCCAGCGCATCCTGCATGCGCGCGCGCGTCTGCGCGTCGAGCGCGCCGAAGGGCTCGTCGAGCAGCAGGATGGCCGGGTCGGTGGCCAGCACGCGCGCGACTTCCACCATCTTCGACATGCCCGCCGACAGATCCTTGGGGTAAGAGTCGGCGAAGGAGGACAACCCGATCAGCCGGAGCAGCTCCTCGCTCACCGCCTGCCGAGCTGCCGGCTCGAGACCCTTGGCGCGCAAGCCGAACTCGAGGTTCTCGCGCACCGTCATCCAGGGGAAGATTGCCTCCTCCTGCAGCACGTATCCGCGCTGCCAGCCGGGGCCTTCGATGGGCGCGCCTGCGCAGCGCACCGCGCCCGAAGTCGGACGGAGAAATCCGGCGAAGATGCGCAGCAGCGTCGTCTTGCCACAGCCGACCGGGCCGAGCACGGCGAGGAACTCGCCCTCCTTCACTTCGAGGCTGAGCCCTTCCAGCGCCCGGGTGGGATTCTGGCCCGGATAGACGTAGCCGATCTCCAGTCCCTCGAGCAGCGGAGCGGGCGCGGCGTTCGCCGTCACGGCGCGCGTCTCATCCAGCTCGTGGCGCGCGCATGAAGGGCGAGCGCGAGCGCGTAGCAGCCGAGGACCAGCGCGCCGACGGTGGCGAGCGCGATGAGCATCGTCGGCACCCGCGGATACGCGCCCGAGAGCGCGAGCAGGTAGCCGAGGCTGGGCATGCGCGCGTCGATCAATTCCGCGACCACGATGGTGACCCAGGCCAGGCCCACCGCGATGCGCAGGCTGGCGAAGATGGCGGGGAAGGCGAGCGGCAAGACGACTTTGCGGAAAGCGAGGGAT
>VBLC01000078.1 GCA_005879315.1 Deltaproteobacteria bacterium | reverse complement strand
CCGAAGCGCGGACGAAGCGGACCACCGGCGGGATCAGCCGCCGCCGCATGATGTCGGCCGTGCCGCCGAAGAGGAGCTCGACCTGCAGGTCATAGAGAGCCGCGCTGGTATGTCCGAGATATCCTTCGCTCTGATAATGAAAATTGCGCGCGTAATACCTCGGATAGCGCTCGGGCGCCGCCTCCTCCGGCAGCTCGCGGAAATCGCCGCGTCCCATCCGCGCGCGCGTGCGCGGCAGATCGGCCAACAGGCGAGGCGCGGCGCGGGCGTATTCCCACAAAGGAAGAGCGTCGAGTTGGTGATAGCCCGCCTGCGCGTCCTGCCAGTCTTCGTCGAAGAGCTGCTCCAGCCTGCGCCGCAACGACTGCGCGGCTTCCGGCGTCGAGGGATCGTGCCAGCGCAACAGCGCCCGCGAGTAGGCGAGATAGGCCATCCGTACGGCCGCCGCTCGCGCAACGCCCGCGCGGATGTAGAGCCTTCGCGACAGCTCGCGGCGCAGCGCGCGCACAACCATGGCGTGATTGTGCCTGCCCCGTTCCCTCGCGCAATGGATAAAATGCCGCGATGGTGCCCATTCCCAGGGTTGGCCCGGGAGCGGAGTTCGAGCCGCTGCGCATCGGGCGCACAGAGCGCGTCTTCGTCCTCACCGGCGCGGGCGTCAGCGCCGAGAGCGGCGTCCGCACTTTCCGCGACGCTGGAGGAGCCGGCTTCGCCGGCGACGGGCGGAGGCCGCAGGGCGGAGCATCAATCGGCCTTTGGTACGAGCACCGCATCGAGGACGTCGCCACGGCGAAAGGCTTCGAGCGCGATCCCAGGATGGTCTGGCGTTTCTACTCCGAGCGCCGCCGGCAACTTCCTTCCGTCAAGCCCAACCCCGCGCACCAGGCGCTCGCGCGGCTGGCGCAGGAGCGCGAAGTGTTCCTCTGCACCCAGAACGTCGACGACCTGCACGAGCGGGCCGGCTCGCCCGAGGTGGTGCACATGCACGGCGAGCTGCTCAGGTCGCGCTGCCACAGCTGCGAGAGGCCGTCTTTCGTCGACGCCGCCGGGTACTTCGAGGAACCGCCGCGCTGCCGCTGCGGCGGCCTGCTCCGACCGCACGTCGTCTGGTTCGGCGAGATCCCCTTCCACCTCGAGCGCATCTTCGCCGCGCTCGACAAGTGCGATCTCTTCCTCTGCGTCGGCAGCTCCGGCGCGGTCCATCCGGCGGCAGGATTCGTCTCGCACCTGCGCCACACCGGCCGGGCGCGCTGCATCTACCTGGGCCTCGAGCGGCCCGACAATGCCTACGCTTTCGACGAGTGCCGCCTGGGCAAGGCCGGTGAGCTGCTGCCTGGTTTGGTCGACCTGCGCTAATCTGCGCGCATGCGGAACCTCGCCCTTGCGCTTCTCTTCTCCGCGCCGGCTTTCGCGGGTGAGTTCCCCTCGCGGCCCGCCGACGAGCAGGCCAATCCCATGGAAGGCCTCTACGCCGCCGCCGGCGGAGGCGCTCAGTTCTTCATCAGCGGCGACAACGGTTTCGGCTACGATCTCGAGGGCAAGCTCGGGTACAGCTTCGGGCCCCCGCTGCAGATCTTCCTCTCCGGCGCGTTCGACAGCGCCACCATCAACGGACTGGTGGAGAAAACCATCCAGGTCGCCGCCTTCCTGCAATACCATCTGGTCACGCGCGGCCGGGTGATGCCTTACACGCGTGCCGGAATCGGCGTCTGCCTGGTGCCTGATTTCCGCGTCCCCGGCCAGACCGGCGTGGGCCTGGCCGCCGCCGGCGGGCTGGGGATGGAGATCCAGCTCAACCAGTCCTTCTTCGTCGCTCCGGAATTCTTCTACCGCCGCGCGACGGTGAGCGCGTCGGGATCGAGCAGCGACGTCCAGATCATCGGACTTCAGCTCTCGCTCATCTATTACTGAGCTGGTTGTGGTGCGCGCGCAGCGCCGCCGCGGAGCGCGCATCCAGCGGAACGTGCCGCGCGCTCCATCTGCCGCGGCGCTTTTCGAACAGCCCGACGGAGACCGGATAGTCGAAGCGCCGCGGCCCGGCGCTCGCCGGATTGAAGTACCAGACGCCGCCGATGCGCTCGTCGTGCGGCAAGTGGCTGTGGCCGAAGAGCACCACGTCGGCCGGCTCGCGGCGCAACTCCGCCGCCACCTCGGGGCGCATCCGGCTCGGGCGATCGAGGATGTGCACGAGGAAGAAGCGGAGCCCATCGAGGGTGACGCGCGCGCTCTCGCCGGCGCTGCCGCAACGGAAGCCGTCGACGTTGCCGGCGCAGGCCGTGACCTTTGCCAGCGCGCTCAGCTCGCCGAGCACCTGCTCGCCGCCGATGTCGCCGCAGTGAAGGATGTGGTCGACGCCGCGAAAGATCTCCAGCACCTGCGGGCGCAGGAGCCCGTGAGTGTCGGAGATGACGCCGATGCGCATGCCGGAGAGTATTGCCCGGGCCGCAGCGCCATGCTACGCGCCGGTGGCCGTGAAGCTTCTTTGTGATACCTCCGCCGAGTGGGTCGAACAGGCGGTCGAGCATTTCGATCAGGTCCTGGTCGATCACGCGCACTGCGAAAAGAAGGCGGCGGCGCAGGCGTTGTCGCTCTTGTCCGCTTTTCCGGGCGAGCCCGGGCTGGCCCGAGCGATGGCCCGGCTGGCGCGAGAGGAAGCCGGACATCTTTTCCAGGTACTCGCGCTTCTGGAAAAGCGCGGCCTTTGTCTCGGCGCCGACGGCGGCGATCCCTATGCGCAGGCATTGCAGTCGCAGGTGCGTCAGCCCGCTCGGGAGCGGCTGCTCGACCGACTGCTGGTCTCGGCGCTGATCGAGGCGCGCAGCGAGGAGCGACTATCGCTGCTCGCCGCTCGCCTGCGCGATCCGGCGCTCCGCGACTTCTATGCGCGCCTCGCCCAGGCGGAGAAAGGCCATGGCGAGCTGTTCCTCGAGCTCGCGCGCAAGACCGCGCCGCAGTCGTGCGATTCCCGCCTCGCCGAGCTGGCGCGCATCGAAGCCAAGCTCATCCGCTCGCTGCCCGTCCGTCCCCGAATCCACTGATCACTGCACGCTGACGTCGTCGTAATCGGTCCAGGTCGCATCGCCCGTGTAGTTGTCGTCGTGATTCGAGAGCGTCAACGTCACGCTGTGGCCGCGCATCGAAGTCGTCGATGCGCTCGCCTGCTGCCATGCGCCGGTGTTGGTGCAGGTCCTGGGCAGGAGGGTGACGACGGTGCCGGTGGTGTTGTCCTTGAGAGTCGCCGTCGCCCAGTCGTAAGTGACGGTGTCGGGGCAGCCGACCTTGTACCAGAAGGAGATGGTGCTGGCTCCGGCGGGCATGGTGAAGGTCTGAGTGATCGAGCTGTCGGTCGTCGGAGTGGTCGCGCCGAGGGCGGCGGCGTAGGAGCCGGAATGCGGATAGGTCGCGGCCCGCGCGGTGCCCGTCGCCGTCCATCCCGCGAGCGTGCCGGTCTCGAAGCCGGGGTTGACGATCGGGTTCGCGACCGCGCCGTTGTTGACGGTGACCGTCACCGCGCTCGAGGTGCCGACGTTGCCGGCGGCGTCGTAAGCCTTGGAGGTGAGCGAGTGCGAGCCGTTGGCCACGGCGGTCGTGTCCCAGGCCGCGCTCGTCGGCGAGCTCGTGCCGCTGCCGATCAGCGCGCCGTCAGCGTACAGCTCGATCCTGGTGACGCCCACGTTGTCCGTCGCGGTCGCTGTCACCGTGACCGTGCCGGAGACCGTCGAGGATGGGGCGGGCGCGGTCACGCTCGTGGTCGGCGGCGTCGTGTCGCCACCGCCGCTGGTGGTGACGGCGACGTCGTCGTAGAGCGTATAGGTCGGATCGCCGGAGTAGTTGTCGTCGTGGTTGGCGAGCGTGAGCGTGACGCTGTGCCCTCCGGTCGCCGCTGCCGAGGCCTGTTGCCAGGCGCCGGTGTTGCTGCAGGTGTTGGCCAGCACGGTGGTGCTCGTGCCGCTGGTGTTGTCCTTCAGGGTCGCGCTGGCCCAGTCGTAGGTGATCGTGTCGGGGCAGTGCACCTGGTACCAGAAGGAGATCCCCGTCGCGTTCGCCGGCAGCGTGAAGGTCTGCGAGAGCGAGCTGTCGGTGCTCGGGCTGGTGCTGCCGACCATCGCCGACTGCGACCCGCCATGCGCGATCGCGCTGACCGAGGTCGAGCCGGCGGAAGTCCAGCCGGTCAGCCCTGACTCGAAGCCGCCGTTGGTGAGGGCGCCCGGCGGCGGGGGAGGCGGGGGCGAGCCCGAGCAATTCACGCCCCAGCAGATGCCCAACACCGAGTGCAGCTCGATGCCGTTGGGCGCCACGCCGGTCTGGCCGTGGAGCAGATCGAAGAAGCCCACGCCCGTGACGGTGACCGTGTCGTTCGCGGTCTGGAAGGACGTCGTCACCGCATACTTGGCGTCGAAGGCGCTGCGCGCGCCGTTGATCTGCGAGGTCCAGGCGCTAGCCGAAGCGACGCAGCCTGGATAGGGGATCTCGGTGATCATCGTATTGCCGGCCGAGTCTTGCAGGACGACGTGGTAATCGCTGTCGTTCTCCATCTTGTAGAGGGTGAGCGTCACGTTGCTCAGGCGGTAGAGCTGGATCTCCGGCGAGCCGGCGTAGGTGAAGCGCGGGCTGCTGGAAGAGAGCGTCGAGGGCGCCGGAATGGCGCGCAGCGCGGCGATGGTGGTGTCCTGCGCGGTCATGTTGACCTGGCCCACGCTCGAGTCGCTGCCGGTCTTCACCGCCCAGCGCTCGACTCCGCAGGACCCGGTGGTGAGCTCGCCCTCGTCCTGTTCCAACGCAGGGCGCTCGTGACAGGCGGCGAGTACTGCGGCGGCAATCCACAGGCGGGAAGATCGCATGTTGCCTCCGGCGGAGACGACGCTGCGAAGCGGGACAGGTGATGCACCGGCGCGCGGCGCTTGGCAACAGGGTGCGAGATGTAGGGTTCTATCGAGATCGCGCGCGAGGCGAGGCGGTGGCGCCGTCCTCCGGCCAGGCGTGGCGCGGATACTTGCGCATCAATTCTCGGCGGACCGATGGATAGTGGCGCTGCCAGAATCCTGCCAGGTCTTGCGTGACCTGCTGGGCGCGGCCGTTGGGCGCCAACAGATGCAGTACCAGAGGAAGCCGCCCCTCGCAGATGGCCGGGCCGCGGGCGAGGCCGAAGAAATCCTGCAGCCGCGAGCGCACCGCGGGCGGCTGGCTCGCGGCGTACTCCACGTGCAGCTTGCGGCCGGAAGGGAGCGAGACCTGTTCGGGCGCGAGCCGATCGAGCGCCGCACGCTGGGCAGGCTGGAAGAGCAGCCCCGCCAGATCGAGATCCTGCAGCTCGACCAGCGAGCCGCGCCCTTCACACGCGCGGCGCAGGGCGCGCTCGACGTCCTCGTCGGAGAGCGCGCGCACACCGCTCTCCGGACAGTGCTGCGCGACCGCCGCGGCGCGAGCGCGCAGCTCCTCGATGCGCGTGCGGTCGAAGGAGGCGTGCTGGAAGAGGAGCGCGGCATCTTGCGCCGGCGTGCGCGTCTCTTCCAGGACCAGCTTGTCGTAGAGCAGCCGGTGGACAGCCTCGACGCGGTCGTGCGCCCAGACCAGCTGCGTCTCTTCTCGCGCTGCCTCCAGCAGCCACTCCGGATCGATGGCGCAGGCGAGCCGCACCAGGACGCGCGAGCGGCCGTGCTCCCTGCGCTCCTCCGCATCGACCGCGACCAGCCATTCCGATCGCGGTCCCTCACGGGCGATCTGCGCCGATCCTCCAGAGGAGAGCAGGACTTCGTCGCCGCGCCGCCGCGCGATCCGATCGGGGAATGCCGACAGCGTCGAGATGCGCAGCGCATCGGGATCCTTGCCTGCATCGCTCCTGCCGAGGGAGCGCAAGAGCTGCGACCGCGCTTGCTCGGCGCGGCGGCTGCGCGGCTGATCGAGCAGCTCGAGCACGTCGGCCGCGCGCGCTTCGTTCTCGCTCAAGAGAGCGGCGATGGTGCAGCCATCGGCGGCCGCTCCGCGCCGGGCAGATTCGAGAAGAAGGCGCGAGAGCCTGGGGTGGAGCGGAAACCGCGCGCAATCGCGGCCCAGCTCCGTGATCTGGCCGCTGTCGTCGAGCGCTCCGATCCTGCGCAAGAGCGCTTCCGCCGTGCCGAGCGACGAAGGCGGCGGCGCATCGACCCAGGGAAGCTGCGCAGGGTCGATGCCTGCCGCGCGGAGGTCGAGCACAGTGCCGGCCAGATCGAGACGCTCGATCTCGGGCGGATGATGCTCGGGGCGCGCGTCGTGATCGCGCTTGCTGTAGAGCCGCAGCGCCCGGCCAGGTCCGGTGCGCCCGGCGCGTCCCGCCCGTTGCGCCGCCGAGGCGCGGCTCACCTTCATCACCTGCAGCGAAGTGAGGCCCGACCAAGGCGAGTGCGCGGCGATGCGCGCCAGGCCGGAATCGATCACCGCCGTCACTCCCGGCACCGTCACGCTCGTCTCGGCGACGTTGGTGCTCAAGATGACCTTCCGCCGATCGGCGGGCGAGAGCGCGCGGTCCTGCTCCTCGGCCGGGAGATCGCCGTGCAAAGGCACGAGCAACAGCTCGCGGTGGCGGGCGATCTCTTCGCAGGCCTGAGCCGCCTGACGGATCTCCGCCGCGCCGGGAAGGAAGACGAGCACGTCGCCTGAGCTGCCGGGCACGGTCAGCTTGCGCACGGCGAGAGCGACCTGTTCGCCGAGGCGGCCCGGTTTCTCCTGGTACTCGATCTCGACGGCGAAGCGCCTCCCTTCGCTGCGCACCACGCGGCAGCCGAGATGCTTCGCCAAGGGCGCTGCGTCGAGAGTCGCCGACATCACCACCAGCTTCACCCGCGGCAGGAGCCGCTGCACGAGAGCGAGCGCGAGGTCGCCCGGCAGATGCCGCTCGTGGAATTCGTCGAGCACCACCGCGCCCACTCCGCGCAGCTCCGGATCGGAGAGTAGCCGCCGGGCGAGAATCCCTTCGGTCAAGTAGCGCAGCCGCGTGCGCGGCGAGCTCACTTCCTCGAAGCGGACTTGATAGCCGACCCTCTCGCCGACGCGCTCACCCAGCTCGGAAGCGACCCAGCGCGCCGCTGCCCGCGCAGCGATGCGGCGCGGCTCGAGCACGACCACTTCGCCCTGCACGATCTCGAGCAGCGCCGGCGGCACGCGCGTGGTCTTGCCCGCGCCGGGCGGCGCTTCCAGCACCACCGCGGCGTCGCGCTTCAGCGCAGCCAGCACTTCCGGCAGCGCCGCGTCGATGGGGAGAGCTTCTCTCACGAAGAGGCGGAGGTGTACCTGGCGATCGAGACGCGCCAGATGGCGCGGGCAAAGGCGGCGAATAGCGCGGTGCCGACGAGCGCGCCCACGGTGGTCGGGAGCGTCAGCTTCCCCAGAAGCGCCAGCGCCGGATAGGTGGTCATCAAGGCCAGCGGCAGGACATAGGTGAAGACGATGGCGAGGGTGCCGCGGAAGATGCTGGAGGGCCAGCGCGCCACGTCGAAAATGGACTGGAAAAGATAGAGCAGGTTGTCGACCCGCACGGCAAAGAAGGCGATCGACACCACCAGGATGGCGATGGAGTACATCACCACCACCGCCGTCCCGAGCATGGCCGCGGCGAGAAGAAGGTCCGTCGACGACGGCCAGCGGCCGAGCTGCCGGAAGGCGTAGAGGAAGATGGCGGCCGCTCCGAACAGATCGATCGAGCGCCAGGGCTCGATCTTCGCCAGCGAGACGAGCAACTGCGCATCGACCGGCTTGAGCAGCACGAAGTCGAGCGTGCCTTTGCGGACGTGCTCGATGACGTTCATCAGCGAGGGGCTGACCGCACCTTCCAGCAGCCCCTTGAGGCCCACGAACCAGCCGAGGACGAGCAGCATCTCGGGAAAAGTCCAGCCCACGATCTGCTGGCGAGCCTGGAAGACGACCAGGAGCGGCACGAGGGTGACCGCCATCCAGAGAATGGCGAGCAATCCTTCCACCACGAAGTCGAGGCGGTACTGCACCGCCAGCGAAAGCGAAGCGCGCAGCTGCGCGCGGATGACGTTGACGGTCCTCATCCGCCGTAAGCCGCGTAGCGGCGCAGGCCGGAGCGCCAGACCAGCCGCGTGGCGAGGAGCGCCGCCGCGACGTAGCCCCACTGCGCAACGAGGAGCGCGAGGGCGTGCCATCGATCGACGCGGCCGAGGACCAGCTCGACGGGAAAGGAGAGGAGGAAGCGGAAGGGCAACACCAGCGCGACCTCCCGCACCGCCGCAGGAAAGAGATCGAGAGGGATGAGATATCCGGAGAGGATGGCGGAAATTCCCAGCCACGCTTCGAAGAGGCTGCTCGCGCTCTCGAACCAGAGGCCGAGCGTGCCGATGATCGACATCACCAGGAAGGTGAGCAGCCAGCTCCCGAGGAGAGCCGGCGCAAGGATCGTCCAGAGGATCGGATCGCCGCCCAGCTGATCGCGCACGTTCCAGAGGAAGATGACGATCAGCGGAATGGCGACGATGCCGCGCATGGGGACCGCGGCGAGGTTCTCGGCGCTGTAGGCGAGCAAGGGATGGATGGGCCGCAAGAGGCGCAGCGCGAGCGTGCCCTGGCGGATCTCCATGGTCATCTCCCACACCACCCACGAGCCGGTGAGGAGGCGGACGAGCAGCGCGGCCAGGTAATAGGCGGCGAAGCCTTTCTGCGTGTACGAGCCGACCGGACCGCTGCGCGCCACCGCCGCCCAGAGCGCGAGCATGACCAGCGGCATGTTGGTGGAGAACATCCAGATGAGAAATTCGGCTCGGTAGGCGACGGCTTCGGCGAAGCCGGTGCGCAAGAGCTGGGGAAAGGCCTTGAGCGCGTGTCTCATGCCGCGCGCCCCTGCGCGAAGAGATCGCGCATCACTTCCTCGAGCGGCGGATCCTCCACCGTGAGATCGTGCAGCGGCAACGTCGAGAGAGCCCGCGCCACCGCGCCCTGCAGCGCGTCCTGCGTCACCTGCACCACCGCCTCGGCATCGCGATGCTCGACGACCGCGCCGAGCGACTCGAGATCCCGCCGCTCCACCGGCCTGGTCAGCCGCACGATCATCCGCTTGTCGGGCCGCACCCGCCGGACCAACTCGTGCAGGCTGCCGTCGTAGATGAGCTTGCCTTTGTCGATCACCATCACGCGCGGGCAGAGCGCCGCCACGTCCTCCATGTAGTGCGAGGTCAAGAGCACCGTCGCGCCGAAGCGCTGGTTGTATTCGCGCACGAAGCCGCGGACGGTGGCCTGCATGGAGACGTCGAGGCCGATGGTCGGCTCGTCGAGAAAGAGCACCTTGGGCCGGTGCAAAAGCGCCACCGCCAGCTCGCATTTCATCCGCTCGCCGAGCGAGAGCTGGCGCGTCGGCTTGCCGAGAAGGGGCGCGAGCTCGAGCAGGGCGGTCAGCTCTGCCAGCGTCGCCTCGTACTCCTTCTTGGGGATGTCGTAGATGGCGCGGTTGAGCAGGAACGTCTCGGAGGGCGGCAGGTCCCAGAGGAGCTGCTGCTTCTGGCCCATCACCAGCGTGATCTGCTGCAGGAACGATCGGGCGCGATCCTGCGGCGTGCTCCCCGCCACCAGCACCCGGCCCTCGGTGGGATGGAGCAGCCCGGAGAGGACTTTCAGGGTGGTCGTCTTGCCCGCGCCGTTGGGGCCGAGGAAGCCGACCCGCTCGCCCGCGGCGATGGAGAAGCTGATGTCGTCGACGGCCTTGACGGTCTCGTAAGGCCGGTGGAAGAGCGAGCGCAGCGCGGCGGCGAGCCCCGGCGGCCGTCTGTGCACGCGGTACCACTTGCGCAAGTGTTCGACTTCGATCATGGCGGAAATGGGCTATACCTGAAAACCGTGTCGGTCGATCCATCGCCCGACGACGACTTCGAGCTCAAGCTCATCTTCCTCCGGGAGCTGGGCAGCGGTCATGCCCGCGCGCAAAAGGCGCACGAGAAGCTGCGCGAGAACCCGGATGATGCGCAAGCCGCGCAGGAGTTGCGAGACTTCTTTCGCCGGGTGGCGGACACTGCCGAAGCGGTCGACCTCGCGCTTCTCGCGCGGCTGGGGGCGGCTTGCCAGCGCGCGGCCGAGGCGCTCATCGAAGGCGACTCGCCCGAGAAGGCGGTGCTCGCTCTGGGCGAAGGCCTGGCCGGAGCGGCCGCGGTGCTCGAAGGTCGTGCGCGGTCCGGCGAGGATCCCGGCCGGCCGCGCGGCGACGCTCCGCCCTCCGCGAACCTGCTGGTGATCGATTCCGATCCGGTCAACACCAGGCTGGCGAGCGAAATGCTCAGCGCGGCCGGATTCGCCTTCGCCTCCTGCGAGCCCGACCGGGCGCTCGACAGCATCGCGTTGCAGATGCCCGACCTGATCGTGATGGACTCGCTCGAGCTGTGCCGCAAGCTGCGCGCGCATCCTTTGCTGCAGATGACGCCCATCCTCGTTGCGGCGCGCGCCGATGCGCAGTTGCGCGCCCGCGCGCTGCGGTCGGGCGCCTCCGATCTGGTGGCGCGCCCCTTCGAGGCGCGCGATCTGCTCACCTCCGTCCGCTGGCACCTGCAGCGCCTTCTCGAGGTGCGCGAGATGCCCATCCGCGATGGGCTGACGCGCACCTACAACCGCGAGTACTTCGACCTGCGGCTCGATCAGGAGATGGGCCGCGCGCGCCGCTACCAGGAAGGTTTCTGCGTCTGCCTGGTCGAGATCGACGGCTTCGACCGCATTGCCCAGGGCTATGGACCGGCCGCGGCCGATGCGGTGCTCGCGCATCTCGCCTCGGTATTGACCGCGTCGGTGCGCATGACGGACGTCGTCGCCCGCCGCGCCGGCGAGCAGTTTGCCCTGACCCTGATCGAGGCCGGCGCCGCCGAGGCGGTCATCGTCGCCGACCGCATCCGCGAGAGCATCGGCCGCCGGCGGTTCGGGCTGCCGCCGCTGCGCGGGCAGAACATCGACGTGAACTGCACCGTGAGCATCGGCATCGCGCCATTCCTCGAGACCGATTCGCTCTACTCCCTCTTGCAGCGCGCCGGCACTTCGCTGCAGGAGGCGAAGGCAGCGGGCGACAATCAGGTCCGCGTCGCGCAGTGATCGCTCATGGCTCGAGTACGATCTTGCCCACGACTTCGTTGGCCGCGAGCGCCTCGTGGGCGCGCTGCGCTTCGGCCAGCGGATAGGTGCGCGCCAGCACGGGCCGCAGCTCGCCGCGAGCGAACCGCGGGAGCGCCTTCTCGGTGAAGTCGCGCACCAGCTTCGCCTTCTGCGCGGGGCTGCGGCTGCGCAGGGTGGAACCCATGATGGTGAGGCGGCGGTGGAGCAGGGCGTTCATGTCGAGGGTCGCCTTGGCGCCCGACATCGTCGAGATGCAAGAGAGTCGCCCCTGCAGCGCGAGCGCCGCGACGTTCGCCTCGAGGTAGGCGCCGCCCACCATGTCGAAGATGAGGTCGGCGCCGCGGCCGGCCGCCGCTTGAACCGCGTCGCCCAGCTTCGTTGGAACGTCGTTGCGTGCGAGCACGTGCGTCGCGCCCAGCTTCCGGCAGGCGGCGTGCTTCTCCGGAGAGCTGGTGGCGAGGATGACGCCGGCGATGCCGCGGGAAAGCTGGAGCGCCGCGGTTCCCACGCCACTCGCCGCGGCATGGACGACGAGGACTTCGCCTGCCTGCAGCCGGCCGAGCATCATCAGATTGAGCCAGGAGGTGAGGAATGCCTCGGGAATGGCCGCCGCCTCCGCGAAAGAAAGGCCGGGCGGAACGGGCATCGCCTGCGCCGCTGGCACGCGCGCGCGCTCGGCGTAACCGCCTCCGCCGATCAGCGCCATCACCTTCTCTCCGCGGCGCGAGTCGGGCTTCAGCACCTCGCCGGCGATCTCCATTCCGATCGTCTCCGACTCTCCGGGCGGCACCGGATAGCGTCCCATGCGCTGCAGGAGATCGGCGCGATTCACTCCCGCCGCGCGCACCTTCACGAGCAGGTCGCCCTCGCGCAGCTCCGGCTCGGGGATTTCGGCCAACTCCATCTGCTGGTCCTTGACGACGATCGCGCGCATGGGGCGATGTATAGCGCGATGGCGTTGCGCGTATTCGACGATCGACAGCGAGAGCTGGTCTTCCTGCGCGCTCCGAGGCGCATCGTCTCGCTGGTGCCGAGCGACACCTTGAACGTCGCGGCGCTGGGCCTTTCGGTGATCGGCCGCACCCGGTATTGCGACGGCGACGCGCCTCTGGTCGGCGGCACCAAGGACGTCGACGTCGATGCCGTGGCGCGCCTCGAGCCGGACCTGATCCTCGCCAATCAGGAGGAGAACTCGCGCGTCCATCTGGAGGAGCTGGCTGGGCGCGGGCTGCCGCTCTTCGTCTCTTTTCCGCGCACGGTGGCGGATGGCCTGGCCCATCTGGCGCGGCTGGCGCGCATCTTGGAGATCGACGCGCGCGAGCTTCTTCGACGCGGCTATCGCGCGCTGGGCCTGCCCGGGCAGCCGCCTCTGCGCGCCTTCGTGCCCATCTGGATGAACCCGCTGATGACGGTGAATGCGGCGACGTTCATCAGCGACATGCTGCGGCTGGCCGGAGGCGAGAACGTCTTTGCCGATCGCGATCGGCGCTATCCCTTGACGGCCGATCAGGGGCGGGCAGTGCCCTCGCCGGCTGGCGACCGCGACACGCGCTATCCGCGCATCTCCCTTGCCGAGGTCGTCGAGCGCGGACCCCAGGTGTTGCTGCTGCCCGACGAGCCGCATCCGTTCAGCGAGAGCGACGCCGAAGTCTTTCGCGCGGCGCTGCCCTCCGCGAAGGTGATCCTCTGCGATGGCCGCGACTTGATGTGGTACGGCGCGCGCAGCGTCGAGGGGCTGCCGCGGCTGCGCGCGCTGATCGACTCGCTAAGGTAGTCTCCCGGAGTGCGCAAGATGCTCTTGCTGTTGCTGCTCGCTCCGCCCGCCTTCGCCTACAACGAGGCCATTCACGTTCTCATCACCCGGACGGCGCTGCCCGACGCGCGGATGCTGGAGCCGGCGACGCAGCAGGATCTCGACGCCTTCCGCGCGCTCTTCTGGCGCAATGGGATGAAGACGCCCGACTTCGCGCGGCGCTACCCGACGGTGGAATCCTTCGATGCCTGGGCCTTCAAGGAATTCCTCATGCTCGATCCGGCCGCGCGAGTGCACGGCATCGACCAGTACGACGACCAGGCCATGCAGCGCGGCGAGCTGCTCGCGCTCGCCAGCCGCTGGCCCGACGACGACTGGCGCAACCGCAATCGATACCTTCGCGACCCGCGCACGCACCAGGTCGTCCAGGCGAGCGACGGCTCGCCCATGCCGTACGATCCGGCGACGCTCGATTTCGGCGGGCTCTCGGGTCCGACCAGCCAGGGGCATGCGCATTACGGGATCATCGACGGACCTTTGAGCGACGACCCCGAGGTCTTGAAGAAAGACCCGCGCCGCTTTGCCGTTCCGCCGACGGCGCATGCCTATGGACCGGAGTTCGTGCAGCTCTATACCGATCTGTCGGCGCTCGCTGCCGAGAATGGATCGGACTGGCTCGCGGCCACTTTCGCGGGCGCGGCGTTCCATCATCTCGAGGACGTCTGCAATCAAATCCATACCGTGCAGGTCGGCATCTATGAGTTCTTCGAGAGCGCCTATCTGCAGTCGAAGTTGCGCGATCTGCAGACGCTGGGTGGACTGCTCGGCGAGCGCCGTTCGTTGAAGCAGATCGGATTGCGGCTGATCGCCAATCACCATCTGCTGTCGGAAGATCTCTTCGCCAGGCGCCATCAGGGAGCTCCGCAGTCCGATCCGCTGCTGCAGCCGAAGCCGAGCGCGCTGCTCTTGACGAAAGAGATCATCGACATCTCCAGTCAGGAGGCGCCGCAAGTCTACCGGCTCGCCTGGACCTTCAGCGCAAAGGCGCTGCGGGACGGCGTTCGCGGGCACGAATACGAGAGCAACAAGGACGATCCCGAGCGATATGTCGATGCTTCGAAAGTGGACGCAATGAATCGATTCACCGAATTGGAGGAGCGTGGCCTGGGCCGGGCCGTTGCCGCGCTGCGCCTCTGGAACAATCAAACTCCCGGCGATGCGCGCCACGATCCGGTGCCGGAATTGATCGCCTACCACGCTGCGGCGGCGAAGCGCCGCGCCGGATATGTGCCGGCCGGCCAGGAAGCGCTCGCGATCGCCTGGGGCTATCCGGCAGCCGCCGCAGCGCTGCTGCTGGTCGGGCTCGCCTTGTTCATCCGCTCGAGATTGTCGAAGCGCTCGTGAGCTCAGGGCAAGAGCGGGTCGGGCGCCTTGCAGCCGGCGAGCGGCAGCCAGATGGCGTAGCTGCCGGTCGTGTCTGCATTGCTGCTGTCGTTGAAGCTGTAGAGGAGCTCCTTGTAGTCCGGCGTCTGCCGCGTCTGCGGCGTCGAGCGCGCCGCGATGCCGCGGCTGACGGTGACGAACGGCGCAGGCGGCGTCCCTCCGCAGCGCGATGCGGTTCCCCAGACCTTGAAGACGGAGGAAGAGGCGCCGCTGAAGAAGCTCCCGTTCACCTGGCTGAACTCCGGCCGGTAAGGCCCGCCGAAAGGCGAGGTGGTCGCAGGCTGCGAAAGGCTCTCGCTGGCGCCCGGCAGCGAGAGGAAGTTGCCGTTCGCGGCGAAAGCATTCACGGCGGCGGCATTATACGAGACGAGCGCCTCCGTGCCGTCGAGGCTCGGCGTGAAAACGAAGAGGTAGTTCCAAGATGCGTAGCTGAAGTAGAGGCCGGTATCGGCGTGAGCCGGCCCATTTGTCGCTTGCGCGACCTCGAGGCGGGCCCAGTAGTCCTCGCTGGAATAGGTGTTGACGATCTCTGCGACGCTACCGTTGGCGAGGAATCCTGCGTTCGGGGTCAGGCCGAAGGTAGCGCGGCCCCAGTTGACGCGCGCGCCGGTATTGAGGTCGAAAGTCGACAGCACTCCTGCGTACATGAGGACATACACCAGGCTGAAGGTCTGGTCCCGCACGACATAGGCATGGTCGCCGTCCGGGGTGAAGCCGTAGGAAGATGAGGGGTAGAAACCAGTGTAATCCGGGTCGCCCGTCGGACCGCCCGAAGTGATGGCCGCCAGTGCTCCCGCGGCGCTGCTGCCGGGCTGCGCGCCGTACACCGTGCCATCCGCGCGGGCCACCAGGAGCCGGCCTTTCTCCTCGCGCATCTTGAAGCCGAAGACGCGGTCCAGAACCCTGGTGGCAGTGGTCAGCGCGCCGGCAGGCGGCGTGAGCGGGACCGTGTAGAGATCGGCGCCGCCGAGATCGTTATCGGAGAGGAAGAAGATCGCCCCTGCAGCAGCTGAATCTACCTCCGTCGTGAATGCAGAGTAGGTGAAGCTGGAATAAGTCATCAGCCGATCGATGGTGCTGACCGCTGGCGGACCGGAGCCTGAGAAAGTCGCAAAAGAGATGCGCGCGTGCCGTATGCCGGAGGCGACCGTGCCCGGAGGCGGCGGCAACTCCTCTTCCAATACCAACGCCTGATGTGTCCCCGCGGGCGCCGCGCCGACGTAGACGGGCGCGCTGTGCACGAACCGCGGCAGGTGGGCGCCTCCGCCGAGGAGCATCCGGTCGGATGCGTAGACCGATGACGGCACGCCTGTCGCGAGATCGATCAGGTAGAGGTTCCACTTCGGATTGGGGGCTCCCGCAGTCGGATTGGGATCGTCGGTGACGTAGATCGCCTTGGTCTTGTCATCGCTGACGGAGAAGCTCGAGGCTTGGCCCAGCCGGCTGAAGACGCCGCTCTCGTGGAAGGGTCCCGTCGGAGCCGTAGTGGGCAGCGGAAGCTTGAAAGGTGTCGCCGAGGTCAGGTTGAGCTCGATGGCCTGAAACTTCGTGGCATCGGCGACCGTGGGGATCTCACCGAGGATGATGCCGGTTCCGGCGCGGACGAAGTTCTTGCCCAGCACGGTGGATGCGGCGGGGCCGATCGGGAAGGGTGTCAGCGTCTTTGGCGCGGCCGAAGTGCCGTCGTAATAGGCGGCGCCGAGGAAACGGGTGGTTCCGCCCGACACGTACTGGAAGACGATCTCTCCCGTAGGGAAGACGACGAGGTCGAATGCGGTGAGCCCTGACGCCGGGGTCAACAGCGCGCTCGGAGTCGTCGGCGAAAGCGTCGGGTGGAAGAGCTGCACGGAGAACAGGCCACCGCTCGAGAACCAGGCTGCGATCGCCCCGGAAGCCATGGTGCCGAAATGGTTGCTCGGCGCCGCGCCATTGACGGTGATCTGCTGCAGGGTGAACATCGGGACGGCGGTCGTCGTGCCCTGCGTCGGCAGCGCCGGCGCATAGAAGGCGTTGCCGCCGAAGCCGGTTGGAGGAGCGGAGTCACTGATGAGCATGGCCACTGGCGTCGCGGTGTGGATTTGCCGGAAGTTCCCGCCCGGCGACGCGATGAAGTTCTTCAAGCAGCCGGTGGTGCTCGTGCTCGGGCAGTCGATCCGATCGATGCCGTTTGCGGCAGGCGTACAGCTCGTGCAGCGCACGGCGTAGGCGCCCGTGCCCTCGGCCGTTGCGACCAGCGAATCGAGGAAGTACTGGGTCGTGCCGACCCGCGTTCCCGGCTGATCGATGGTCGTCGGCGAGAGCTGCGCCGAGTCCTGCGCGAATACCGCTGGCTGCGGGCCAGTATCATTCGCCGTGTAATAGATGGTGTTGGTGCTCGGATTGTTGATGTTCCTGCCGATCACCGGCTGCGAGCCGCCGGCGGCCAGAGCGACCCGGCCGATGGTGAAATTGAAAGTACAAGCCGTGGTGCCCGTTCCGCAGACGCTGAGGTAGGGCATCTGCGTGCAGGCGGCCGGGTATTGTCCGGCGGCGTCGACGGGGCAGGCGTAGATGGTGATGTCGCCCTTGCCCACTTCGGCAGCAGGCAGCGTGAGAGGCGCCGTGCCGCTGCCGTTCACCGGCTGCGAGCAAGGCGAAGTTGAGGCAGGGGGAGCGGCGATCGCTGCCTGGGATGGACAGAGGATCGAATTGCCCGGCGATCCCGGCGCGGTGTTGGCGTTGCGGAATTCAATCCGCGTGATGTTGCTCGCCGCTGCGCCGGCGACCGTTGCGCTGAGCGTGATGGGCGGCCCATTGAGGGGCGCCCACATGCAGGGCTTGCCGTTGCATCCGGTGCCGCTGCCGAGGGCCGTCGTCCCTGCCGTGGCGGTGATGTTCGCCGGCGCCGCCGTGGGAACGGCGAGGCTGGTCACGTTCAGGCAAAGCGACGCCGCGTGCTGCTGCTCGTCGAGGGCGTCGAACTGCGCGGCGAACGTCGCGCCTGTGGCTGGCGCGGTGATCGTCCCCGTCCAGCGGGTGGGTGAGGTTTCGGGCGGCCCGGACAAGGCCATCGCCGTCGCCGTGCCCAATGCGGGAGAGGAGGTGCACGACGAGCCCGCCGGCGCCGTTTTCACCGTGACGCTGGTGACCCGCAGCTGCGAATGGACCTTGACCGCGATCGGCGTAGCGGTGGGATTGGCGTAAGCGTACGAGGTTCCAGACGCCGAGAGCGGCGGAGTCGGCTCGATGATCATCGCCGCCAGGGGCGCGCCGTTCTCGCAGTAAGGCGCGACAACGCCGCAGGCGCCGCAGTTCTTGGGGTCGTGCTGCGTGTCGACGCAGACGTTGTTGCATTGCGTGACCGGGCAGGGGTCGCATCCGCTGCCGTTGCACACCTCGCTCGGACCGCAGCAGACGCCGTTGCAGCCGGTCCTGCCGCCGGCGCAGGCGCCGGCAGCGCAGACTCCCTTGTTGCAGACGGCCGCGCCGCCGCTCGGCGCGGAGCATTTGCTGCCGCAGGTGCCGCAGTTGTTGATGTCGCTGGTCAGGTCCGTGCAGAAGGCGGCAGCGCCCGTCGGCGCGCAGACACTCTGCCCGGCGACCGCGCAGGGCGGCGCCGAGCCCTTCGGCGAACAGGCGAAAGACGAGACGGCAACGGCGGCCGCGGCGAGCCGGAGCAGGCGAATCATCTGTGGAGTCCCCCCTCGAACCGGAGCAACTCTACAGGGACCCCGCCGATCTCCTCAAGCGGCGCTCACCGTCGGCGGCTGCGCTTCTTGTTCTGCCGCTCCTTCTTGCGCTTCTCGCGCAGCCGCTTCTTCTCCTCGTCGCTGATGATCCGCGCGGGCTGGCCGCTCATCCCCATCAGCCGCTGCCGCGCGACCGCCGCCGAATGCGATCCCTTGCCTCCCGCTGGCGGCATCTGCGTCATCTCTTTGGGCAGGCCGAAGAGCGCGGCGACGTCCTCGGGCGGCATGCCCTTGAGCGCATTGAGCTGCGCGATGTTGCGAAAGCCCGGCAGCCGCTGCAGGAGGTTCATCCCCGGCGCGCCCGGGCCTCCGCCCAGCTGCTTCATCACCCTCTGCATGGCGAAGAAGCGGTCGAACAGCGCGCGCACGTTCTCCTTCTTCTGTCCCGAGCCGCGGGCGATGCGCGCGATGCGCTCGTCCCCTCCCGAAAGAAAAAAGGCGGCGGGATTCTTCCGCTCGGTGGGGGTCATCGAGGCGATCATCGCCTCCACCCGCACCAGCTCTTTGTCGTCGAAGGTGATGCCCTCGGGCAGCTCGCCGAAGAGGGGGAACTTCTCGAGCAGCTCGTTGACGCTGCCCATCTTCTTCACCAGCTTGATCTGCTCGACGAAGTCGTGCAGGTCGAACTTTCCCGAGAGGATCTTCTCTGCGTCCTCCTCGGCCTTCTTCTCGTCGACCACTCCCTCGAAGTCCTTCATCAGGCCGACGATGTCGCCGAAGCCGAGAATGCGGCTGGCGAGCCCTTCGGGGCGGAACTCCTCCAGCTTGTCGAGCGCCTCGCCCATGCCGATGAACTTGATCGGCTTGCCGGTCACTTCCTTGATGGAGAGAGCGGCGCCGCCGCGCGCGTCGCCGTCGAGCTTGGTGAGGATGAAGCCGGCGAGGTCGAGCCTCCGGTCGAACTCGGCGGCGGTCTTGACCGCGTCCTGGCCGATCATCGCGTCGGCCACGAGCAGGATGTTCTCCGGCTCGACGCGCGCCTTGAGCTTCTCCAGCTCGGCCATCATCTCCTCGTCGACGGCGAGGCGGCCGGCGGTGTCGTAGAGGATGACGTCGCGGTTCTTCTCTCCGGCGAAGGCGAGCGCGTGCTGGGCCATCTCCGGCGGCTTGACGTTCACTTCGTGGAAGACGGGGATCTCGAGCTTCTCTCCCAGCTGCTTGAGCTGCTCGACCGCCGCCGGCCGGTAGATGTCGGCCGCCACCATGATCGGCTTCTTGCCGCGCTTGAGGAGCAGGTTGGCGAGCTTCGCCACCGTCGTCGTCTTTCCCGAGCCCTGCAGTCCCACCAGCATGATCCCTGCGGGCCGCTCCCCTTTCCTGGAGAGCTGCAGCGAGACATCGACGGGCCCCATCAGCGCCTCGAGCTCGTCGTGGCAGATCTTGATGAAGTGATCGCCCGGCGCCGCCTCCAGCCTCTTGCCCTTCTTGTCCGCGACGCTGACTTGCACCACCTGGCCGAGCGCCTTTTCCTTCACGCGGGCGAGGAAACGCTTGGCGACGTTGAACTCGACGTCGGCCTCGAGCAGCGCCACGCGGATGTCGCGCAGTGCGTCGTCGATGTTGGCTTCGGTCAGCTCCGCCTTGCCGGTCAACTTGGTCTTGGCGGCCTTGAAGCCCTTGGTGACTGCGTCGAGCATGGCGGCGCGTTCTATCATAAGGGGGTGGAGCACGCCCTCGCGCAGTTCCTCGACAAGTTCACCTATCTCGCCATCATCGGCGTGCTCTCCGCGGCGGGGCTGGGCGCGCCCATCTCCGAGGACCTGACGCTCCTGCTCGGAGGAGGGCTGGCAGCCAAGGGCATCACCGCCTACTGGCCGACGCTGGCGTCGGGCTACTTCGGCGTGCTGCTCGGCGACGTTCTCATCCACCACTGGGGATCGCGGATGGGGCCGGCCGCCTACCGGCAGAAGTGGGTGCAGAAGCTGCTCTCCACCGAGCGGCAGGAGAAGCTGCGGCAGCACTTCGCCAGGCACGGCTTTCTCACCATCGTCGTCGGACGGCACACGCCGGTCCTGCGCGCGCCGGTCTTCTTTCTCTCCGGCGCCTCGCGCGTGCCGCTGTGGAAGTTCGCCCTGGCCGACGCGATCTCCGCGGCCATCACCGTGCCGATCGTCGTCACGCTCGGCTACTATTTCGTCGAGCACCTGCCCGAGATCCGCGCCCGGATCCACGGTGTGCAGTGGGTCATCGCCGGTGTCGTCGCTGCCGGATTGATCGCCTGGATGATCTGGCGCCGCCGCCGCAAATAGTCATTTGAGATAGTACCCGGGGCCGGACTCGAACCGGCACGAGCTTTCGCTCAGGGCATTTTAAGTGCCCAGTGTCTCCCTATTCCACCACCCGGGCATTCGTCCTCGTAGTTTCCGTCCCCGATGCGTCGGTTGAGGCTATCGCAGTTTGCGCCGCCGCCCGCAAATTGGACAGATCGCGGTTCCCTCGAAAAACGGAGAGGTTGACGTTGACGCGATCGTGGACGGCGACGGCGACGGCGACGTGGCCGTGGGCGGACCGAAAGAGGTTCGGCGATGTTGAGCGGGATTGAAGTCGCGGCGCGGCGCAACTGCAAGGGACTCGATGGTAGACCGGTAGATCGTCGAGCCTCCGAAAACTGAGCATGGGAATTGGGTAGTAGCTGCCTCTCACGCGCCCGGGCCCAGTCGCCCACGGCCACGTCGCCGTCGCCGACAACGACAACGTCGCCGACAACGACAACGACAAGCGGGACTGACATTCCATGGCCTGCAGAGGCCATATCCGTTATTTTTCGCCTATGGATTTCGACCGCGACTTTGGCGTGAATCAGGTCTTCGTCGAAGACCAGTACGAGAAGTGGCGCAACAACCCCGCCGCCGTCGACGAGCAGTGGCAGCAGTACTTCGCCCGGCTGCACGGGCTCCCCAGCGTTCCCCCGCTGCAGACGAGCGCCTGGTCGCAGCCGCCCGCGCCGGTGACGGCGCCGCCGCCGGTGGCGATGCCCATCGAGGGGCATTTCGGCGGCGCGCTCATCGACATCGGCGCCCACGAGCAGGATCGACTGCGCGCCGAAGAGCTGCAAGAGCGGGTGGCCGAGATGATCAACGCCTACCGCATCCGCGGCCATCTCTTCGCCAACCTCGATCCGCTCGGGCTCCTGCAGCCGCCGGCGCCCGAGCTGGAGCCGGAGCATTTCGGCCTCTCGGAGGCCGAGTTCGACCATCCCTTCGCGCCCGGCGACTTCGCTCCCGGCGAGAGCGAGCTGACCCTGCGCGAGATCCTCGCGCGCCTCAAGCGGACCTACTGCCGCACCATCGGCGTCGAGTACATGCACGGCGAGGACCCCGCCATCAAGCGCTGGCTGCAGGAGCGGATGGAGTCGACGCAGAACACCCCGCGCCTCTCCCGCGAGGAGAAGCTGCGCATTCTCGCCCGGCTCACCGACGCCGAAACGCTCGAGACCTTCCTGCACCGCAAGTACATCGGCAAGAAGCGCTTCTCCCTCGAGGGAGGCGAGAGTCTCATCCCGCTGCTCGACTGGCTGATCGACGAGTTCACGGCCAAGGGCGGCGAGGAGATCGTGCTCGGCATGGCCCACCGCGGCCGCCTCAACGTGCTCGTCAACGTCCTCGGCAAAGGGCTCAAGGAGCTCTTCGCCGAGTTCGAGGACACCGAAACCGAAGTCCAGACGATGATGGGCCGCGGCGACGTCAAGTACCATATGGGCTACTCGAGCGACCGGCAGATGCCCGACGGCCGCCACCTGCATCTCTCGCTCGCCTTCAATCCCAGCCACCTCGAGGCCGTCGACCCCGTCGTCGTCGGCCGCGTCCGCGCCAAGCAGGATCGCGAGCTGAACTGGCAGGGCGCACCGAATCGACGCGATCCCGAGCGGCGCAAGGTGCTGCCGGTGCTCATCCACGGCGACGCTGCCTTCGCCGGGCAGGGAGTTGTCGCGGAAGTGCTCAACCTCGCCAACCTGGAGGGCTACACCAACGGCGGCACTGTCCACGTCATCATCAACAACCAGGTGGGGTTCACCACCAACCCGGAGGACGCGCGCTCGACTCCCTATTGCACCGACATCGCCCGAGCGCTGCGCGCCCCCGTCTTCCACGTCAACGGCGAAGATCCCGAAGCGGTGATCTGGGCGGTCCAGCTCGCCGTCGACTATCGGCAGACCTTCCAGCAAGACGTGCTCATCGACCTCTACTGCTACCGCAAGTACGGCCACAACGAGGGCGACGAGCCGGCCTTCACCCAGCCGAAGATGTACGAGGTCATCCGCCGCAAGAAGCCGCCGCGCGAGGTCTACGCCCGCCGCCTGGCGGAGGAGGGCGTGGCCACCGACGGCGAGGCCGACGAGCTGATGCAGAAGCGCATGGCCAGGCTCGAGGAGGAGCTGGAGCACACCCGCAAGGAGGGCGCGCATCGCAGCTTCTCCGCCATGGCCGGTCTCTGGTCGAAGTATCGCGGCGGATTCGACGCGCAGAATCCGGAAGTGCCCACCAACGTCCCCGACGCGAAGCTGCGCCAGCTGCTCGTCTCTCTCTCCCGCCTGCCCGCCGACTTCACGCCCAACGACAAGATCGCAAAGCTGCTCGAGGGCCGCCGCAAGATCGCCGAAGCGCACATCCTCGAGCCCTTCGACTGGGGCGTGGGAGAGCATCTCGCCTTCGCCACCCTGCTCGACGAGGGCATTCCCGTCCGCTTCAGCGGCCAGGACTCCCGCCGCGGCACCTTCAGCCACCGCCACGCCGTGCTCAGCGACGTCAAGGACGGCAAGCGCTACACGCCGCTCGCCCACCTGCGCGAGGGCCAGGGCCGCTTCGACATCTTCGATTCTCCCTTGAGCGAGCTGGGCGTGATGGGCTTCGACTACGGCTGGTCGCTCGACATGCCCGAGGCGCTCTGCGTCTGGGAAGCGCAGTTCGGCGACTTCGCCAACGGCGCCCAGGTGGTGATCGACCAGTTCATCTCCTCGGCCGAGGACAAGTGGAACCGCCTCTCCGGCATCACGCTCCTTCTGCCTCACGGCTTCGAGGGGCAGGGCCCGGAGCACAGCTCGGCGCGGCTGGAGCGCTTCCTCCAGCTCTGCGCCGAGGACAACATGCAGGTGTGCTTTCCCACCACGCCGGCGCAGATGTTCCATCTCTTGCGCCGCCAGGTTCTCCGCACCTGGCGCAAGCCCCTGGTGGTGATGACGCCCAAGAGCCTCTTGCGGCACAAGGCGGCGGTCTCGACGCTCGACGATCTCTCCAAAGGCGCTTTCCGGCGCATCCTCTGGGACAACAGCGTCAAGAACGCCAAGCGCGTCTTGCTCTGCACCGGCAAGGTCTATTACGACCTCGTCGCCGGCCGCGAAGCGAAGAAGCGGAACGACGTGGCCATCGTGCGCATCGAGCAGCTCTATCCACTCGCCGACGAGCAGCTGGCAGAGGCGCTGCAGCGCCACAAAGGCGCCGAGCTGGTCTGGGTCCAGGAGGAGCCCTTCAACATGGGCGCCTGGTATCACGTCAACGCGCGCTGGCCCGCGGCGCTGGGGGCGCTGCGCTGCATCAGCCGCGCCGAGAGCGCCAGTCCCGCGACCGGCAGCGAGAAGAGCCACAAGTACGAGCAGCAGCTGCTGGTCGATCAGGCTTTCGCCTGAGTCGCCCAGCGGGAGAAGATGCCGGCGGCGATCTCCTGCAGCCGCGGCAGCTCGCGGCGGGACTGCAAGAGGAGCAGCTCGGCATCGACTCCGTTCTCGGCCAGTTCCGTCTCGCCGCTCGCGATCATGCTGCGCAGCACGGCCTCGTCGATCTCGAGATGGAACTGGATGCCCCAGGCGCGCTCGCCGAAGCGAAAGGCTTGCAGCGGGGTCATGGTCGAAGCTGCGAGAGGCACTGCTCCTTCGGGCAGCGGGAAGGCGTCGCCGTGCCAGTGGAAGGTGACGAAATCTTCCGGAGCGCCGGCGAGCAACGCATCGACGTGCGCCTGCGGCGTGAGGCGCACGCGATAGAATCCGATCTCCTTCGCGGGCGCCGCGCCGACCTGCACCCCCAGGGCCGCGGCGAGCAGCTGACTGCCCAGGCAGATTCCCAAAACCGGCCGCCCGAGCGACACGCAGCGCTGCACAAGGCGGATCTCGTCGCGCAGATGCGGCAGGCGGTCCCGGTCGCGCACGCACATGCCGCCGCCCAGCACGACCAGCGCATCTGCCTCCGGCGGAATCGGGTCGCCCGCGTACGTGTGCACGATGCGCGGCTCGCCGAGGAAGCGGGAGAGCGCACCCAACCCTTCGCCGGGCTCGTGCTGGATCACCAGCATCTCGTGCGTTATGAGCCTGCGCCATGACCCTGGGCAAGAACTTCCGCCTCCCGCTCGACGTGAAGCCGATCCGCTACGCCGTGCACCTCGCGCCGGATCTCAAGGCAGGCACCTTCGAGGGGCGCATGGAGCTGGAGGTGCAGCTGGAAAAACCGCGGCGCGAGATTCATCTCCACGCGATCGGCCTGGAGATCTCCCGTGCTCGCGCGCGCGGCGCGGCCAAGGCGGCGGCGCGCGGCGAGGCCGAGAGCGAGACCCTCACGCTCGAGCTCGAGCAGGAGCTGCCGCCCGGGCGGCACATCCTGGACATCGCCTGGCGAGGCAAGTTCACCCCCGGACTGCGCGGGCTCTATCGCGCCGGTCCGGTCGCGGTGACCCAGTTCGAGGCGGCCGACGCGCGCCGCGTCTTTCCCTGCTTCGACGAGCCCGCCTTCAAGGCGCGCTGGGCCATCCAGCTGGTCGGTCTTCCCGAGGGAGTGACGGCGCTCAGCAACGGCGCCGTCGTCAAGGACGAAAAAGAGCCCGACGGCGGCCGCACCGTGCAATTCGCCGAGACGCCGCCGCTGTCGAGCTACCTGATCGCTCTCTGCATCGGCGATCTGGCCTCTTCGCCCTCGACGAAAGTGCGCAGCTACGAGGTGCGCACCTGGGCAGTGCCGCAGAAGAAGGATCTGACTGCCTTCGCGCAGGACGTGGCCTGCTCCGTCCTTCCCCTGCTCGAGGATTACTTCGCCCAGCCCTACGCCTACGGCAAGGTCGACCAGGTCGGGGTGCCCGACTTCGAGGCGGGCGCGATGGAGAACGCCGGCTGCATCACCTACCGCGAGGTGGCGCTGCTCCTCGATCCCAAGACCGCGCCGCTGAATGTGCAGAAGCGCGTCGCCGAGGTGATCACCCACGAGCTTTCGCACCAGTGGTTCGGCAACCTGGTCACCATGGTCTGGTGGGACGACCTCTGGCTCAACGAGGCCTTCGCCACCTGGATGGCCTACAAGATCGTCGATCAGTGGCGCCCGCAGTGGCGGGTGTGGATGGACTTCGAGTCGGGCAAGGGATCGGCGCTCCATCTCGACGCGCTCAAGAGCTCGCATCCGATCCGCGCCGAGGTGAAGAACGCCGAGGAGGCGGGCGAGTCCTTCGACGCCATCACCTACGAGAAGGGCGGCGCGATCCTCCGCATGATCGAGGGTTACCTCGGCGAGGAGAAATTTCGCGAAGGCATCCGCCTCTACATGCGCAAGCATCGCGAGAAGAACGCCACCGCCGACGACCTCTGGGGAGCCTTGGCGCAAGCCTCGGGGCAGCCGATCCTGGAGCTGGCGAACGGTTGGATCCGCCAGACCGGATATCCGCTCGTCACCGTCGCGGAGCGCGGCGGCAAGCTGGTGCTCGAGCAGCGGCGCTTCCTCGCCGATCCGCAGGCGCAGCCGGAGGCGACGCAGTGGCTCGTGCCGGTTGTGCTGCGGCTCGGCGGCCGCGAGCAGCGGGTGATGCTGAGCTCGGCGGAGGAGGTGGTCGAGAGCGCCGGGAAGTTCGACTGGGTCCTGGGCAACGCCGGAGCGCGCGGCTTCTATCGGACCCACTACCAGCCGGATCTTCTCCGGCGGCTGGTCGAGGCGCTGCCGGAGCTGCGGCCCGAAGAGCGGATGGGTCTCGTCTCCGACCAGTGGGCGCTCGTGCGCGCCGGCGTGGCGAAGGTGGACGGCTTCCTTCACCTGCTCGCGGGCTTCAAGAGCGAAGAGGACCACGTCGTCCTCGATGAAGTGGTCGGACGGCTCTCCTTCCTCGAGCATCGCGCTGTGGCCGACGCCGATCGCCCCGCCTTCCAGCAATGGGTGCGCCGCCTCTTCACCGGCGTGGGCGCGGACCTGGGCTGGGAACCGCGGCCGCAAGAGGACGACGAGCGGCGGCTGCGGCGCGCCGCGGTGCTGCGCGCGCTGGTCTTGGTGGCGCGCGACCAAGGGGCCGTCTCCGAGGCGGTCGACCGCTTCCAGAGGTACCTCGGGAAGCATCCGCAGGCGGTCGATCCAAATCTGCTCGACATCGTGGTGGCAGCCGCGGCGCGCACTGCCGACGCCCGGCGCTTCGAGGAGCTGAAGAAGCGCGCCAAGGAGGAGATCGATCCAGCCGCCAAGCGCCGCTACCTGCACGCCCTCGCCATGGTCGAGCAGCCGGAGCTGATCGAGCGCTCCGTCGATCTCGCTCTCGACCAGACGGTCCAGATGCAGGACTTCGCTTCCTACCTCGGCATGCTGCTCGCCAATCGCGCCACGCGCGAGGTCGCCTGGAAGCTGATCCAGTCCCGCTGGGAAGACGTGCGCAAGAAGGGCG
>VBLC01000042.1 GCA_005879315.1 Deltaproteobacteria bacterium | reverse complement strand
CGGCCGGCGGTGGCGCCGATCCAGGCCCAGGCGGCGAGCTCCGTTCCTCCTGCGAGGAGAGCAAGCCGGAGCGCGAAGCGCGCCTCGTCAGAAAAGAGCGCCGGCCGCAGCGGCGGCGGCGGCCGCACCGGCAGCTTCGACAGCTTCGGTCCTGTGGGTGCGAACTCCTCGGGCAGCTTCTCGGGCACCGCTCAGAAGCGCCCTTGCAGCGCCGCGCCCGACGGAGTGAGCGCGAACACCAGCCCGCCAGCCGCGATCGCTCCTGCGCCGGTGAAGGCGAGCGCGGTGGCGAGGATCCCGGTCCGCCGGGCGCCGCTGTTCGTCTGCGTCAGCGCACCGCTGCGAGAGCCGCCGGCGACCGGCTGCGACCCCAGGTGAGTGTACAGCTCCGCGCCGGCAGCCGCGGCGAGCAGC
>VBLC01000041.1 GCA_005879315.1 Deltaproteobacteria bacterium | reverse complement strand
GGCGGCGATGAGAATCTTGGCAGCTCGCGTGCGCGCCTCGGCGAGCGTGATTTGATCCGGGCCCTCGGGGAGCGAGATCGGATAGAGGCCGATGCGCTCGGGCATGGCCGCGCGGGCGCCCGAAGCGAAGAGTGCGATGAGGAGAAGGATGCGCATGCCGCGCATGCTCGTTGCGCGGGAGGATTCCGTCAACTTCCCGCTCGCCCCAAGGCCCCGCGGATGGCGTAGAGTCGAGGGCGATGGAGACCCGCACCAGCTTCGGCGCCTCTCCGACCTGCGCGAGCTGCGGCGCGCCCTTCGTGCCGGCGCTGGCGGGACAGACCCTCTGCGACAAGTGCCAGGAGCTGACCACTCCCGAGCCGCCCGCCTCTCCCTTGGAGCAGGCGGAAGTGGCGGGATACAGGCTGCTCCGGGAGCTGGGCGGCGGCCGTTTCTCCATCTCCTGGCTGGCTCAGGACGCGCAGGGGCGCTCCGTCGTGCTCAAGCTCCTGCGCCGCTACGCGCCCGACCCCAACACCGTCCAGCGCTTCCTCGCCGAGGCTCAGCGCGCGTGCGGCGCGCCGGAGCTGGATCATCCGCACATCGCGCGGCCGCTGGAGGCGGGCGTGCATCTGGTCTCCGCCTTCTTCCTCATCTACGCGAGCGGCGGCGAAACGACGCTGGCCGACGAGCTTCGCCATCGGGGCCGCCTCCAGAGCGGCCGCGCGCTCGAGCTCTGTGCCCAGAGCGCCGAGGGGCTGGCATCGGCCCATCGCGCCGGCGTGCTCCATCTTGATCTCAAGCCCGCCAACCTGGGCGTCAGCCGCGCCGCCGACGGCGTCGAGCAGGCCCTGCTCCTCGACGTCGTCACCTCGCACGTGCTCGGCAAGATCGGCCTGCGCGGCGGCGGCGCGCTGCCGCTCTCGACTGCGGCGTACATCTCCCCCGAGGAGGCGGCGGCGAAACCGACCGATGCGCGCTCCGATCTGTACTCGCTCGGCGTGCTCCTCTTCCAGCTCCTTTCCGGCCGGCTTCCCTTCATGGGCGGCAATGCGGAGGAGCTCCTGCGCGACCACCGCGAGCGCCCGCCGCTGCGCCTGCGCGATGCGGGAAAGCGCGTCCATCCCGAGCTGGAGGTGCTGATCGCGCGGCTGCTCGCCAAGGACCCGGCGCTGCGGCCTTCGAGCGGCGACGAGCTGGCGGTGATGCTGCGCGCGCTCGCGCCGGTGGCCGACAGCGCGCCGGAAGAGAACAGCGAGGACGCCATCGACGACCCGGTCCCGGTCGTGGAGCTGCCGCCCGGCGAGCCGCCGGTAACGCCGCTCGACCCGGAGCTCGTCCGCGCCATGATGGGGGAAGTGACGCCCGCCGCGCACTCGACGGACGAGACGCGCGCGCGCCGGGCGCTGCCCTCGTGGTGGCCGATCGCCGCCGCGGCCGCGGTGGTGATCGCCTTCACGGTCCTGCTCTTCGCGCGCAGCCGCAACAGGCATCCGCCGGCGCGCCGTCCGACCGTCGCCACTGCTCCAGCTCCGTCGGCAGCTCCTTCTCGCGCAGAAATGCCGCCCGAGACATCCGCCGCCGAGAAGGCCAGGCCCCCGCCGCCGCAGAACCCGAGCGCGAAGATTCTCGCTCGCGCCCAGCGGGCGATCCGGACCGGCCATCCCGCTGCCGCTCAGACGGCGCTGCAGCAGCTCCTCGCCAGGCCCGTCCTGTCCAAGCGCGACCGCGCCCGCGCGAGCAAGATGATGGGCGACGCCTTTGCCCGCGGCGGCGACAAGCAGCGCGCCGCCGAGTGGTACCGCAAGTCGCTGCGGCTCATCGACGACTCTGCCGAGCGCGCGAAGGTGGTCAAGCTGCTCCAGGCGCTGCGCTGAGAGATGCCCGCGGAGCTGTCGCACTGGTTCGACGAGCTGAAGCGGCGCCGGGTGTTCAGGGCGCTGGTCGGTTACGGCATCGCCGCCTTCGCCATCCTGCAGATCGTCGAGCCCGTCATGCATGGGCTGCAGTGGCCGGAGTGGGTGCTCTCCGCGGTGGTGATCGCCCTGGGGATCGGCTTTCCCATCACGGTCGTGCTCGCGTGGGTCTTCGATCTGAAGACGACCGGCGTGGAGCGGACTTCGCCCTCCCCCGTCCTCGGCGGAGCGCGGCTCGTGGCGCTGCTCGTCGGGCTCGGCCTGGCCGCGGCCGCGCCGGGTATCGTCTACTTCTTCTTCCTCCGCGGCGACGCACGGCCCTCGCCGGGCGCCTCCATCGCGGTGCTGCCCTTCGACGACATGAGCCCCGCGCGCGACCAGGGATACTTCGCCGACGGGATCGCCGAGGAGACGACATTCGCAGCATCGGCCAGAAGCTGAGCGTAGCCACCGTCCTCGAAGGGAGCGTGCGCAAGGAAGGCAACCGCGTGCGCATCACCGCGCAGCTGCTCAACGCGATCGACGGCTTCCATCTCTGGTCGCAGACCTTCGACCGCGAGCTGACCGGAATCTTCGCCGCGCAAGACGAGATCTCGAAAGCGGTGGTCGCGGCGCTGCGGGTGAAGCTGCTTCCGGGCCAGCAGCCGCGCCGCCATCCGGTCAACCCCGAGGTGTACAACGAGTATCTCCTGGGAAAGCAGTTCTTCCACCAGCTGACTGCGGAGGGCAACCTGCGCGCCGTGGCCGCGTTCGACAAGGCCCTTGCAGCCGATCCCAAGTTCGCGCCCGCCTGGGCGGCCCTCGCGATCGCGACTTTCTGGGTGGCGGACGTCGCCGAGAGCGCCGCCGCCATCCGGCAGGGATATGAGCGTGCCATGCAGGCCGCTGAGAAAGCGGTGGCCCTGGACCCTGACCTCGCCGAGGGATACGCGGCGCGAGGATTTTTGCGTTCGAGCATTCGTTGGGATTGGGAAGGCGCGCGCGCCGATTTCGAGCGGGCGCTCGCGCTCAACCCCGGAGACTCCGAGATACACCGGTGGTATGCGGGCGCGGTTCTGGAGGCGCTCGGGCAGCTCGCCGAGGCCGTCGCGGAGGCGCGCAAAGCCGCGGACCTCGATCCGCTCTCGGCGGCCGCTTGGGGGAGGTTGGGTCGTGTCCTCTGGATGAGTGGCGAGCTGGAACCGGCGCGCGCGGCGCTCGAGCGATCCCTGCACATCCTCCCCGAGCAGAGCTACGCGGCGGCCAATCTGGCCGTCACGCTCCTCTTGCAGAAACGCCCGGCAGAGGCGCTGACGGCGGCCGGGAGGTCCACCCAGGAGTTGTTCCGCATGGAAGGCAAGGCGATGGCGCTGCACGACCTGGGCCGCGACGAAGAAGGGCACCAACTGCTCGACCAGCTGATCGCCCGCTACTCGCATGGCGCGGCCTTCCAGATCGCGGAGGTCTATGCCTGGTTCGGCGAGCCGGACCGCGCTTTCGAGTGGCTGGAGCGTGCCTATCAGCAGCACGACTCGGGACTCTCCTCGCTCAAGGGCGACGCGCTCCTGCGCGGCATCCGGGGCGACCCGCGCTTCAAGGCGCTTTTGCGCAAGATGAACTTGCCGCCTGATTGATCATGGGCCGGTAGCGCTCCTCGCTACCCCCCGGTCCTGTTTTGCGAAAAAAAAATTATTATTTTTTTTTAGCTCGCCTCGCCGGGGTGGACCTTGGAAGGGTCGGTGGGGAATTTCTCGAATTCCCCCAAGAGCGCCGAGCAGAAGGCGAGCGCCGCCCGTTGATTGGCGGCGAAGCGATACAAGACCAGATCGTTGCCGCGCTCGCTGCTCATTCCAGCCACTGGCTGTAATACATTCAGTAGGTCAACGCCCAGCTCGACCAGATACGCCTCCGGCCCTCCGACGAGTCGCAGCCCGATCGCCGGCTCGACGCTCGCCTCGAGGGCCGCGCTGGGCGGATCGCCCTGCCCGCGCCCATCGAGCAGCTCCTCGAGCGCCTGGAGGAACTGGATCAGGTCCATGTCGAGCACCGTCGCCTTCGCTACCTTCAACATCGGCTCGAAGCGATGCCCCTGCGTCTGGTAGCGCTCGACCGCGACCTCCATCTCCAGCGCAGCCGGCGAGCGCGTCCCGTCGGAGATGCGGCGCAGCAGCTCGATGCGCACGCACAGGTTCGAGGCCTGGTTCAGGAGCACCGCCATCCCTGCCATGTTACATGACGGCGCTTCATGCGACGGCTGGTCTTGCCCACCATCTCGGGCGTCCTCTACTTCCTTTCCTGGATCGGCTTCGGCATCTGGCCGCTCGCCTTCGTCTGCTTCATCCCATTGCTCTGGTCGCTGAAGGACGCGACGCCGCGGCAAGCGCTCAAGCTCGGCGCCTGGATGGGCTTCGTCACGCAACTCGGCGGGTTCACCTGGATCGTGCACGTCCTCCAGGTCTTCGCCTTCGCGCCGCTGCCGCTGGCGTTTCTCGGCTACCTCGCGCTCTGCGCCGCCCAGGGATTTCTCTTCGGCGTCTTCGCATTGGTCTTGCGCTGGGCCTCGCTGCGCCGCGGATGGCGAATGGCCGCGCTCTTGCCCATCGCGCTGGTCGCGGTCGAGTTCGCCTATCCCCTGCTCTTCCAGAGCTACACCGGCGTGGCCCTGATGCCGCTCTTGCCGATGGTGCAGATCGCCGACCTCGGCGGGCCGCTCTTGCTCACGGCGCTGCAGGCGATCGTCAACGGCGCTCTCTTCGACTCTCTTCTCGCCTTGCGCGAGAAGCGGCCGGCGCCGGCCTGGGCCCTGGCCGCCTCGCTCCTCTCGCTGACGGCGAGCGGCGCTTACGGTTTCTGGCGGATGGTCCGTACCGACGAGGCGCAGAGGGCCGCGCCGCAACTCCGGATCGGCATTGCGCAGCCCAACGTGGGCGAGATCGAGCTGCACAGCAATCCTTTCC
The DNA here is from genome assembly GCA_005879315.1 of Deltaproteobacteria bacterium. GTDB lineage: Bacteria > Myxococcota > Myxococcia > Myxococcales > 40CM-4-68-19 > 40CM-4-68-19. The sequence continues at coordinate 75,865 of VBLC01000041.1, read as the reverse complement.
TCTCGGTGCGCACGCTCTGGGGGCAGACGGCGGAGCTGCACGGCCGCAGCGCCGACCTGGTGGTCTGGCCCGAGGTCGGCTTCAACCTTCGCCCGATCAAGCTGGGCGAGGACGGCAGGTCGATCCAGGGCGGCATCCCCGTGGCGCTCATCGCCGGCGTCGAACGGGTCAGCGGCAGCGATGCCTGGAACAGCGCCATCGTCATCGATCCCCAGGGCAGCATCGGCGACCATTACGACAAGATCCAGCTGCTCGCCTTTGGCGAATACATCCCCGGGGGCGAATGGTTCCCGCAGATCTACAAGTGGTCGCCGCTCGCCAGCCACCTGACGCGCGGTACTTCCGTCGCGCCGCTTCGCTACGGCCGCTGGAAGTTCGCCACCTTCATCTGCTACGAGGACATCCTTCCCGGCATCGTCCGCCGCATCATGCGCGGCGGCGCGCAGGTGATGGTCAACCTGACCAACGACTCCTGGTACGGCGCCGGGCACGAGCAGGAGCAGCATCTGATCCTGGCGGCAGTGCGGTCGATCGAGCACCGCCGTTGGCTCGTGCGCGCCACCTCCACCGGCATCAGCGCCTTCGTCGACGCCACCGGGCGAGTGGTGCAGCGCATCGGCCGGAACCAGCCGGGCATCGCCATCCGGGAGGTCCCGATGATGGAGGGATCGACCCCTTACGAGCTTCTCGGAGACTGGCCAGGCTGGCTCTCGCTCGCTCTCCTGGCCACCTTTGTCAGACCCCGCCGGTAGGATTCCCGACGTGCTTGAGAACACTGCGAGCAGCCTTTATCCTGCGCGGTCGCCCATGGAGCCCGAATTCATCTTCGTGAAGGGCGCCCGCGAGCACAATCTCAAGGGCATCACGCTGGAAATCCCCAAGAAGAGGCTGGTGGTCTTCACCGGCGTCTCGGGCTCCGGCAAGAGCTCGCTCGCTTTCGACACGCTCTACGCCGAGGGGCAGCGCCGCTACGTGGAGAGCCTCTCCGCCTACGCCCGGCAGTTCCTGGGGCAGATGGAGAAGCCGCACTACGACGTCATCCGCGGCCTCTCGCCCACCATCTCCATCGAGCAGAAGGCAGCGAGCAACAACCCCCGCTCCACCGTGGGGACCATCACCGAGATCCACGACTACCTGCGCGTGCTTTATGCCGCCGTCGGCAAGCAGCACTGCACCATCTGCGGAAGGCGCGTGGGAAAGCAGAGCGCACAGCAGATCGCCGACGAGCTGGCGCGGCTGCCGGAAGGGACGCGCCTGACGCTGCTCGCTCCGCTCATCGAGCAGCGCAAAGGCGAGCACAAGGAAGTCCTGCAGGACGCGCGCAAGCGCGGCTATGCGCGCGCCCGGGTCGACGGCGCCATTCGCGATCTCGACGAAGACATCGACCTCGACAAGAAGCGCAAGCACGACATCGCGGTGGTGGTCGACCGGCTCGTCGTCAAGAAGGAGGACGGCTCGCGGCGCCTGATCGACTCCGTCGAGACGGCCTTGAAGGAGGGCAAGGGCGTCCTCTTGGCGGTCACCGCCCTGCCCAAGGGCGGCGAGACGCAGAGCATCTACAGCGAGCACCTGAGCTGCCCCGTCGACGGCATCAGCTTCCCCGAGCTCGCCCCGCACAGCTTCTCCTTCAACAACCCGCTGGGCATGTGCCACGAGTGCAACGGCCTCGGCACGCGGCCGGAGATGGACCCGGACCTGATCGTGCCGGATCCGTCCAAGTCCATCCGCGGCGGCGCGGTCGAGCCCTGGACGCACGCGCTCGAGAGGCAGGGCGGCTGGACCTTCCGGATGATCGAGTCCTTGTCCCAGTCCTTCAAGGTGCCGCTCGACAAGCCCTGGAAGGACCTGCCCCGCGAAGTGAAGGACCTGCTTCTCTACGGCTCGGGCGACGAGACCATGTCCATCCGCTGGAGCGAAGGCGGCCGCAGCGGGACGTACCGCACCAGCTTCGAAGGCATCATCCCCATGCTCATGCGCCGCTACAAGGAGACCACCTCCGAGAGCATGCGCAAGCATTACCTGCGCTACTTCAGCGACAAGCCCTGCAGCGCCTGCAAGGGCGAGCGGCTGCGCGCCGAGAGCCGCGCGGTGACCATCGGCGACCTCGGAGATACGCCAGGCAAGAGCATCGTCGCGTTGTCGCGCATGACCATCGAACAGGCGATGGAGTTCATCGCCGACCTGCCGCTGCAGGGGAATGACAAGGTAGTGGCCGCCGAGCTCCTCAAGGAGATCGGCAACCGGCTCCGCTTCCTGCTCGACGTGGGCCTCGGCTATCTCACGCTCGACCGGCCAGGCCCCTCGCTTTCGGGAGGCGAGTCGCAGCGCATCCGGCTGGCCTCGCAGATGGGCAGCGAGCTGACCGGCGTCATCTACATCCTCGACGAGCCCTCCATCGGCCTGCACCAGCGCGACAACGCCCGCCTTCTCGCGACCCTGAAGCGGCTGCGCGACCTGGGCAACTCCGTCATCGTGGTGGAGCACGACGAGGAGACGATGGTGGAGGCGGACTGGATCGCCGATTTCGGCCCCGGCGCGGGAGAGCTGGGGGGCGAGATCGTCGCGGCCGGCACCCCGCGCGAGATCATGAAGATGGAGCGCTCGCTCACCGGCGCGTACCTCTCGGGCCGGCGCAAGATCGAAGTGCCCGGCCAGCGCCGCCGCGGCACCGGCAAGTCGGTGCGCCTGATGGGCGCTGCGGAGAACAACCTCAAGGACATCGACGTCGATTTCCCGCTCGGCATGCTCGTCGCCATCACCGGCGTCTCCGGGGCGGGCAAATCCACGCTGGTCAATCACATCCTCTACCCCGCGCTGGCGCGCGCCATCTACGGCTCGCGCGAGGCGCCCGGCGCGTACAAGGCGCTCTCCGGCATCGAGCACCTCGACAAGGTGATCGAGATCGACCAGAAGCCCATCGGCCGCACCCCGCGGAGCAATCCCGCGACGTACACCAAGGTGTTCGACTGCATCCGCGACGTCTTCGCCCGCACTCCCGAGGCGCGCGCCTACGGATACGAGCCGGGGCGCTTCTCCTTCAACGTGAAAGGCGGCCGCTGCGAGGCCTGCGAAGGAGATGGACTGAAGGTCGTCGAGATGCACTTCCTCGCCGACGTCTACGTCCCCTGCGAGGTGTGCCAGGGCAAGCGCTTCAACGACGCCACCCTGCGGGTCAGCTTCAAGGGCAAGAACATCGCCGAGGTGCTCGACATGAGCGTGCGCGAGGCGATGGACCACTTCGCGGTGCACAAGGAAATCATCCGCATCCTCAAGACGCTCGACGACGTCGGCCTCGGCTACATCAAGCTCGGCCAGCCTTCTCCGACCTTGAGCGGCGGCGAAGCGCAGCGCATCAAGCTCTCCCGCGAGCTGGCGCGCACCGATACCGGGCGCACCATGTACGTTCTCGACGAGCCGACCACCGGCCTGCACTTCGAGGACATCAAGCGCCTGCTCACGGTGCTCAATCGCCTCGTCGATGCCGGCAACACCGTGCTGGTCATCGAGCACAACCTCGACGTCATCAAGTGCGCCGACCACATCATCGACATCGGCCCCGAGGGCGGCGACCGGGGCGGCTGGATCGTCGCGGTCGGGACGCCGGAGCAAGTAGCGCAGAGCAAGGCCAGCTATACCGGGCAATACTTGAACAAGGTGTTGGGCAGAGCGCGGGTCGCGTAGAGCTCAGGGCTGCCGTTCGGGCGGCGGTTTTCCTTCCGCGTCCTTCTCCTTGTCGGCCTCGAACAGCTCGAGGTTCTTGACCAGCTCCATCCGCTCGAGGAGCGCCAGCTCCTTGACGATCTCTTCGTCTTCCTTGGAGAGCATGGATCGATCCTCGCGCGCCTTCTGCTGCCCGGCGTCCTGGGCGCGGGCGCTCACTGCGCAGAGCAGCGCGGCGATGATCAGCGCGCGCCGTGCCACCTAGCGGTGCCGGCGCTCCAGCCGCCGCTCCTCGCGCTTCTCGCGCTTCTGCTGCCGGTGCTCGCGGAAGCGGTGGCGCATCTCCTCGCGCTGCTCGGGAGTCATCTGCTGCCAGCGCCGCATGTTCTCCAGGATCTGCCGGCGGTCAGCAGGGTCGGCGTTCATCACCCGGCGGAGCTGGGCGCGCAGCTCGGCGCGCTTCTGCGGCGGCAGCCGGCGGAACTCCTGCCAGCGCTGCAGCACTTCGCGCTGCTGCTCGGGGCCCATCTGCTGGAAGCGGCGGTAGTTCTCCTCGACGGCCTGCCGCTCGGGCGCAGGCAGTGATTCCAGACGCTGCAGACTGTGGCGCAGCTGCTCGCGCTCCTCGGGCGGCAGCGACTGCAATTGCCGGTACTTCTGCCGCAGCTCCTCCTGCCGCTCGGGCGGCAGGCTGCGGAAGCGCTCCTCGGCAGTCTGCTGCGCGCGGGCCGGCAGGGCGCAGAAGAGAGCCGCGGCGATGAGCAGCGCGCGCTTCACGGCCGCGCCTCGAGGGTGTGGAGGACGGCGACGACGTCGAGGTCCTCGAGCGCCTCCTGGTTCTGCATCACCGTCATGTCCTCGAACAACTCGAGCCGCTGCGCCAGCATCAGCTCTTCGCGGTGACGCTGCGAAGGGGGGGCAGCGATGATCACGGCGACTGCCGCGGCGCCGGCGAGAACGAGCCCGCCGAGCGACCAGCGCAGCCACTGGACGAAAGGCGAAACCTGCCGGTCGCGCGCCGCCATCGCGACGGAGGCGGCGAAGCCAGCGCGCGGCTCTCTCGGCGCCAGCGGCGCGATCAGCGCGCGCGCCTGCGCCACCATCTCCTGCTCGTCGATGTGTGCTTGCTTCTTCAACGTCTCGCGCCTCCGAGAGGCGGACCCGGCCAATCTGGTAAAAGTTACAAGCGCTCAGCCTAGCCGGAACCGCACCGGAAGGAACCCGCCCAGGTCGAATTCGTCGCCGCTCTCGATGAACCGCACGTCCACCGGCTGGCCTAATCGGAAGGACCCGCGCGCCGAGCGTAAGTCCTCGAAAACATGGCGTCCTTCGCGCCAGAGCACCCTTGCGTGCCGAGCGGAGATGAGCGGCAGATCGAGGCGCAGGTCGACATCGGGGCCGGAGCCGAGCACGAACTCGCTCTTGTCGATCTCGATCTCGGGCTTGCCGTCGACGGAGAGGAAGAGCTTCTGCGCGGGAGGCTCGCCCTTCTTGCCTTTCTTCGGCAAAGGCGGCGGATGGAGCGGCATTCCCGGCGCGACAGAGGCGGCATATCCCGCCAGGGCGCGCTCGATCACCTCGCGCGGAATGAGGCCGGTCCGCTCGGAGAGGCGACCGACCAGCTCGAGGTCCTCCTCGCTGAGCGCGACGGCCCTCTTCGCCGCAGCCTTGCCTGTCTTTCGCGGCGCTGCCTTGCGGGCCATGCGGCCGCCTCCATACCACGGCGGGCGGCGGGTGGGGTTCAGCCGCGGGAGAAGAGCCGCCGGCCCAACTGCAGATCGCCGAAGACCACCACCGAGACGAGCAGCCCGAGCAAGAGCAGCATGCCGACCACGTGCACGACGGACTCGATACGATGATTCACTTTCCGGCCGCTCACCAGCTCGATGCCGAGGAAGACCAGGCGGCCTCCATCGAGCGCCGGGACGGGAAGGAGATTGAAGAGCGCGAGGCCGACGGAGATGTTCGCCAGGATGCTGGCGAAGTCGGCCAGCCCGCGCCGCGCCTCGGCGGAGGCCTGGCGCACGATGGCCACCGGGCCCGCCAGCGACGCGGCTCCGCGGCCGCGGATGGCGTCGACGAGCGCGCCGAGCGTGGCGGCGTTGAGAGCCCAGACGTCGCGCGCGGCGCGCGGCAGCGCGGCGAGCGGCGGCAGGCGCACGAGCACCTGGTCGAGCCGGACCGAGATCGTGCCGTTCTTGGGCCGCACATGGATGGTCTGCCGCGAGCCTCCGCGCAAGACGTCGATGGTCCGCTCGGGCGGCGCGCCCGATTTCTGCAGTTCGCGGCGCAGGTCCTCGAAAGAGTTGATCGGCACGCCGTCGACCGCCACTACTTGATCGCTCGTCTGCATCCCGGCGGCTGCTGCTGGCCCATCGGCGATCACGGCGATGCGCGTGGTGGTCAGGTCGAGAAAGCCATGCGTCATGTAGAGCAGCGCGATGATGACGAAGGCGACGAAGTAGTTCACTCCCGGCCCGGCAGCGATGACCAGGAAGCGCCGCCAGGCGGGCTTGTTCATGTACGAGCCGCTGTCGTTCGGGTCCTGCGCCGCGGGATCGTCCGGCGTGAACCCCGCGATCTTGCAATACCCGCCGAGCGGCAGGGCGCTCAGACGGTAGTCGGTCTCGCCGTGGCGGAAGCCGGCGATGCGCGGGCCAAAGCCGAGCGAGTAGGTCGTCACCCGCATGCCCATCAGCCGGGCCAGCAGGAGGTGCCCCGCCTCGTGGGCGGCGATCAACAGTCCCAGCCCGACGATCGCCACCACGATGGCCATGAGCGGGGCAGCATAGCCGATGCTTTGCGCGGGCGCAGGAACTACGTTCTCTGACGCAGCTCGGGGGACACCATGAGACGAATGTTGACGCTGTTAGGAACCGGCGCACTGCTCGCTTGCGCGACGCAGAAGGCGCCTGCGAAGTTGGATGATTCCGGACTGTCGCGGCTGAACGAGCAGCAGATGCAGCCGGTCGACGACGCGCGCATCGAGGCGGGCCGCGCCCACGACGCGGTCTCGCGCGCCCGCGCCGCGGAAGCCGAGGCCCGCTCGCGGCTGGAAGTGGCCAAGAGCGAGCGCGACGTCGCCGAGGCGCAGCTCAAGCGCGCCATCGCCGAGCGCGACATGTTGAAGAAGCAGTACGCCGACAAGTCCCAGATCGCGCGCGCCGAGGACGAGATCGCGGCTGTGCAGCAAAGGGCCAAGGCGACCGAACTGAAGATGCATTACCTGGAGCAGATGATCGCCGTGGCCGAGGCCGAGCGGAAGGCGGCCGAGGCGCACGAGAACACGGCGAATGCCCGCCTCGAGCAGGCCAAGTGGAAGGCGATGGTGGATGCCGGCTCGCCCCAGGCTTCCTCGATCAACGGGGCCGAGCTCGACCGCCGTCTGGCCGAGGCGCAGGGGCAGGAGGCGCAGCTGCAGAAGGAAGCGGCTCACCGCCGGGCGCTGGCCATCGAGACCTACAACCGCTGGCAGGAGATGGACTCCAAAGTGCGGACGCTGGCGAGGCCCTCGACGGTGCCGACTCCCGCGCCGCCGCCGACCCGCTGAGAAGGAAGGGGAGCCGGCCTCAGAGTTTTCGCCGCTCCCCTGTCTTCGCCCAGCGGAAGTAGTCCCGCAAGATCTGGGCGTGGTCGAAGCAGAGCTCGTCCCAGGGAATGTCGCCTTCGGCGAACCAGCGGGCGTCGGTCGCGTCGTCGTCCGCCTTGGGCTGCTGCCCGGCGCGAGCCCGGCAGGCATAGACGGTGGAGATGGTGTGCTTGCGGGGGTCGCGCTTCGGATCTGAGTAGGTGAAGAGCTGCGAGACCAGCTCGACATCGAGGCCGGTCTCCTCCTTCGCCTCGCGCCGGCAGGCGGCGGACAGCTCCTCGCCCGCATCGACGAAGCCGCCCGGGAGTGCCCAGCCGTGCGGCTCGTTCTTGCGCAGAATGAGGACCACCCGCCCGTCGCTGGCCGCGATCACCGCATCGGTGGTCGGGAGCGGATTCTTCACGGAGTGATCAGCGTTCCGGCCGGTACCGGCTGGGGCGCGTCCGGCTTCTGCAGGCGATCCTCCAGCGCATGGGTGAAAAGCGCGCGGCAGAAGGGATTGTTCGCCTCCTTCTCCAGCGCACGCGAGACGGCCAGAGCCGTGCGAGCTGCATCGAGGCGGCCCTCTTGCGCGAGGACATGGGCCATCTCGAAGAGCCGCTTCGCGTAGATCGTCCGGCGCTGCGGCGTGAAGTAGGCGAGCGCGGCATCGTCGGCCGCGCGCTGGAAGGCCTGCTGCCGCTGGGCTGCATCGATGAAGAGCTGGCTGACGGCGATTTCGTCCACCTTGAGCGCGAAGGAGCGGATCGCGTCCTCTTCGGGAATCCAGGCCATGAAGAGCGGATCCTCGAAGAGCGCCGCGCCCGCCATCTGGTGCGCGACCTGGTCGGGAATCTCGATGCTGTCGGCAGGCGATGGCGGCGGCGCAGCCGGCGCGGGCCCGAGGAGGCGCAGCGCATCGGCATAGGCGGGCGGCGGCGAGAAGCCATTGCGCGCCCCTGCCTCTTCCGCCTCGGCGATGAGCTGTCGCGCGTGGTCCTTGGGGATCTCCGCCGTGGTCACGGAGTCGCGGCGCGGCAGCCGCTTGACGAACTCGCGCCAGGAGCGCCGCGAGAGCCCGAGCGCATCGACGGCGAGAATCCCCTTCGTGTCGGAGATGACCACCTGCACCACCTCCACGCCCTGCCTCGCCGGCCTCGCCCACCAGACGGCGCGCTCGCCGTAGGCGTCGATCGAGCTGGCATAGCAGGAAGGCGCCTCGGCCTCCGGCAGCGGCTTGAGCACCGCCTGGCCCTGCGGCTTCAGCTCCTCGACCTGCACTCCCTTCTGCTTGAGCCGCTGCAATTCGCGCTTGGCTTCCTTGGCGAGGACCTTGAGCGGCGAGACGGCCAGCTCGCGGAGCACTTCCTGCCGCGAAGCGCGCCCGGCGGCGTGGACCAGAGCCAGACCGAGCATCTCCGGCAGGCCGGCGATCTCCGCCGCGCTGGCGGATTCCAGCTTCTCGCGCGCCAGCTGGACCTCGCCGGGCGAGACGCGCGCGCAGCCGGCGCACTCCATCTCCTCGGCGATGCTGTCGGCCTTGAGCGACGAGTCGCGCAAGAGCGCGAGCAGCTCGTCGACGGTCAGGTTGTGTCCTTCGGCCATGGGGCTGCGCACTGTAGAAGTCACCTCCCCGAGCGTCAACGCTGCTACCATGCGGCCGCAATGCGCGTGACGGTGCTGTACTTCGCAGCAGCGCGAGAGCGGGCCGGCGTGCCATCGGAGGCCATCGAGCTGGCCGAGGGCGCGACCGCCGCGCAGGCGCTCGCGCTGGTGTGCGAGCGGCACCCGGCGCTGCAGGCCATCGCCGGCAAGCTGCGCGTCGCGGTCGATGAGGATTTCTCGGCTCTCGATCGCAAGCTGCGCGAGGGGTCCGAGGTGGCGCTCATTCCTCCTGTCTCGGGCGGGGCCGGAGCACACCGGGTGTCGCGCGAAAAGCTCTCGGCCGAGGCTCCCGTCCACGCCGTCGAGGGCGCCGATTGCGGCGCGGTGGTGAGCTTCCTCGGCACCGTCCGCTCCACCAACCGCGGCAAGACGGTCGTGCGGCTCGAATACGAGGCCTACGAGCCGATGGCCCTGCGCGTCTTCGATCAGATCGCCTCCACGGCGCGCGAGCGCTGGCAGGCGCGGCTGGCGATCCACCACCGCATCGGCGCGCTCGAGCCAGGAGAGCTGTCGGTGGTCATCGCCGCGGCCGCGCCGCACCGGGCCGACGCTTTCGAGGCCTGCCGCTTCGCCATCGAGTCGCTCAAGAAGGAAGCGCCCATCTGGAAGCACGAGATCTATCCCGACGGGTCGTCGTGGGTCGGCCTCGGCTCGTGAAGCTTTCCATGTGGGCGCTCAGGCTACCCCTTGCCGGCAGCCTTCGTGATCGCCTCTGGCTCGCGTGGTACGCTCGGAGCCGATGGCGATCTCCGTCCTGCTGGCCGGCGACCAGGATTTCCGCGCCGCCTTGGGTTCGGTTCTCGGGGGTGATTACAGTTTCATTGAAGTCGACTCCGTCGCCAAGGCGGCCGATGCGCTGCTCGCCTCGCGCCCGCATCTCGTCTTCGTCGATCTGCGCAACGGCTCGCAGATCGGCGTCGCCGTCTGCCGGCGCATCAAGGGCGCGGCCTCCACGCGGCTCTTGCCGGTCGTCGCCTGCGCGGACGACGGCCAGGAAGCGACCATCGCCGCCCTCGACGCCGGCGCCGATCACGTCATCGGCTATCCCCCGCCCTTGGCCGAGCTGCAGGCCCGCATCCGCGCCGCGCTGCGCACGCGCCTCGCCACCGACCGGCTGGAGGACACCTCGCAGGTCATTTTCGCCTTGGCCAACGCCGTCGAAGCCAAGGACGCCTATACCGAGGGCCACACCGAGCGCGTCGGCGCGCTCGCAGTCGAGGCCGGCCGTCTGGCGAAACTGGATGAGGAGACGCAGGAGGCGCTCCGCCAGGGCGGAGTGCTGCACGACATCGGCAAGATCGGCATCCCCAACGAGATCATCAACAAGCCGGGCCGGCTCACCGACAAGGAGCGGATCGTGATGAACAAGCACCCCATCATCGGGGAGCGCATCTGCGAGCCGCTCAAGAGCCTGCGCCATCTTCTGCCCATCATCCGCTGGCACCACGAGAAGCTCGACGGCAGCGGATATCCCGACGGCCTCAAGGGTTCGCAGTTTCCCGTGCCGGCGCAGATTCTCCAGCTGGCGGACATCTACGACGCCATCAGCACCGACCGCCCCTACCATCGCGCCCGCACCCGCGCAGGCTCCATCGAGTTCCTCTTCGGAGAGGCCCGCAAGGGGTGGCGCGACGCGGAGCTCGTCAAGCTCATCGCCATCGCGGCGGAGCACCTCAACCTCGGCCGGACCCGCGAGGAGGACATTCCGCCGCCTCCGGCGCCCGTCGGGCAGTGGCGCACGGAGTGATCAAGGCGAGAGCGTGAGCCCCTCGGGCGCGCCGAGCGGCTGCGCCGGACAGTGGTACATGTCGAGATAGAGCGTCCAGCTGCGGCCAGGGCAGCGCGCCTCGAAGCCATCGACGATGTGCAGGTCGGGTTCGCCCGGCGCGAGCGGCCGGCCCGGATCCATCTGCTGCAGCAGGCGCGGGTCGCCCTCGTCCACGATCGCCGCGCGCGATCCGACGCTGCCGAGGCGCCGCGCTTCGACCGGCTCCCCCGAGGGGCAGCGCAGCGACTTGAGGAAGGCCTGCTCCCCCGGCGGCAGGCACACCTCGATCGCCTGACCTCGGGTCAATCCATATCCGGGCGGCGCCGGCGGGGCGGCGTGGGCGCAGGCAGCAAGCGCGAGCAGCAGGGTGCGGCCCATCGGCACATGCTACCCTGCGGCGCACTTCCAGAGGTGACGCATGCTCTCCATCGATCTCTCGGGGAAGCGGGCGCTGGTGGCCGGCGTGGCCGATGACGCCGGGTACGGTTTCGCCATCGCCAAGGCGCTGGCCGAAGCGGGAGCCTCGATCTGCCTGGGCACCTGGCCGCCGGCGATGAACATCTTCGAGGCGCTCATCCGGCGCGGGAAGATCGACGAGTCTCGCAAGCTCTCGGGCGGCAGGATGATGGAGTTCGAGAAGATCTATCCGCTCGACGCCGCCTACGACACCAGCGCGGACGTCCCCGAAGAGGTCCGCACCAACAAGCGCTACACGGAGCGCGGCGACTTTTCTCTGCAGGGCATGGCCGACGCCCTCCGCAAGGACTTCGGCGAGCCCTGCCTCGACGTCCTGGTGCATTCGCTCGCCAACGGGCCGGAGGTGAAGAAGCCGCTGCTCGAGACCAGTCGTCCGGGCTATCTCACTGCGCTTTCGGTGAGCGCCTACTCGATGGTCTCGATGATGCAGCGGCTCGGGCCGCTGATGCGCAAGGGCGGCGCGGCGGTCTCGCTCACCTATCTCGCCGGCGAGCGGGTCGTGCCCGGCTACGGCGGCGGGATGTCCTCGGCGAAAGCCGCGCTGGAGAGCGACACCCGGGTGCTCGCCTACGAGGCCGGCCGCAAGTGGGGCGTGCGGGTCAACACCATCTCCGCCGGCCCGCTCGCCTCTCGCGCCGCCAGCGCCATCGGCATCATCGAGAAGATGGTCTCCTTCTACGCCCAGGTCTCGCCGCTGCCGGAGGAATTGCAGGCGGGCGAAGTCGGCAATGCCGCCGCCTTCCTCTGCAGCCCGCTGGCGAGCGGCATCACCGCCGCGACGGTGTACGTCGACAAGGGCTACCACGCGATGGGGCTCACCTCTTCTGGGTGATCGCGCGGTCCAGCGCTGAGCGCAGGTCCCGCTCGCGCCCGGCGCTGAGCATGCCGATGTGGCTGAAGACGACCCGGCCGTCCTTGTCGAGGAGCAAGAGCGTCGGCAGGGCGGCGACGGAGAATGCGTGCGCGGCGCTGCCGTCGTCGAGCAGGACAGGGATGGAGAGCCGGTTCTGGGCGAGGAACTCGCTGACTTGAACGACGCGGTCCGGACCGGGATCGTCGGTGTCGATGGAGTAGAGCTCGACGCCTCTCTGCCGGTAGTCCTGCCAGAGTTGCTGCAGGCGCGGCATCGAGACGCGGCAAGGGGCGCACCAGGTGGCCCAGAAATCGACCAACGTCACCTTGCCGCGCGGGATGGAGGCCTTGCCCGATCCATCCAGGCGCGCCAGCGCGATCTCGGGCGCCGGCCGCCCCGCGAGGGACGACTCCCGATTGCCCTGCAGCACCGCCAGCGCGACCACGCTGCCCGTCGCCACCACGACCAGCGCCCAGATCCAGGTGTCGGACGTACTCCGCGCCAAGGCGCGCGTACCATGCGGGCCGCCTGCCGCTCCGTCAAGGCCGTCGGAAAAGTGGCCTTCGCTCTCGACGCGTGGGAGCGTTCCGCCCGATGAAGTCCTTTCTCTTCTGTTGCCTGCTGCTCGGCGCCGCGGCGCTGTTCGTTCCAGTTGGCGGCAAGACGCTCTGGGTGCGCGCTGATGTGCCCCGGTCGGCCGCCCGGCTCGCCGCGCACGGGCTGCGGGCCGGCTGGGACGCCATCGCCGCGCTCGGCCACCACCCTGCATCGCCGGCCCACCCCCCGCACACCCCTCCGGTGGCGGCGGCGAAAAAAAATAATTTTTTTTCTGGGCGCGCGCCGGGACGGGGAGGGATCGTGGCGCAGCCCCCCAAGGAAAGACTGCAGAAAGGCGACCGCGTCGCCCTGGAAAAGCTCCTCGCCCGTGGTAGGTAGCGGCGCGTGGCAGAGCTGCTCGGCATCCCGCGCGGGCGCTGGCCCATCGCCGTCGGCATGGTGCTCCTGCTCGCCCTGACCCTCTCCTGGCTGCAAGGGCGCTTCGACTCCAGCGACGTCAAGAAGGCCATCTCCGCCGCCATGGCCTGGAAGCCGGCTGGCGGCGCGACCGTGTTCGCTGCCTTGGCTGCCCGCGGCGAAGGCGACCCCCGTTGCCAAGGGCGGGTGGCGAGCCAGCTGCTCGGCGACGTGGATGTCCGCTGCACGACGCCCGGACGGCCAGAGGTGGAGTACGAATTTCGCGTCTTGCTCGACGGCAGACGGCCACCCCACCCGGCGAACGCAGCGGCGGAGGAGCTGGTTTCGCAGATGGTTCGCAAATGAACGGCCCGCGTTGCCGCCCGATGTGCGCGTCCACAGGTTCCGAGCGGGCGGGCAAGCGCCTGCCGCGGGGATGCCATGATCTCGCTCGCTCTCGCCGCCGCCGCCACCGCCAGGCTCTGGACGGAAGCCCCCGCGCTCAAGGAACGGCCGACCGCGCCGCCTGCCTCCATCGCTGCGCTGGTCAAAACCTCGATGCCCGCGGTGGTCGGAGTCGTCGCCACCACCGCGCGGGGCGGAAGCGAGGGCGACCCCTTCCGCGATTTCCTCGAGCGGATGTACGGCGCCGGCGCCGATCCGCACGAGGCGCCGGTGCGGGGAATCGGCACCGGGTTCTTCATCCGCAAGGACGGCCTCATCGCCACCAACGGGCACGTGGTCGAGGGCGCGACCGACATCACCGTGCAGGTCGGCGAGGAGGAGAGGGTCTACCGCGGCATGGTGGTCGGCAAAGACGACGCCACGGACCTGGCCCTGCTCCAGATCGAGGCCGATCAATCCTTCCCCGTGCTCCCTCTCGGCGACAGCGAGCACCTCGAAGTCGGCGAGTGGGTCGTGGCCATCGGCAATCCCTTTGGCCTCTCGCGATCGGTCACCACCGGCATCGTCTCGTACAAAGGCCGCCGCGACGTGAATCCCTCGGGACGGCCCGGCTACTACGACTTCATCCAGACCGACGCCGCCATCAATCCCGGCAATTCGGGAGGGCCGCTTCTCGACGCGCGCGGGGCGGTGGTCGGCATCAACGCGGCGGTCAATCCTTCCGGGCAGGGGATCGGCTTCGCCATCCCTGTCGCGCAGCTCAAGGACATCGGGCCGCAGCTCGCCACCGGGAGAGTGGTGCGCGGGTACATGGGCGTCAGCATCCAGGAGAGCCTCTCGCCCGATCTCGCCGATTCCTTCGGTGTGCCGGGCGGCAAGGGAGTGCTCATCACCGAAGTGGTCGACCGCGGTCCGGGCAGCCGCGCCGGGATTCGCCCCGGGGACGTCGTCGTCCGCTTCAACGGCGAGCCGGTGTTCGAGAGCTACCGCCTGCGCTGGCTCACCGCGAGCGCGCGGCCGGGGAGCAAGGTGAAGTTGGGCGTGTGGCGGAGCGGCAAGCTGCTCGAGCTCACCGTCGCGCTGGACGAGAAGACCTCCGGTTTCGCGCAGCCGGCGACGACGCCGCCGGCGCTGCGGCGCGAGCAGGAGCCGTTCGGTTTCGCGGTCGAGGAGATCCTGCCCGACGACAGCGATCGCGGCAAAGGCGTGCGCATCGCCTCCATCGATCTGCGCAGCTGCGCTTATCGTGCCGGCCTGCGCGAAGGCGATCTGATCCTCGAGGTCGACGGCAGGCCGGTGCCCGACCGGGGCGCCTATCGGAAGGTCCTCTCGTCGATGGGAAAGACGCTCGTGTCGCGCGTCTACGTGCGCCGGGGCGGCAAGGCCCTCTTCTTCGGCCTGCGGCGTGACTCGCCGAAGGCACCCGGCAGCGCCGGCGACGCCTCCCGCTGAGACCTTCCCGAAAACTTCATCTGGCGGATACTGCGCTTTCATGTAGAGCCACCAGACTCTGGTAGCCGGCGCGGTGAGCGTTTCGAGCGTTTTGTCGAGCGACCGCAGGCGGAATGCGGCATCCTACGCCGCGGAGGAGAGATGGCTTCCAGCAGGCTCCCCGGCTTCTACAAGATGAAGATGGCCGAGCGCCTCCGGCGGCTGGCCGAGCAGCTCGAAATGAGCAGCGACGAGCTTCGCGTCCTCGGTCAGAGCGCGACGCTCCCGGTCGCGAACGCCGACGCGATGATCGAAAACGCGGTCGGCGTGCTTGGGCTGCCGGTCGGCCTGGGGCTCAACTTCCTCATCAACGGCGAGGACGTCGTGGTCCCGATGGCGGTGGAAGAGCCATCGGTCATCGCAGCGGTGTCGCTGGCGGCGAAGATCGCGCGCGAGGGCGGCGGCTTTCTAGCCGACGCCGACGAGCCGCGGATGATCGGCCAGGTGCAGGTGACCGAGCTGGCCAACCCCGAGGCGGCGCGGACGGCGATCCTCCGCGCGCGCGAGGAGATCCTCGCAGCCGCGAACGCGCTGCAGCCGGCGATGAAGGCGCGCGGCGGAGGGGCCAAGGACCTCGAAGTGCGGCTGGTCCAGGTGGGCGACGAGATGCATGCCATCGTGCACCTCATCGTCGATACGCAGGATGCGATGGGCGCCAACCTGATCAACACCATGTGCGAAGGCGTGGCGCCGCTCCTGGAGCGCATCTGCGGCGGGCGGGTGCGACTGCGCATTCTCTCCAACCTGGCGGACCTGCGGCTGGCGCGCGCGGCCTGCAACATTCCTTTCGAGGAGCTGGCGGATTTCGGCTTCTCCGGAGCGGAGGTGGCGCACGGCATCGCCGAGGCGTCGCGCTTCGCCGAAGCCGACCCCTACCGCGCCTGCACGCACAACAAGGGAGTGATGAACGGCGTCGACGCGGTCGCGCTCGCCACCGGAAACGACTGGCGGGCCATCGAGGCCGGCGCGCATGCCTTTGCGGCGCGGAGCGGGAAATATCAGCCGCTGACGCGCTGGTGGGTGGAGCGCGGCTCGCTGAAAGGGACCACGGAACTGCCCATCCAGGTGGGGACGGTGGGAGGCGCGGTGAAGGCCAATCCGCTCATTCCGGTGCTGTTGCGGATGATGGGCGACCCCCCCGCGCGGAAGCTGGCGGCGATCATGGCGGCGGTCGGGCTCGCGCAGAACATGGCCGCGTTGCGGGCGCTCGGCACGGTCGGAATCCAGAAGGGCCACATGGCGCTGCACGCGCGCAACCTGGCGGTCAGCGCGGGAGCCAAGGGCAGCGCGGTCGAAGTAGTGGCGCGGGCGCTGATCGCGGCGGGTGAGATCAAGCTGCATCGGGCGCAGGAGATTCTCGCCAAGCTGGTGGTGGCACCCGAGGCGACCTGAGGGTCTGCTAATACTAGGGGCTCCCGTGCCCCACCCAAGTCCGGGTCCTCCTGCGTACCTCGCCGACTACTCGCGCGCCTGCGACCCGCGGCTGCGTGAATTTCTCGACCGCAAGGGCGAAGGGCTTGCGAGCCTGCCCGTCGATCTCCGTCCCGCTCATGCGCTCCTGCGCGACTACGCCCTGCGCGGCGGCAAGCGCATCCGCGGCGCGCTCGTCCTGCTCGGCTGCGAGGCGGCGGGCGGCGCGCGCGAGATCGCCTTCGACGCCAGCCTCGGGATCGAGTTGCTCCACGCCTATCTGCTCATTCACGACGACTTCATGGACCGCGACGAGATCCGGCGTGGCGGCCCGACATTGCACGCTTCGCTCGCCAAGACCGCCGGCGAGCACCTGGGCGGGAGCATCGCCATCCTCCTCGGATCGCTCTGCGAGGCCTGGGCGTACGAGCTGGTCCTCTCCTCGCCGGGCCGCGCCCTCGAAGCTGCCCGCCTGCTCACCGAGGCGCTGCAGCAGGTGATCACCGGGCAGGCGCTCGACCTGCTCGCGCCGCTCGGGCCCCCGCTGGCGGCGCCGGGCGTGCTCGAGGTCCAGCGCCTCAAGACCGGAAGCTACAGCTTCGAGATGCCGCTGCGGCTCGGCGCGACGCTCGCCGGCGCGGCGCCGGAAGTGCTCGCCACGCTCGAGCGGTACGCGCGCCCGCTGGGGCAGGCGTTCCAGATCGCCGACGACCTTCTCGGCACCTTCGGCGCGCCGGAGATGACCGGCAAGCCCAACGCCAGCGACCTGCGCGAGGGCAAGCGCACGCTGCTTCTGGCGCGTGCGCTCGAGATGGCCACGCCGGCCGACGCCGCAGCGCTGCGCGCCGGGCTGGGCAATCCGCGCGCCGATGCGGAGGAGCTGCGCGCCGTCATCGAGCGCAGCGGCGCGGCCAGGGCAGCGCGCGAGACGGCCGATGCGCTCTGCCAGGAATCTCTGCGCGCGCTCGCGCCGCTGCCCGCTGCGGTCGCAGACCATCTGCGCGACATCGCCCTCTTCTCGATCGCGCGCGCCCGCTGACATCGCCGCTGTTCATGGTCGGTGATCTCCAGTAAGCTCGGCTCGGTCGAGGTTCAGGGGGGATCTCGTCGTGGCTTCACCGTCACTGCCCATCCATCCCGACGACGGGATTCGCACACCCGACAGGATGGAGGAGCCGGACCGCACTGGCACGGCGGGCCGCTGGCTCGATGTCCCGCGCTTGCCCGACTACAACGGGCTCGCCGACAGCTGGCTGTGGAGCGGCCGCACCTCGGCGGCCACGCTCTACAACTACTACTGCAAGGCGCTGGGCAAGACCTCCGAGTACATCGGCCACAAGACCGGCAAGGCCGGCCCCGGCGCCGTCGGCAAATACGCCGACAACCTGCGCTGGCTGGGCGGCTCCAACTCCGATGCGATTGCGGCGCTCTCCGACAACGGCCGCTGCGATCTGTCCCAGCTCTTCGACAAGATGGGATGGAAGCTGCAGGAAAGCTATCTGCAGAAGTCGCCCAAAGACACGATCAGCACGGATCGCCCCGAAGTGGACAAGCGCTTTTACCCCATCATCGAGGCGATCAACGCCAACAACCCGGTGCTCATCTACACCCGCCTCGCCAACAGCAAGAACGGCGGACACGTCGTCGTCATCTCCGGCTGGAAGAAACAGGATGGCGATCTCTGGCTGCGCATCACCGACCCCGCCAACCCGAACGTCATGCTTCTGGGCGAGTCAAATCTGCGGTTGGTGCAGCAGAAGCCCTCCTCCTTTTCCGAGTACTGGGTGCGCGCCAGACGGCTGCTCGAGACCCATCCCAAAAGCGAGGGGAAGCGGCTTCTCAGCTACATGGAGATGGACAAGATCGGCCGCTACTTCTACGTCACCGATCAGAAGGTCGACGACGACAAGGAAGTGGTGCACAAGATCGACCGCACCAGCGCCAGCCGCCTTCCATTTGAAATCAACAAGTCGCAGACGGTCACTGCCCAGGCGCTGGAGTCGCTCTATCAGGCCAGCGAGCGCGGGCTGCACGGCGCGTTCCCCTTGGGCAGCGCAGGACAGTTCCACAGCGGCACCGATCTCATGGTCGATCGTGGCAAGCCCATCTGCGCCATCGCGCGCGGTGAGGTCGTGGCGGCGCGTATCGGGGCGGGGCCGGGTGGCCATCCCTGGGGCGACACCGGCTTCGTGCTCCTCCGCCATCCGCTGGAGGCCAACAAGTCGATCTTCAGCCTCTTCGTGCATCTGCAGCGCGAACCGCTCCATCCCGACCGCACCCAAGCGGGCTGGCTGCGCCGGCTCCTGACCGACGGGCCCGATGCCAGCAAGCCGAAGTGGCGGGTGATGGCCGACGCGCCCACCTGGAAGGACGAAGACAAAGGCAGGTTCTCGCCGGTCAACTTGCAGAACGATCAATGGCTCGCGGCAGGCCTCTACGAAGAGGAGGACCGCACCGTCGAGGACAACGGTCTGTACGTCAAGCTCGAGGGCCAGTGGATCAAGATCGCCCAGGACGGCAGCGCGCAGGCGAAGGAACTGTCCGCCTGGGCCGACTTCGACCTGGAGGCAGCCGCCAGGAGGAGCCAGGCGATCGCCGCGCTCAAGGACGGCAAGGTCGCGATCCTCGACGCCGACAAGAAGGACGGCAAGCGCCGATGGACGGTGGAGGCGGGAGAGCCCGTCGGGATCGCGGGTGACTATTTGGGGTCGCCGCTGGTGCACTGGTCGGTGTTCTCCAAGGACGCGGTCTTCCCCGTGGGACCCCTGCCAGAGAAGGAATTCGGCGCCAAGGACGAGGTGAAGCTGAACGAGCTCGACCTGAGCGAGGAGCGCGGCGACGTCTTGCACACCCAGAAGCTGATCGAGGCGCTCGACCCTCAGAAGAAGACCATCGGCAAGATGCCGCACGGCATTCCCGCGCCGGGCGAGGTGCGCCACTTCTACCGGACGCCAGTCGAGTGCTGGCGCTCGCGCTACCAGGCAGTCAAAGGCCTCACCGAGTTCGCCCTCGATCTGGACAAGTTCCTCCAACACGAGCGGCACAAATCGCACACCGACAAGGAGCGAGAGGAGTTCAAGAAGAACGCGCAGCTCTTCGTCTTCTGGAAGGACCTGGCGCAGGCCGACGACTTCCCCCAGGAGGGAAAAGCAATCTTCGTCCATCCCGTCACCGCGCTGCGACTGATGGCGCACGCGGAGGTCGCGCCCGACGCCAAGGGGTCGAGGAGAATCGAGAAGGACGATCGCCTCCATCCCGACGAAGACGTGACGCTCCTCTTGCGCGATGCGAACGGGCCCGTCGCAAAAGCCGAGTTGCAAGTGAAGGTGGACGGGAGCGTCGTCTACCAAGGCACGACCGACGCAGCGGGGACACTGCTGGTGCCCATCGAAGCGGTGCGCGAGAAGGAGATCGAGATCTCCGTCGATCAGTCGGTGGTGGGCGAGGAGGAACTGGTCGTCGCGGTGAACGACACCAACGCGCCTCCCACGCTCATGCCGGGTGACGCGCCCGGCAGGCAGACCTTCAACGGCAGCGACCTGGTTCCCGATCCGCACCTGGGCCTGCCCATGCGCGTGAAGAAGGGGCAGCATCCTGGGTTCTTCGCCTCATGGGATCGGAGTAAGTTCGAGCCTTCGGGCAAGAAGCTCGGCTCGCTGACGGCGGGCGAGGCGATCCACGCGGAGCGCATCGTCTTCCGCCGCGAGGACGGCCAATACGAGGGTTTGCAAGCGTTCCGCGGCAAGCAGCTCGGCTACCTGTGGTCGATCTGGAAAGGCGAGAAGAACGTGGAGCCGGAGCCGAGCGCGCAGGAGAAGGAGAAGCGCATCCTCGCCACCTGGTCGCAGAGAACCGCGCACATCAACGATCATCCGCTGCTGGCGGGCCGCGTTCTCAACATCGACGATGGGAGCGAACTGCAGGTGACTTTCTACGCCATCCTCGCCACCGGCGCGCCCGAGCTCGACCAGGAGCTGCACTTCGACAAGGTCAAGGTGGCCAACTCGGGCTTCGCGGTGGCCTTCGATCCGCACGCGCTCACCGCAGACCAGAACCTGCTCCGGTCGCCCCGGCCGGTCTACTGCAAGGTCCGGGCGGGCGAGCACGTGTTCAGCCTGCGCGAACAGGCCATCACCTTCTACGACCAGACCAGAGTGCAGGAGCGGCCGTGAACGGAAACAAGAAGGTGAATGCGAAAACCGCGGTCGGGCCGCGACCGGGGACCACCATCGGGATCATCCCGTCGCGGCGGAGCGTCATTGTAGTTCTCGATCTGCCTCTCCAGGACGGCGACAAATTGGTCCTCGAATCGAGCGCGGGCGCGGTGATGAGAAAGACGTCCCACGACGCGGTTCCCCTCGGCCAACATCACAAATCGATCACCTTCGACAACGTGAAACTGAAGACGGTCTACACGCTCGCTCAGGAGCACGGTGGAAAAGCGAGGAGCACCATCTTCCACAACATCCCGACGCTGGAGCTGGTCACAAAGGACGAGCGGCCGCCGGACGTCCTCCCGAAGTACTACTTCTTCATCATCCAGCCAGTCCCTGAGCCCAAGGACTGGGATCTGCAGGACCACGCTTTCGGGCCGCCGGACTACACGAAGATCGAGGTTCTGGAGCCGAGGACCTCATGAGCGATCCGGTCCTCAAGAAAGCGTACGACGAGGCCTGCGCGGTCTTCACCAAGCCGGTGCGATTCGTCGAATGGAAGATGTACGAGGCGCGCGGCACCGAGCCCAAACATCTTCGTCCTTTCGGCCTCACCAAGGACAGGTCTGGCGCCTGGAAGGAGATCGAGGGCGAGCGATGGATCTACGCGTTCCGCAGCTATATCAACGTGCAGGGCGTGGCGATCTGGTGGGAAGAGCTGCATCGCGGGCCGGGGGGCGATCTCTCCGCTACGCCGATGGACCCTTCGCGGGTCGACCCGAGCAAGCGAGTCGAGCCTGACAAGCGGCCCGCGGGCGTCCCGATCGGCCAAAGGATCTCCTTCCCGCGCCGGGTCAACGGGCACGTGTTGACCTGGTACTTCTTCGCCTCCCGCATCCCTCTCTCGTTGAAGGCCATCGACGAGCTGCAAAAGCACGTCCAGGATTACGTTCCGCACCAGACCTTCGAGGAGAACGACCCCAATGTCATTCCTGGCCACGATGAGCTCCTCGTGCCGGTGCTCGATCCGATCACGGTGGCCATGCACCTGCACGAGTACTACGTGGCGGCCGCGGACGATCTGATCAATTACACGACCACCGAGAAGCATCAGACGCAGCCGCACCAGAAGGAGGTGGTCCGGCGACAGAAGAAGGTGCTCCTCGCCCGCGTGCTCAAGGCCGTGGTCGACGGCGACCCGGCCAACTCCTTGGTCAACCTGCTTTACGATCGCAACAAAAACCGGCTCGACCAATCGGCGATCGACAACTTCCTCAAGGAGTACGACGGGCAGATCAATGCGCGGACCTCCTGGCGCGATCGGTGGTGCTCATACCTCTGCAACTGGCTGGACGCCTGGCCGATGAAGCTGGTGGAAAAAGAGTTCCTGGCGAAACCCAAGGAGCTCCTCAAGTACTTTGTCCCGTGGTGCCTTTGCATCACGCGCCTGAGCGAGTCGATCTGCGGTCGCAAATTGCTCGGCAAGATATTCGATGACCAGGCTCATTTTTTCCACGCGTACTTTTCCCCGAGGGAGATCGAGGCGTCCGAGGTCAAGAATGTCGTCCGCAAGGCCGCGAGCGCGTGGCTGGAGGCGTTCAAGGAGTGGCCGGCCATCCTGGTGGTCAAGCTGGGCAAGGTCGAATCGGTCGAGTACGTCGTCAAGACGATGAAGCTCCATTGGGACATCCGGCTCAAGAGAGTTCAGCGCCCGATCGACTGGGCCAGAGACGAGGGCGAGCCAGGCGCCGTCTTCGACACGAAGGTCGTCAAGGGACAGCACTACGAGATCCTGGAGTTCGAGAAGATCGAGCATCGGGAAAAGGAGCTCGAATCCGAGGGCAGGTGGAGAGGAGCCGCCACCAAGGTCCTGGTGGTCGTCGAGGCCATCAACATGGCCTTCGCCATCCACGACCTCATCGAAGCGATGAAAGGCGAGGACATCGAGAAGCAGAAGATCGCGCTTCTTGAGTTCCTGGAATTCTCGCTCGATTCCACAAGCGCGGCCCTTTCGCTGGCCAAGGTCTCCGAGCGGGCGATCGGGGCGATCGGCTTCCTCTCGGGCTGCATCGAGACCTACATCGCGGGCCATGAGTTGCTCGAATCCTACGAGAAAGGCGACAACAGCCAGGCGATCGCCGGTGGGTATCTCACCCTGACGGGCTCGGCCGCGACCGCCGTCTGGGGTCTGGCCGCGCTCCTGGCAGTGCCCGGCGCGCAGGTTTTCCTGGTCGCTGGTCTCCTGCTCGTGGCCCTCGGCCACCTCTTGAGCATGTTCCGCGACAATGATTACGAGACCTACGTCAAGCATTGCTGTTGGGGAGAGCTGTATGGCGAAGGCAACTTCACACCCGAGTGGGCGACCAGGAAAATCTCGGACTGGAAACACGACGCCGAGTCCCTGGACGACTACGACGAGCAATTCCGGGCGTTGCTCAACTTGATCTCCAAATTTGAGATCGAGGCAGGATCCGATCCGCGCGAGGCCGAGTTGAAGATGGGGTTCATGCCCTCACGGGCGTCCTTCGACCTCCACTACATCGAAAAATGGTCGAGCGCCGGCGATTCCCGGGATCTGACCGACAAGGCGACCATCGAGGCGGCCGGGGAGGGCAAGCCGCCAGCGGTGAAGGCGAGCAAGTTCGAAGTGGTCCCCGAAGGAGAGCGGATGTTCAAGGTGCGCCCGAGCGTGTCGATGACCACTAAACCGCTGACCGTCGAGTTTGAGCTTCCCGATGGACCAATGAGCGAAATGTGGAACCCTGAGCTCAACTCGATCTCGCTGGAGGTGCGGCTGGTCATGAAGTTCGGCAAGGAAAAGTTCTACGTTCCGCACAGCAAGCCGGCGAGCAAACAGCTGCGCGTGTAGTTCTAGGCGGCTCGCGGGCGGCGTGGTCCCCGAGCACGGAACACTTCCAGCGAATAGATGCGAGCGCCCTGCCCGGCCACGAACGTAGCGGCGCCCGGAGCTGCGACGGGGATGTCGCGATCTTCCGGCTCGCTCACCGGCCGCAGCTCAGCGCGCCGAAAGGCGCCTATCAAGACGCGCAGATCACTGTTGAAATCCGACTCGGCCGGCAGCGCGCGCAGCGCAGGCCGCCGCTGCGCTTTGCCCAGCATCCGACAGATCGACTCTGACAGAAAAGTCAGCATCAGCCGCCCGAACTTGCGTCCTGCCCGCGGCTGTTGCAAGCGCTTGGCCAGCCGGATCGTTCAGTGCTGCCCAGCTCCGGCGGCGGGCTTCGGCGGCCCGGCTCCCGGCGCAGGCGCGATGGTGACCGGACCGTAGCCGAGCTGCTCCAGCGCGCTCTTGCTCTGCCCCACCGGCCCGACGATGACGATGGGCCACACCGATGGCTTCATCCACTTCTTCACGACGCGCGCCACCTCCGGCCGCGAGACCCGCGCCGCCCTGGCCGGCAAGCTCTTGTAGTACTGGAGGGGCAATTCGAGCGCGACCAGATTGGCCATCGCGCCGGAGACCGCGTCGTTGGTTTCCAGCTGCGCGGGGATGGCGCGGATGAAAGCTTCCTTGCTCCGGGCCAGCTCCTCCTCGGTGACTTCGCCGTTGGAGAAATTGCCGAGCTCGTTCTCGTACTCGCGGACGGCGTCGACGGTGTTCTTGGCGATGATCCCTCCGGAGGCCGAGAAGGTCCCCGACGACCTCATCAGATTCAGGCCCGAGCGCACTCCGTAGCTGTAGCCGTGCTTCTCGCGCAAGTTCATGTTCAGGCGGCTGGTGAAGAGGCCGCCCAGGGACAGGTTCGCCACTCGCAGCGGGATCGCGTCGGGATTCTTGGCTGCGAACAACCGGCCCACCACCCACACTTGCGACTGCGTCGCGGTCGGCTTCTCCAGCGCGTCGATGCTCCGCTCCTTCAACACCGGAGCCGCAGCGAGCGCCAGCCGCGGGAGCGGCTTGCGCCGCCAGCCGGAGAACTTCTCCGCGAGCAGCTTGACGATCTCGGCCGTCTTCACGTCGCCCGAGACGGAGATGACGGCGTTGTTCGGCACCCACCAGGCAGCGTGGAATTTCGCCAGCTCGTCGGGGGTGATGGTCGAGACCGACTCGGGCGTTCCGCCGGAGGGTTGTCCCCAGGGATGCCTTGCGCCCCAGAGGACGCGGTTGGCTTCGTCGGCGGCGAGCGCGCCGATGCTGGCCTTCTTCTGCTCCAGCTGGGTGAGCTTCAGGGTGCGGACGCGCTCCACGTCCTCCTTGCGGAACGCGGGATTCTGCACCACGTCGGCGAGCAGATCGAGCGCCTTGGGCAACGTCTCGGCCAGGCAATTGAGATGCACCGTGGAGGTCTCCAGCGACGCGCTGCTGCTCAGATGCGCGGCCAGGTCCTCGATCTCCTCGGCCAGCTTCGCCGCCGGGCGCGTCTTGGTGCCCTCGTCGACCACGTCCGCCACGAACTCCGCCAGGCCCGGCCGCGCGGCCGGATCGGCATCGATCCCGTGGAGCAAGCGCACCTGGACTGCGACCAGCGGCAGCTGATGGTTCTCGACCACCAGGACGCGAGCGCCATTCTTGAGCCTGCGCTCGACCGGCACCGGCGCCTCGAAGTGCGGCTGCACGGCGAGGGGCTCGGGCTTCTTCTGCCGGAATTCGACGTCGGGCATCATCGGCGACTCGGCAGCGGCAGAGGCCACCGGCTGAGCCACCTGCGCCGCGGGCACCGTGCCGGTCTGCGCGGTCTCGCTCGCCTTCTGCCCTGCCTCCTTCCCCTTCTCGACGGCTGCAGAGCCTCCCTGCTGCGCGCCCTGCGCCGCGGAGGAGCCGCCCTGCTGCGCCGTCGAGACGACCGGCTCGGCCGCCGGCTTCACTCCATCCTTCTGGCCGGCGCACGCCGAGAGCGCCGCCAGCGCGATCAGGCCGATGGTCTTCATCGCGAGGCCTCCGCCGTCTTCTTCGCCATGGGCACGACGTCGAGCTCGATGCGCTTGTCGTCGATCAAATACTTGTTCGCGAATGCCTTCGACGCCTCGGGTGTCACCGCGCGGTAGCGGGC
Organism: Deltaproteobacteria bacterium; assembly: GCA_005879315.1. Taxonomy (GTDB): domain Bacteria; phylum Myxococcota; class Myxococcia; order Myxococcales; family 40CM-4-68-19; genus 40CM-4-68-19. The sequence goes on along the minus strand of VBLC01000041.1, from coordinate 50,448 downwards.
GAGGTCGCGCGGCAGATAGCCGGGGTCGCCGAGGAAGGTCTCGTACATGTTGAGCAGGTCCGCCTTGCCGCCGAAGCCGCCGATCCGCTCCACCGTGCGGAGCCTGTTGGCGATGAGGTTGCGCTTGGCCCGCTCGAGCTCCTCGGGGGTAACGCCGTTCTTGCGGACATCGTCGATGATCTGCTGCACCACCGGCGTCAGCTCGGGGATCTCGTGCCCGCGAGCCGCGGTGACGGTGATCTGGAACCATCCTCCCAGGCCGAGGGTCTCGTCGCCGGCGCTCACGCTGCTGGCGAGCTGCCGGTCGAAGACCAGCGCCTTGTAGAGGCGAGAGGTGCGGCCGCTGCCGAGGATCTCGGCGAGCACGTCGCCGGCCGCCTCGTCGTCGGTGAACTGCCGCACGCCCCTCCAGGCGAGGATGAGCCGCGGCACTTCGGCGAGCTTGTCCTCCACCTTCTCGGTGATGCGGCCGGGGATCTCGGGCTGAGGAATCTCGGGCAGCTTCACTTCCGGCCCGCGCGGGATGGGCCCGAAGTATTTCTCCACCAGCTCCTTGACCGTCTTGCTGTCGAAGTCGCCGACGATGGCGAGCGAGGCATTGTTGGGCCCGTAGAACTGGCGGAAGAAGCTGCGCAGGTCGGCCGTGGAGGCGGCCTGGATCTCGCTGATGTCGCCGATGACGCATTCGAAATAAGGATGGGGCTTGGGGAAGAGCAGATCGCAGAGACGCAGCTGCGAGCTCCCGTAGGGCCGATTGTCGTAGTTCTGGCGCTTCTCGTTGGAGACGACGTCGCGCTGGATCTTGAGCTTCTGCTCGTCGAGGGTGTCGAGCAGATAGCCCATCCGGTCGGACTCGAGCCAGAGCGCGCTGGGCAGCTCCGCGCTGGGGACCACCTCGAAGTAGTTGGTGCGATCGAAGTTCGTCGTGCCGTTGACCCCGGTGGCGCCGACCGCTTCGAGGACCTTGAAGGGCCCCGGCTGCACGTGCTTCGAGCCGGAGAACATCATGTGCTCGAAGAGGTGGGCGAAGCCGCTGCGGGCCGGCACCTGGTTGGCGGCGCCGACGTGGTACCAAACGTCGACCGCCACCTGGGGCAAGCGATGGTCCTCGCTCAAGATGACGGTGAGGCCGTTGGGGAGCTTGTACTTCTCGAACTTGATCTCCGGATCGGCCGCGCGAGCGGGGCCGATGGCGAGAGCGACGGCGAAGGCCGCAGCGATTCTGGGCACGAGGACCTCCTGCGTGGGACGCGCTTCCTACTCCGGCCTCTTCGGGCTGGCAAGGCGGATGTTGGCGTACTCGGGGTTGTCGGTGACCTCTTCTCCCAGCCAGCGAGGCTTTTCGAACGGCTCGCTCTCGTATTTCAGCTCGATCTCGGCGAGCCAGAGATCGCGCTCGGGGAAATGGTCCAGGTCCCAGCGGCCGAGCTTGCGGCGGCGCTTGCGCAGGCCGCGGCTGCAGAGGCGGAGGAGCGCCTCCGCGTCCTCGGCGGGGATGGGGTAGTTGAATTCCTGCCGCCGCAAGAGGCCGCTGCCCTTGATGGTCAGCTCGGCATGCCGGGTCCCGTCGGGTCGCGACACGAGCCGCACGCGCACGGTCGGCTCGGTGCACAAGTAGCCTTGCTCCAGCTCGTCCGGCGCGGGCAACTCCTTGGGGAACAACTCCTGCCGGACGAGGAACTTACGCTCGATCTCGATCGGCATCGGACACCTCTAGAGCTTTCGGGCGAACCACTTGGCGGCGTCCTCGATCTCCTCGGGGACGACCATGTGACCCATCGGATATTCGTGCCACTCGACCTCGAGGCCGAGCCGCTGCAGCTCGCTGCGGAGGTTGCGGCCCAGCTCGATGGGGAGCAGCGCGTCCTCCGTCCCGTGAGCAGCGAAGACGGGAAGGCCGCGCAAGCTCGTAGCCGGGGCGAGATCCTGCCGCTCGAGCACGGGCGGCACTCCCGAGAGGGAGATGACCCCGGCAGGCAGGTCGGGCCGCCGCAGCAGCACGCCCAGGGCGATGGCGGCGCCCTGGCTGAAGCCGAGCAAGAAGGGCCGCGGGGAAGTGCGCGCGATCTCCTCGATCGCCTCGGTCGCGGCCAGAAGGCCCAAGCGCGCCTCGTCGGCGTCGAAGGAGATCCCCCGCGCGTCCTGCGTCAAATTGAACCAGGCCCGCATCGCGCCGCCCAAGGAGAGCGGCGCTTGCAGCGAGACGGTCCGCAGCCGGGGGTCGAGCTCGCGCGCCAGCGGCAAAAGGTCGTTCTCGTCGGCGCCATAGCCGTGCAACAGCACCAGCGTGCGCGAGAGGCCAGGCTGCAGCGGCGGACGCTCGAGCGAACGAAGCTTCACGGATCGCCGCGGTTCTATCCCGCCGCGACCGTCGCCGCCACCTCGGGGGGCACGGGGCGCACTTCGCTCGGCGTGCGCCCCGCCAAGGAGGCGACCAGGAGCGCCAGGTCGGCGGGCTCGACGGGCTTGGTCACGTGCGCCTGGAACCCCGCATCGAGAGCGCGCTGGTGATCGGTCGGCCCGGCATAGGCGGTCAGCGCGGCGGCCGGCACGCTGCTGTCAATCTCCCGCACGCGGCGCATCAGCATGTAGCCGTCCTCGCTGGGCAGGCCGATGTCCGAGAGGAGAACATCGGGCCGCTTCTCACGCAGCTGGACGATGGCCTCGTCCACGCTCGAGACCGTCCGCACGCTCGCGCCGTGGTTGGCGAGGACGGCCGCCACCAGGTCGCGCGCGTCGGGATCGTCGTCGACCACCAGCACATGGAGACCTTGCAGGATGGCCTGGATCTCGCGCGACTCCTCGGGAAGCGGCGGCTCGCTGTCGGGCGCCGCCGCCTCGATCGCCTGCGGCGCGACTGCTCGCACCGGCATGCGGACGGTGAACCGCGCGCCCTTCCCTTCGCCTTCGCTCTCGGCGTGCACCGTGCCGCCGTGCACCTCGACCAGGTGGCGGACGATGGCGAGGCCGAGACCGAGGCCGCCCTGCGTTCGCGTGATCGAGCTGTCCGCCTGGCGGAAACGGTCGAAGACCAGCGGCAAGAAGTCCGGCGCGATGCCCACGCCGGTGTCGGTGACGCTCACCTCCACCTGCGAGTGTTCGCGGTGGACGCGCAAGACCACCCTCCCGTCGCGCGGCGTGAACTTGATGGCGTTGGCGAGCAGGTTCCAGATCACCTGCTGCAGCCGGTCGGGGTCGCCGCAGAAATCGCCCGATCCCTCCTCCCACTCGCTGAGGAGCTGCACGCCCTTGGCATCGGCCGCCGGCCGCACCGCATCGAGCGCAGCGCGCCCGACCGCGTGCAGATCGAGCTTGCGGATGTTGACCCGCAGCTTGCCGGCGATGATGCGCGAGACGTCGAGGATGTCCTCGATCAGCTGCGTCTGCACCCGCGCGTTGCGCTCGATGGTCTCCAGCACCCGCTGGAGCTGGCGCGGCTCGACCGCTCCGGTGCGCAGCATCCGCGTCCAGCCGAGGATGGCGTTGAGGGGCGTGCGCAGCTCGTGCGAGACGGTGGCGAGAAATTCGTCCTTGGTGCGGTTGGCGACCTCGGCCTGCGACCGCGCTTCCTTTTCCGAAGCGAGGAGCTGCCGGTTGGCCTCCTCGATCCGCTTCTGCATGTCGATGTCGGTGGCGGTGGCGATGAAGCCGAGCAGCCGGCCGGACTCGTCGCGCTCGGGAACGACGCGGCAGAGGTGCCAGCGCCACTCGCCATCGTGCCGTCGCAGCCGCAGCTCCCGCTCCAGCGGATGCCCGGAACGGACGGTCTCGCGCCAGGCCCCTTGCATCTGCGCCAGCCCGTCGTCGTCGAGCGCGTCGAAGAAGGTCATGCCCGCGTCCGGCCCGGCATAGTCGCGCCAGACGCGGTTGCAGTAGTAGATCTCGCCGTCCCCGCGCGCCGCCCAGACGCACTGGGGCATCGAGTCGGTGAGGGCGCGAAAGCGGGTCTCGCCGCGCTTCTCCACTTCGATCAGGTCGCGCGCCCGCAGGACCGCCTGCTGGCGGCGGACCATCTCGCCCTTGCGCCAGAGATCGACGAAGACGGAGACCTTGGCCCGCAGGATGTCGGGCTCGAAGGGCTTGAGCAGGTAATCGACCGCGCCTTCCTTGTAGCCGCGGAAGATGTAGCCCGGGTCCTTGTGGATGGCGGTGAGGAAGATGATGGGGATGTGCCGGTTGCGCGGCCGCTCCTTGATCAGCCGCGCCGCCTCCAGGCCGTCGATGCCGGGCATCTGCACGTCCATGAGGATGAGGGCGAAGTCGCTCTCGAGAAGCTGGCGGAGCGCCTCCTCGCCGGAGTGGGCGTGCACCAGCTCCTGCCCGAGCGGCTCGAGGATGGCGTCGAGCGCGACCAGGTTGGGAGGATGGTCGTCGACCATCAGGATGCGCGCCGGCGGCGCGTACGCTTCGAGGGGCACGCTTCCGCCCACCACGATGGGCGGCGGCGCGATCTTGGGCGGTGGCCTCATCTCAATTCCGTGCCCACAAGCGGATCAGCTCGAGCAGCTTGTCGGCTTCGACCGGTTTCGGCAGATAGTCCGACGCGCCGGCCTCGATGCACTTCTCCTTGTCCTCCTTCAGCGCCTTGGCGGTGATGGCGATGATCGGCAGCTTCTTGTGCGCCGGATCGTTGCGGATGTGCCGCATGGTCTCGTAGCCGTCCATCTCCGGCATCATCACGTCCATGAGGACGACGTCGACGTCGGGATTGCGCTCCAGCGTCTCGATGCCGTCCTTTCCGTTCTCGGCGTAGACGACGTCGACCCCGTGGCTCTCGAGAACCGAGGTGAGGGCGAAGATGTTGCGCACGTCGTCGTCGACGATCAGCACCTTCTTGCCGGCGATCACCTCGGCCGCGTCGCGCCGCTCCTTGAGCAGCTCGCGCGCCTGGGGCGAGAGCTTGGCCTCGATGCGGTGGAGGAAGAGCGCGGTATCGGAAAGCAGCTTCTCGGGCGAGGAGGCTCCGCTCTTGAGGATGACCGATTCGGCGTACTTCTTCAGGCGCTGCTCCTCCCTCTTGGCCAGCTCCTTGCCGGTGTAGACGACCACCGGGAGGTTCTTGAAGCGTGGCTGGGTCTTGATCTTCTCGAGCAGCCGGCCGCCCGCATCCTCATCCTCGAGCATCAAGTCGAGGACGACGCAGTCGATGGCGTCGGCCTCCAGCGCTCTCTCCGCCTCGGCTGCGCTCGTCGCCGCCGTCACCTGCACGTCCTCGCCTTGCACCAGCTCGCTGACCACCTTCTGCTGCACGAGGTCGTCCTCGATGACGAGCAGGCGCTTGACCTTCTTCTCGAGGAAGCTGGAGATGTGCGTGAAGGCGCCCTCCAGCGCTTCCTTGCTGACGGGTTTCTCCAGATAGGCGAAGGCGCCCATCGCCGCGCCCTTCTTGCTCTTCTCGACGATGGAGATGACGTGCACGGGGATGTGCCGCGTGCGCGGATTGCGCTTGAGGCGATCGAGGATCGCCCAGCCGTCCACCACCGGCAGCTGGATGTCGAGCGTGATGGCCGCGGGCAAGAGCTCGTTGGCGAGTGCGAGCCCGGTGTCGCCGCGGGTGGCCACCACCGCCTTGAAGCCCTTCTCCCGCGCCATGCCCACCATGATGCGGGCGAACTTGAGGTCGTCCTCGATGATCAAGAGGATGCGATCGCCTTCGCGCAGGTGCTCGCGGTCGTCCTCGAGCGGCCGCAGCGCCATCGCCTCCGGCAGTTGCGGCTCGGAGAGGAAGGTGACCGGGCCGCGCGCGACGGTGCGGGCGGACGGCTCGCGCTGCTCGGCGGCGGGCCGCTGCTGCTCGTCCCCCATGCCGTCCGTATAGCGGTCGGGCAGGTAGAGAGTGAAGTTGGAACCCCTGCCCGGCTCGCTCTCGACGTGGATCTCCCCGCCGAGCAGCCGGGTGATCTCCTTGGAGATGGAGAGGCCCAGCCCGGTGCCGCCGTACTTGCGGCTGGTGGTCCCGTCCGCCTGCTGGAAAGCCTCGAAGATGATCTTGTGCTTGTTCTTGGGGATTCCGATGCCGGTGTCCACCACCGAGAACGCCAGCACCTGCTCGGCGTGGAGCAGCGCATCCGACTGGAACACGTTCCGTTCGCGCCGCACGTCCATCTTCAGCTTCACGCTGCCCGTCTCGGTGAACTTGAAGGCGTTGGCGAGCAGGTTCTTGATCACCTGCTGCAGCCGCTGCGGATCGGTGCGGATGTGGCTGGGGACGTTGCCGCCCAGCTCGATCTGGAAGTCGAGCCCCTTCTGCTCGGCGATCGGCCGGAAGTTGCGCTCGAAGAATTCCTTGAGATCGGCGAGCGCGATGTCGCGCGGCTCGATCTGCATCTTCCCGGCCTCCACCTTGGAGAGGTCGAGGATCTCGTTGATCAGCGAGAGCAGGTCGCCGCCCGAGGCATAGATGGTCTTGGCGTACTCCACCTGCTTCTCGGAGAGATTCGCGTCCTTGTTGTCGGAGAGCAGCTTGGCGAGGATGAGCAGCGAGTTGAGCGGCGTGCGCAGCTCGTGGCTCATGTTGGCGAGGAACTCGCTCTTGTACTTGGAGATGAGGCTGAGTTGCTCGGCTTTCTCCTCCAGCGAAGCGCGGGCGAGCTCCACCTCCCGGTTCTTCACCTCGATGTTGCTGTTCTGCTCTTCGAGCTGCTTGGCCTTCTCCTCCAACTCCAGCGCCTGCTTCTCCAGCGCGGCGTTGGACTTCTTCAGCTCCCCCTGCTGGATGGTCAGCTCTTTCGACTGGGTCTGCAGCTCCTGGGTGAGGCCCTGCGACTGCTCGAGGAGCTCCTCGGTGCGCATGCTGGCGCTGATCATGTTCAGCACCACGCCGATCGACTCGGTCAGCTGGTCGAGGAAGATCTGGTGGATGGCGCTGAAGGGGTTGAAGGAAGCCAGCTCGACGACCGCCTTCACCTCGCCCTCGAAGAGCACCGGCAGGACGATGATGTTGAGCGGCGGGGCCTCGCCCAGCCCGGAGTTGATCTGGATGTAGTCGGCCGGGACGCGGGTGAGGAGGATGGGCTTCTTCTCCAGCGCGCACTGCCCCACCAGGCTCTCGCCAAGGCGGAAGCGGTTGCCGACGCCCTTGCGCTCCTTATACGCATAGGTGGCGATGAGCTTGAGGATCTTGCCGTTGCCCTCCTGCTCGAGCATGAAGAACGCGCCGTGGTGCGCAGAGACCAGCGGAGTGAGCTGGTTCATGATCAGCCGTGAAACCGCGTCCAGGTTCTTCTGCCCCTGCATCATCGCGGAGAACTTCGCCAGATTCGTCTTCAGCCAGTCCTGCTCCTGGTTCTTCTGCGTGGTCTCGCGCAGGTTGACGATCATCTGGTTGATGTTGTCCTTCAGGCTGGCGACTTCGCCCTCGGCTTCGACGGCGATGGCGCGGGTGAGATCGCCCTTCGTCACCGCGGTGGCCACTTCGCTGATGGCGCGGATCTGGGTGGTCAGCGAGGCGGCCAGCTGGTTGACGTTGTCGGTCAGCTGCCGCCAGGTGCCGGTGGCGTTGGGCACCTTGGCCTGGCCGCCCAGCTTGCCCTCGATGCCCACTTCGCGAGCGACGCCGGAGACCTGCTCGGTAAAGGTGCTCAGCGTGGTCGTCATGGCGTTGATGGTCTCGGCCAGCGCCGCCACCTCGCCCTTGGCGTCGACCGTCAGCCTCTGGGTCAGGTCGCCGTTGGCGACCGCGGTCACCACCTTGCTGATGCCGCGCACCTGGGTGGTCAGGTTCCGGGCCATGAAGTTGACGTTGTCGGTCAGGTTCTTCCAGACGCCGGCGACGCCCGCCACTTCCGCCTGGCCGCCCAGATTGCCGTCGGTCCCCACCTCGCGGGCGACGCGGGTCACTTCCGAAGCGAAGCTGTTGAGCTGATCGACCATGGTGTTGATGGTGTTCTTCAGCTCGAGGATCTCGCCCTTCACGTCGACGGTGATCTTCTGGCTCAGGTCGCCGTTGGCGACCGCGGTCGTCACCTTGGCGATGTTGCGCACCTGGCTGGTGAGGTTGGCGGCCATGAAGTTGACGTTGTCGGTCAGGTCCTTCCACACGCCGCTCACGCCGCGCACTTCGGCCTGGCCGCCCAGCTTTCCTTCCGTGCCGACCTCGCGCGCCACGCGCGTGACCTCCGCGGCGAAGCTGCGCAGCTGATCGACCATGGTGTTGATGGTGTCCTTGAGCGCGAGGATCTCGCCGCGCGCCTCGACCGAGATCTTCTGCGAGAGATCTCCGTTGGCCACCGCGGTCGTGACCTTGGCGATGTTCCTCACCTGGCCGGTCAGATTGCCGGCGAGGACGTTGACGTTGTCGGTCAGGTCCTTCCACACGCCGGCCACTCCCGGCACCTCCGCCTGCGCGCCGAGCTTGCCTTCCGTCCCCACTTCCTTGGCGACGCGCGTGACCTCGCTGGCGAAGCCGCGCAGCTGGTCGACCATGGTGTTGATGGTGTCCTTGAGCGCGCGGACTTCGCCGCGGACGTCGACCGTGATCTTCTGAGAGAGGTCGCCGTTGGCGACGGCGGTCGTCACCTTGGCGATGTTGCGCACCTGGTCGGTCAGGTTGCCGGCGAGGATGTTGACGTTGTCGGTCAGGTCCTTCCAGGTTCCCGAGACGCCCTTCACGTCGGCCTGGCCGCCCAGCTTGCCGTCGGTGCCGACTTCCTTGGCGACGCGGGTGACTTCGCCGGCGAAGCTGCGCAGCTGATCGACCATGGTGTTGATGGTGTCTTTCAGCGCCAGCACCTCGCCCTTGGCGTCGACGGTGATCTTGCGCGAGAGATCGCCCTTCGCGACCGCGGTGGTGACCTCCGCGATGTTGCGCACCTGCACGGTCAGGTTGTTGGCGAGCAGGTTGACGTTGTCGGTCAGGTCCTTCCAGGTTCCCGAGACGCCCTTCACGTCGGCCTGGCCGCCCAGCTTGCCGTCGGTGCCGACTTCCTTGGCGACGCGGGTGACTTCGCCGGCGAAGCTGCGCAGCTGATCGACCATGGTGTTGATGGTGTCTTTCAGCGCCAGCACCTCGCCCTTGGCGTCGACGGTGATCTTGCGCGAGAGATCGCCCTTCGCGACCGCGGTGGTGACCTCCGCGATGTTGCGCACCTGCACGGTCAGGTTGTTGGCGAGCAGGTTGACGTTGTCGGTCAGGTCCTTCCAGGTGCCGGCCACCCCCGGCACCTCGGCCTGCGCGCCGAGCTTGCCTTCCACGCCGACGGTGCGGGCGACGTTGATGACCTGCTGGGCGAAGATGCCCAGCGTCTTGGTCATGGCGTTGAGGGTCTCGCCCAGCGCGGCGATCTCTCCCTTGGCGTTGACCTGCAGCTTCTCGGTCAGGTCGCCGTTGGCGACGGCGGTGACGACCTTGACGATGCCGCGCACCTGCGTGGTCAGGTTGGTGGCCATGAAGTTGACGTTGTCGGTCAGGTCCTTCCACACGCCCGACACGCCGCGCACCTCGGCCTGCCCGCCGAGCTTTCCTTCGGTCCCGACTTCCTTGGCGACGCGAGTGACCTCGGCTCCGAAGGAGTTGAGCTGATCGACCATGGTGTTGACGGTGTTCTTCAGCTCGAGGATTTCTCCCTTCACGTCGACGGTGATCTTCTTGGAGAGATCGCCGCGCGCGACCGCCGTGGTCACCTCCGCGATGTTGCGCACCTGCGAGGTCAGGTTGGAGGCGAGCAGGTTGACGTTGTCGGTCAGGTCCTTCCAGGTGCCGGCCACTCCCGGCACCTCGGCCTGCGCGCCGAGCTTGCCTTCCACGCCGACTGTTCGGGCGACGTCGGTGACCTGCTCGGCGAAGACGCCCAGGGTGTGGGTCATGTTGTTGATGGTCTCGGCCAGCGCGGCGATCTCGCCCTTGGCATCGACCTTCAGCTGCTGGCGGAGATCGCCGTTCGCGACCGCCGTCACCACCCGCGCGATGCCCCGCACCTGCGTGGTCAGGTTGGAAGCCATGAAGTTGACGTTGTCGGTCAGGTCCTTCCACACGCCGGCCACGCCCTTGACCTCGGCCTGACCGCCCAGCTTGCCCTCGGTGCCGACCTCGCGCGCCACGCGCGTCACCTCGGCGGCGAAGGCGTTGAGCTGATCGACCATGGTGTTGATGGTGCTCTTCAGCTCGAGGATCTCGCCCTTCACGTCGACGGTGATCTTCTGCGAGAGATCTCCGTTGGCGACCGCCGTCGTCACCTTGGCGATGTTGCGCACCTGGGTGGTGAGGTTCGAGGCCATGAAGTTGACGTTGTCGGTCAGGTCCTTCCACACGCCGCTGACGCCTTTGACCTCGGCCTGGCCGCCCAGCTTGCCCTCGGTGCCGACCTCCTTCGCGACGCGCGTCACTTCCGCGGCGAAGGCGTTGAGCTGATCGACCATGGTGTTGATGGTGCTCTTCAGCTCGAGCACCTCGCCCTGCGCGTCGACGGTGATCTTCCGGGAGAGGTCGCCGCGCGCGACCGAAGTCGTCACGTCGGCAATATTGCGGACCTGGGCGGTGAGGTTGTTCGCCAGCAAGTTGACGTTCTCGGTCAGGTCCTTCCAGACGCCGCTGACGCCGGGGACCTCGGCCTGCGCGCCCAGCTTTCCCTCGACGCCGACGGTGCGCGCGACGCTCGTGACCTGCTGGGCAAAGATCCCCAGCGTCTTGGTCATGTTGTTCAGGGTGTCGCCCAGCGCCGCGATCTCGCCGCTGGCATTGACTTGCAGCTTCTCGTTCAAATCCCCGTCGGCGACCGCCGTGACCACCTTGACGATTCCCCGCACCTGGGTGGTGAGGTTCGAGGCCATGAAATTGACGTTGTCGGTCAAGTCCTTCCAGATGCCGCTGACGCCTTTGACCTCGGCCTGGCCGCCCAGCTTCCCTTCGGTGCCCACTTCGCGCGCGACGCGCGTCACTTCGCCGGCGAAAGAGTTGAGCTGATCGACCATGGTGTTGATGGTGTTCTTCAGCTCCGCCACTTCGCCTTTGACGTCGACGGTGATCTTCCGGGAGAGATCGCCGCGCGCCACCGCCGTGGTGACTTCGGCGATGTTGCGGACTTGCGAAGTCAGGTTCGAAGCCAGCAGGTTGACGTTGTCGGTCAGGTCGCGCCAGATGCCGCTCGCCTCGGGGACCGCCGCTTGTCCGCCCAGCTTGCCGTCGGTGCCAACTTCCCTGGCGACGCGAGTCACTTCCGCGGCGAACGAGCTCAGCTGATCGACCATCGCATTGACGGTCGTGCCGATGCGGAGGAATTCGCCCTTGACCGGCTGCCCCTCGATCTCCAGGGCCATCTTCTGGGTCAGATCGCCTTCGGCCACCGCCACCAGCACGCGCGCCACTTCGGTGGTCGGCTGCACCAGGTCGGCGATCAGCGCATTGATGGAATCGATGCTGGTCTTCCAGCCGCCGCTCACCTCGCCCAGCGAGGCGCGCTCGTTCATCCGTCCCTCGCGGCCCACCACCCGCTCGAGGCGCACCAGCTCGTCGGCGAAGGATTCGTTGCGCGCCAGCACGGAATTGAAGGCGCGCGCGATCTCCGCCATCAGCCCCGTGCCGCGGCTGAGGGGCAGGCGCCTGTCAAAATGACCGTTCTGCGCGGCAACCAGGGCGGCGAGCAGCTGCTTGAGGCGCCCCTCCTGCGAGAGGATCTGCTCGCTGCCGTGCCCGTTGCCGTTGTGATGTCCGGCGTTCTTTCGGCGCTTGCGGCCCGCTTCGCGGCCCTGACTCGTCGGATCGTGCATCTCACCCAAGAGGACACCCCTTCCAGAAGTCGTCCGAGAGTCCTACGAATTCCCCCCAAAAGCTTGGCGACCCGTCCAATCCTGTACAGGAGCGAACGGGAAATTCGCGTACGACGGTAGGAATTGCAGACCGCTGGACATTTTGCAGCGCCTCGCGGTGTAGCCCGGGACGCGCGGCGCGGCACAAGATTCGAACAGGCTCGAGGGTCAGCCTTCCAAGTTGGCCATCAGTCGCTTGACGTCTTCGCCGCTGAGGGCGAAGAGCTCCTGGAGCGCCGCCAGCGCCTCGAGGTCCTCTGTGTCCATCTCGCCGGCGTTGAGCACGCGCGCGCAGCAGCGGAAAGCGAGCTCGCGGTCGGCGCGGTCGGCGACTGCCGCGGCAGTCTCGCGCAGCGCCTCCTCGAAGCCTTTCTCGTCGATGCGCTTCTTCACCGCGCGGGACAGCTCGCTCTTGTTGCCGATGTCGGGAAAACCCGCGACGATCTCCCGGACGGTCAGCGCTTCGTTCGGCTCGACCTTCCCGTCCGCCCAGGCGGTGAGGACCATCAGCTCGTAGATGCGCCTCGCGCCCTCGACGTCCGGCATTTTCTCCTTTTAAGCGCGTTGCCGTATTCACGGCAACAATGCAGCCTGACTACCTGGTGGCGAGCACCAGCAGGCGCCTCACGTCCTCGGGGCCGAAGCCGAAGAGCGACTGCAGCTGGGTGAGCACGGCGGCTTCCTCGGGGACGTAGTCGCCGTCGGCGCCGCTGATCTTCGCGCAGCACTGGAAGGCCAGCTCACGATAGTGCGGATCGGTGATGGCTCCCGCCGCTTCGCGCACCGCCTGCTCGACGCCGACCTCCTCGAGCCTGGCCTTGGCGATTCGGGTGATCTCGCCGGTGGGCCCGACCGGGCGCAGCTCGGGAATGGAGCTGGCCAGTTTGTGGATGGCGAGCGCCTCGCTGCCCTCGACGCGGCCATCGGCCCAGGCGGTGAGGACCATCAGCTCGACGATGCGCCTGGCCTGCTCGAGATCGGCCATGCGCGCATTCTAGCTCGCTACGCTGCGTAGCGCGCCAGGGCGAGCTCGACGATCTGACCGATCAGCTCGGGAAAACTCCGCCCCTGCAGGCCGGCGGCGATGGCCAGCTCGGCTTCGGGCGCGAGCCAGGGATTGGGATTGGCTTCGATGACGTAGATGCGCCCGTCCTTGGTCAGCCGGATGTCGACGCGGCCATAGTCGCGCAGCCGGAGCGATCCGTAGACCTGCACGGCGATCTCCTGAAGCCGGAGCGTCGTCTCCTCGTCGAGACCTCGCGCCGCCGCGCTCCGGGTGACCTCGTACGCCTCGCTCCCCTTGTCCCATTTCACTTCCTTGCCTGCGATCCTCGGCATGCCTTCCGGGAGGCGCGAGAGATCGAGCTCCACCACGGGCAGCGCCTGCGGCTTTTCGTTGCCGAGCACGCCCAGGTAGATCTCGCGCCCCTCGATGTACTCTTCGATCAGCGCCGGCCCGTCGAACCTCTCCTGGATGAGCGAGACCCGCTCGAGCAGCTCTTTCACGCTCTTCACCAAGGCGCCACTGTCGATTCCCACCGAGCCGTCCTCGCAGGCCGGCTTGACGATCAGCGGGAATTCCAAGTCGTCGAGGTGATCGATCTTCCCCCGATAGGAGCTGGCGAAGCGCGGCGTGCGGATGCCGTGGAAGGCGAAGATCTGCTTCGCCACCGCCTTGTCCTGCGCGAGGAGAAGCGCCTGCGGCCCGGACCCGGTGTAGCGCAGCTCGAGCAGCTCGAGGAAGGCCGCCACGTGTGCTTCCTTGGAGTCGTCGCCGCCGAAGGCCTCCACCATGTTGAAGATGAGGTCAGCCTTGGTCCGGGCCAGGTCGAGCAGCGAAGCTTCGTCGCGCAGCTCATGGAGAAATGCCTCGTAGCCGTTCTTGCGCAGCGCTTCGGCCACTTCCTCGCGGTCTGGCTTGGGCCTCGGGCGCCGGCGCCGCGGCTGCGCCGTCCTTTCGCGGTGGCGCGGCCGTTCCGGCGGAGGCGCACCGGTGTTGTCGCTCGGCTCGTAGAGCACGGCAATTTTTAGACTTCCCGCCATCGGCCTCTCACCAGGTAGTTCATCGCCAGCACGGTGGCGAAGCTGACCACCTCGGCCAGGTGCTCCGCTTCGCGCTTCTTCTCCACCATCAGCTCCAGGTCGCGCGCCCGCTTGCCGATGCTCTCGATCAGCTTCTTGATCAGCGACCGGCGCACGCCGGTCCAATAGGTGATCTTGTCGATGATGATCTTGCGATGATCGAGCAGGAAGGCCGACGCCGGCCGAAGCTCCTCGCCGCGGCGGAGGAAGATGTCCTCCAGCTCGCCATCGAGAATAAGGTCGGCGAGCGCCGAGTCCTCGTCGGGCAGCCGCTCGCGATAGAACTGCTCGAGGGTGCTCGCCATCTCCTCGACGGGCAGCTCGCGCACCGCCTTGCTCGGCTCCTTGCGCGGCGGGACGTCGGCCAGCTCGCCCGCGATGCGCTCGACGTACTCGAGCTTCCTCAGCGCCGGCCAGCCGCGGTAGCGGCGCCGCCAGTCGCTCCCCGGCGTCAGCCAGACAGCGAAGGTCTCGGCGAAGTCCTCGTCGGGATGCTTCTGCGCGTACCAGCCGGCGATGTGGCGGACGAAGCGCCGGGAGAAAGGGATCGGCGTGTAATGGTCGTCATAGGGACGATCGAAGGGACCGAAGAGGTCGAGCCATTCTTTCGTTTCATACAGACAGTAGGCGTAATTGAATGCGTGCCCCGCCTCGTGGCGCAGGTACATGAGGATCTCGCGCTCGTCCTCGAGATCGTTGATGGCGCGCTCCAGCGCCTGCAGCTTCGGATCGGCCAGATAGAAAGGCACGCCGATGATCGGCTCGCGGTCGGGGCAGGCCCACTCGTCGGAGAGATAGACCCCGGGCCGGAAGCGGCGGAGCCCATGCGCATCCAGCTCGCTGTGAAGCTGCTGCACGTATTTCTCCAGCATGCCGCCTTCGAGCCGCAGGCCGAGCTCGCTGATCCGCCGCGGAAGCAGCTCGCGCGCCTCCGGGGGCGTGTGCTCGAACGACTGCATCGCCTGGCAAGATGGAGATGCCCTTCCGGCGCGCAAAGGAGGAGGCGCCCGGCGGTCCGGCATGCGATGCTGCGGCCATGCGGCTGCACCTGGTGGACGGGACCTTCGAGCTCTTTCGCGCGCACTACTCGAAGCGGCCCGACGGCCCCTTGAAAGCCACTCTCGGCCTGACCGATTCACTGCTCGCGCTGTTGCGCAATCCTCTCGAGAGCGTCAGCCACATCGCGATCGCCTTCGACAATCCCATCCGCTCTTTTCGCAACGATCTCTTCGCCGGCTACAAGACCGACGAGGGGGTGCCGCCGGAGCTGCGCAGCCAGTTCGACCTCGCCGAGGAGGCGGTGCGCGCGGTGGGCGTCACGGTCTGGTCGATGAGGGAGTTCGAGGCCGACGATGCGCTCGCCACCGGGGCGGCGCGCTTTCGTGACCAGGTCGAGCAGGTGCGCATCCTCACCCCCGACAAGGATCTGGGGCAGTGTCTGGTCGGGCAGCGGGTGGTGCAGGTCGACGTCATCCGCAAGCGCGTCCTCGACGAGGATGGGCTCTTGCGGCGCCGCGGCGTGCGGCCCGAGAGCGTCCCGGACTTTCTCGCGCTGACCGGCGACGAAGCCGACGGAATTCCCGGCCTGCCCGGCTTCGGCGAGCGCACTGCCGCGGCGTTGCTCGCGCGGTTCCTCCATCTGCAGCACGTCCCTCTCGATGCCCGCCGGTGGCCTCTGGAGATCCGCGGCGCCGACCGGCTGGCCGAAACCCTGCGCGAGCGGCTCGACGATGCGTTTCTTTATCGGCGGCTCGCGACGCTGGTCGCCGACGTGCCGCTGCGCGAGTCGCTCGAGGAACTCCGATACCGCGGCCTGCCGGGCGGCCGCTTCGAAGAATTCTGCGCGCGCAATGGCGTGGGAGCGGGATGAGAGCCGCCGCAGCGCTGTGCGCCGGACTGCTCGCCGCGCTCCTGCTCGCGCAGCCGGGCGATGGCGCTCCCGCCCGCCGCAAACGCGGAGCGGCCGATGCTGGAACGAGGCCCGTCTTGCTCGGCACCGATCCGCCTGGCCGCCTGCGTCCTTCCTCTCCCAATGACGGGGGAGCTGCGCCGCTCGACGCCGGTCCCGACGAAGTGCACCAGCAGCTGCAGGCTCTCCAATCTCGGGTCTACCAGCTCGAGCGCGAGCGCGCGCAGAGCCAGGAGCAGGCGCAGTTGCTGCAGCAGCTGGTGGGGGAGATGCGCGACCTGCGCCAGCAGCTCGCCGAGGCCGAGAACCGGCAGCGCGCGGCCGAGCAGGAGCGCGCCGCGCGCCAGGCGCAGGTGCAGGTGGCCATGAGCAGCCTGCAAGCTGCGCAGGAACGGCTGAGGACCGGCGACTACGCCGTGCTGGACGAGCTGGACCAGGCCTCCTCCGTCTTCTCCGGCGCGGCCCGCCGCGACATCGAGTACGCGCGCACGGCCCTGCAGAACCGCGACCTGGCCGCGGCGCGAGCGCACTTGAGCGCCGCCATCTCCCACGCCGCGCAAGAGCGCTGAGAGTCAGAATCTGGGAAGGCGCGGCGGGCGCGGACCGTGCCGGACCGCACCGATGAGCGGAGCGTACGGCAGCTCCGTCCCGGTCCGCACGCAGCGCAGCAGCAGTCCTCCTCGGCTCATGTCGCCTCGGCCGACGAAATCGGGCGGGAAGAGCAGCCGCTCGCCGAGAATGCGGCTGAGGACATCGGCGTACTTTCCCGTCGCGATGCTCCCGAGCAGCACCGCCGCGCCGCTCTTGCCGAGCTTGTGCGAAAGATCGAGTGCGTCGCGCTCGAGGGGCTCGCGATAGCGCGGGTCGCGCACGTCGACCGGAACCTGGGCGATGGCCATCAGATCTGCCATCGTGAGGAGCGACTCGGCGTCGACCAGCCCGCGGCCAGGGAGGATGACGAGCCCGCCCGCCGTCGCGTGCGGCGGCTGCGCGAACGCGCGCGCATAGGCCAGCTTCCCGCGGAAATAAAGACCGCTGGCGAACTCGAACAAGTCGCCCAGCTTCGCCCCCGCCCGCTGGAACTCCTGCGCCAGCGCGAATCCCGCCCGCGGATTGAGCAAGAGGGCCATGCGCTCGCCCGCCGCCCGGGCCGGCGAGAGAAGGAAGACGCGCTTTTCCATCCGCTATGCCGCGATCGCTGCCTGCTGCCCCGCGGGCTCCTCGCGATAGAGCCAGGAGCCGACCATCGCGCCGATCACGATGGGGAAGAAGCCGTAGATCGACCAGAGCAGCGCGAACTTCCGCCCGAAGAAGTGGATCGGGATCAACCCGCACAGCGGGATCGGCAGGACCAGCGCCCAGGTGAGAACGCCGGCGATGAAAGCCGTGCGCGGTCCTTTGCCCAGCCGCGGGCGGATCAGCGCATAGAGAAGCACCGACCCGACTCCCTTGGCGATGTCGTAGAGGCCGAAGTACCCGAACCCCGAGTCTCCCGGAGGGAGATGGAGGGTGGCCGCGATGGCCTCCCAGCTGCTCTTGAGCAGCATTCCGTGCACGACACCATCGCCGAAGAAACAGATGACGCCGGCGACCAGGCCTCCCAGCGCAATTTTCGAATAGTTCATTGCGCCACTGTAGCGCAGGCCGGCTCTGCCGGGGTGCTCCCTAGCGCCGCGACCGCCGCCGCCGCGAAGCGCTCCGCGCCTGCCGCGACAGCGAGCGCCGAGAGGCCGACGACCGAGGCTCCCTCTTCAGCGCCCTCTTCACCGCCCGGCTGCGCTTCGCCGACCGCGACCGCGGCTTGCGCTTCCCTTGGCCCACTTGATACGCGCGCCGCGCCGACTGCTGCGTCTTGCGCTTGCCGCTCGTGGGAGGCTTGAGCGGAACCCCTGACCGCCGAGCCTTGGAGAGCCCGATGGCGATGGCCTGCTTCGTCGAGCGCGCCCCATGCTTCCCCTTGCGGATGTGCTCCATCTCTTCGCGGACGAACTCGCCCGCCGCCGTGCTCGGCGCTTTGCCCTCGCGCAGATCCTCCCTCGCTCTCTCCAACGTCCGTTGCTCCGGCATATTGCAGACACCTCCGCAGGCAACGATGTGCACTGCCAAAGGAGATGGCTGCAGGCGCCCGGCGACGTCTATCGAGCGAGCTCGTACAGGTAATCGACGAACGACCGCACCGCGCCGTCATACCCCTGGATCTTCGGATTCGAGCTCTCGATCACGTAATACTCATCGGGGGCATGCGCGCCGCTCCCGTGGCCTAGCCCGAAGTGGCCTGCCGCAAGCTTGAGCGGCGCGCCGGTGAAGAGATATCCGGGCCAAGAGCCCGGGCTTCGCGGCCAGAGAAGCGGATCGATTCCTTCGCGCTTGTACGTCGCCACCTGCGCGCGGATGAGGCCCGATTCCGGCGAGGTGCTGTTGGGATCGTACCCGCCCGTCATGTTCACCTCGATGTCGCCGAAGCCGTGCTTGGCCAGATGCGCCTTGAGCGCGGCCAGCGCCTCAGCAGCCGTCATGTCCGGCACGAGCCGCAGGTCGAGCTTGGCGACCGCGCGATGAGGAAGGACGGTCTTTCCGCCCGGACCGGTATAGCCCCCGACCAGCCCCTCGATGTTGACGGTCGGCCGCGACGCCAGCCGCGCGAGCGCATCGCGCCAGGAAACGTCGTGCGACCAGTGACTGACCCCGAATTGCTTTTTCGCATCGGCTTCGCTCTCCCTCTTCGCCGCCGCGTCGATCATCGCCTCCTGCTCGGGCGAGAGCCCCCGCGCCTTGTCGGCGAATCCATCAATGGCTGGGTCGGCCCCGTCCGGCGTCACCAGCGTGGCGAGGGCCTGCACCAGGTGGAAAGCGGGGCTGTCGACGCGGGCCCGATTCCCTGAGTGGATATCCTTGGCCGGCCCTCGTCCCCAGCGCTCGCCGCTGGAGACGAGCTCCAGCTCGATCACACCTTTGGCGC
The DNA here is from genome assembly GCA_005879315.1 of Deltaproteobacteria bacterium. Classification (GTDB taxonomy): domain Bacteria; phylum Myxococcota; class Myxococcia; order Myxococcales; family 40CM-4-68-19; genus 40CM-4-68-19. Next base: position 31,756 of record VBLC01000041.1, on the reverse strand, counting down.
CGAGCGTGACAGTCACCTGTCCGTCCGGACCCTGGGCCGCCGAGGGCATGAAGACGCCGATGCAGTGCGCGAGCGCCGACTGCACTTCGGGCTTCTGCACCACCTGGTAGAAGTGGGGCGAGCCGATCTCCTCTTCGCCCTCGGCCACCAGAACGAGATTGACCGGCAGCTTTCGCCCGGCGCCGCCGATGGCGTGCAGCGCTGCGAGAAACGCGGCCTCCGGTCCTTTCTGGTTCACCGCGCCGCGGCCCATCAGCACCTTGCCGAAGCCTGGCTTGTCGACAATGCGACCTTCCCAGGGCGGCGAGGACCACTCGTTGGGATCGACCTGCTTGACGTCGTACATGAAGTAGACGCCGGCGCACCTGGGCGCGCCCGCGTCGAGAGTCGCGAAGATCCCTGGCTTTCCGTCGGTGGGAATCCGCTCGGCGCGCTGGAAGCCGGCCTCGCGGAGCAGGTTCAGGGCGAGCTTGACTCCCTCCTCGCTGCCGAGGTTCTCGGCGGCGATGGTGGGCTGGCGAATCCAGCGCTGCAGTCGCTGCACCGCCTCGTCGTGACGGCGGGGGATCTGCGCATAGACGGCGTCCAGGTCGGAGTTCGCTTCCGCAGCCAAGGACAGCGCGAGGAAGAGGCAGAGTGTCTTCATGCGGAGCCTCCTCGCATAGCGCGCTGTACCGCGCAACAGGAAGTGGGATACTTGTCGCATGGACCTCGAAGAACCGGACGAGCCCAGGCGCTCGGCTTCGCAAAAGTTGCAGGGGCCGCTGCTCACCGCGCCCATCAGCTCCCTGCAGCTCGGCCCTGCCATCACCGTGCCGCTCGACGCGACGCTGGGGCAGGCGGTGGAGATCATGCAGACGCGGCATCTGGGCTGCGTGCTGGTGGTCGACGGCGAAGGCCGGCTCAAGGGCATCTTCACCGAGCGCGACCTGCTGGTCCGCGTGGCCGGCCGCAAGCTGGACTGGGGCACCACCACCGTGCGCGAGTTCATGACGCCCGATCCCGAGTCGCTGCGGAGCAGCGACGGCATCGCCTGGGCGCTCAATCTGATGCACGTCGGCGGCTATCGGCACGTGCCGCTCACCGACGCGGAGGGCCGCCCGATCGGAGTCGTTTCGGTGAAGGACATCGTCGAGTTCATCGTCGACCTCTTTCCCGACGAAGTGCTCAATCTGCCGCCCGACCCGCGGCAGAAGCCGGGTCCGGTCGACCTCGGCGGCGGAGCGGATTAAGGCTCTGGCGTCTCCTCGTCGCTGGCCGGCTGCGGGCCGGGGACGATCCCTGCGATGTCCGGATCCTCAGCGCCCTCCTCGCGCGGCGGCCGCTCCGACTTCTGGCGCTTGCGCTCTTCGCGCCGCGCCTCCTTCTCGCGCTGGCGATCCTGCCGCGCGAGCTCCTTCTGTCGTTTGTTCGATCGCGGCTGCATTCGGACCTCCAACAAAGAAAAAGCCCGGCGTTGGAGCGCCGGGCTCATTCACACGACGCCGGCCCCGTTTCAGGCAATGGGGCGGACATTCGCCGCCTGCAACCCCTTCGGGCCCTGCTTCACTTCGAACTCCACTTTCTGCCCCTCGGCCAGCGAGCGAAAGCCCTCACTCTGGATTGCAGTGTGATGGCAGAAGACGTCGGGGCCGCCGTTGTCCTGCACGATGAACCCGAATCCCTTCGCGTCGTTGAACCACTTCACGGTACCTGTGACCATTCGTTGCACTTCTTTCAGTGTTCAGGCGGCACCTGCGCCGCCGGGCTGCGAGTTGCAGCAGCGCCGGTTTAGTGGCGGCGAGGCAAGAAGTCAATCAGCAATCGAGCGGACGAGCAGGCGGGCGGCTGGGGCGATCACTTCGGTTTCTCCAGCGAGGCCGCCGCAGCGACCGCGCATTGCCCATCGTGCTCGCTCAAATCCCCGGAGACGCCGATGGCGCCCACCAGCTTGCCCTCGACGTACAGCGGCACGCCTCCCTCGACCGGAACGGCTCCTTCCAGCCGCAGGACTCGCAGTCCCACCCCTCCCCCGGCGAGCGCATCCTGGAATGCCTTCGTCGGGCGCTTGTAGAGCGCGGCCGAACGGGCCTTGTCGATGGCGACGCGTGCGCTCCCCAGCTGCGTATTGTCCGCCTTTTCATAATAGATGAGCGTGCCCGCTGGACCGACGACAGCGATGGCCATCAGCCAGTTGTTCTTGCGCGCCTCGGCGGCGGCGGCCGCCGCGACCTTCTTGGCCGCCTCGAGGCCGATGGCTGGTCCGATGGGCGTGGCATACAGACTCGGCGCCGGCGCCGCTGGCGGATTCTGCGCCGAGGCGCCGGAAGCTGCGATCAACAAAGCCGCGAAGACGAGCCGCATCGACATGGGTCGCTCCTTTTCCTGGTCGCTCCTGTCGGAGAGGGGCGCAAGATCCCGCTCTCGCTGTCGATTTGCAAGCTACTCCCGCCTCCCAACCGGCCGCGTCCACCGGGGGGGGGGTCGGTGGGGGCAAAAAAAAATAATTTTTTTTTTGCAGAACGAGACCCCCCGTCCTGCTCTGAGACCGCCCAGAATGCGACCTACCCGAGGGAACCGCGCTGGCCTGCGCTCTGCAATGCACCCTCCCGGCGCCGTCCGCCGGCCGTCTCGCCAGCCGCGCGCGCCCGAGGGGGGAACGCATGCGCGCTTCATTCATGTCCGCCGCGGCGGCGCTGCTTTTGCTCGCGGCCTGCGGCGGGACGGAGGATCTCTCCGCCGACCAGACCGACGAAACAATCGAGCACGGCGCCGGCCATCCGCTGCCCCTCTCCACCGGGGAGGCGAAAACGCGCGCCGGTCGGGTGCGGTACTACGGCGGGCCTGTGCTCGAGCAAGCCAAGGTGGTCGCCGTCCTCTGGGGCCAAGTCGACTCGCAGGTCGGCGCTCACATTGGCAACTTCTACAAAGCCATGGTCGGCTCGGCTGCGTTCTCCTGGCTGAAGGAATACGACACCACCGTCGCCGCCGTCGACGGCAGCCCCGGCACAGGGCAGCACATCGGTCGCGGCAGCTTCGCTGGAGCCGTGCAAATCTCGCCTCGCGCCCACGGCAAATCGCTGACCGACGCGCAGATCGAAAAGGAGCTGTCCGCGCAGATCCGCGCCGGCGTCCTGCCCGCTGCCGACGACAACACTCTCTATATGATCCACTTCGCGCCCGGCATCCGCATCCGGTTGGGCAGCTCGCACTCCTGCACTGCGGGAGGATTCTGCGGCTACCACAGCGCCTTCCGGGTTCGCGGCAAGAGCATCGCCTATGCCGTGCTGCCAGATATGGGCGCCGGCTCCGGATGCGACGTCGGCTGCGGCAGCGGGCAGGCTTTCGATCGAGTCACTTCCGTCGCGTCGCACGAGCTGGCCGAAGCCACGACCGATCCGGAGGTCGGGCTCGCCTCCAAGCTCGCCGCTCCGCTCGCCTGGTACGACTCGTCCGGCGGCGAAATCGGCGACCTCTGCGTCGGTAGTACCGTCCACTTGCGCGCCGGCGGCGCCACTTACCTCATCCAGAAGGAGTGGTCGAACGCCGCCGGCGCCTGCCGCTGACCGCGCTAGTGCTTCTTCTGCCGATCCTTGCGATCTTCCTTCCGGTCGGCCTTGCGATCCGCCCGCAGGTCCTTGCGGTCCTCGCGCAGCTCCTTGCGGTCTCCGCGCTCGGTCTTCTCGTCCGCGCGCAGCTTGCCGCGGTCGTCCTTCAGCTTCGCCAGGTCGGCCTTGACCGCGTCCTTGTTGCCCGCGGCCCGATCCTTCTCCAGCTGCTCGCGATCGCTGCGCAGCTGCGACCTGTCCGCCTTTTCCTGCTTCTCGTCGCCCTGCACCTTCTGCCGATCGTCGTGCAGCTTCTGCTTGTCGGCCGCGACCTTCTGGTCGAGAGCGTCGTTGTCGTCCGCGCGCGCGGCGCCGCAGAGGAGCGCGCCGGCGAGCATTGCCATCGTCAGTGTTTTCATCGGTCCCTCCAGCTGGATTGCTGAACCGACCTGAAGACCGGCGGTTAAGAGAACTAAATTGCGCTCACCCCCAAAGGCCTTAGTATGGAATGCAAAGGGGGCGAACAATGAAGATCACACTGTCGTACCTTGGCGCCGCGGCGATGTTCCTGGCGGCTTGCGGCGGCGGCGGCAATGCCGCTCTTTCGCGGAACTTCGCTTACGGATCGGCGCAGACACCCACCTCATCGGATCAGACGGCCGCCTCGACGGCTACGACGAATCTCTCCGCCGCCAGCTCGTTCAGCAGCTCGCCCTCGGCAACGTCGGGCGCCTCGGTCGTCGACTTTGCCATGGTGCTCGGTTCGCTGGCCTTCGGCAGCTCCGGCGTGCCGGTCCGCCTCCCTGGGGACGTCACCATCAGCAGCGCGCTCCGCAGCGCCGCCGACCTGAGCTCCTGCGGCACCGTGAGCGGCAACACCGTCACCTTCAACAACTGCACCGACAGCTCGGCGGGCACGAGCATCACCATCAATGGCAGCATCACCGCCACCGCCAACTCCGTGACTTGGAACATCTCGGGCAGCTTCAGCGGCACGGAGACCAGCAGCACCGGTCAGACCATCAACTTCAACTTCAACCTGCACGAGGCGGGCAGCCTCACCGTCACCAGCACCAAGGTCACCGGCAATGCCACCGCCGACTTCGGCGGCTCGGTCAGCAGCCAGGGCCAGACCATCAACTTCGGCATCGCTACCGCCGCCCTCGTCGACGTCACCTACCAGGGCGGCCAGACCCCCTGCATCACTTCGGGCTCGGTCGAGGTCAAGCGCGTCTGGACGCAGCGGCCCGCGGCGGCCAGCGGCGCTCAGTACGACGACGTCGGCGTGAAGCTGGTCTGGAGCGCCTGCAACACCTTCACCGTGGCGCACTCGCAGTAGCGCCGGCGGCGGGCGGGACGCGAGGCTTGACCTCGCGCCCGCCGTGCCAGATGGCGACGAGCTTCCGCGTATTGCGGATGTCGTCGAGGGGATTTCCGGCCAGCACGAGGAAGTCGGCGCGCTTGCCTTTCTCCAGCGTGCCGCGGTCGGCGGCGCCGAGCATCTGCGCGCTCCCGCGCGTCGCCGCGACGATGGCCTGCATGGGCTTGAGCCCGGCCGCTACCATCATCTCCAGCTCGCGATGCTCGGCCCAGCCGGCGATGCGCGCCGGGTTCGCGCCCGAGTCCGTGCCGAAAGCGATGTGCACGCCCGCGTCGTGCAGCGCCTTGAGGTTGTGCATGCCGTTGGCGAGCGCCGAGCGGATCTTCGGCAGGTTGGGATCGGCCGCGACCTTCTGCCGGTACTCGGCGCTGCGGAACTGCTGGATGACTTCGGGAGCGAGCGCTCCGGCGAGGAAAGGATCGTCGAGCAGCGCCGGCTCGTCGGCGAAGCGGAACGCGGACTCGTCCACGGTAAAAGTCGAGACATAGAACGTCCCGCGCTGCTTCATCTGATCGATCAGCGCCGCATCCACCGCCTGGTCGCGCACGCTGTGCGCCAGCGCATCGACGCCGTCGCGGACCAGCTCCTTGGCGTCCTCCAGATAGAAGACGTGCGAGGCGACCTTGACGCCGTTCTTGTGCGCTTCCTCGATGGCCGCATGGAAGATGGCTGGCTGCATCTTGGGGAACTTGCCGTAGACGTCGTCGACCCAGAGCTTGAGGAAGTCGGGATGGTGCGACGCCGTCTCCCGCACGTCGGCGATGGCTTCTTCGACCGTCTTGGGACGGTAGACCTGGTCGGGAGCCACCGGCACGGGAGGAGCGCCGTCGGGGACGCCGATGCCGCGCCCGGCGGTGAAGAGCGAGGCGCCGCCGAGGGCGCCGCGCCGCTGCTCGTCGCGCACGTCGTAGACCAGATCGCGGTTCAGGCCGAGAGTGAGCACGGCGGTGACGCCGTACTGCTCGTACTGCGCCAGCTGGGCGAGAACGTTCTCGCGCGTGTAGGCGTCGGCGCTGTTCTTGCCGCCGGCGACGAGCCCGACGTGACCGTGGGCGTTGATGATGCCGGGCATGACGGTGCGGCCCTTGAGATCGATCTGCCGCGCCCCCTCGGGAATCTGCACCTTGCGCGCCGGTCCGACGGCAGCGATGCGCCCGCCGTCGACGACGATGACTGCATTCTCCAGCGGCGCCTTCCCACTGCCGTCGATCAGTCGAGCGCCCTGGAACACGATCACGTCTGCGAGAACCGGCTGCGCCGCGAGCAGCGCAAGGCTGGCGATGAGCGTCTTGGTCATGGCATCCCCCAGAGACGGTGGGCTGCTCGCATAGCACCTCTGCGCCTCGCGAGCGAGCCCTGTCGATGAGTGGATGCGCATCTTCCGCTGCGCGCGCATACTTGGCGCCACGGAGGCCCCCATGGCGACCATCACCGGCAAGAAGCCGACCGCGTCTGCGCCCGCGAAGCAGCCGGCGGCCAGGCGCGCGCCCACGCAGGACGAGCGCGAGACGACCCGCCCGAGCGCTCCGCAGATGAGCGAGCGCGAGCCCAGACGGGAGGAAGTGGAGCGGCGCGCCTACGAGCTATGGCAGGAACGCGGCGCCCTGCACGGAAGCGATCAGGCGGATTGGCTGCAGGCGGAGCGCGAGCTGAAAGGTCAAGACAGCCGCCGCTGACGGGACGGTTGGGTACGACCGTGCGACGCGACGGCGCTGTTAACCGAGATGCTGATCGAGGTTCGGATCGCTCGCGTCGCGCGGCGTCTGCCGCGGCGAGTGCTTGCCCGGCTTGACCCCGTTCGCCTTGCCCGGCTTGCGCGCCTCGCTCGGCCGCGCCGGCCGCGAGCGGACCATGCCCGAGGCCGAAGCGACCGTCTCGCTGGAAGCATCTCGCGCTTCGTCCGCGCGAGCGCCCGCGCTCAACATCACGATCGCCAGACTCACCGCCGTCAAGAATCTACCTGCCATGTCGTCAATCCTCCCGTAGCTGGAGCGCGAAAGGGCCGATCGAATCGGTAGCATTTGCGATCCGAGCGCAGCAACGGAGGCGATGCGCTGCACCCGAGGAGGACCTGCTGCGAAGGCGAGCGGTGTGCGCCCGCCTCCGACTTGGTAGCATCGCAGGCTCACAGATGGGCCAGCCCACTTTCGAGACCATCGGCGCCGTCAAGCGCTACGACGACGCGTTCGCGCTCGGCCCTCTGGACCTCTCCGTCCCCAGCGGCAGCACCACGGCGCTGATCGGTCCGAGCGGCGCCGGCAAATCGACGCTGCTGCGGCTCCTCAACGGCCTCGTCTGGCCTGACGCAGGCGAGGTCCGCTTCCGCGGCCGCGCCCTCTCCCGCGCGGAGTTGCCCGCCATCCGCCGGCAGATCGGCTACGTCGTGCAGGGCGGCGGCCTCTTCCCCCATCTCGACGCGCTCGGCAACGTCGCGCTGGTCGCGCGCTGGCTGCGCTGGGACGAGCAGCGGATCGAGGCGCGCGCCGCCGAGCTGGCGCACATCGCGCGGCTGCCCCCCGATGCCCTGCGCCGATTCCCCTCGCAGCTCTCTGGCGGACAGGCGCAGCGGGTGAGCCTGATGCGCGCCCTGATGCTGGACCCCGAGGTGCTGCTCCTCGACGAGCCGCTCGGCGCCCTCGACCCCATGACCCGCTTCGAGCTGCAGCAGGACCTGCGCGACGTCTTCGCTCGCCTGCGCAAGACGGTGGTGCTGGTGACGCACGATCTCGCCGAGGCAGCTTTTCTCTCCGACCGCGCCGTGCTGATGCGCGCCGGCCGCATCGTCCAGCAGGGAGCGGTCGAGGAGCTGATCCGCGCGCCAGTCGATCCCTTCGTCACCAGCTTCGTCCGGGCGCAGCGGAGGGCGCCGTGACCGCGCTGCTCCTCGCCCTCGCCGTTCAAGTGGGCTCGAAGCAATTCACCGAGTCGGTGATCCTCGCCGAGATCGCCGTTCAGACGCTGCGCGCCAACGGCACGCCCGCCGAGCACCGGCGCGAGCTCGGCGGCACCCGCGTGCTCTGGGAGGCTCTGCGGGCGGGGCAGATCGACATCTACCCCGAGTACACCGGCACGATCGCCGAGGAGATGCTCGCCGGCGAACGGGATCTTCCCGGCGCGCTGGCGCGCCTCGGCCTGGGCATGAGCGATCCGCTCGGCTTCGAGGACAACTACGCTCTCGGCATGCGGCGCGACGTCGCCGAGCGGCTGGGCGTGCGCGTCATCAGCGACCTTTCGCGCCTGCCGAACATCGAGCTGGGCTTTAGCAACGAATTCTTGCGTCGGCGCGACGGCTGGCCGCGCCTGCGCGAGGTGTATCGGCTCTCGCAGGCGCGCGTCCGCGGCATGGATCACCAACTGGCCTATCGCGCGCTGCGCAGCGGCGACATCCAGGCGACCGACCTCTATTCCACCGACGCCGAGATTCGCGCCGGCGATCTCGCGCTCCTCGAGGACGACCGCCGCGCCTTTCCCCGCTACCAGGCGGTCTTCCTCTTCCGGGCGCCGCTCCCCGCTCCTGCCGCCCGCGCGTTGGCCCGCCTTGCGGGCGCGATCAGCGCACCGGAGATGATCGCCATGAACGCGCGGGCGCTCATCGATCGCGTACCCGAGGCGCAAGTCGCCTCCGACTTCCTGCGCGAAAAGCTCGGCCTCGACCGGCCGGTCGCCAGCGCCGGGTTGGCCGCGCGCATTGCGCAGCGCACCGCCGAGCATCTCTTTCTCGTGGCCGTCTCGCTGGCCGCCGCCATCGCTTTCTCGCTGCCGCTCGGCATCCTCGCCTTCCGCTGGCGGAGGCTCGGACAGGTCGCGCTCGGCGTCGCAGGAGTGGTGCAGACCATTCCTTCCCTGGCGCTGCTCGTCTTCATGATCCCGCTGCTCGGCATCGGCGCCGGGCCGGCCATCGTCGCCCTTTTTCTCTACAGTCTCTTGCCCATCATGCGCGGCACGCACGCGGGCCTCTCCGGGATTGCGCCCGAGCTGCGCGAGTCGGCGCATGCTCTCGGTCTGCCCGAGCGCGCAGTGCTGGCCAGGGTGGAATTGCCCCTCGCCTCGCGCAGCATCCTCTCGGGGATCAAGACGGCGGCGGTGATCGACGTCGGCGCGGCCACGCTCGGCGCGCTCATCGGCGCCGGCGGCTACGGTCAGCCCATCCTCACCGGCATCCGCCTGGCCGACACCGGCCTCATTCTCGAGGGAGCAGTGCCCGCCGCGCTGCTGGCGCTCGCCGTGCAGGCGCTCTTCGATCTGCTCGAGCGCGCGCTGGTCCCCCGCGGGCTCTTGCTCGCGTGACCCGCCTCAGCTGCGCGGCGGCGGGGGCGGGCTCGAAGCCGGCGGCGCCGTCTTCACCGCCCAGTAGTCGTAGAGCGTGCGCCCCTTGTCGTACTGCGTGGCGGAGTTGAAGACGAGCCGATATCCGCCGCGATCGAACTGGCCCCGCTGCTGAACCAGGGCGCCGAGACCATCCTCCTTCTCCAGCGCGGCGGCGAGGTCGGGCTGCTGGCAGAGCACGGTCGGCTTCTGCCCAGGCGCGTCCAGCACGAGGACGTTGAAGATCTGCAGCGCCCCCGGCCCGGTCGCGAGCGGCGCCGCCTCCGTCACCGCCTGCCGCGACTCGAGGCGGATCATCCGCGCCTTGGCCTCGGGAATGCTGGCGTCGACCGCCGCGCTCACCCAGTCGAGCAGCCGCTCGCGCACGGTGGCGATGTCCTCGGCGCTGGCCAGCGCGGAGATGTCGCCCTCGCGCCGGACCGCGGCGGCCAAGGACGAGATCTCCTTCAAGTAGACGTTCTTCTGCGAGTCAGGGATGTAATACATGACGACGAGATGGACCTTCTTGCCGTCTGGCGCGCCGTAATCGATGCCGGAGCGGCTCCAGCCCACGGCGCAGACCAGCTCGCCATTTCCGGCCGCGCGCACGTGCGGGCAAGCCACTCCCTTGCCGATGCCGGTGTTCATCGACTTCTCGCGCGCCATCATCGCTTCGTACAGCTCGGGCACGCTGGGCAGGTCGGGCACCGCCTCGATCAGGTTGGCGAGGAACTCGAGCGACTTTCCCTTGTCTGCGTCCGGCAGCTCGACCAGGCGCCCTTCGCGCAGGGCGGTGAGCAGCGCCTTCACTCGTCGGCCCCGTAGCGCCGGATGAAGCGCATCTTCACGAAGTGCGTCAGCGTGGAGTAGGCGATCAAGGTGGCCAGCATCCACAGCCAGAAAGACATGGGCAATCGCACCAGGCCGAGATAGTCGGCCATCGGCGAATAGGGAAGCGCGCAGGCGGCCGCCATCACCGAGAGCGTCGTCAGCGTGAGCGGCCAGCTGGCGCGGCTCTGGAAGAAAGGCACGCGGTTGGTGCGGATGATGTGCACGATCAAGGTCTGCGTGAGCAGCGACTCGACGAACCAGCCGGTGTGGAAGAGGCGCTCGTAATGGTCCTTCAGATCGAGATTCGGCGTCGTCTTGTAGGCGATGCAGCCAAAGAAATAGAGCATGAGGAAGAAGGTGGTGTAGTCGAAGATCGAGCTCATCGGCCCGATGAAAATCATGAACTTCTTGATGTTCTCGATGTTCCACTTGCGCGGCTTCTCCAGGTACTCGTCGTCGACGCGGTCGGCGGGGATCCCCACCTGCGAGAAGTCGTAGAGCAGGTTGTTGACGAGAACCTGGATGGGCGCCATCGGCAGGAAGGGAAGAAAGTAACTGCCGCCGACGACCGAGAACATGTTTCCGAAGTTCGAGCTCGCGCCCATCTTGACGTACTTGGTGATGTTGCCGAAGACCCGTCTGCCCTCGAGGATTCCGTCCTCGAGCACCAGCAAGCTTTTTTTCAGCAGGATGATGTCGGCTGACTCCTTGGCGACGTCGACGGCGGTGTCGACGGAGATGCCGACGTCGGCCGTCTTCATCGCCGGCGCGTCGTTGATTCCGTCGCCGAGGAAGCCGACCACGTGACCGCCGCGCTGGAGGGCGCGGATGATGTCCTCTTTCTGCGAGGGCGTGAGGCGGGCAAAGACGTTCCCCCGTCGGGCGAGGTCGGTGAGCTCGCCCTCGCCCAGCCCGCGCAGCTGATCGCCGGTGACCACCTGCTCGACGACCAGGCCGACGTCGCGGCACACCTTCCGGGTGACGAGGGCGTTGTCGCCGGTGAGGATCTTGGTGGCGACGCCGCTCTTGCGCAGCGCCTCGAGCGCGGCCATCGCCGAGTCCTTGGGAGGGTCGAAGAAGGCCAGGTAGCCGAGCAGGACGAGATCGGTCTCGTCCGCCGTCGAGAACACTTCCTTGGTGCGTGGAAATTCGCGATAGGCGATGGCCACGACGCGGTAGCCGTCGCGGCTCAGGTTCTCGTACTCCTCGAGCAGGTCCTGCTTGAGCATGTCGATGAGCGGGTTGATGTCGTCGTCGACCTGGTAGCGAGTGCAGACCCGGAACAACTCCTCCACCGCTCCCTTGCAGATGAGGACGTGATCGCCCTGGTAGTCGATCACCACCGACATGCGCTTGCGCTGGAAGTCGAAAGGGATCTCGTCCACCTTGCGGGCGCTGCGCTCCACGTCGAGATCGGTGTGGGCGAGGATGGCGCGGTCGAGCAGATTGCGCAGGCCGGTCTGGTAGTACGAATTCATGTAAGCGTAGCGAAGGACGTCGTCCGACTCGCGATTGGTCACGTCGACGTAGCGCTCGAGGACGATCCGATCCTGCGTCAGGGTGCCCGTCTTGTCGGTGCAGAGCACGTCCATCGCGCCGAAGTTCTGGATGGAGTTGAGTCGCTTGACGATGACCTGCTTCCTGCTCATCGCCATCGCGCCCTTGGAGAGATTGACGGTGACGATCATCGGCAGCATCTCGGGCGTGAGCCCCACCGCCACCGAGAGTCCGAAGAGGAGCGCGCCGGCCCAGTCGTGCTTGGTGAGAGCGACGATGAAGAAGACCACCGTCACCATCACCACCATGAAGCGGATCATCAGCCAGGTGAAGCTCTCGATGCCCCGATCGAAGCTGGTGAGCACGCGCTGGCCGGCGAGGCGGGCGGAGATGGCGCCGAAATAGGTGCGCGCGCCCGTGTTCACCACGACGCCGCGGGCAGTGCCGGAGAGGACGTTCGAGCCCTGGAAGCAGGCGTTGGGGAGATCGATGGCGTTCTTGCCGGCGGTGTCGGCGGCGGCGGCCGTCTTCTCGATGGGCATCGACTCGCCGGTGAGGGCGGCCTGGCTGACGTAGAAGTCCTTGGTGGCCACCAGCCGAAGGTCGGCAGGAACGATGTCGCCTGCCGCCAGCACCACCAGGTCGCCGGGAACCAGGTCGCGCAGCGGGAGCTCGATCTCCTTGCCTGCGCGGACGGCCGTGCAGGTGGCCTTGATCATCGAGAGCAGTTTCTCGACGGCGTTGTTGGAGCGGCGCTCCTGCACGTAGCCGAGGGCGACGCTGAGGATCACCATCGCGCCGACTACCGTTGCGGCGCGCACGTCGCCCAGCGCCAGCGAGACGACGGCGATGACCAGCAGCTGGATGACGAGCGGGTTCTTCGAGCGCTGGAAGATCTCTCCGAAGAAGCCGAGCCGGCGCGCATGCTCGACTTCGTTGGGGCCGACGCGCTCGAGCCGCTCTTCGACTTGATCGGGCGTGAGGCCCTTGTCGCTCGTTCCGAAGCGGGTGAAAACGGCCTCGGGGGGAAGCGCGCCGACCTCGAGCATCTCGCGCTCGCCTTGCGCGGCGCGGGCGGAGCCGTCGGCGGCGGTGCGCGCCCGGCGGGGCGGGACCGAGGCGCGCGGCTGCGCGAGGTCGAGATTTTCGCTCACGAGGCCTTGTCGATCTCCGCCGCGATGCTTGTCAAGGAGGCCTTTGTGAACATTTGCAGGCGGCCGCCCGCCCTCCGGCCTCAGTCTTCTTTCAGGCCAGGCAGACTTCGTCGCCGACGCGAATCTCTCCACCTTCGAGGATCGCGGCCCGCAGCCCGCCGCGGTGGAGGAGCGGATCGAGCACCGGCTTTCCGATCAACTCCATCAGATACTCGCAGGGCTCGCAGAGCGCGAGCCCCTGGCAGAGCACGCTGCCGATGCGGAAGCGCTGGCCGACGAGCGGATTGAGCGCGATGCCTCGGGTCGTCAAATTGCGGCGCGACTCGCCCGGCTGCAGATCGACGCCGGACTCGGCGCGCAGGGCATCGAGCACTTCCCCCTCGATCAGCGTCAGCGCGCGGCTCAGCTTGCGGTTCTGCGAGAAGCGGCCGAGGCCGGCGGCGTAGCGATCGCCCTCGAGGCCGATGCCGGCGACAGCGCGGACGCGCTCGATGCTGCGCATCGCTTCGCCGGCATGCCCCGCCAGGTGGATGTGCTCGACGCGGCCGGGCGGCATGCCATTTCCTCGCACGCCGCGACGCGATGAGCAACTACGGTTTCTGGCCGACGCGCGCCGCGAGCATGTCGACGAACGCCCGCTGGTCCGGGTGCAGGAGACGCCGCGCATCCGCGAGCGGGACGAAGCGCGCTTCGGCGACTTCGAAGTCGGGCTCGCTCTTCGGCTCCTGCGCGGGGGCGGGGCCGAAGAAGCAGTGGATGCGCTTCTTCGACTTCGTGTAGTCCACATGGCCGAGCGGCGTGAGCTGATCGGGATCGACTCCGGTCTCCTCGCGCGTCTCCCGGCGCGCGGCGGCCTCGAGGTCCTCCCCCGGCTCGACGAGCCCCTTGGGAATGCTCCAGCCGTACTTGGCAGCGAAGCCGCCGGGCTTGACGATGAGCACCTCGAGCGCGCCGTTTCGCCAGCGGTAGACCAGCGTGCCGGAGGAGATCTGCATGGCCGGGCCGAGTGTAGGTCATCTAGAAGTAGAGCGTCGCCGCAAGCTGCGCGCCGAACGGATTGCCCGGCGTGTAATGGATGTCCTGCACGGCATGCCCCTCCGGGGTCCACGGCGCACCCTTCGAGGAGACGGTGCGGCCGTCCGGCGGCGCGATGACCTGCGAGACGTTGCCGAACTGCGCCTCGCGATAGGCGCTGTTGGTGAGGTTCTCGGCGATGAGGAAGAGCGACCAGCGCGGCGTGGTGTAGCCGAGCACCGCATCGAAGATCGTGTATCCATCGGCGACCAGGAAGCAGCGTGACTGCACCGGATCGTTCGCGTCGAGGGCGGGCGTACAGGGCGGCACGCGCGGCCCTGCAGGATTCGCCGGATCGAGCGGGCTGCTCGCCTCCAGCTGCGACGCAGGCCGCGGGCCGATGTGCCGCACGCGCAGCGACGCCGAGACGCCGGACGGATGCCGCGCCGTCAGCCCGCCGGTGATGATCCGCGGCGGCGCGAGCGCGACGGCGTGGCCGTTGCCGAAGTCCTGCCGGTACTGCGCATTGGCGAGCGAGACGTCGAGGTCAGCGAAGAGCCAGGGGAGAATGCGATAGCGTCCCTCCAGATCGATGCCTTGCCGCCGCGTCGGGTCGGAGGGCGAAGTGCCTCCCTGGTCGCCGCTCCACACCAGCTCGCTGGCGAGGTCGAGTCGCCAGAGCGCGGCGGCCAGGTCGAGGCGTTCGTCGAGCAGCCGGGTGCGAGCTCCGATCTCGTAGCCGATGGCGCGCGGCAGCGCCCCGCTCCCTCCCGTCTCCACGGCGCTGCGCGCGTCGTTGGAGTGAAACCCCTGCCCGTAATTGAAGTAGAGGTCGAGCTGCGGCAGCGGCGTGAGCACGAGGCTCGCCTTGGGGCTGGTGATGCTGCGCTGCACCGCCGGCGGCAGCGGATCGGGATGCTCCGCGTCGAGGCCAAAGCCGGGCTTGAGCGATCGCACGTCGAACTCGAAGAGGTCGTGGCGCAGGCCGAGCACCAGGCGGAGCCAGGCCAGAGGACGCAGGTCCGCCTGCAGATAAGCGGCAGCGTCTGTCTGGCGATCGTTGGTGCTCACGCAGGGGTTTTCGATCTCGAGGCACCGGGCGAGGCGCGCACGCTTGTGGACCTTGAAGAGGGAGGCGGTGACGTCGTCGCTCCGCAGCTGGACCCCCAAAGTGCTGTTGAGAAATCCCAGATCCCGCCGTTCGTATTTCAAATTCGCGAAGATCGACGTGCGCTGATCGTCCTGCTCGATCTCGTCGCCGTTCACCGGATCCTTGGCCTGGAAGCTGAAGTCGTTGAACAGGGTCAGCCCGTAGCGGAGGACCGAGCCCGCCGCGGTGAACGACGAGCTGTCATCAGGCCGCGCGCGCAGCGAGACGATGAGCTGCTGCCGCTGGGTGTCGCCTCCTTCGCTCGGGTCGATGGCGCCGTAGCGGTCGAGAAAGCCCTGCTCGATCAGCCGCGAGGGGATCTGTCCCGAACCGATCCAGCTCGAGGCATAGGCCAGGCCCAAGACCGAGAGCTGCGCCCTGGGCGACAGCTCGAACGAAGAGCTGGCGAAAAGGTTGTAGCGCTGCAGCCGCTCGCCGTGCAGGAAGGGGCCCTGCGCGCCGGAGACCTCGGCGGCGAACCAGGGATGGACCTTCTCCATTGCCGGCGCCGCAATGCCGAGGGCGCGCCAGCTCGTGCCGCGCGGCGGGCCGCCTTCGACGTCGTGCGCGGCGAGTGCGGTGGGGAAGACTCCTCCTTGCACGGTCAGTTGTGATCGGTCGAAGACGTCGCGCGTGACCAGGTTGACCGCGCCCGCGGTGTCGAAGTCTCCGTATTGCGCGTCGTAAGGGCCCTTCACCACCTCGATACGCTCGATGGCTTCGGGAATGAGAAAGTGCAGATCGGCGAACCCTTGCCCATGCGTGTGCGAGGGCATGTTGACGGGAATGCCGTCGAGGTTGACCGACACGTCGGTGCCGTGGTCGGCGTCGAATCCGCGCAGGAAGAGCTGGTCGGCCTTGCCCCCGCCCTGGTGCTGCGCGAGCACCAGACCGGGGACGACCCGGAGGATGTCCTCCGGCGTGATCCGCGGCCGCAAGAGGAAGTCGCGGTCGCGCACCACGCGGGCGCTTGCGGCGGTGAAAGGCCGTTCGCCCTCGACCGTCACTTCGAAAGGGCCGCGAGAAGACTTCTGCTTGCCAGCCTCCTCCGGCGCCGAGCCGGCCGGCCTTGCCACGTCGTGCAGCGTCGGCAGCTCCGGCGTGAGCAGGAAATGGATCTCGTAGTTGAGCTGCACCGAAATGGGTGCGCCGCCTTGCCTGGCCGGCTCGAAGCGAAGCTTGCGGGCAGCTTCGAGGGCGGCCTCATCGAATCCGTGCCCCGCACCGCGCGCGACCTGTGCCTCGCGGACCGAGCCGTCGACGTCGACCACCAGTTGAAGGAGCACCGTGCCGCTCAAGCCCGCTCTGCGCGCCTCGTCCGGATAGCGGGCCTCGACGCGCTCGATCAGGCGCGGCGGCGCGAAGCCGCTGGGCAGCGCCAACTCCTCCGCCCTCGCGAGCGATGGGATGGCGAACGCGAGCAAGAGCGCATGGCAGCGCCCCCGCGAAATCGGGTGCATCGGTATCTCCGAGAACGAATGAGCCGGCTGCGATCGCTGCGCTTCAACAGCCGGGCGGCGGCCCCTGCGCCTGCTCGACGATGAGATACCGGAGCGTCGCGCGCCGCGGCGCCACGGCAGCGATGGGCGGCCTGTGTTGCGGAGCTGCCCTTTCCAGCTGCGGCAGCTGCGGGGCGGCGTGGAGTGCGACGGCGAGGTGCGAGAGGCTGCCCGAGCCATGACGCCCCGGCCCGTGCGAGTGTTTGCGCTCCGCGGGCCCCGAGGGACGCTGGTGCGCGTGGGTCAGAGCGAAGGCAAGGGCATCGAGCGGATCGCCTGCCGCTCTCCAGGCTTGGGCCGTTTCGGAGACATCCTCGCGATGATGCTCTTCGGCATGAGCGAGCCCGGCGACGACGAGCCCGTGCGCCGCGGTGGCGGCGAGGAACAACGCCCGCGCTGCCCGCTGGGAAGAGCTCATGTGTGCAAGGGTATCAGTGTGGAAAATTCTTTACAGGGCCCGCACCCCGCCCGAGTATCAAATGATACCCCGATGACCGCGCGACGTTCACGCAAGCGCGAGCCCGAGCTCTTCCCCGCGGTCCGCGCGGCGCTCGAGCCGCTGGTGGCGAAGAGCCTGCGGAAGAGGATCACGCCGCAGGCGTCGATCCTCGCCGACCTGGGCCTCGACTCGCTCAAGGTGGTCGAGCTCACCGTGCTCTTGGAGAAGGAGCTCGGCAGGCCGGTGTTCCTGCCGGAGTGGATCGCCAGCGTCAACGACCCTGCCGAGCTGACGGTCGAGTCGCTCGCGCTCTTTCTCACCGAGCAGAAATGACCGCGGGCTGCACCGGGGCCCTGCGCGGCGGAATCCTCTACCTGACGCTCGACACCCGGGGCTCCTCGGTCAACGTCTTCACGCCCGCGGTCGCGCTCGAGCTCGAGCGCGAGCTCGAGGCCGGCCTCGAGGCCGGCGCCCGCGCGGTGGTGGTGCAGAGCAAGAAGCCCGGCAGCTTCATCAACGGCGTCGGGCTCCTGCTCGCCGCTTCCTCGCACAGCGAAGAGGCCGCGATGGAGCGGGCACACGCGCTGCAGCGCTGCTACCTGAGCCTCGCCGCCGCGCCGGTGCCGACCATCGCCGCCATCGAGGGCAACTGCTACGGCTGCGGTCTGGAGCTGGCGCTGACTTGCGACTACCGGATCGCGCGCGACAGCTACGACACGCACTTCTACATGCCCGAGCTGCGCGACTACGCCTTCATTCCCCTCTTCGGGGCGACCCAGCGGCTGCCGCGGCTGCTCGGCCTCGGCGCCGGCCTGCGGCTCTTGCTCGGCGAGCGGCTCGATGCGAGGCGCGCGCTGCGGCTCGGTCTCATCGATCGGCTCGCGCCCGATCTGCGCAAGGCGCTGCCCGGATTCCTCTCCGGCCTGCGTGCGCGCGGCTGGCCGAAGCGCGAACTGCGGCGTCCGCCGCAGCGACCGCTGCCTCGGCTCGCCGATCTGCCCGGGCCAGAGCGCCAGCTGGCGCGCGAATGCCTTCGGCTATCCCGCTTGACGCTGCGGCGCGGCTACCGGCTCGAAGACGGACTGCGCGACGAGCTGGCGGGCTTCTGGCGCACCGTGGGGACGCGCGATTCCGAGCGCGCGATGTCTTTCTTCTTCATCCGCCAGGCAGCGAAAGCGCACGCCATCGGCAGCGCGTTGTACCGGCGGCCCGAACGACTCAAGGTGCATGTCGATCGTTCCCTGCCGGCTCTCGCGCGCCTCTTCCGGCTGCGGCCGCTGCCTGGCGTCCAGTTGGGTCCCGCCGCCGGCGCGGACATCGCTTTCGCGGCGAAGAAGATCCGCGGCGTGCTCACTTGCGCGGTCGGCTCGCTGCAACCAGATGCCGATTGCAGCGCGCTTCTTCCCTTGGCCGGCGAGGACGTGCCTCCCCTCGAGCTCGTTCCAACGAACAGGGAGATGCCTTGGCGCGCCGGCGCGCCGCTCTTCCAGTTTCTCGAACAGGCTGGCTTCGCGCCCGTGGTGTCGCGCGCGCGCGGGCGGTTCGTCAGCAAACGGCTCCTCGATGCTCTCACGGCCGCTCTCCGCGAGGCACCCTCGGCGCAGGTCCGCAGCGAGTTGTTGGAGTTCGGCTTCCGCCTCCCCAAGGCAGTGGCTCGCCGTCTGGGCTCGAGGAAGGCCCGGCGCAGGCAAAAGAATCTCGCCGGACGCGCCGTGGAGGCGCTCGCCAGGGAAGCGATCAGGGCGCTCGACGACGGTACCCTGGTTCATCCTTCGCAGGCGGATCTGCTCGCTCATCTGCTCTGCGGATTTCCGGTCGTGCGCGGCGGCCTTCTCCGCTGCGCTGCCGGGAGCAAGTCGCCGATCGCCCGCAGCGCACGGCGCGTGCTCGGTCAGCGCTGAGCGAGACGCCGCGCGAGAAAGCGCATCACCGTGGCGCGGGCGGCGTCGAGAATCCGCTGCGGGAAGAACGGCCGCAGCGCCTGGCCGCCGTCGAGCCCGCCGTGGAGATATCGGTCGCGGGCGTCGCGCCGCATCAGCTTTCCGCTCGAGGTCCGCGCCAGCGCTCCCGGCTTGAGCAGTCGCACGTCGGCGGGTGAAAGGCCGATCTGGTCCGTCACCCGCTCGCGCACGGCATCGGACAGCCGGCGCAGCTCGGCGCGGCTGCGCGGTTGCACTTCGGCGACGAGGATGAGCGCCTCGGTGGCGCGGTCTTCGTCGGCGACGCCGAAAGCCACCGAGCGGCCCGCGCGCACTCCCTCCACGCCCTCGGCGGCGCGCTCGATGTCGGAGGGCGAGTAGCTCCGGCCCGCGACGATCACCAGATCCTTGAGGCGATCGACGACATAGAGCTCGCCGTCGGCGAGGTATCCCACGTCCTGGGTGCGCAGCGAATGCCGGCGCGACCGCACCGGCTCGTGCTTGTCGAAGTACCAGGGCGAGATGCTCGGCCCCTGCACCCAGATCTCGCCCAGCCTCCGCTCCGGCAGCGGCGCGTGATCGACGGCTTCGACGATGGAGATGCTGTGGCCCTCGAGCGCGCGGCCGACCGAGACGATCCGCATCGTGCCGGGGCCCGGCTCGGCGGTCACGGCGCGACCCTTGGCCAGCTCGTCGCGCCGCACGTGATCGACCTTGAGGCCGCGCCCGAGCGGCGGGAAGGCGACGGAGAGGGTCGATTCGGCGAGGCCGTAGACGGGAAAATAGCTGCGCGGCGAGAACCCCATCGGGGCGAGGCGCGCGCAGAAAGCTTCGGCGGTGGCAACGTCGACCGGCTCGGCGCCGTTGATCGCAGCGCGCAGCGAGGAGAGATCGAGGCCGCGCAGATCTTCGTCGGCGACCTTCCGCGCCACCAGGCCATAGGCGAAGTTCGGCGCCACGGTCAGCGTCGCGCGCGCCTGCGAGGCGGCCCGCATCCAGCTGGCCGGATGGAGCATGAACTCGAGGGGCGAGAGCAGCGAGCAGGTGGCGCCGTGCGCGGCCGGCGCGAGCAGCCCGCCGATGAGCCCCATGTCGTGGTAGAGCGGCAGCCAGGAGACGACGCGGTCGGCGGAGGTGAGCCGCAACGCCTTGCCCATCGCTTCGATGTTGGCCGCCAGGTTTGCGGCGGTGATCACTACACCGCGCGGCGTGCCGGTGCTGCCCGAGGTGTACTGGATGAGCGCGACCTCGTCGCCCTCGGGCGGCCGCGGCACGGGAGCCGATCCAGCCCGCGGCGGCATCGGTTCGATCACGGGCAAGTCCGCGCCGAGGAGCCCGGCGCGGCGCAGGTGAGCGGCGGTCCGCGGGTCGGCGAAGACGGCGGAGGGCGCGGCGTCTTGCACCACGCTCGTGAGCCGATTCACGAACGCGGCCGGCCGCGCGAATCCTTCCAGCGATGGCAGCGGCACGGGGACGACCCCGATCGAGATCGCGCCGAGGAAGGCGTCGAGGAAGGCGCGGCCCGTCGGCAGGCAAAGCAGCACTCGCTGGCCGCGGCGCAGCCCGCGCGCCTCCAGCGCGGCCGCGCAAGCATCCGCCCCCCGGACCCAATCGCCCAGCGTGATCTGCTCGTCGCGAAAGCCGCCCTTGGACTGGCTGCGCAGGAAATGGACGGCGACCCGGCCCGGATCTCCTGCGCGGAACAGCGAGGCGATCGAATCAGCCATCCGCGACAAGCCCCCTCACCAGCCCCTTGCCCAGCCGGCGAGTCAATTTCGCCACCGGAAAACCGCAGCGCGCCAGCTGCTCGGGCACCAGCTTGCGGTAGCGGTCGAGCACGCCGAGCCGCTCCAGCCGCTCGAGCGCGTGGCGGCGCATGGCCCGCGCTTCGAGGCCGAGCTCGCTCCACACCGGCTCGGCGAGCAGCGCGGAGACGCTCGCCCGCACGCTCTCGAAGACGAGGTCCTCCATCTCCGGCGCCACCCGGCCGGTCAGGACCTTCGCCAGCGGCTCGCGCAGCTCGTAGCTGTAGGCGAGATGGCGCGACTCGTCCCTGAGATTCACCCGCAAGACCGCGGAGAGCAGCGGCTCGCGCGCTTTCACCAGGAGCGTCGAGACCAGCGACGCCGCCGTCCACTCGAACACCACCTGGCCGACGAGCAGCTTGACCTCGGGCGAGGCGCACGCTTCCACCGCCTCGAGCGCGAGGAAGAGCCGGCGGCAGGGCGGATAGAGCACGCTCGCTTTCTCCGAGAGATATTTCTGCAAGGCGAGGAAGTGCTTCGCCTCCTCCTGCGCCATCAGTGCCAGGAACTCCCGGTGCCCCGGCCGCTCGCGCGCGGTGAGCACCAGCACTTGCGCAACCAGATGCTCGCCGCTCCGCTCGCCCGCGAGGAGATTGGAGAGATGAAAGCAGGTCTCCCGGAACACGAACGCGCGCCGCTGCGCGCTGCTCATCGCGCGAAAGGGGCGCAGCCCGCCGGCGAAGAAGCTCTCTTCCGGAAAGCTGCCGCGGTCAGGGTCCACCTCGAGATGCCAGGGCAGCTCCTTGAAGGACCAGGCGTTCCGCAGGGCGGAATCGATCAGCGCTGGGACGCCTCTCACGAGACGCCCGCCGCCCGAAACACTACCGACACGGTGGTGCCGCGGCCCTTCTCGCTCTCGACCTGCACCGTGGCCTGCTGCGCTGCCACCAGCTCCTGCACGATGGAAAGGCCCAGACCCGTGCCCGACCCGGGCGGCTTGGTGGTGAAGAAGGGATCGAAGATGCGCGGCAGATCTTCCTTGGCGATGCCGCAGCCGTTGTCGGCCACGCGCACCTCGACGCGGTCGCCGGCGCGCTGGACGGCGATGGTCACCTCGCCTTTCTGCGGATCCACCGCTTGCACCGCGTTGTGCACGATGTTGAGGAGGATCTGGAAGAGGTCCTGCGGATTGGCCTGCACCAGCTCGCCGTCCACGCGCTGCACGATGCGGACGCCCTTCGGCGTCTGGGGCGCCACCATCTTCACCACCAGCGGCACCACCTCGGCCAGCTTGATCTCCCCGGCCACATTGCCGTGTTGTTTGCGGCCGAAAAGGAGCAGCTGCTTGGTCACCAGGGTCATGCGCGAAAGGCTCTCGTCGATGTCGGCGAAGAGCGGCGTGAGCGTTCCCTGCGGCGGCACCTTCTGCCGAAGCAGCGCGAGATTGCCGCGCAGGAAATGGAGCGGGTTGTTCATCTCGTGGGCCACGCCCGCCACCATGCGGCCGAGCGCGACCATCTTCTCGCTCTGCACCAGGGTAGACTCCGCCCGCTTGAGCTGCTCCAAAGCCTTGCGCAGCTCGCGCGCCTGGGTGCGCAGGCGCAAGTGGATCTCGAGGCGCGCGCGCAGCTCCTGCAGCTGGAAGGGCTTCTGCACGTAGTCGTCCGCCCCGGCCTCGAAACCGGCCAGCTTGGCCTCCACTTCCTCGCGCGCCGAGAGCAGGAGCACCGGCACTTCGGCGGTGCGCGGGTCTTTGCGCAGCTGCCGCGCCAGGCCGATGCCGTCGAGGCCGGGCATCATGATGTCGGAGAGGATCAGGTCAGGCGGGTCGGCGAGGATGCTCTGCAGCGCCTTGGTGCTGTCGGCATGGGGCGTCACCCGATAGTAATGACCGAGCTCGAGCGAGAGATAGGCGAGCAGATCGGTGTTGTCCTCGACGACCGCGATCCTCGCTCCCGACTCGCCGGTGGGCACGATCGGCGCGGCGACTGCCGGCTGCAGCTTCACCTTGGCCACCTCTGGCGGCGGCTGCATCGGCCCTACCACCGGCGCGCGCGGCGAAGCCGAGAGATGCACGGTGAAGGTCGAGCCCCGTCCCTTCTCGCTCGCCACGCTGATCCTCCCGCCGTGCAAGGTGACCAGCTGTTTGACGATGCTGAGCCCGATGCCCGTTCCTTCGAAGCGCCTGTTGGCCGAAGACTCCACCTGCACGAAGCGCTCGAAGATCT
Source organism: Deltaproteobacteria bacterium (assembly GCA_005879315.1). Classification (GTDB taxonomy): domain Bacteria; phylum Myxococcota; class Myxococcia; order Myxococcales; family 40CM-4-68-19; genus 40CM-4-68-19. The sequence continues at coordinate 9,067 of VBLC01000041.1, read as the reverse complement.
TGTCGATGTCCTCGGGCGCGATGCCGATCCCCTGGTCGATGACGCGCAGCACGATGCCTTCGTCGTCGCCGCCCACCGTCACGCGCACCACGCCTCCGGGCTGGGAGAACTTGCAGGCGTTGGAGACGAGGTTGAGCACGATGCGCTCGAGGTGCCGCTCGTCGCCGTTCCAGATGTAGGGGCCAGGGCCGATCCCGACTTCGAGCCTGAGGCTGAGCGACTCGGCGTAGGCGTGCGCCTCCTCGGCGATCCGCCGCACCGAGGCTGCCACGTCGACGGGCACCGGATCGATGTGCGGCTCGCCCGTGTCGAGCTTGGCGAGCAGCAAGAGGTCGTTGATCAGCTGCAAGAGCCGGGTGGCGTTGCGCTGGATGGTCTCGACGAGCGTGTACTGGGACGGCTCGAGTTGCTCGCGCGAGAGAGAGGACGCCGGCGCGAGGATGAGCGTCAGCGGCGTGCGCAGCTCGTGGCTGACGTTGGCGAAGAACTCGCTCTTGAGGCGATCCATCTCGCGCAGGCGGTCGTTGGCGCTCTCCAGATCGATGCGCAGCTTGACCTCGCGCAAGAAAAGGTTGGTGACGACGACGTTGCCGATGATGGTGATGGCCGCCGAATCGACCAGCAGCATCAGGTTGGAGGTGAAGCGCTGCGCGCCGAGAGGCGAGTGGGTGACGATTGCGGCCGCGACGTAGCCGAGGGGGAGGAGCGCGGCGGTCGCCACCACCGCGATGATCTCCGCCGGATAGAGAATGGCGATGCCGAAGGAGATCAAATAGTAGGGAAAGACGAAGTCGCTCTCCACCGGGCCGCCGGTGAGCACCAGGTTGACGGCCTCGGTGATGTTGCAGACGACGCCGGCGAGCAGCGCGAAGGGCAGGCCCGGATAGCGATCGAAAACGTGGCGGCGGAGGCCGACGACGAGGAGGATGATGAGCCCGTCGGCAGCAGCCGCGGCCACTGCGCCAGGCACCAGCTGCGCGGGAAAGAAGGCTCCGTCGTAGACGATGATGGTGAAGGGAATGATCCCGAGCGCGACCCAGCAGGAGGCCACCGCGCGGGCCAGGAGCGTGCGCGCCCGCTCGCCGGCCACCCGCGGGTCGAGCGCCGGCGAGATACGGCGGCGAATGGCGGAGAACGCGCGGGGAATCGCGCTGGAGCGATTGCCGGAGCGCATGTCGAAAAAGAATACCGGCCGATTTGGCAGCAATCAATGATCTGGTAAAATTTCTGTCGTGCCCGAACCCTCCTACCGTGTTCTCGTCGTCGACGACGAGCCGATGGCCCTCAATCTCGTCCGACGCGTTTTCGAGTCCGAGTCCGACATCGACGTCGATGCCACCACTTCCGCGCAGCGGGGACTGGAAGTGGCCATGTTGCGCGACATCGATCTGGTGATCACCGACCAGCGCATGCCGGAGATGGAGGGGCTGCAATTCCTCGCCCGCATGCGCGAGCTGCGGCCGCGGGCCCTGCGCGTCCTGCTCACCGCTTTTCCCGATACCGCGGTGGCATTGAAGGCAATCAATGAAGGATTGGTTTATCGATTCGTCCTCAAACCCTGGGACATGGAAGACATGCGCGTGACGGTGCGGCGCGCGTTGGAGACCAAGCGGCTCTCCGACGAGCACGAGAAGCTCGTCAACCAGCTCAAAACGAGCCATCAGGAGCTGATCGACGCCGAGCACATGGCAGCCCTGGGGCGGCTCTCGGCCAGCCTGGGGCACGAGCTGAACAAGGCGGTGAAGCCGCTCCTCGCCGGCGCGTCGGCGCTCGAGGTGGAGATGGGGCGGCTGCTCGATGCGGCCCGCGCCGCCGAGCGGGCGGTGAAGAGGAATTTCGCCGACGACGAGGTGAAGCTCCTCAAGAGCGACATCTTGCGCGCCTCGCCCGAGTTGGCCGGGTCGGCCGAGGAGTCTCTCGCCACCATCCGCGCGGCCGGAGTCCAGCTGGAGGCGCTGGCACGCGGCATCGAGAGCTACTCCCTTCGAGGCGAGCCGGAACCGATCGACATCAACCAGTCGGTGCTTGCCGCGGTGCAACTGCTCTCGCACCGCTTCCGCCAGGGCATCAAGCTCGAGCGCGATCTGCGCGCGGTGCCGCTGGTGCGCGGCCGCGGCCCGGAGATCACCCAGGTCTTGCTCAACCTGCTCGGCAACGCCGCCGACGCCGTGCAGGCGGTGCTCAACCCTGCCGTCAACGTTCGCACCTGGCACGAGGGGCCGCACGTCTTCATCGAGGTGGCCGACAACGGGTCGGGGCTCGATCCTGCCGTCGCCCAGCGGCTCTTCCAGCCCTTCACCTCGACCAAGTCCTCGCGGCGCGGCAGCGGGCTGGGGCTGAGCATCTGCCGCAGCATCGTCGAAGGCCACGGCGGCTCGATCGAGGCCGTCTCGCCCAAAGGGCGCGGCACGCGCTTCACCGTCACCCTGCCTGCGATCGAGCGCGGCGCCTGAACAAGGCCAGGGGCGGCGCGCGTCCGGCGAGAATGTCCTCGGTGCGCCTCTGCACCGCTCTCGCCATCGCCGGATGGGTGAGAATGTAGAAGCGGTCGTCGCGGACCGCCCGCAGCGTCTGCTCCGCCACCATTTCCGGCGGAAGCCCGTGCGCGACCAGCGAGCGCATCACCGCGTCCGCTCCTTTGGTCGAGCGCGCGATCCGAGTCTGTACCCAGCCGGGGCAGAGGACAGAGACTCCGATGCGCGCCCCGCGCGTAGCCAGGTCCTGCACCAGCGCTTCGGAGAGCGCGACCACGCCGTGCTTGCTCACGCTGTAGGCGCCCGCGGAGGGCGGCGTCACCAGGCCGGCCATCGAGGCCGTGTTGACGACGTGCGCGGCTTGGCCTTGCGCGAGCATGCGGGGGACGAAGGCGAGGCAGCCATGGATGGCGCCCCAGAGATTGACGGCGAGGACGCGCCGCCAGCGGGAGAGAGGCAGCTCCCAGAGCGGGCCATGCTCGGCGATCCCGGCGTTGTTGCAGAGCAGGTGGACCGCCCCGAAGCGCGCGTAAGCTTTGGAAGCGAGCGCCTGCACTTGTCCCATGCTCGCCACGTCGGTGCGAACTGCCAGCGAGCCGGGAATTTCCTCCGCAGCCTTCTTCAAACCGCGCTTGTCGAGGTCGGCAAGCACCACGTGCATGCCTTCGCGTGCGCAGCGATGGGCCAGCGCCCGCCCGATACCGCTCGCCGCTCCTGTGATGACCGCCGTCTTCCCCCGGAGCGAGCGCACCCGGCGAGTCTACTCCCGCTCTTCCTCGCGGTCGCCGCCGTGCTCGCCGTCGAAGCAGATCCGTCCGGACAGCGTGCCGCTGAACCCGGACATCGTCACGACACCTGCGGAAACCAGCGTTCCGCGCGCGTCCTCGAACCTGCCCGTGCCGTGGACGATCACGTCTTTCTCTACGAAATGCCCTGGGAGGAGCACGCCCCGGTCATTGATGATCACCGTACCGTCCCTGGTCGTGATCACCAGCTCGCCCGTGTAGACGCCCGTTGAGACATTGACCGACAACGCTCGGAAGAGCGTCGTCCCCTGCAACGGTCCGGAGGCGATGGTGCCCTGGGTGCAGAGGCCTACCGGACTGGGAAAGTTTGCAGGACATGCGATGAAGCTGGTGACGATCGACGACTGGACCTGCATGCACGCCTGCTCCTCCTCGGCGCGCAGCGCGGACGAGGCAAGCAGCCCCACGGCCAGGATCGCTGTCGATGTGAATCGCATGGTTTTCTCCCTCGGATACTGGGGTACTGCGCCCCTCGGGTCGGGGGTCAAGCCATCCGGGTGAGTAGGTGTAATTATGCACATCCTAGTCGCCCTTTCGAGCGAGCGCCAGCGAGCGAGCGCAGAGAAGAAAGGCCGTTCAGTACCAGGCGGATAGCTCCGGTGCGCCGTGCGCAAGCATACGGAGCGTGATGCGCGTGTGAATCCGGACGCAGACCCTCGTACCATTGCGCGGCGTCGGCCGCTCCGGATCCTGTACGAAACAATGACTTCGCCGGAGAAGGCCTTGGCTACGTCCGCATACGGAGAGTAGAGTACAGTCCGTAGGCGCGCGGGCGCGACGTACCTGCGTCCGCGACCGTGGAGACCCTCATGGCCACTACCGTCGCTCTGGTAGACGATCACCGTCTTTTCCGCGAGGGGCTGCGCGCGCTGCTCGCCACCCAATCCGACCTCAAGGTCGTCGCCGAAGCCTCGGACGCGCATGAGGCCTTCGAAGTCGTGCGCCAGACCAATCCCGATGTCGCGGTGATCGACTTGCTCTTGCCCGGCGTGAGCGGCATCCAGGTCGCGCGCGAGCTGATGCGCGAAGATCCCAAGCGCCGCCTGATGGCGCTCTCCATGGTGCGCGACGAGCAGCACGTGGCTCAGGCTCTCGACGCGGGAATGATCGGATACGCGAGCAAGGAGCAATCGATGGACGAGGTCGTGGCGGCCATCCGCACGGTCGCCCAGCGGCAGCCATATCTCGCTCCCGGCATTTCGCGCTTCGTTCTCGACGATTACCGGCGCTTGCGCCGCGGCCAAAGCGAGGGCGGCTCACCGCTGGCCTCGCTCACGCACCGCGAACGCGAGGTCTTCGATCTCACGGTCGCCGGCATGGCCACCGCCGAGATCGCGCGGCAGCTCTACATCAGCAAGCGCACGGTCGAGACGCACCGCGCGCGCATCCTGCGCAAATTGGGCGCGCACTCCGCTACCGACCTGGTGCGCTTCGCGGCGCGCATGGGTCTCTTGCCTCCCTGACCGGCTCAGGCCGGCGATCCGATCATTTCGCGGTTGCGATCAGCTCTCGCACCGCCGCGAAGAGCGTTTCCGGTTCCTCGACATGCGCGAACGAGCCGCTGCGCTCGAGCATCAGGAAGCGCGCTTGCGGCGCAAACGAAGCCAGCTCGCGCTGGCAGCGCGGATAGAGCGCCCGGTCGTAGCGGCCGGCGACGATGAGCATCGGGCAGGAGATTTCTCGCAGCCGCGGTCGGAAGTCGGGGATGGCGGGAATCTTTCCGCCGATGATGAAATCGACGTCGGCGCCGCAGAAGACCGGATAGAGCGCCTGATTGCGCGCGCCGGGCTCGGCGAGGTGCGCGAGCTTCTCGGCATTGTCGGGATTGTAGAAGCGCACGAGCCGCATCGCCGCAGCGAACAGCCGCTGCATCTCCGGAGCCGTCGAGGGAATGCCGCCGGCGCGCAGCGCGAGGATCTGCTCCCAGACTTCCGGGTATTGATTCTCCAGCTCGCGGTTGATGTTGGCGTGATTCGCCTGCCACATCTCGGGGCTGTGCAGCGTGTTGGCGAGCGCGAGCGAGCGAACCAGCCCGGGGCGGTCGAGCGCCAGCTGCTGCGCGAGCAGGCCGCCGTAAGAAAAGCCGTAGACGTGCGAGGGTCCGAGCAGCTCGAGCAGCCCGGCGACGTCGTGCGCATCGCCGGCGAAGTCGATCTCGTCGAGATGCGCCGGCTTTCCCGAGCGCCCGCGGCCGAAGAGATCGACGTAGATGACCTCGTGATCTGCGGCGAGGTTGGTGAACGCGGGATGAAAGACGGCATGCGATCCGGCCGGGCCGAGACCGGCGAGCAGCAGCAGCCGCTGGCCGCGTCCTTCGCGCTCGAGGTACAGCTCGCGCTCGCCGATCCGGATCGCTGCGCCAGAAGGATGCATGCGCGGAGGATGGATCGGCGCGGCGAGCGCCGCTCGCCCGACGCGGACGTCCAATTCGGCCGCCGTCTGAGCAGGGGAGCGCTGCGCAGCCGCTCCGTGCGGTTGCGTAGGGCCGGCTGGCATCACCAGCTTTCTTGGCAGAGCTTTCCTGGCAGCCCGAAGGAGAACGACCATGCGCATCCAGGTCGCGTTGCTTGCAGTCGCCGCGCTCTTCGCCGCCGTGCCCGCATTCGCGCAAGCGGATGTCTCGCCGCGCCGCGAGCTCTCGCTCCGCCTCAACCAGCCGCCCAGCGAGAACCCACTGCGCCTCGAGATCTCGGGGGCCTACGGAGCGTCGCCGGTGGCGATCATCTTCCGCGATGCGATGTTCGGCGGTCTGCTCGGGGTCGCCAGCGGTGCGGTGATCGGGTTCGCCGCGGACAGCTCGCACGTCGGTCGCGACGTCGCCATCGGCGGCGGCATCGGCCTCCTGCTCGGCGCCCTCGTCGGCGCGTATGACGCGCAATCGGGACCGCGCATCAGCATCAGCGGCGACAGGACGGGCGGACCGCTGGTCGGCTACCAGAATCGCTTCTAGGGGTTCTGCTCTTCGGCGCAGTTGACTGGCTGCCGCTCGCGGTGCAGCGTCTCCGTCGTTTCGAGGAGGCGGCCAATGGCAAACCCATTCGTTCATGTCGAGCTGCAGACCAATGACGTAGCGAAAGCGAAGGCCTTCTACTCCAGGCTCTTCGACTGGAAGCTGGAAGACGTGCCGATCTCGGGAGGCGAGACCTACACGATGATCAACGTCGGGGAAGGGACCGGGGGAGGAATGTTCAAGAGCAAGATGCTCGCCGGCGCGCCGCCCTTCTGGTTGGCGTACGTGGGCGTCGCCGACGTGGCCAGTTCGACGCGGAAGGCGCGGGAGCTGGGCGGCAAGGTGGTGATGGACAAGACCGAGGTCGGCGAGTTCGGATGGATGAGCCTCATCACCGATCCGACGGGCGCGACTTTCGCGCTCTGGGAAGCGAAGCAGCGCGCGCAGAAGAAGTAGCGCGCAAAAGAATTCGGCGCGGAAGGCGTTTGATCAGCGCCCGCTGAGCCGGTCCAGCAGCGACGGCGACCAGCGTGCAAGAGCCCTTCCCTCCGCTGCGCGGTTGTAGTCGCGCAAGAGCGCCGCCGGGTCGCACTCGGCCTCGATGAGCCGCGCCCGCCCGAACTTCTGCTCGACCATCGCCGCCATCTTCCAGCCGACGGTGTACCAGGCGCCTTGGGTTTCGCCCCAGAACGGCCCGGCTGCTTTCATCGCCTGCTGCTCATCGGCGATCCTGCCGTCGAGGATGTCGAGCAGGAACCGCTCGACCGCGCCCAGGTCCGAGTCGAAATTCGCCAAGTCGCGATCCCAGCGCGCACGGTCGCTCGCGGGACTCGCCGCGTGGGGATGAACGTCCGGCCCGCCCGCCGCGGCGAGCATCGCCAGGCCTTCGCCGAAGGCTTTCGCGAAATCGCGCGCCAGCGCCAGCTTGGGCGGCAGGCCTTTGCTCTCGGGGCAGGCCGCGGAATAGCCGATGTGATGGAGCTCGTGCGCGGCGGTGTTCTCGAACTGCTCCGCCGTTCTGGCCGGATCGAGGTAGAGGACGATGGCGGGCGCCTTCTTCGGTTCGAAGACGAAGCTGTTGTGGCGCGGCTTGATCAGGATGAAGACACGCGCGCGAATGGGGGTATCGGGCGGAAGGTATGCGTGCGCGCGCCGCGAGGGTTCGCGCAGCCCGCGTCCTCGCCACTCCTCGAGCGTGCGCTGCAGCGCGGGCTGCTCGGCGACGGTTGCCGGAGCGGTGAGGAATTTGCGGAAATCAGCGTTGGAGAAGGGGCGCTGCATCGATTCTTCACGCCGCTGGAGAAGCCGGTAGCCTTCGCTGTCGAAGAGCCGCTCCCACAACGCCGACGGCGCTTCATTCCCTTGGTTCTCGGCGATGAAAATCGCGAGCGCAGCCTCGGCCTCGTCGGTCACGAGCCGCAGGTCATCGGCCGCGAGCGCAGAGGCTAGCACCAGAGCGAGCATCGAGCCCTCTACGTCCGGGCTCGATGCTCATTTCCGCTCACGGCGAGGAGTCTCCCTGCACTTCGGCGGTGCGCGTGATCTCGCCCATCCGCCCGCTCTGGAAGTCCTCGAAGGCTTCTGCGAGTTCGGCCCGCGTGTTCATCACGAACGGACCGTAGCGAGCCACTGGCTCGCGGAGCGGAACGCCGCCGAGCAGCAGGAGCCGTGCGACTTCGGTGCTCCCCGCCAGTCGCACGGAATCGCCCGCGCCGAGGATGGCCAGCTGGCCTTCTCCGACGGTCGCACCGTCCGGGCCGACGCGCGCCGACCCCTCGAACACGTAGACCAGCATCTGCAAGTCGGAAGCGAAGGGAAGCGTGACGTCCGCGCCCGGCTGGAGCGTCCAGTCCTGGTACACGATCGGCGTGCGCGTCTGGATCACGGCCTGGACGCCGAGCGCCTCTCCAGCGATCACCCGCACCTCGGCCTTGCCGTCGTCGGTGCGCGCTTGCGGCAGCTTCTCGCGCGAGTACTCCTGGTAGCGCGGGCGGGTGAGCTTCTCCTTCTTGGGCAGGTTGACCCAGATCTGGAAGCCGTGCACCCGGCCGCCCTGCTCGCGGATGCGCTGCGAAGGCATCTCCGAATGGACGATGCCCGCGCCGGCGGTCATCCACTGCACATCGCCCGGACCGAGCCGGCCGCGGTGGCCGGCCGAATCCTCGTGCTCCATTTCGCCTTCGAGCACGTAGGTGACCGTCTCGAAGCCGCGGTGAGGATGGTCGGGCGCGCCGACCGCCTCGCCGGGGCCGTATTCGACCGGGCCCATCTCGTCGATGAGCAGGAAGGGATCGACCGCGTCGATCTGCTCGCCCGGGATGGGCCGGCGCACGACGAATCCGCCGCCCTCCAGCTGGCGATGCGAGGTGACGATTCTTTCGGCTGCGCGGACTCTCTCGTTCTTCATGGCCTTGTCTCCTGCTTCATTGAGAGCTAACTAATTCATTCAGGACTGAATGATGCCCGGCAGGATCGGAGGATTCGGTGGGCACGCATTACAAAGGTAGAGCGGCGGAGGTCCGGGCGCTCGATGCCCTGATCAAGCTGGTGCGCTGCACCTCCTCGCTGCAGATGCGCCTGGAAGGGGCGCTGCGGGAGGAGGGTTTCACGCCCACGCAGTTTGGCATCCTCGAGGCGCTGCTCCATCTCGGACCGCTCGAGCCCTGCGAGCTCGGCCCCAAGCTGCTCACCAGCCGGCCGAACGTGGTGCTGCTCGTCGATCAGCTGGAGGAGCGCGGGCTGGTCCGCCGCAATCCGGTCGAGGGCGACCGGCGGCGGGTGCGGATCGAGCTCACGGCGGCGGGAAGGCGCGCCACGCAAAGGGCCTTCCCCAAGCA
>VBLC01000077.1 GCA_005879315.1 Deltaproteobacteria bacterium | reverse complement strand
GGTGACGCTCGAGGAGGATCTTGCGCAGCTTCCGCGGTCCCCGCCGCGGCATGGCCTTGCGGGCCTGGACCACAAAGTCCTCGATCTCTCGCGAGATGGAATGCGGATTGGTTAGCGGGCGCCGCGACTTCTCCTCGATGGCGCGCAGGTCAAAGCCGGCCTCGCGGAAGCGCTTCACCCAGGCGTAGCCGGTGGGACGGGCCACGCCGTCCTTGCGGCAGAGCTCGGCCATCTCGACAGCGCCGCCCTGCGCCTCGTCCCAGCGGCGCTCCCACTCCAGCACGAAGTTCACTCGCTCCTTCATCGAGTCCGTCGCTTTCCAGGGCATCGCAGGCTTGTCTGCGATGTCGCTGCGCAATGCCTCCGACGTGTAAAGGATGTTCTTGGTTCAACCTGTAAAGGATCTACTTGGTTTGGACCCGCTTCGAGGGCTGCACTTTTCGCTTGCAACCTTCCTGTGAATCACATATATCCCCAATCATGAGAGCCGCGAGACAGCTCGCCCTGCCAATACCGCAGCACGGCGGGAGGCGGAGGGGTGCGGGGCGCAAGCCGAAGGGACCAAGACCGCTCGTCTCGCACAAGGTAAGAGCGCAGTTTGGCAAGCCGCTGCCCGTCCATGTCACGTTGCGAGTGGGCGAGCACGTCTGGAACCTGCGGAGCGGGCGGAGCTATCGCAGCTTGAAGGTTTGCCTTGCAGCGGCAGCGGGAAGATTCGGGCTGCGGGTGATCGCCTTCAGCATCCAGGGCAACCACATTCATCTCATCGTCGAGCCGAACGACACGGAGGCGCTCTCCCGCGGGATGCAGGGGCTGTGCATCCGCATCGCCAAAAGGCTCAACGCGATGATGCGAAGCTCAGGACGGGTCTTCGCCGACCACTATCACTCGCGCTTGCTCCGGTCGCCGTCGGAGACGGTCAGCGCCATCGCGTACGTGCTCGACAACCACCGTCACCATCATGGAGAGCCAGGCGTCGATCGCTACAGCTCGGCTGCGCTCGACGATGCGGAGCGGGTGAATCTGCTCTCGCGGCCGGTCGGATGGCTTCTTCGGGTGGGTTGGCGCCGCGCGAGATGGCACGTGCGGCGATCATCCGCGGCAGATGCGCTCTAACCGCCTCGCGGTTCAGAATCATAAACACCGGCGCTCATCCCGTAGCGGAAGGCGAGGCTGATGCGCGGACCGGCGTGCGCCACCTTCGGCACGCTGTGCTCCCAGTCGCGCTGCGTCCTCCCGCCGGTGACGAGGAGATCTCCGCGGCCGAGCAGGAAGGGGCGCGACGAACCGCCGCCGCGCGGGCGCAGGAGGAACTTGCGCGGCTCGCCGAGCGAGACGAGCGCGACGATGGGCTCGTCGATCTCCTTGCGGATGCGGTCGCCGTGCCAGGCGACGCTGTCCTGGCCGTCGCGATAATAATTGAATCCGATCGAGTCGAAGGCGGCGCCGTAGCGGCGCGAGAGGCAGAGGCGCATCTCCTCCAGCACCGCCGGCTCGAGCTTCGTTCCCGACTGTAGATTCCACGGAGCGGTCAGCCGCGGCTCGAGCACGCGCTTGTCGTACATGCGTCGGGTCCGCTGTCCCCAGCGGCGCGTGCGAAGGATTTGCTCGAAGAGTGCGTCGGAGCCCGAGACCCAGCCCGGCTGAACCTCGATCCAGCTGCGCTGATCGAGCGCAGTCCGCCGCAGTGCCGCGAACTCTGCGTCGCAGGAGATGGCATCGGGGCCGACAGCATCGGCGAAGAAATCTGCTTGAAAGGCCACGCCTGCAACGATAATGCGAGCCCTGGTCACCTTCACTAATAATGGCCGATTCCGCTTCCAAAAAGGAATGCTTCCAATGCCATCAGCGAGAGACTTGCAAGAAGAAGGAACCTGAAACGCGAACCGCTTTTCATCGCCAATGCGGCGCCGACGAGCGCCGGAACGTTCGCACCCTGATATCTGATCATTGCTTTCAGGGTGCCCGTGCCCATGGGAAGAAGTAACAGAAACCAGCTCGACACCGTCAGCCAGAGGGGGGCAGCGCGCAGCATCCACACGCACACGACAACAAAAGAGAACGTCACCAAGAAATAGTCAGGATCGACATTGAACCGCACCAGCGCCACAAATGGCCCCCAAGGCTTGATGCCCCGGCCAAATTCATTCTCGATGTGCATAAACGCCAGCGGATCACGGTAATGTGCCCGACAGAAGATCGCGAAGGCGATCAACCCTCCGAGCGAGAGAACTGCCGCCAACGCGGACGTGATGAGCTTGCCCGCACTCCTGCGGTGCTGCCAAGCAATCAGAAGTAACGCTATCGTGATGAAAACGCCGGCCGATCGTGTCGCCGTTGCGAGTGCGCCAAACAGCCGCTATGAGGAGACGCTGGGAGGCGATGGCGAGCATCGCTAGACCAGCGAGTAGTACGAACAATGCCTCAGGATAAGTGGCGATCGCCCATACCATCAGAGGATAGAGCGGGAAGAATGCCACGTGAAGACGGGCTCGCCGGTGCGTATCGGTGGATAGCCAGTTCGAGCGAGAGCAATGTAGTAATTAGCGTCCCATCGAACCGTCGGGGCAAGAAAGGGCGGCGGCGGAGGGCCGGGAAACAGATCACTCTTTTCTGGAACCCATTTCCACTCGTCCTGACGCTGCGCCGTCATTGTAGCCGCGCCGAGATGGGACGCGCCCAACGCAATGATGCGAGTTACGCCATACCACGCGCAAATGATCAGGACATTGCGGCCGCGCATCCTGTGCGGTGACTCCCGATCTGCTGGGAAGGCCACGCCTGCACGGGAGCCCCTCCCCAGATCATCCCGATGCCCTCGCTAAGGCTTGCGGGCGGTCCAGAGCGGGAGGTTCCAGAGCGCATAGCCGCGAGGGTTCCGGACGCAATCGATCAGTTCCTGGAAAAGCCCCGCGATCTTCTCGCGCGGCTCCCCGGTCGCTTTCACCAAGGAGTCCGTGTAGCCGTCGCGCCAGGCTTCCCAGATGCGCGCGAAAGTCTCGCGCGGCACGCGGAGGGTATCGACGACGATGTAATCGACCGCGATTTCGCGCAGCCCCAGGTCGGTCAGGAGCGTGAACATCTTGCGGCCGATGTGCAGGTCGCATCCGATGGCCTTGCCGTACCTGGGCGGATAGTGCTGCCAGAATGCGTCCGAGCCGTGCGGCGTGGGATGGGCCCAGAGCATGCCGTAATCCTCCGCGATCAGGTGCAGCCGCCCGCCGGAGCGCGTCACCCGCGCCATCTCGCTCACCGCGCGCGCCGGGTCGGGCACCGCCTGGAGCATGTGCCGGTTCACCACCAGATCGAATTCGCCGCCGCGGAACGGGAGCGCCAGCGCATCGCCGCGCTCGAAGCGCACGCGCGCCCCGAAACGCGCGCACCGGGCACGCGCCCGCTCGAGATGCGATTCCTCCAGATCGACGCCGACCAGCGAGGCTCCGGGAAACATCTCGGCCAGCCGCTCGGTGATCTCGCCGGTGCCGCAGCCGACGTCGAGCGCGACGCGCGGCTGCTCGAATCGCGCGAAGACGCCGGCCTCCTGCGGCCAGATGGCCTCCGCCTGCGCAGCGAGGTTGCGCACCATCGACTCGTCGGCCATCTCCTTCGCCTGCGGGCTCGAGGGATTCATGGCGTGCTAGCGTAACGCACTCATGCTCGACGCGCTGCCGCCCATCGTGCTGGCCGCGGTTGCGGTGGCGGCGGCCGCTCTCTGGCAGTGGGCGGGGACGGCGTTGATGCTGAAAGCCGTCCCGCGCGAATTGTCCGACGGCTGGCGGATCGCGCTCGCTGCCGCGCTCTGGCTGCCCGTCTCCGGCGCCGCGGCGATGGCGCTCTCGCTCGCCCACCTTGCGGGGCGGGCTTCGCTTCTCGCCGGCACGGCCCTGGTGCTGCTCGCCTCGATCCCCAACGCCCGCTGGTTGCTGCAACAGGCACGGCGCGGATTCGCTTCGCTGTTCGACGGCGCCAGCCGAACCGAGCGCTACGTCGTCGGCGCCGCCCTGTTCGTGCAGGTCGTCTTCATCCTCTTCGCCGCGCATCCGCAGCGCATCTATGATCAGCTCAACTACCACCTCGTGGTCGGCGAGCTGGTGGTGCGCGACGGCCAGCCGTTCACCGGCGCCTGGGACCCGCACGCGATGTTCACCGGTGTCGTCGAGTGGGGGCTCTCCTGGCACCGCTCCTGGGGAGGATCGAAGCTCTTCTTTCACGGCCTGGCGCAGATCGCCGTCTACTTCGCGACCGTCCCGGCGCTGATTCTCGCCGGCCTTCTCCTCGCGCGGCCGACGGCGCTCTGGTTTGCCGCGCTCTGCCTGGCGCTGCCCGGGGTCGTGCCGGAGAACTCGATCCTGCGGATGGCGAAGCCCGACGGAGTCGTTCTCGCTTTGGTAGCGCTCGCGTTGGCCGTGCTGCCGCGATCGACTCTGGCCGCGCTCGGGCTCTGCCTGTTGTCGATGGCCTGCAAGGCCAGCGCCTTCCACGGCGCCCTCGCGCTCGGCGCGGCAGCGGTGGCCGTCGGATATCGGCGCGGCACCCCGTGGATCGCGCTTCTCGGAGCGGCGGCGCTCGCGGTGCAGCTGTGCAAGAACGCCCTTGTCTTTGCAAATCCCGTCTATCCCGCGCTCGGCGCGCTCTTCCCCTCGTGGGCGACGGACGCCTGGACGGAGCAATACTGGCGCGGCTTCGCTTTCGAGCACCTGCCGCGCTGGCGAGGTTGGCTGGGACCCGTTTTCTTCCTCTGGCCAGCGCGGGTGCTGGCAGGAATGCTTCTCATCGCCGCCGTCTGGCAGCGGCCGCGGCAGGTGAAGCCGATCGTCGTCTTCGCCGCTTCCTACGCCGTCCTCTGGCCGCTCTTCTATGGCGGCACCATTCCCGCGCGCTTCGTCAGCCCTTTCAGTGCCGGGCTGCTGGTGCTCTGGTGGCTTCTTGTCGCGAGCCTCGCGCAGCCGGCGCGCCGCCGCGTCGAGATCCTCTCTTTGCTGCTCGCCATCACCGTCTGCGGCCTCGGCTGGGCTGCGATGAACATCGTCAAATGGAATCACGCTTCGGCCGTGGACGCTTACGCGATGCAGTGGCCGCGCATCCACACCGCGCGCGCGCTGCAGCCCCTGCTCGAGCCGAGCGAGACCATCGTCGCCGACGCGCCGGAGAAATTCTTCTTCGACGCCAAGCTGCTCTACGAGGAACCGCTCTCGCCGCGCGAGCGCGCCATCCTGCAAGGCTTGCGCGAAGACGCCGTACACACCGCGGCGGCCAACAAGGTCAAGGCCGTCATCGTCGGCGCCGGCCATCCGATGTCGCCGGGCATGCAGCGAATCTGGGACGCCTTGCGCAGCCGCGGCAGGGTCCTCGAGCTGCCGCCCGACCGCGTGCTCTTCAGCGAATGCTACTTCTGCCCGCCTCGCTGAGAGCTAGAGCTACAATGCGCGGCCATGGCGATTCTCCTTGCGATGGCGCTTTCCCTCGACGCGGAGGCGATGGCGACTTCCGGTCAGCTATCCGAAATGCGGGCGTGGGCCTCGAGTTCGCCCAGGATGTCCTGGATGCGGTCGCGGTACGCTGCTTGTCGTTCGGTGGCGAGAATCTGGCGGATGCGCGCTTCGATCTGTTGCCAGGCCGCAGCGCGCGCCTCCGTCGCTGCAGGGAGCGCACCGAGCTCATCCGCGTGCCGTCGGTAGTAGGCCTCGACGTCGGCAGGGCCGGCGTAGGGGTTGGGACCGCCGGACTTCGCTACCAGGTCGGCGAGCAACAGCTCGCTGGCCGCGTCGCGCACGTCGAATTCTACCTGCGCGGGGTCCCGTTCCTGCTCCGCCGCGCGAAGTCGCTCCAGCTGTCCGACCTGCGCGGCGGAAAGCGAGATGCTCTGTGCGCCAGCGGCCTGGGACACCAGCTCGCGGTCGATCGCACGTTTCAGCAGGAAGGCGAACATCTCGTGCGTCATGCCCCGTTCCTTTCGGTCCTCCGCGCGCCAGGGAATCAAATCGCTCGCCACGATGGGTACGTCATTGACGCGCGCAAGGATCTGCCCGCGGGCGAGGCGGATCGGCCCTTCGGGTTCGACCAGCCGCGCTACGACGGCGCGCAGCGCTTCGCTGGAAGACAATCGCGGCGCCTCCGACGAAGTTGCGGGCGAGGAAAGTGCCGCGGCGGACGAATCCTTCGGCGCCTCCATCCCAAGTGACTGGTTCGCGGCTCCAGGGGCACGCGTCCGCCATAGGACCAGGCCGGCAGTGAGTAGGATCGACAGCAGCGCCAGTATCCACCGCGCCCGCATGTTACTTGCTCACCAGCCGCGCGTCTTCGGCCCCGACGATCAGATCGGGCGTCCCTGTATACGATGCCGTGACGAGCGATCTGAAAACGTGCCCTCCGCGCGGGAAGTCCACGGGGTTGGTCAGGAGCGCATATCGGTATGCCCCGAACAGCAGGACCATGACGCCGCCCTCATCCCCGATGCCGGGAATGTCGTCGATGTCGTTGACGAACGTGCCGCCCTCGCCGTTGGCGCCACGGCTGACGGACAGCTTCACGGTGACGGGCGCCGTGGAGGTCACGTCTTTTTCCGCGCAATCGAGCAGATGGACGCTGTGCGGGATGATCCAGCCCGGTTGGAACAGGTTGTTGACGTCCGCGTCGGTGTCGACGTCGTCGGCGACGTTGTCGTCGAGCAGCGGCCGAAGGAAGACGACGTGGAGCGGCTGCTGAACGTAGACGGTCAGGGTAGTCGTGCTCACGTTCCCCGATTGATCCATCGCCTTGCACGCGACCGTGTTCGCTCCGAAGTTGTTTCCCGGCAGCGGGTCGCAGGTCACCTTGGCGCTGGTGCAGGAATCGGACGCCGATGGCAGCACGAACGCAACCGGACTGGCCGCACAGCTTCCCATCACGGTCCGCGCGGCGAGCGAGGAGGCGTCAAAGACAGGCGGGATGGTATCGACCACGTTGATGGTGCTCGCGCACGACCCCGAGTTGCTGGACTCGTCGGTGGCCACGTACGAAACCGTGGTGCTGCCGAGCGGGTATGACCCGGCTGGCGGACCCTGGATGGACACCACCGAAGTGCAGATGTCGCTCGCCGTCGCCGCGGCGGGCGTCACGGGTGCGGAAGCATTACCCGTGCACTCGGCGGTCGTCGGCGAGGGGCAAGTGATCGAGGGCGGCGTGGTGTCGAGGACAGTCACGGAGGAGTCGCAGGTGCTCGTGTTGCCGCACTGGTCGGTGGCCGTGAACGTCGTCGTCGTCTTTCCGAGGGCAAAGCCGGGCGGCGGTCCGGACACGCTGACTGCGCTGCAGACGTCGCTGCCGTTCGCCTTTCCAGCATCGACAGCCGCGCTCCGGTTGCCAGTGCACTCGGCCACGATCGGCGCGGGGCATTGGATCGTCGGGGTGCTGTAATCTACGATGCGGAATGACGCCGAGGTGGTCGCCGCCGGGCCGCATCCATTCGTCGCCGTCCAGGTGACGCTCGCGGATCCGGTAGCCCCGCACGCCTGCGTGAGGCCGTGGAAGTCGTTGCTGACGTTCGTTAGACCCGGCTGCAAGCAGGCATCCGATGCCCCCACCGTGCTGAGGAATGCATTGAGCGCGGCCTGATTGCCACCGCCGTCGCACTCGACCGTGGTGTCGTGCGGCGGCGCAGTGAACACCGGCGAGGCGGTATCGCCGACCATCAACGTCACAGAAGAGGTGGATTGCGAGAACTCATTGATGCACGTAAGGGTGACCTTGCAGCTGTCGAAGCACGAGCTCATCAGGCCGGTGTTGAACGAGGCTTCAGTCTTGGCAGCGTAAGCATTGCTGAAGGTGACGGCGCCTGCATCGCAGCTGCCGGCCGTCCAGGTGAACTTGAGCGGTTTACCACCCGGATCGGACGAAGCC
The DNA here is from genome assembly GCA_005879315.1 of Deltaproteobacteria bacterium. Taxonomy (GTDB): domain Bacteria; phylum Myxococcota; class Myxococcia; order Myxococcales; family 40CM-4-68-19; genus 40CM-4-68-19. Next base: position 19,952 of record VBLC01000077.1, on the reverse strand, counting down.
GAGCCGTCGACTTGAAAGCTGACGCTCCCGCCGTTGCATGCCATCAGGGCGGCGGTTCCCGTCTGGCAATCGGGCGGCGAGACGATCATCACGGTCGTGCACTTCGTATCCCGCAAACCGGCGTTGTCGGTGACCCGCAGGCAGACGCTGGACACGGATCCTGCGATCGCGCCGCAGGTGAAGCTCGGCCTGACGCCCGCTGTCTCGAACCTCCCGCTGTTGACGAGGTCCCAGGCGTAAGTGATGGCATCGCCGGGATCCGGATCAGATGAGCCCGAGCCATCCAGTGAGATGGTCGTGTTCGGGGCACAGACGTAGGGACCGCTCGGATTCGCCACCGGCGGCGCGTCGGACATCACCATCGCGAACGGAGTTCCCGTCAGATTGGTCACGAGCGGTGTACTGGTGTTGTCGAATGTCACGTAGAAGGCTCCCCCTGAAGTGGTGCCGCCGATGTTGTCAGTCGTGTCCTTCACGGGCACCAGTCCCCCGCTGTCGAGCACCGGCGCCCAGGCGGCCGCCGCTGCATCGTAGTAGAGAAGCTGCGCGGCACTTTCGGCTGCACCCGTCAGGGTGGAGGGATAGTAAAAGGTGGCATTGACGAAGTCCGAGGACAGTGCGTTGTTCACGCGCAGGTCAACGTAGCCGCCACCGGTATCGAACAGCTTGGCTGGGGTCGGGTTTTGAAGGTATGTCGCACCGGTCAAGATCGCGGAGCCGGGGCTTCCATGGACCAGTTCCGCGGATATGCCCGCCTGATCGGGCGCACCAGGCGGCAAGAATACGGTCGCGGAGCCGTTCTCCCCCGTCACCTTGCTCGCATCAGCAGCCACCTTCGCGGTCTTGAGCGTGAAGGGCATCGTATTCGAGGTGGGCGGATTCGTGCTGCCTCCGTCGACCACCGTGACGGCGACCACGGTGAGGTCGGCGCTCGAGGCGCGGTCAGAGGCGGTGACACTTGCCGTCAGCGTGGATGGGTCGACGAACGTCGTCGACAGGGGCGTACCGTTCCAGAGGACGTTCGACGCGTTGCTGAACCCGGTGCCGGTCACACTCAAGGTCAGCGCCGGTCCGTTTGGACCGGCCGAGGACGGGTCGAGGCCGATGATCAACGGCCGATTGGCGGACAACACGGGCCTGAGCAGGACGGCATGGGTGTGGAATGCAGACCCGATGAGAAATTTGTCGGCGCCGGCGATTTCGCCGACATCGTTGATGGTGAGAGAGTCAATCGTGAAATTGGGAAAGAGGTCGGAGAGGTACAGCGGCGAGAATGCGCTTCCGTCGGAGAAGATGGGCAGATCTTCGCGCACTGGCACTTCCACGACCCATCCCGAGTGATTGATCGAGTGGGGCGGTCCCCCGCGGAAATCTGTCAGAGCGACGTTCCGCCACTGGAACCAATTGCCGCTAACCGAATCGTAGAGCCAGTCGCCGGATACGACGAGACCTTGATCGCTGATTCCGCCGCCGGGAAGCATCAAGGCCTGCTCATAGCCCGGCGCAAAGGGAATGAGCGTCGCTCCGGAGGATGCGTCCCAGAGAAAACCACGATCCGTGGGGAAGCAACCGGTAAAGCTGCTGTCCAACTGTCCTACGACAACTCCGGAGTCGTTGATGCCCAGCGCCACGCTGCCCGGCGGTCCAATTGGGACCACGGTGCCCGCGTTCCAGAGGGCGGCGCGGTCAACGGGTCCGACTGTGACCCCGTTGCATACGACGTTTTCCTGGGTCGAGCCGACGACCTGGCCGAGGTTGTTGATATCGCTCGCGCGGTGGAGGGGAAGGTCGACCAGCCCTGCGGCCGCCGTCCAGAGAACGGCATGCCCGTTGCGAACCGATCCTGTCCTGCCGAGCACCTGCCCGGCATCGTTGATGGCGATCGGGATGATCCGGAGCGGAGCCCCGGTTTGAGGATTCTGGAGGAAAGTGACCGTGCCGTTGTCCCAGACAAACGCTGTCTGTACGAAGGCGGCATCCCGCGAGAGGCCGACGATCTGTCCGTTGTTGTTGATTCCCAAGGCGGTGCTGTAATCCGCGCCGATGCCCAGGTCGGTCTCCGTGAACGACGACACCTGCGCCCAGGCGCTCCTCGCCGGCAACAGCAAAGCTCCGACCACGGCGGCGAAACAGACGCCCCTGGACCGTACGGCAAATTGCGCTCCTGTGTCGATGGTGCGGCTCATATCGTCTTCCCCCTCGCTTCATGATGAAAGACGGCGGTCGTTCCCGTACTCGGCTTGCCGCTGGCGGCGCGCACCTTCTTCCGACCATCGCGCGCCTCGGACTGAGCCGGAGGCGAAACGACGCCATCACGCTGTGTTGGTTCCCCCAGGAACGGGACTGCAGAACGACTCTGCTCCGGCCCGTCCAATCAAGTCAAGAACATCCAACTTTCGTCGAACACGACCTAGGTCCGTCTCAGCGGAGCTCCCGACACACGTATCGTCCACTCGACCGATCGTCGGAAAGGACCACCGTCGGACGGCTGGGTCGCCGGCCGTTCGATCGCGCTGTGATCATGGACCCTGCCACGACCTACGAGCTGGAGCCTGTCTCCGCTGGTGATCTGGCCCATGCGCTGCAGCTGGATGCGCAACCAAGACGAGCCACCAGAACGAGCTCGGCTCGCCCGAACCAATCCCAGCTCGAGCTCGAGCTCGGCTCTAGGGCAGCGTGCCCGAGATCAGCAGCGCCCCCGGCGCGATTCCGACGCTCACCCTCGGCTTCTCCGGCTCGGGCCTGGTGAGCAGGATGGCCACTCCTGCGCCGCCGGCGAGAAGCGCGGCTGCGCCGAGAGCGTAGACCATCCCCCTCGAGGAAGCGCCCCGATTCGCCTGCGTGACGTAGTGGCGGCCCCAGTGGTCGCCGAAGTCTTCGCCGCCGCCATGCGTGAGCATGAAGCCCACGCCTGCCGCAGCGATGACGCCGACACCCACCAGCGTTGCGCCGAGCCGCTCGCGGGCGACGCGCGACTTGTTCGCCTCTGCGCTGAGGGCCACCTGGACCGGATCCTTCTTCGCAGCTTGCGACGAGGCGCTCGCGTCGGCCGGCGTCGATGTCTGCGGCGCGGCGAGATGGGCCAGCGCGCAAGAGGTGGCGTCGCCGCGCGAGCAGCCCATCTGCCAGAGCTGCAGCGCGCGATCGTCGCTCTCCGCCGAGCAGGCCCGCTGCCGGCAGCTCTTGCCGTCGCCCGCGGCGCAGGCCTTGTCGCGCATCTCGCCGGCGAGCAGCGCATTCGAGTTGGTCCCGTCGCCCTCCTCGTAGACCTTGGCCAGCCGGGCGCAGGCGGTGGCGCTCATGAGAGCGCAGCCTCGCTGCAGCGCCGCGATGCCCCGCGCCGCATCGCGGGTGGCGGGACGGAGCCAGCGGTTGCCCGCCTCGGCGCAGGCTTCGGCCGATCCGGCCAAGCAGGCCTGGTCGAGATACTCCAGCGCGCCCTTTCCGTCCTTGGCCTCGTCCGCGGCGTGGGCCATCAAGAGGCACTTCGAGGCGTCGCGAGCCTCGCAGCCGAGCGCGGTCTCGGCCCGCTCCCGCAGCGCGCCCGCCGGCAGCAGGGGCAACATCGGCGAAGCATTTTCGACACCGTAGGCGCGCGCGAAGCGTACCAGTGCATCGATCCGGGTCGCCTCGCTCGCCGTGGCCTGCGGCAAGAGCTTGCGCAGCCGCGCGGTGTCGCTGTCCAGCTGCGCTTGGTACGCGCGCCTCGTGTCCGCGTAGTTCTCCCACTGCAGCGCGCGAGTGTCGGCCAGCTCGCGGAAGGGATTCTTGCCGTCCATCTCCGCCACCTCGCGCCAGGCCGCGGCCGCCTCGTCGGGCCGCTCCCTGCCCTTGCCTTCGACGGTGCGGGCGTTGTCGTAGGCGACCAGCACTCGCGGATCGACACCGAAGTCCACGGCGCTCTCGGGCAACGGTCCGGGTGGCTGAGGCACGTCGGGCACGCCGTTCGGCCCCATCGAGATGACGACGATGGAGTCCTCCTGCATGCGGAAGAGATCGACCACCGCGCCCTCCACCGCCTCGCTCAGCTCCTCGGGAGTGGTGGCGATGGCGGAGGAAGTGCTCAAGAGCTTGCCGCCCGCGGTGTCGTAGAGCGCGAAGGAGACGAGAAAGGCATTGTCGGCGCGCAAGAGCTCGCTGCGCAGCAGACGGTCGGCTCCGAGCTCGCGGGCCGCGCGCAGCTCGCAGTCGCCGGGGCATTCGTCGCCGGCGATGCGCGCCTCGGGCGCCGCGCGCCGGGCGACGTCGCGGATCTGCGCGCTGAGACCGGCGCCGTCGATCAGCTTGCGGTCGGCGGCCACCAGGCGCGAGCGCACCTCGAGCACGGCGATCACCTGCGACTTGCGGGCGACGGCCGCGGCATCGGCCGCCGCCGAGAACAGCACCATCACGCTTGCCATCCAGAGCGTCTTCATGGGCCACCCCTCGTCATTGACATCGCAAAGGTCCGGCAGGATCGGCGAAGCAGGTCAGCTCGTATCCGCTCTCGGCCGCGCGGCGGCCCATCTCCTCTTCCGAGACGGGGCCGAAGCGGGCGCGCAGCGCGGACTGGGCGATCCCCGGCAGGCCGGGGCTGAGCAGGACTTGCAGCACCAGCTCGCCCGAACCGGCAGCGCGGGCGCGCCCGAGTGGATCGCCTAACGCCTGGTTGATGCTGTCGTCGCGCAGCACGCGCGGTACGCCATCGCAGGGAGGGCCAGCGACTTCGCGGCCGTCCTCGCCCAGGACCTGCAGCACCTCGGCGCTGCCTCCTTCGAGCCGCGAGATCACCAGGCATCCGCCGGAGCGACGCAGGTGCGCGGCCAGATCGGCGGGACTGCGCGGCACCATCACGCGCAAGCGGACGCCGTGGACGGCCGTCGAGTCGGCGGCAATGCGCGCCGGTACGGGAGCCGGCGCCGATTTCGCAGGAACCGCGGGCCGCGGCGGAGGAGCGGCTTGCGCCTGCTGCTTCGGCGCCGGCAAGGGAGGCGGAGCGGCCTGTGCCTGCTCTTGCGCGGGCGCCGGTTTCGCTGCCGGCGGCGGCTTGGGAAGTGGCACCACCCGGAAGCGCTGCTCGGCCTTGACTGGCTTGGGCGCCGGCACTGGTTCGTGCGCGATCCTCTCCCGCGCCCAGGGCCGGCCGGCGATCAGCGCGGCGCTGGCCAGCGCCAGCGTCTGCAGGCAAACCGACCGCAGAAGGCGCGGCGGCTCACTCATTCGCAGGCTGTCCATCCACGCTCATCCCCACGACCAACTCGGCCGCGCCCGAACTGGTTACCTGCGCAAGACAGATTTCCTCTTGGGACGCGAGGTGCATCACCACCACCTTGCCCCGGGCCAGCTCGCTGTTGAGCGGCTCGCCGCTGAGGGTGCGCGGCTCTCCACCGGCGCAGCGCACGTCGAGGCGCTGCTTGCTCGAAGGGGCGGCGCTGGCCTGCGCGGCGGGCGGCCGCAACCGCAAGAGGAGAAACTGGGCCGAGAGCAACTGCGCCACCATCACCAGCGCGAGAAGCGCGAGCGCGAACTGCTTCTCGGCGAAGAGGCGGTAGATGAGCCCCTCCAGCTCGTCGAACCCGCCGTTCTTGGACCGCGAGGTCATCGCTTCTCCCCATCGCCGGCAAAGGATGGTATCCCTCCGGCTGCGACGGCGGACGGCTCGGCGATATTCTCCTCCGCCCAGGCCGGCAGCATCAGGGATGTCGGGCGCCGCTCGAGGCGCACCAGCTCGCGCAGATACGCATCGAGCCCGCGCAGCAGCACCGAGCCATGCAGGCCTTTGGGCAAGGGCGGCTGCAGCGGCCGCAGCGCCGCCACCAGCACCACCGGCCGCGCATCGAGGCAGATGCCCACCGCCGCCAGCGCCGAGTCGTCGTGAGGCGAGGAGCCGGTCTTGCCGCTGAAGACGAGCTTGGGCCAGCGCTGCGCCAGCCACCGCAGCGTACCCTCGCGGCGGCGGAGCGCGAGAAGCGCGCCGGCGTCGCTCAGCGCGCAGGAGGAGTCGCTGAACAGCTTGCGGTGGAGATAGTGGCCGATCTGCTCCGCCGTGGCGCGCGAGGAATTCCCGAGTAGCGAGGTCGGGTCGTCGGGCAAGAGCGCGGCCGGCAGACCAGCCTCCTCGCGGCGCGCCTTGAGGAAGCGGAAGAGCGCCACGCCGGCGGCCGTATAGGAGAGGTCGGGCCCGACCTGGTCGGGCGGCACGATCTCGCCCAGCTGCGCAAAAAGATCCGCCGCCAGCGCGCGGTCGGCGGGCGAGTCGAGCGCGTCGCGCTCCTCGACTGGAAGGGTCGCGCTCACGGTGCGCAAGAGGTCGGGACGCCGCTGCCAGAGCAGCGCGGGAAGGAGCAGCGCGTGGCGCGCGGTGAGCGCATTCACCGAGCGCGCGACGGCTTCGTCGAAGGCCATCGGACGCGAGGGAGGCGCGACGTCGGTCGGGCAGTAGTTGGCCGGGCGCCGCGCCCAGATCCAGCGCACGCAGCTCGCAGGCGGCAGCGTCAATTCGCGCACCGCGCGCGGCCCGAAAGCCTCGACGGCGAAGTCGAGCGCCTCCAGCTTGGCGAGCGATCCGTAATTGACCGGCATCAGCGCGGCCTCGGCGCCCGAGCGGGCCAGCACCGCGCCGTCCGCGCCCAGCGCCGCAAAGGCCGCCCGAACTTCGGTGCCGGAGAATTCCGACTGCAGCGCGGCGGAGAGACCATCGCGAAATCGGTCGATGGCGGCAACCAGATCGAGATCGGCCGAGGGCATGTCGGTTGCGACCCGCTCGGTCCAGCCCTCGACGAAGGCGAAGATCGAGGGCGAGTCGATCCCTTGGTCGAGGAACGAAGGGAGCGACGGATCCCACAGCTTCCGCTCCACCAGCCAGGCGCGCGTCGAGGCGATGCGGGTGGCGGAGAGCGCGGGATGGAGCCGCAACCACTGCACGCCGCGCGGGGTGGCGCCGAGGATGAGCTGGTCCTCGCGCGATAGGCGCCGCAGAGGCAGGCCGAAGAGGGCGAGGGAAAGGCGATGCAGGCCGTCGGCGGGGCGCCGGGCGGTGCCCATCGTCGTCGCGGCGCTGAGGTTGAGATAGAGGCCGGCGATCTCCTCTTGCGCGGCCTGCCTCACGAGCCAGGTAGCGAAGAGCGCCTCGCCGATCTTGTCGAAGAGGCCGCCGCGCCGCCCGCTGCGCAGGTAGAGCTTGGCCAGCTGCTGGGGAATGGTCGAGCCCCCCTCGGGAATGCCGCGCAGGTTTCGTCCCAGGGCGCGGAGCATTCCGGTGGGGCTGAGCGGCGGCAGCCAGCGCGGCCGCTGGAAGAAGCTGCGGTCCTCGTAGCCTGCCGTAGCGGCCGAGACGAGCGGGGCGCCGCGAAGATCGAGAGCAGCGGCGCGGTACTGGGCGAGATCCTCGCGAAAGAGAACGGCGGCCTCCTGCACCCGATCTCCGCCGGCCAGCGCGAGCGGAGCGACGAGCGCGGCGATGACCACGGCGACCAGCGCGCCGCCCGCGGCAGCGCAGATCCTCTTCAGATCGAGGATGGAGCGCAGCGGGATCTTCCTGGGAAGGCGCAGCGAGAGGCCGTTCATCGCGCCAGCCCCATCTTCTTGAGCATCCCCAGCGTCTCGGCCGGCGTGTAGAGCGCGAGCAGCGGATCGCGCGCGTTGCCGTGGTCGTCGAGCAGCGAGAAGTGCAAGTGCGGGCCAGTCGAGTGGCCGCTCGAGCCGACCTGGCCGACCACACCCATGGCGGGGACCTTGAGGCCAAGAGCGATGCCGAGGCGGTGCGGGTCGAAACGGAGATGGCAATAGACGGTGCGCCAGCCGTTGTCGTGCGCGACGGTGACGTAGAAGCCGCAAGCGCGAGAGCGGCCTGCATCGGCCACGGTGCCTTCGCGCGCCGCGACGACCCAGGAGCCGCGCGGCGCGACCAGATCCACTCCGCGGTGCAGCCTCGGCCGGCCATGCAGGCGGCGCACGCCGAACTTCGAGGAGATCCGATCGAAACGGCGCACGTCGAGAGGAAAGAGCAGCCAAGGCTTGCGCGCCTGCGGCCCCGCCTCCGCCTCTCGCAGGGGCGGAGCCAGGAACGTCAGCACGGCGATCATCACCGCTGCGCGCACATCGGCCCAGCAAAAAAACCGGCGGGCGCGGATTTTTTTGCTTGCCGCACAAGACGTCGGAGGTCAGCGCATGGGGCTCTTCGCCCGCTTCTGGCAGTACTCGATCGAGACTTACGGCGGCGCGCCGCTGCTCTTGTTCATCAACTTGATCCAGATCGCCCTGCTCCTCTGGGTCGTCTCGGAAGGCTTCCGCGCGCAGTCGGAGCGGGCCATCTCTCCCGACGCGCGCCGCATCCGCGCGGCGAGGCGCGCCGAGATCTGGCAGAAGCAGGTGCGGCCCCTGGCACTCACCATGATGCTGCTCGGTCCGGGCCTCGGCCTGGGGATGAGCACGCTGCTCGGCGCGCTCGGCATGGGCGCCCTCGGCGAAGCGATGGGAATCCAGGTCGCGGCGGACACGCTGGCGGCGACGATGGCGCACGCCTACCGCGAGATCTCCTACGCCTACTTCCTCATGGTGGGCGGCACCTTCCCGATGCTGCTCGGCCCGGTGATCGTGCTCGCAGCGCGGCGCCTCGACGAGGATGGCAACGACGCCCGCGGCGGCGAGCCCGAGGAAGTCCTCTTGCACACGCTGCGCAGCCTGCTCGCCGTCACCGAGGCGCAGGCGGCGCGCGCGCAGCTCGACGCGGCGCGGACGCAGGCGCTCCTCGAGAGGATGGCCTCGTGACCAACGAAGAGATCCTCGCGCTCTTGCGCTACCAGAGGACGCGCTTCCCCGCCGACGGCGAAGCGCTCGACCGGATCGAGGCGCTGCTCGGATCGGGATCGCCGAAAGAGAGCGCGCCGGCGCCGTCGCTCTCCTTTCCCTTGCGGGTGCAGCCGGCCAAGGCTTGCTCGCTGGGATGGTCGCCGGAGCTCTTCGCCCTCACCGTGCTGATCAGCAACGTCGCTCTGCGGCAGGAGGATGGCGCGCTCGTCCAGCGCGGACGCGGGCCGATCGTGGCGGTCTGCGCCGAGTACGATCGCGCGCTCACTTCGCTGGAGCCGCCCGTGGTCGCGCGCCACGCGCTGAGCAACGCGCGCAGCGAAGGGGTCCCCACCCTGCGGCTTCCCGGAGGGCTCTTGCGTGCGCCCTTGCGACTCGAGCCGACCAGCCGCATCGCCCGCGCGCCCGCCGATCGCGAAGGCGCGCTGGGCCGGGCGGAGAAATTCTTCGATCAGCTCGACGAGGCGTGGCAGCGGCGCATCGGCTCGGTATTGGAAGTGGCCTGGCCCGTCTACCGTCCCGAGCGGAGCGGGCCGCTGCTCGATGCGGTTGCGGGTGCGCCGCTGCCCGATCTCGCGCTGGGATGACTTTTTTGCTTGCCAAAGAGGAGGAACCTCCATGTCGAAATCCATCCTCATCCTCTCCCTGAGCGCTCTGCTGCTCAGCTGCGCGCACGACGAGGCGCCCAAGCCGGCCGCCCAGCGCGACTGGGAGAAGGGACTCGACGAGGAGTTCGGACAGCAGATCGCGCCGCTCGGGCCGCTCGAGAGCGATCAGAACGCCTATGACCTCATCCGGCGCCGCGAGCGGGAGCACGCCATCGGTTCGCGCCTGACGGCCACCGATCTCGACGAGATCATCGCCAACTCCTCGCAGGTGCTGGCGAGCGCGCTGGCACTGCCGCTCTTCCGGGCCGGCGTCTACTGGGGCCAGCCGCGGCTGATCGATCGCGGCTGCACCGCGGCCAAGCGAGTCACGCACGCGGCGCTGCGCGCTGCCGGCAACATCGAGGCGGTGCTGCAGGGCTGCGCCGCGCTCATCACCGGCCGGTCTTCGAGCGACTCTTGCGGCGACAGCCAAGGGAAGCTGCGCGAGGCCTACTCGCTGTTGGCCGGCGAAAAGGCACAGGAAGCAGGCCGCAGCGCCGCCGAAGCGGTCCGCGCGCTGCGCGACCGCTGCCCGAAGATGTCCGCCCCGCTGCGCACGCCGGTCGATCCCAGCACCCGCGGCTTCCTCATCGTCTGGGTGCTGCACGCCAACGACGCGCCGCCCGTCACCTTCCTCGCCGGCGAGGCCGCCCCCAACACCGCCGAGGCGATCAACGAAGGCTTTCTCCGCGGCGTGCAGGCGGTCCGGCCCATGGCGCACAACCCCTGAAAGGAGACTCCATGTCCAGCGAACGCCCCGAATTCCGCCCCATCGAAACAGCCCCCGCGCGAAAGCTCTGGCCCTATGCCGCGCTCGGCGCGGTCCTGGTGGTCGGGCTCCTCTACGTCGGCAAGCGCAACGCCGCCGCTTCCCCGGCGCAGCCCGCGGTTCTCAGCAACGTGGCGGGCAAGCCGGAGGTGAAGGCGCCGGAGCCGGCCGCAGCGGCCAGGCCCGCGGCCGCCGAAGAGAAGCCCAAGTCGGCCGCCGGCCCGAACGTGCTCGGAGGCGCGGTCGCCGCAGCGAAGACGGTGGCGATGGTGGCGCGCGCCGAGCTGGAGCGCGAGATCGGCCGTACCCAGAGCGCGCAGAAGCAGTCCGCCGCGTACAAGAAGCAGATCGCCGACCTCGAGAAGCAGCTGGCCGACGCGCACGCGCAGATCGCGGCAGTCCAGAAGGCGAAGGCGCCGCCCCCGCCCTCGGACCAGGAGCAGATCCTGCAGATGCTCGCCCCCGTGCTGCGCTCGAGCAATGACGGCCGCCCCTAGCGCGAAGTCAAGGAGACAAAGATGAACCGGATTCTTTGCATCGTTCTCTTGGCGACGGCGGCCGGTGCGGCGCGCGCCGAGCAGTTCGCTCCCATCAAGCCGAGCGAGTCGGTCACCTATCCGCTGCCGCCCATGCCGCTCCCACAAGTGCAGGGCGACGGCAAATGGACCGAGACCGAGGATAGCCCGGCGCTGCGGGTGAGCCGCGCCTGGGTCAAGCTCAGCCAGGCGGCCGGCGTGGAGCGGAGCGACGCCACCCGCAAGCTCTACCAGTCGTGGAAGAGCGAGGTGAACGCGAGCGGGCTGCACAGCCGCAGCTCGCAGGCGTCGCACGCGCGCTTCCTCGCCGCGTACAAGAAAGATCTGGAGCAGGCGCGCGGCATCTACGAGGGCGTCTTGCGCGACGTCGACTCAATGGACGGCGACGGCGCCGAGAACGGCGGCAGCGCGCGGTCCGACAGTCCGGCGAGCAGCCTCGCCAAGGAGGCCGAGGAGCAGATCCGCAGCGCCGAGCGCGACGAGCGCTTGTCGAACTCCGCCTGCTTCCTCTCGCCCGAGACTTGCCAGCAGCCCGACCCGACCGACAAGGCTCTGCAGGACGAGATTTCCGCGCTGCTCAAGGACACGCTGGTCGCGGGCGGACCGGACGGCGGCCTCAGCCTCTATGCCTTGCGCCGCAAGGCGACGCTCCTGGCGCTGCGCGCGCGGGTGATGGCCGCCATCACCCAGCGGGCGGCCGCGCGGCTCGCGACCGAGGTGGCGACGCAGCAGGACGGCCAGGGCAATCCGCGCGCGCTGCCCTCGCCGCTGGCGCCGCTCGCCTCCGCCTCGCGGCGGGCGACGAACATCTCCGACCCGTACCGCTGACCGACCGCCGTGTGGCTCCTGGCTGTCGCCTTGCGCTGCGCGCAGATGACCTGGCCGGCGGAGCCGCTGCAGCGCGAGTGGCTCCGCGGCCTCGTCCATGAAGTCGCCCGGAGCGAAGGCGTGGACCCGCTCGCTCTCGAGGCGCTGGGAGTGACCGAGACCGATCTGCGCCCAGCGGTCGGGGCCTCGTGCGAGGTGGGCCCCTTCCAGATCATGCCGAGATGGGCGGAAGTCTTCGGCCTCGACTCTCCGGCGCAGCTCTGGGACCCTCGCATCAACGCCATCGCCGCCGCGCGCATCTACAAGGCCGGGTTGCGCCGCTGGAGCGAGCGCTTCGCCAAGGCGGCGCACAATCCTGTCCTGCGCGCCGCGGGATGGCGCGGTGCACTCGACCGCGAGACCTTCGCGGCGGTCGCCTACAACTGGGGCCAGGCGCCGCTCGCCTTCTCCCGGGCGAGCGACTTGCGGGCCGTGGCCATCCCGCGCTCGACCGCGGAGTACGCGGTGCGCTTCAACCGGGCGCTGCGCGGTCTGCGCGCGGGTAGTGGCACTCCTCGAGGCCGATCGCGCTGATTGCGAGAAGGTGGACGAGCGGACTGGTCAGGCGGCCGGCGCGGGTCGCGTCGTCGACGAGCGCCGGCAGCTCTTCGAGGCGCGCGGGCAATGACCCCGGAGCCCACCTCTCCTCGCGATAGCGCGGGTCGAGCGGCTCCGGCAGATCGGGCAGGAGCTCGTAGGCATCTCCGTTTTTCAAATCCGTGAAGAGCGCCCCGCGCACCGGCCGTTGCGCAGCCAGCTGCCGCGCCTGCAGCAGCGAGGCCGGCGCCAGCGGTCCGCCGTAGACCAGGAGCGATCCTTCGGGCTCGAGGCGCGGCGTCCACTTGCCCAGGAGCGGTGCGAGGAAGTCGATGGCCTGTTGCCACGGAGCGGGCGGTGCGCCGATGAGCTGAACGGCGGGGCCCGCGCCTCCCTCGGGCAGCGGCAGCTCTTGCCCGAGGAGCCGCGCGAAGATGCGCGGCCAGAGCACGCGCGCCTCGAGAGGTTCTCCCTGCGCCGCTTCCTCGACGAGCGCGAGCAGCGGCGCGGATTGGTCCAGCTCGCGCAGCACCGCGCGGAATCCATGCAGCGGCGCCGGCCGCGTTCCCGGCGGCGACGACATCAAGGGCAGCCGCACCTTGCCTCGGTTCTTCCACACCACCGGCTCGACGGGAGCGAGGGTTCCGCTGAAGGCGCAATGGTCGTCGCACTGCAGCGCCTGCGCGGCCACCGACAGCCGCGTGAGCGGGTCGCGGCTCCAGCCCGCCTCCGACATGCGCCAGAGGTTCCCGGCGCCTGAGGGAGGATTGCCCACCGCCCGCGCGTACTCCTGGTAGTCGATCAGCCAGTCGTCGAGGAGGACGGGCAAGAGCGCGCTGTCCGGGGCGCGCTCGAGATAATGCGTGCCCAGCGCCGCTTCGATGAGCCACAGCTTGCGCTGCTCCGTCGGCGCGCGCTGCAGCGCGGAGAGGAGCGGCTCGCCGAAATACGCTTCGTCGCCCGCCAGCCGGACTTCGACTCTCGATCTGGGCAGCGCATCGAAGAGCTGGGGCAGCGGCCAGCGGAAGCGCGGGATGGAGTCTTCGAGACCGCCCTCGATGCCGCGCACGATCCATTCGGCGAAGGCCAGCTCCCCGCTGCTCCAGCGAGGCCCGCCGCGAAGGGTCGCCGCCAGGAGCAGATGCAGCGCCTCGTGCCGCGCGACGCGCGCCGCTTCCTCGAGTCCGACGTCTTCTCCCAGCGAGATGCGGATCAGCCCGGTCCCTACCGCGACCGCTTCGCCAAGAGCCAGCGCACCTTCGCCGAGCGCGACCTCGACGCGATCGTAAGGCCGCCGCGGCGCACGCAGCCGGAGTACTTTTTCCAACAGCGCGGGCGCCTCGGCCAGACCCTGCAAGACCGCTGCCGTCAGTCCCTCGCGCAGCTGCCGCTCGCCGGCGACGAGCCGCACGACCGGCGCGGCCTCGTCGAAGAGAAGGCGGAAACCTCCACAGCGGAGGCCCGTTTGCCCCGCCCCACTGGCGGTTTCCGGACGATCGAGGCGCACGTTGAATTCTCCGGCTCGGGAGATCGTACTACCTAATGGCCCACCCGGTGACCGCAACGGGGAGGGCTGCGGTCACGGGAAGGGCCATGCAACCGGCGCCACAGCTCGAGTCCGTCCTCAGACTGGCCTTCGACGCGCGCGATCCGGCGCATCCGTCGGGGATTTCGCTTGCCTCGTATTTCGTGCGGGCGCCGACGCGCGGGCGGCGGCGGAGCGAGCTGGAGCGCGAGCTGCTCTTTCCCGCTGCCCTGGAGATCGACGAGCGCGCGGTCGGGATCGCCCTCGACCCCGCCAGCTGGCGCTCCTGCGCAGCGCCGCGACCGACCGTGCCGGTGGCGACGCGCGAGTGGCTGGCGGAGGCGGCCCTCGCGCTCGGACGGGCGGAAGGCTTTCCCGCCATGTGGTCGCTCTTGCGCGCCACCTCCGAGCTGGAGGCGCTGGCCCAGCGGCTGCTCGGACCGCGCACTCCGCGCGCGATCATCCGCCAGGTCCTGCACGGGGTCGATGCGCGCACGCTGCGCGCCGAGCCCTTCGCGGCGTTCGTCGTGCGGGTGCTGAAGATCGCGCAGGCGGTCTATGCGGCGTTCCGGCACGCGGGCCTCTCTCATCAGGCCGCCTGGACCGCGGTGCAGGATCGCCTCTGGGCTCCTTACCCGACCGGCCGCCGTACGGTGGCGGGCGGCGCAGCGATGGGGGCCTACCTTCCCAGCCTGCTGCAGGCCGCCTCCGGCCACGCGCGCCGGCGGCTGCGGCGCAATGCCGAAGCGCGCCGCACGCAGGACGACGCGCGCGCGCTGCTCGCTCGCTTGAGTCCCCGCTTGTGGCCGTGGAACGACGCCGCCGGTCGTCTGTTCCCGCAAGGCGAGACCACCCTGTCGCCCGAGATGACCGGGCTCTGCTTCTTCGTGCTCCTCACCCAGACCGCCAGCGAGCGCCGCAGCCGGGGCGGACCTTCGGGAGGTCTCTCGCCGGCATTCGAGGAGGCCGGCTTCGCCGCGGCGGAGTGGCTGCCCGACCGCACCGACGACCTCGCCATCCGCCTTCTCACCGCCGCGGGAATGGCTTCGCCGGAAATGCTGGAGGCGCTCTTGCAGCTGGTGCGCGCGACGCTCTCCTCCCGGTCGGGGGACGAGAGGATCGAGCGCGCACGCGAGCGCTTGCCCGAGCTGCTCCGCTGGCTGGAAGAGAACGGCCGCGAGCTGCTGGAGCGGACATGACGATGCTCTGGCCGCAGCCGATCAGCTCGCGCGAGGACCTGGTGCACCGCTGGGAGGTGCTCCTGCTCAAGGCGCCGCGGCTGCGGCCCTGGCTGGGGCAGATGCTCGGGCAGAAGCGGCTCTTTCTCTCGGAAGCTGGCGAGGCGGACATCGACAGCATCCTCTGGGACGACCTGGCCCGCTGGCTGCGCGATTTCGAAGCGCTGCCGCCAATCGCGGTGGCGGCCATCGCGACGACGCTGCAAGAAGAGCGCGCCGTCCTCTCGGAACCGCCGTCGCGCGAGCCGCAAGGCGAAGCCGTCTCTCCGGAGCGCGAGGTCGCCGAGCTGCAGACGCTCCTCTGCGACCCCGCCTTCGCGCTCGCCTTTCACTGCGTCGAGGCGCGGGTGCGGCCACAGCTCGCACCGATGATTCCCGAGGCGGCCTGGTTCGGACTCCTTCACGCAAGCGTCCGGCAGGAGCCGGCGCTGACCGCGCAGACGGCCGTGTCGCTGGTAGTGCGCATGCTCGGCCGCGACTGGGCGCGCGTCCCGGCGCCGCCGCGGCAGGCGGCGCTGCGGCTTTTCCATGCCGGACCGGCCGACCTGCGCGGCGATCTGCATCGCATCTGCGCTGCGCTCCCCGCCGGATGGAATCTCTCGCCCGAGAGCCTGCCGGACTTCGTTGCCGCTGCGGCGCGGGCGCGGCTCGGATTGGCCGAAGCCTCGGCTCTGTGCGCGCGCTTCGTCGCGGCGGTGAAGTCGCGGCCGGGCGGCCTAGCTCTCCTCACCGTCGAGGGCATCGCGCCCGCATCGCCGGCCGAGCTGGCCGAGCTGGCCCGAAACACGAGGAGACATGCGGGCATGGCCGGCTTCCGAAGGCTGCTGGAGCTCCTCTGATCATGGCGCCGGTTTTTTTGCTTCAGGAGGGAGAGACGACTGGGAGACAGACCATGATCCCGCTCAATGTGGCAGCGACGTGGACGAGAATGCTTTCGGTCACCGCCGGCGCCTGCGCGGCAGCAGGCGCGCCGGGCCCTGGCACGCGCGTGCGGGGGAAAGCGGCCGCGGCCGAGCCTCCCTCGGGACCCTGGCTGGGACTGATCGATTTCGAGGGCCTGACCCGCGCCGAGCGCGCGGTGCTCGAGCCCTGGCTGTATCGACACGCGGAGCCGCTCCTGCTCGTGCGGCAGCTCCTGCTGGCGCGGCCGCTCGGCGAGGAGATCTTCGTCGAGCTCACGGCGCAGGCGCTCGAGGCGATGCCGGAGGGCTGGCGCGACTCGCCGCGGCCCATCCTCATCCTCGCGCCGGCGGGCCGGACGGGACCGGAGCGGCGCAAGCAGTATCTCGAGGCGCTCTCCCGCTTGCGCATTCCCCTGGTCGCGCGCGGGTCGGAATTGTGGGCCATCCGCGAGTTCGACAAAGACTTCCTGGTCGCGCTCGCGCAGCTGCGCGATCCGCTCGAGCGAGCCGCTTTCCGCTCCGCGATCGATCCCAGCCAGACCCGGCTCTTCGACCAGCAGCTTCCGGCGGCGGAGGCGGCGCTGCTCGACGACCTCGTCGGCGCGCGCGACGAGGACAGCGCGGTGGCGCTCGATCTGGCGGCGCTGTCCTCGCTCCATCCGCAGGCGCATCCGCTCGCCCTCTACGGCGCGGTCGAGCGGGCCCACAACCGCCGCCGCGCCGAGAGCGAGCGCACCCAGTTCTCGGCGCGCACCATCCAGGCCCGCCTCTCGGCCCGCGCTTTTCCCGAGGTGCCGCGCGACTGCAGCGCCGAGTTCGCCGAACGGGCGAGCTCCGTGGCGCCGCTCCTTCCCGCGGACGTGCAGCGGCTCTTCGAGGCTTCCGAGCTTCTTCTCTGGTGAAACTTGCGCATGAGCCGTTCCGCCGCCGCCGATCCGCAGCCAGCGCCAGAGGGGCGCGTCGTCGTTGCGGCCAGAGTGGAGAGCGGCGGCGACGATGGCCTCGTGCGCGTCGGCTGGCCGCAGACCATCTGGCGGCTCGCCGTCGAGCCTGCGCTGCATCCGTGGAAACCCGGCTGGCGGCTGCAGCGGCGCGCGCCGCTCCTCGCGCTGGGGATTGCAATCCTCCTGCTGCTGCTCTTCGCTGCCAGCGGATGCGCCTCGGTGCCACCGCGGTCGCTGCGCGCTACGGCGAATGTGCCGCGGCCCGCCGAAGGCCTGCGCTGTGAGACGGTACTGGTGTCGCACGAGGTGCAGATTCCCGCCGAGGGCGAGCTGGGCGATGTCCGGCTCGCGCTCGACGACTTGCCGCCCCTGCCGGGAAAGCTGCGCGTCCTCGTCCGCCGCCCCGCCTTCGCCGCCGATCTGGAGCTGGCCGGGACCAAGGCCGAGCTCGACAAGGTGCTCGACGTCACGCCCGGCAGCGAGCTGACGCTGGTCTTGGCGCGCCCTTCGCGCGAGCGCAGCGACTGGCCGCGCCGCGAGTGCCGTTCCTGCCGCGTCGACGTCGAGCTGACCGGACTCTTCGGCGCGCGCGAGGGGCTCGATGCCTTCTTCACCCGCGCCCTCTTCGAGGCGGCCGCGATCGACTCGGCTTATTCCAGCCAGGCGCTGCAGCCGGCGGCGCGGCCCACCCCGGTGCTGCGGCAGCTGGCCGACGAGGCCGCGGCCGAGGCGAAGCGCTGTGGAGTTCCGCTCGAGCCGCCGCTGCGCGCAGTGCTCACCGCGCTGCAACAGCTCGACGATGCGCGCGCCAGGCTCTACTCCGCCGATCCGGATCTGCCCGACGCCGACGCGGTGGCGCACGCCTGGGACGCAGCCACGACGGCCATCGAGGCGCAGCCGTTCATGGCCGTGGCGGCGCGGGGCGCGCGCTGGCCGGCGTCGCTGCGCTTCGGGTCGCGCTTGCGCGCCGCCGCGCTCCACCTCGAGCTGGTCGCCCAGCTCGCGGGCCTCGCTCCGGAAGAGAAGCACATCGCGGCCCGCTGGGTGACGCTGGCCATGGCGCGCGACCCGGCGTCGCTGGAGCATCGGCTCGCCGCGCTGCCGCCCATCCACGATCTGGCCGACGCCGAGGCACGCCTCGCCTGGGTCAACCCTCGGTCGGGCGCGACGCTGCGCGTGCCGGGGCTGTCGCGGCCGGTGATGCTGCACGTGCGCGACTGGGCTGCTCCACCGCGCGGCCGACGCTGCATCGGCCGGCGCGGCGCGGTGCCGGTGCGCGACGCCGACGAGGACGCCAAGGCGGTGGCAGCGCTCTTCGGCGCCGACGAGCGGCAGCGGCTGCGCATCGCCAAGCCGGCCGACATCGCTCCGGCGCGCGAGGCGCTCCGCCGCGCCGCCGATCTCCTTTGCAGCGCGCCGGCGCCGGAGATGAGCGAGCTCTTCAAAGGACTGGAGGAGCGCGAGCTCGGGCCGGTCGCCGACCGGCTCGGGGAGATCTACCGCGAGGCCGATCCGCTGCGCGAGAACGACGAGCTCGCCCGCGCGGTCCTGGCGCGCACCGACCAGCTCTTCTGCAGGCTGTTCGATCCCGAGACCCTGCGCAAGCGTGTCGGATCGCTGGCGGGATACAAGGTCTTCGTCGAGGGCGGAACGCATCTGCTCGAGGCCTTGCCCTCGACGCTGATCTGCAACGACGAGCCGGTGCCGGCGCGCGAGGTGCGCCGGCGGCTGCGCGAGGCGTATCGCGAGGCGCTGGAGAAGCACGCCGCGCGCGACCGGCTCTGCCCACTGCGCGCGGGCAAGTGTCCCGAGGAGATCGCCGCCTCGGTGCGCAGGATCTTCTCGCTGCCCAAGCCGCTGATCGCCGCGCCCGCGCCGGCGGAGAGCAGGCTGCTCGACTTCCCTCCGCCCTTCGGTTTCGGCGAGCAGTGGGTGGGGAAGCTCGACCGCTGCGCGCGCGAGGCCTGCGATGCGCTGGCGCGGCTCCACGACCTCGCGCCGATGGGCCAGTTCGACGGGCCGCTCTGCCAGCCCCGGCGCGAGAACGCCGAGCAGCCGCAGGAGGTGACGCTGGCCAGCCCCGAGGCGCCGAGCAGCGTGACCCTGTCGAGCTGCGATGCGCACGTCGGGGTGCGGCTGACGCTGCGGCGCACGCCCGAGGCCGGGACCCTGGTGGCCATCGCCAGCTCGCACCAGTTCCGTTACGGGAGCGAGAACGTCAGCCGGCAGGGGCGGCATCCGCAGCTGGGGCGCATCTACGAGCGCGTCGCCGACCTGACCGACCCGGGCGACGTCTCGCGCAGGGGCGAGGCTTTCGAAGTCGCGCTCACGCCCACCGTCGAGAACCAGGTCTTCTATTTCTTCAGCCTGCGCCGCCGGGACTACTGATGCGGACCCTCGTCGCCATCGCGCTGGCGCTGGCTGGCGTCGCCACCACCGGCGCGGCCGTGGTGCGCAGCAACGGTCCGGTGCGGCCGGCATCGGCGTGGTCGGTGGCCGAGCGGCTGGGCGCGCTGCGCATCGACCGCGCGCTGCCGCCGGCGCTGCGCAAGGAGGCCTCCTTCTCGCTGCGCGGCGACCACGCGATCCTGAAAGTGCGCGAGCCGACCGGCCCGGTGCTGCTCAAGTGCCCCTTGCGCACCGACGTCTCCGACGCCTTCGTCCGCTACGCCACCGCCGCCGCTCCGCCCGAATGCGACACGCAGGCCGTCGACGAAGTCGGCGACGTCCTCCTCTACGAGGTGAGCGGCCGCGTCTCGCCGCTCTGTCCCGGACAGTACTCGACGCTGACGGAGCAGCAGCTGCACAATGCCCTCTTCCTGCCTGCGCTGCAGCTCTCCTCACAGGAGGAAGCGGCCCCGCTGTCGGTGCTGCAGCCCGGCCGTCTGCAGGCGTGCGGCTACGGCGCATCCAACTGCGCGCTGAGCAAGGCCGCGAGCGCCCTCCTCTACTGCGGCGAGGTCCGCACCTGCGCCGAGAGCGCATGTTTCCCCGGCCAGAAGCCCGACATCGAGCCCGACGACGTCGCGACCAGCCTCTACTACGCGCAGGCGCTCGCGCAGGCCAAGGTCCCCTCCTCGGTCGCGGCGGCGGCTTGCGGGCCGGTGCCGATGAGCGTCCACCTCAGCACTTTGATCAGCGAGGCGGTCACACAGACCAGCGCCGCGAGATTCATCGAAGCGCAGCCGTGGAATTCCGGG
>VBLC01000096.1 GCA_005879315.1 Deltaproteobacteria bacterium | reverse complement strand
GAGCGCGCGCGGCTCGAGCCGTTCGACCCCGACGTCATCGCCGAGACGCCCTACGATCCGACCGACTACCAGCGCGTCCTCTTCGTCGCCCCCGGTTTCGCCGAGATGATCGAGCGCGTCTGCGAATGGCTCGATCGCGCGCCGGAATGAGGGGTC
This sequence comes from Deltaproteobacteria bacterium, assembly GCA_005879315.1. Lineage (GTDB taxonomy): Bacteria > Myxococcota > Myxococcia > Myxococcales > 40CM-4-68-19 > 40CM-4-68-19. The sequence goes on along the minus strand of VBLC01000096.1, from coordinate 9,128 downwards.
CGGCGTCACTGCCGCGTTATCCTTCCCAGAATGGAGCATCTGGGCGAGCTCACGAACCAAGGAGATCAAGGAACGATCGAGGCGTCACGATTGCTCCGCCCACGTATTCCTTGAGAGCAAGAAATGCATGGTCGCCGGTTACGACACAGGCGGCGCGTCCCTCGAGGGCCGCTGCGACGTACTTGTCGTCGTCGGGATCTTCGCAGACGCCGCTGAGCTGTCGCGCGCCGACAACGAGATCCGCCAGGACGACGATGTCCTCAAACCACAGCTGCCCATCGACGTCGCGAAGCAGCTTGCGAACTTTCGGATACGAGAGGGCTCTCAGTACCTCATCCAAGATGGCAGGCGAGAGCACGATCTCGAAGTCCGCATCGCGCAGAAACCGCTCGACCAGTCGGCCCGGGGTGCCGCCTGGCTGGATGATGGCGCTGAGGTAGACATTCGCGTCGAGCACGGCACGCAGCAATGGCTACTTGGTCTTGCGGCGCTTGCGGGCCCGTTTTCGAGTCGAGCGCTGAGCCTCGAGGGCGATCGCGAGGGCTCGTTCCTCGCTCACCGTACTTTGCTTCTGCGCCTCGAGGAGCTCCAGCGCATGCCGCCGTGCAAAGCGCCGGATCTGTTCCAAGCGCTCGATAGGCACCAGTGCGGCCAGTGGCTTGCCCTTCCGCTCGATGACAAACTCGTCGTGACGCAGGGCCACCCTGTTGAGCAGGTCACCGATCCGCTGGCGAACGTCCATTGTGGAGACCTTTTCCATCTCTAGCAACTAGTATAGTTGCACTGTCCCGCACTCGGGACAAGCAGTACCCGATTGTTTGCGGCGCCGATTGCTCGTTCGAGAACGTTTACGGCGCGGGATGGAAGCGTTCAGCCGATGCCATCGGCTGCTTCTGGCCCGCGTCTTGGCCTCCCGCAGCCAGCACGGTGCCATCCGCGAGCGTCGTCAAGGTGTGGGTGTAGCGCCTCTGTACCAGGCTTCCGGTGAGCGACCATGTCTGGCTGGCGAGGTCGAACACCTCCGCGCTGGCGAGTGTCGGCGTCGAGCCAGTGCAGCACGAGTAGCCTCCGGCGATCAACGCAGCGGCGCCGCCTTTGATGACGGCGGCGTCGTGGCCAACTCGCGGCGTGCTCATCGGTTGCACGGCCTGCCAGGTCCGGCTCGCGGGATCGTACAGCTCCGCGGCGGCGAGCTGCGCCCCGCTGGCGTCGTCGCCTCCGGCGAGGAGCACGCGGTCGCCGTTGAGCAGGCTTGCAGTGTGGGCCTTTCGCGCCGTTACCAGGTTCCCCACTGCCGTCCACGATCCTGTGTTGGGGTCGTAGAGCTCGGCCGCGGCAGTCACCGCCGTTCCCTTGGGACCGCCGCCCGCGACAAGGACGGTCCCGTCGCTGAGCGTCGTCGCGGTGTGCGACGCGCGCGGCGTGCCGAGGTTGCCGGTGATCGTCCACTGTCCGGTCGCCGGATCCCACAACTCACTCGAAGTCAGGGCCGTCTGACCGTCGGCCTCGCAACATCCGCCCGCGAGGAGCACCATTCCGTTCGGCAGCAGAGAAGCAGTATGCGCGGCCCGTGGAAAGTTGAGCGTGCCACTCGCCGTCCACTGTCTGGTGGACGGATCGTAAATTTCCGCGACGGGCCAGTAGTGGGGACCGCTGGTGTACCCGCCGGCGACCAGTACGCGGCCATCCAAAAGGCGCGTCGCGGTGTGCGTTACACGCCCCCCATACATGCCCCCGGCTGTTGTCCATCCGTTGCTAACGGGATCGTAAATCTCGGCCGATCCCTGGGGGACGTTCCAGATGCCGTATCCGGCCGCGACCAGCACGGTGCCATCCCCGAGCAGCGTTGCCGTGGGGCGCGCGCGGATGTCTGACATGGTGCCCGCAGCGGTCCACGAGGTGCTCGTCAACACGAAACTGTACGTCGTGGCGGCTGCCGGTGCGGTCACGCTCCGCGGATTTGCTTGAGAGCCATCGCTCCACCCGCTGAACACGTATCCGCCCGGCACCGGGATGGTGAGCGTGCAGATCGACCCAACCGTCCAGGTCAGCGTCACCGGCGTCGCGTATGTCCCGGCATTGCAGTTCGTGCCACTTGCCGTGAAACTCGCTTCTGCCGCGTTCGATGAGATCGTGACCCGTGTCGTCTGCGGCGCGGCCGCCGCGGGATTGAAGCGTTCAGCAGATGCCAGCGGATCCCGCTGGACGCCCGACGACCTGCTGAAGCCTGTGCCCCCGGCCGCCAGCACGGTGCCATCTGCGAGTGTCGTCAATGGATAGTCGTAACGCCCCTGTGACATACCTGCGGCGAGCGACCACGTCTGGCTGGCGAGATCGAAAACCTCGGCGTTGTCGAACGCCGGCCCCGGATCGGTGCAGCACGTGTAGCCGCCGGAGATCAGCACGGCGGCGCCGCCTTGGATGACGGCGGCGCTGTGCTCACGCCGCGGCGCGCTCATCGATGGCACGAGCTGCCAGGTCTGGCTCGCGGGATCGTACAGCTCCGCGGAGACGAGACCGCTGCAGCACCCGCCGCCACTGCCGCCGGCGAGGAGTACGCTGTCGCCGTTGAGCAGAGTCGCGGTGTGGAGCGATCGCGCGAATAACAGGTTCCCGACTGCAGTCCACGATCCTGTCGTGGGGTCGTAGATCTCGGCCGAAGCGGTGGCCGCCGTTCCCCTGAAAGTGCCGCCCGCGACAAGGACAGTGCCGTCGCTGAGCGGCGTCGCGGTGTGCCACGCGTGCGGCGCGCCGAGGTCGCCCGTGATCGCCCACTGTCCGGTCGCCGGATCCCACAACTCACTCGAAGTCAGGGACGCCTGACCGTCGACGTCGCAACACCCGCCCGCGACGAGCACCATTCCGTTCGGCAGCAGAGAAGCGGTATGCGCGTATCGAGCGCGGTTGAGCGTGCCAGTCGCCGTCCACTGTCCCGTGGTCGGATCGTAGACTTCTGCGAGGGCGCCACCGCCGCCGGACCCGCCGGCGACCAGCACGCGACCGTCCGCCAGGAGCGTCGCGGTATGCAGGTAACGCGCGCTGACCATGCTCGCGATCGTCGTCCATCCATTGGCACCGGGATCGTAAATCTCGGCCGATGCGATCGGGAGTTGCCCGATGCCGACTCCGCCCGCCACCAGCACGGTGCCATTCCCGAGCGGCGTCGCCGTGTGTTTCGTGCGCGCTGCTGACAAGGTACCCGCATCGGTCCAGGTTCCGTTGGCCTGCGCATTGCCAGGGGAGGGAAACAGCAGCACCATCAGGCACAACACGTTCAAATGAACGACCGAAGTCACGATGTGCTTCATCGCTTCCCTCGGAGTTGCCAGCGGACCGGGCAATCAACGACCAAACCAAGTTTTCAGATTCCGGCAGGTGGAAGCCCTTGGTGAAATCGTGCAATTTGATTAGATGAAATGCCCGAGCCGGATCGGGTAAACACCTCGTTTTGCTGAGTGAGCCGCCTGGGGATCGAACCCAGGACCCTCGGCTTAAAAGGCCGGTGCTCTACCAACTGAGCTAGCGGCTCGGGCGCAGTTCTACTCGATCGCTTTCGCACATGCACGATGTTGCGTCGGGCGGGAAGCAGCGGTAGCAGAACCAGTGATGCCCGTTCTCTGCAACGTCGACGGACGCCTCCTGCCGCCCGAGCAGGCGGTGGTCCCGGTGCTGGACCGCGGGTTCCTCTACGGCGACTCCGTCTACGAAGTAGTTCGCACTTATGGCGGACGGCCTTTCGAGCTGCAGCTCCATCTGGAGCGGATGGATCGCACGGCGGAGCGGATCGCCCTCCCGCTGCCGCCGCGCGAGAACATCGTCAAGGAGCTGCAGCGGACGCTGGAGGCGTCGGGCAATCCCGAATCCTACGCCCGCATCATCGTCTCCCGCGGCGAAGGAAAGTTCGGCCTCGGCATGCACAACGCCGACGGCAAGAGCAGGCTCATCTTCATCGTCCGGCCCCTCGAGCCATTTCCCCAGGAGATGTACGAGCGCGGCCTCTCCATGGCCATCGCGCGGACGCGGCGCAATCCGCCGCAGGCGCTCGACCCGGCCCTCAAGACCGGCAACTACCTCAACAACATCCTCGCGCTTCGCGAGGCGCACGATGCCGGAGCGGATGACGCCATCCTCCTCGACCTGGCTGGCCGCGTGACGGAGGCCACCACCTCCAACATCTTCTTCGTCCAGCGCGGCGTGATCGTCACCCCGCCTCTGCGCCTGGGCCTGCTCGAAGGTGTGACCCGCCACGTCGCCATCGAAGTGGCGCGGCGCGAGGGCATCCTGGTTCGCGAGGAGCCGCACGGTCCCGAGGCGCTCGCCGCCGCCGACGAAGTCTTCGTCACCAGCACCCTGCGCGAGGTGATGCCGGTGACGAGCCTCGTCTTCCTCGAGTCAGGAGAGCAGAAACGGCTGGTGGCCGGAGGCAAGAGTGGCCCGCTGGCGCGGCGGCTGCGCGAGGCTTTCCGCCGTTACGTTCAATCTCGATGACGACCCCCCGCAGGCGTTTTCTCTCGCTGCTCGGCGGCGGCGCGCTGGCGGCCTTTGCGCGAAAGGCAGAGGCGCAACGAGAGGAATTGTTCCTCGGCGTGCCGGCGCCCGATGATCCGCTGGAGCTGCTCTACTCGCGCCGGCTCTCCTTCGACGAAGGCCAGCCGCTCATCACCGTGCGCGTCGCGGAGGGGCGCCAGCAGATCGAGCTGATGCCGCACGGACCGCTCACGGCGCACGCGCGCACCGCGCACGGCGAGACCGCGCTCGCCGTCAGCGACGGCGCTCCGGGGCGCTGGACTCTGCGGCTCCTGGAATCCTCGCCCGGCGTCGGCGCCGCCTGGGCCGAGCTGGAGCAACTGCGCTTCGAGGACAAGCAAGGCGTGCAGCGCGCGCAGAAGGAATGGGCGGATAAAGGCGTGCCCGTGCGCATTGCCACCGTCGGCGAGGCTTATGGCATCGCCGGCCACGTTGTCGACACGCGCCGGTACGCGGTCCTCGCCGAAGGCGACGCCACCGAGACCGGCGCACGAAGGCAGGCGCAGGAGCTGGAGCAGCGCTTGGGCATCCGGTTGCAGATCCACCGCGAGCTGGCGGTGCGGCCGCGCGGGCACATCGAGCTGCGCGACCCTTCCGGCGCCAGCGCCGCCATCGGCGAAAGCGCGATCGAGCTCTCCGCGCCGCAGGGCGTGTCCGTCTCGGATGTGGAGTACGGGGCCGGCTACTCCTTCCACGGCTTCGAGACGCGCCTCTATCCGGCGCGGCTCTTTGCCACCATCGACGCCTCGGGGGGCCTGGCGCTGGTGGCGGCGTTGCCGATGGAGCGGCTGGTGAAGGGCGTGGTGCCGAGCGAGATCTTCCCCAAGGCGCACATCGAAGCCCTGAAGGCGCAGGCGGTCACCGCCCGCGGCGAGGTGCTGGCGAAGATCGGCGCGCGCCATCTCGGCGACCCCTATCTGCTCTGCGCCGAACAGCACTGCCAGGTCTACAAGGGAGTCTCCGCCGAGGAGCCGCTCCCCGGCAAAGCGGTCGACGCCACTCGAGGCGAGGCCCTCTTCGCGGCGCGCGCCGGGACGAGCCGGCTGGTCGACTCCGTCTACTCAGCCGTCTGCGGCGGCTTCACCGAGAACAACGACGCCGTCTGGGGCGGCCCGCCCGATCCTTCGCTGCGCGGCAGGCCGGATTTCGATCCGGCCATGCCGCAGATGCAGCCCTTCCTGCGCGGAATCGGTGAGGCGCTGGTCTCGCGCTTCGTGCACCTCGCGCCGGTGCCGACCTACTGCGCGGCCTCGGGCTTCGCCCGGCCTGACAAGGTGCGCTGGCGGCGAGTCTTCAGCGCCGTCGAGGTGGATGAAATCTGCGCGCCCCTCGGCGTCGGCCCGGTGCGCGCGCTCGCAGTGGAGGGCCGCGGCATCTCCGGCCGCGCGCGCGCCTTGCGCATCCAGGGCAGCAAGGCGACCGCCCGGGTCTACGGCGAGTTGCCGATCAGGCGCCTGTTCAAGAACCTCAACAGCGGCATGTTCGTCGTCGAAAAAGCGGCCGGCGAGTGGATCTTCACCGGCGGCGGCTGGGGCCACGGTAGCGGAATGTGTCAGACCGGCGCCATCGGCCGGGCGCAAAAGGGCGCAACCTACCGTCAGATTCTCAACTGGTACTATTCGGGCGCCGCGCCCGTGAAGATTTACTGACCGGCCAATGTTGAATTCCGGTGCTCCCCCAACCGTCGCTTCCGACGCCTCAGGCGAACGTCTCCTCGCCTGCGGGTCCGGGGCGGGTTTACAATAGGGTCGGGATGCCATTGCCTCAGAAGCCAGCGCGGCGCCGTAGCCGGCTTGCGGCGGCGGTCGCCATCTCGGTGTTGGCGCACGCGGCGATCCTTCCGTTCATCGCGCAGGACGCCGTCTTCCACATCCCCAAGCACATCGCGCGGCAGGCGGTCTCGCTCCTGGCGACGCCGCACTCGGCGCTCGCCACCCGCAAGGGCCCCTTCGGCCCGAGCACCAATTCTGCGCAGCAGCTGGCGGAGGAGCCGAAGCTGCCGCCGGCGAAGCCCCCCGAGGAGCTGCAGAAGCTGTCGGGCCAGGTGGTCTCGCTGGGCACGCCGCAGGACGAGCGCGCGCCGGAAAAGCCGACCAAGTATCTCTCCGAGCGCGACAGCCGCGTGCTCAAGGAGACGCGCGCGCGAGAGACTTCGGCTTTCTTCAAGAACGCGCTCTCCAAGGTGCAGAAGGAAGGGCGCACGGAGAAAGGCGAGCAGGGCGCTCCGCCTCTGACCCAGAAGCCGGGCGACAACGGCGCGGGCGGGGGTAGCGAGCAGAAGCGCCCCAAGCAGGCGCAGGAGATGCCGAGCAAGTCGCGGCGCGAGGCGCTGCGCGTGGCCGAGAACAAGGACGGCACGCTGCGCAGCCGCGAGGCCACCGAAGCCATGCGCGGCAGCGGCAGGAAGATGGCAATGGCCGATCCGGGCAGCGACGCGCGTCCCTCGAGCATCGGGCCGGGCGCGCCCGGCGCCGGTGCCGGCGCTCCCGGCGCGCATTCGCCTTTGAAGCTCACTCTCGATCAGCCGCTCGGCGCGGCGGGGCCGCTGACGGGCGGGCCGATGCCCGACGATCTGCGCGGCATCGACGAGGGCGACGAGACCCTGCTCAACAGCCGCAGCTTCAAGTACGCCGGCTTCCTCAACCGCGTGAAGGAGACGGTGGGCCGCGTCTGGGTGACGCGCGTGCAGGATGAAGCGGGCAAGCGCGACCCGAGCGGGCAGCTCTATTCCTACAAGGACCGGCGCACGGTGGTGGAGTTCACCCTCGATCGCAACGGCGAAGTGACCGACGTGAAGGTGGCCGCCTCGTCGGGCGTGCCCTATCTCGACAACGTCGCGGTCGAGGCATTCAAGATCGTCCAGCGCTTTCCCAACCCGCCGCCGGGACTGATCGCCGACAGCGGGACGGTCGTGCTCCCCTTCGCCTTCACGCTCCTGGCGGCGCAGGGCGGAATGCGGCTGCAGATGGGGCCGGCGTACTTGCCCGGCTCGCCGGCAGCGCGCGGTTTTTAGAGCGCATCTCACAACTCCAAACTCCATCGCCAAGGCGGACGAGTCATGGCGGCCATCGAACTCGCAATGCTTCTCGATTGAAGCCGTGCTCGTGCCCGTCCTCGTTTTGGTGGCCGGACTCGTGCTGGTGCTGGTTCTCGTCCGCGTGATGCCGTTGGTCCGAAAACGAACCACCTTCACGGGCACCCGCACGAGCCCGACGCCGTGCACGAAAACGAGGACGTGCACGACCCCCTGTTTTTGCTCTCCCGCGGCGGTAGTGTCCCGCCATGCGCACGCATCAGTTCGCGGCGGTGGCCTTCGAAGAGAACCTCTCGCTGCGCGAGCTGGTGCCCTTCTATCCCGGTGCCAAGCTCACCCTGCGCGAGATACGCGTGCCGCTCGAGGACGGCGGCGAGATCTTCATCTATCCCTTCGGCGCCATCGTCTTCCACGACGTCGGCCCCGACCGGCGCGAGGTGGAGCTGGCGCGCCTGAATCGGGCGCGCCCTGGACTCACCACGCAAGTGGTGCGCGAGAGCTTCACCGTGCGCGAGGAGCCGGGCGCGCGGGTGGACATCGTCGACGGCACGCTGGTCGTCGATGACTTCGGAACGGAGCGCGCCGCGGTGGTGGCGCTCATCGTCGCCCAGAGCGCGGCCATGGAGTACTACGAGCGCATCGTGACCGAGCTCTTCCAGCGGACCACCGCGCTGGTCGAGCGGCTGGAGAAACGGGGCAGCGTGCCGCTGCAGACGCGCGGCCTGCACCGCTTCATCGGCCAGGCCATGGCCACGCGCAGCGAGGTGATCATCGTCCTCACGCTGCTCGACAAGCCCGACGCCACCTGGGACGACCCGGCGATGGATCGCATCTACGACGACCTGCGCGCCGAGTTCGACCTGGTCGACCGTTACGGAGCGCTGGAACAGAAGCTGCGCGGCGTGCAGGAGGCGCTGGAGATGGTGCTCGACGTCGCGCGCGACCGGCGCATGTGGATACTGGAAGTGGCCATCCTCCTGCTCATCGTCGCCGAAGTGACGCTCGAGCTCTGGCGCCGGACCTAGAACAGCAGCACGTTGACCTGGGCGTTGACGTTCACGTTGACGTGAGGGTTGACGGCGACGGCGACGTGAACGTGGCTGTGGGCGACGATGAATCGCTCTGGGCAACCCGCTCATGGCCACGTCGCCGTCGCCGTCGCCGTCGACCTCAACGACAGCGATCACGCCCACGTCAACGTCGACGCTATTTGATTGTCGTTGCGGTCAAGCTGCCGCCGCTTCGGCTTCGTTGCGCGCGGCGCGAGCCTTGCGGTTGAGCACCAGCGCCACGGCCATGATCAGCGCGGCCCAGAGCGCCCAGACGGTGAGCAGCCCGCGGTCGATCATCGCGCCGGCGATGGCGGGGCCGATGATCTGCGCGATCGAGAGCAGCGATTGATTCAGTCCCAGCACGACTCCCTGCTCCGTGCGCGAGACTTGCTGGGTGATGAGACTGGTCAGGGCCGGCCGCAGGATGCCATTTCCGAAGGAGGCGAAGGAGGCCGCGACCAGGAGCAGCGCGATGCCGAAGCTGAAGCCGAGCAGCGCATATCCCGCGGCGGCGG
>VBLC01000125.1 GCA_005879315.1 Deltaproteobacteria bacterium | reverse complement strand
CAGTTCATGCGCGCCACGTCGTCGACGTGGACGTAGTCGCGCGTCTGCTCGCCGTCGCCGTTGATGATGGGCGCCTGTCCGGCCAGCATGCGGTGGAGGAAGATGGCCACGACGCCCGCCTCGCCGTGCGGATTCTGCGCCGGGCCGTAGACGTTGGCGTAGCGGAGCGAGAGCGCGGAGATCCCGTGCGCGCGCGCGTAGTGCTCGCAGTATTCCTCGGCGCAGAGCTTCGAGACGCCATAGGGGCTCGCCGGCCGTCGCGGATGCGATTCAGCGGCGGGGAAGGTTTCCTGCTCGCCGTAGATCGCCCCGCCCGAGGAAGCGAGGACGAAGCGGCGCACGCCCGCGCGCCGTGAAGCGTCGAGCGCGTTCAAGGTGCCGAGCACGTTGACCGAGGCGTCGAAGAGCGGCTCCGCCACCGAGCGCCGCACGTCCATCTGCGCGGCGAGATGCAGCACCGCCTCGGGGCGGAAGCGCTCGAGGAGCGCCACCAGCATCGCTCCGCGCGCGTCGAGCACGTGGAGCGCGATGCCCTCGGGGACGTTCTCGCGGCGGCCGCTGCTCAGATCGTCGATCGCGGCCACTTCATGCCCGCGCTCGCGCAGCATGCGGCAGGAATGGCCGCCGATGAATCCGGCGCCGCCAGTGACGAGGACACGCATCGCGCGGGAGCGTAGCATGCGCCGGCATGAGGCAGATCTGGATCACGCGCAAGGGCGGACCCGAAGTTCTCCAGCTGCGCGAGGCGCCCGACCCGGAGCCCAAGCCCGGCCAGGTTCGCATCCGCGTCCGCGCCGCCGGAGTCAATTTTGCCGACGTGCTGGCGAGGGTCGGCCTCTATCCCGACGCGCCGCCGTTCCCCGCGGTGATGGGCTACGAGGTGGCCGGCGTCACCGACTCAGGCAAGCGCGTGATCGCGATGACGCGCTTCGGCGGCTATAGCGACGTCGTCTGCGTGCCCGAAGCGGCGGTCCTCCCGCTCCCCGACAAGCTCAGCTTCGCCGAGGGCGCGGCCATCCCCGTGGTCTGGCTCACCGCCTGGCACATGCTGGTCGAGCTGGCGAACGTGCGGCGCGGACAGCGGGTGCTCATCCACGCCGCGGCGGGCGGAGTGGGGACGGCCGCCGTGCAGATCTGCAAGCGGATCGGCGCGGAGTCGTTCGGCACCGCCTCGGCCTCCAAGCACGACCGCTTGCGCGAGCTGGGCCTGTCACATGCGATCGATTATCGCCGTCAGGATTTCCTCGTCGAAGTGATGCGCTTGACGGACGGCCGCGGCGTCGACGTCGCGCTCGATCCGCTCGGCAGCTTCAAGCAGAGCTTCCGCTGCCTCGCGCCGGTCGGCAAGCTGATGATGTACGGCGCCAGCAACCTTGTCTCGGGGCCGCGCCTCAATCCCCTGCGGGCCGTGGCCGCAGTGGCGCGGATGCCGTTCTTTCATCCCTTGAAGCTGCTCCCCGCCAACAAGGGCATCTTCGGCGTCAACATGGGTCGGCTGTGGGGCGAGCCGCAACTCTTGCGCCGCGAGCTCTCCGAGGTGATGGCGGGAATGCAGGACGGCTCCTTCCGCCCCATCGTCGATTCCGAAATTCCTTTTTCCGAAGCGGCCCGCGCCCACCAACGCCTCCAAGACCGCGCCAACTTCGGCAAGGTCGTGCTGGTGCCTTGAGTCGCTACCACTGCACGCCCGGATAAAGACTGGGGATGCGAAACGCGCGGTAGACGTATGAGTCGGCGACATCCAGTTGCCAGACTACATTCGCGGCGTCGTCCATCGTCACTTCTTGAACGCGCGCCTGAGCCGCACCGCCGAATGTTCCGATGTCGTATTCGACGTGGCCACCTGGCAAAACTTGAATGCTTCCGATGAACGGAGCGTACACGCCGACGTCGTGTTGCCAGACCAGTGTCGCCGTCTTTGCCTGTTCATCGATGGAAAACATGGTGGCGCGGCTGCAGGGTGCGCCGCTAGCGCAGTTTCCATCCGGCTGCCGGAAGTCT
>VBLC01000076.1 GCA_005879315.1 Deltaproteobacteria bacterium | reverse complement strand
CGCGCGATCGAGCCATTCGCAGACGCGCTCGATCATCTCGGCGAAACCGGGGGCGACGAAGAGGACGCGCTGGTAGTCGGTCGGATCGTAGGGCGTCTCGGCGATGACGTCGGGGTCGAACGGCTCGAGCCGCGCGCGCTCTTCGAAGCCGCCCAGCTCGCCGAATGACGACAACAGGCCCGCGCCGTATGCCTTGAGGGCACCCTTTTCGCGGCACACGCCGAACTCCAAGGTGTACCAGTAGAGCCTCGCGACCCGCGAGAGGGTTTGCGCGTCCACGTGCTCGGCGGCCTTGCCGAAGGCGCGATTCAGCCGGGCAAAGCCGGGCTCGCAGAAGGTCGCGGCGTGGCCGATCAGCTCGTGCACGACGTCGGGCTCCGGCGTGTAGAAAGGCCGGCTCGGGTGGCGCATATATTGGGTCGCGAGAAACCTGGCATGCGAGAGGGAGCCGAGGAAGGTGCGATCGCCGACCAGCCCCGCCACCGGCCGCATGGTGAATCCCGTCGCCCGCACCAGCGAAGCGTTGACGTCCTCGAGCTGTGGCACCGACTCGCGGTCGAGTCGGAGGGCGCCGGATGCATCGCGGTACTGGGCGCACGCGTACTTCTGGTGGAGCGGCGCCAGACTGGCCCAGACGGCCCGCCAGGTCTCCCCTTCCTCTGCCGTGTAATCCACGCGCGGCACCGGCCCTTCCTTGTACTCGAGGGCGATGCGCGCGATCGCGTTCCGCCGCTCACGGTAGACGCGATCCCGGAAACCTGGATGATCGGGATCGAGCGGGACGAGGTCAGCCTCGCGCCAGGGATGGGGCGCCGCGGATTTCTCGTGGATCCGTTCCTCGACAGGGGAGAACTTCATCGCGCTCAAGATAGCAGCGTCTCCGTCAGGTCCGCAGGAGAGAAGCCCGAATGCGCTCTTTGATCTGCGCCACCGAGGCGGCGATCGCGCGGCCCGGGCTGTTTCTCGCAGTCGCGCTGGCGCTCGCGGGCGCTTCGGCCTGGGCTGCGTCGCACCTCGAGATCCGCTCGAGCTTCCAGGAGCTCTTGCCCGAAGACCTGCCCTCGGTCCAGCACATGAAGGAACTGATCCGGCGCGTGGGGGGCGATGGCACCGTTCTGGTGGTCGTGCAATCGCTCGAGGGAGCTCAGGGCCTCGCGAATGCAGAAGCGATGGCCTCGGCGCTGGCGCGCGATTTCCTCGGGATGGGTCCTGCGCAGATCCGCTTCGTCAACTGGAACATGCGCCCCGTCGAGCGGTGGTACGAGGCGCATTGGCCGCTCTTCGCCAGCCTCGACGACCTGCGCAAGACACGGGCGGAGATCCGGAATCGGAAGAACCCGCTCGTGGTGCAGCTCGACGACGACGAAGGCCCGCTGCTGCAGCTTCCGCGGGAACAGATCGCGCAGCGCTTCGCGCGCTATCCCGACGGCTACCTGGCGCATCCCGATCATACCTCGGTGACGGTCGAGGTGAGGCCCGCCGGAACCAGCCTGTCGGTCGACGAGGCGCGCGCGCTCGTCGATCGCATGCAGCTCCTGGTCGATGCGCGCGGGCCCGAGCTACGCGACCGGCACTTGCGCGTCGATTTCGCCGGCACCTTCCCGATGCTCATCGCGGAATACCAGACCGTCCTCCACGACCTCGCGGGCACCGCCGTGGTCGTGGTCACGCTGGTGCTTCTTTCCATCCTGCTCTTCTTTCGCGACCTCCGATCGACGGTCTCGCTCGGCGTCCCGGTCCTCATCGCGGTGGCAATCTGTTTTGGCCTCACCCGGCTCGTCATCGGCTATCTCAATACCCAGACCGCTTTCCTCGGCGCCATCGTCGTCGGCAACGGCATCAACTACGGGCTCATCTATCTCGCGCGCGTGCGGCAGCTGCGATCGCGCGGCTTGGCGCTTCGCGAGGCCTGCGTCGAAGCAGCGCGCACCACCGCGCGCGCCACGCTTCTCGCTGCGGCGGCGACCAGCGTGTCCTTCGGCGTGCTGGTCGTGGCGGCGAACCGCGGGTTCCGACACTTCGGTTTCATCGGTGGGGTCGGCATGCTGCTCTGCTGGCTGTGCACCTTCGCGCTGGCGCCCGCGATGCTCTCGATCTTCGAGAGGCTGCGCGGCGCGCCGGGAAAGCGAGATCCGTTGCGGATCGCCTTTGCCCGGCGTTTCTTCGCCAGCCCGCGCGCCATCGTAGGCATCTTCGCCGTTTTGTGCGCGGCCTCCGCGATCCTCTTCTTGCGCCAGCTTCCTCGGGCAATGGAGCGCAACCTCGAGAACCTCGCCAACGACCCACCCAAGGGCCGGAAGGTTCTCAACGAGACGGAAGCTCGCGCCGATGCCTCGCTGGAGCAATCGATCGCGGGCGCCATCGCCCTGCTGGACACCCGTGAGGACGCGGACCGGTTCTGCGAGGTGATCCGGCAGCGGACCCGGGAGAAGCCGTATGGCGACCTGATCGAGAGCTGCGACACCATTTCCAGCGTGGTGCCTCGCGACCAGGAAGCAAAGCTCGGGGTGATTCATCAGATCGTCGCCGAGTTGCCCGATTCGGTGTTGGCGACAGTTTCCGATCGGATCGAGCGGGAGCGGCTACGCCAGGTGCGCGATCAGCTCGCGGAGCAACGGGCGGTCACGGCTCAAGAGGCACCGCCCGGCCTGCTCGATCGATTCCGCGAGCGCGACGGCACGCTCGGGCGACTGGCCGTCCTGACCGCGACCCACCTGGCTCACACCGAGATGGCCGGGAACCTCGAGGCCTTCGTGCGCGGCGTCCGAGACGTCGACATCGGCGGCAAGAAGTACGACGCGACGGGCGAGAACGTCATCGTCGCCGACCTGCTCGCCGACATCGAGAACGAAGGCCCGCGAACGACACTCCTCTCCTTCGCCGGCGTCTTCGCGCTGGTGTTCCTCTTTTTCCGCAATCTGCGCACCAGCGTCTACGTGTTCGGGTCGCTGCTCCTCGGAGTGGTCCTGATGTGCGGCGCCGCCGCGGCGGTCGGATTGAAGATCAACTTCTTCAACTTCATCGTCTTCCCCATCACCTTCGGAATCGCCGTCGACTACAGCGCCAACCTGGCAGCGCGCGTCCGCGCGCGAGGCGGCGACGTGCTCGAGGCGCTCGCGGAGGTGGGGCCCGCGGTGGCGCTCTGCTCGTGGACCTCGATCGTCGGGTATGGCTCGCTTCTCTATTCGCTCAATCGCGCGCTGCGCAGTTTCGGCTGGTACGCTATGGTCGGCGAGGTGACGACCATCGTGACTGCGCTGGTTCTGCTTCCGGCGCTGCTCTTGCTCCCGCGCCGGTGAGCCTCCGCCCCTGCGCCTTTTGCGAATGGAAGAGCGACAGCCCGAAGACCCAGACCAGCCCAATCAGTGTCATGACCTGGACGGGATAGAAGGCGAAATTCCGGCGAACCCATCCTGCCAAGAGGCCGATCGAGACGAAGATCATCAGGCCCACTTCGAGCCACGCGGCGGTCGGGAGCTTGTGGTGCACGTAGCTGCTCTTCGACCAGTCGCCGCGCGCGCCGACGATGCCGTACTTCGGCGTGCGGACGAATTCGCCCCCACCGCCTAGCCAGCCGTGGAAGGCCGCCGACGCGCTGTGAAGGCACATGCCGAGCGAAAAGACGAACCAGCCGCAGACCATCGCAAAGAACCGCGCGGTCGTGTACGGCCGGTCTTGCGCTTCGTACATGAGGGCGGCCGCGACGGGAATGGCCAGGAGGAATGCGACCGCATAGCGCGTCGTATAGGCCACCGTCGCGGCATTGCCGACCGCGGCGAGCGGGACCGAGAGCAGTACCGTCGCCAGCACCAGGAGATAGAAACTGCTCGCGAGCAGGTGTCCGCAGGCGTGGAGCTTGACCAGGAGCGGCAAGCGGCTCTTCAGGACACGGCCGAGATGCAAGCGCGCGTTCTGGGCGCCTCCTTTCATCCAGCGGAACTGCTGCGAGCGGAAACCGTCCATGTCCACCGGCAGCTCGCTGTCGCACGGGGCGTGCTCGAGAAATTCGATGCGCCAGCCTTTGAACTGCGCGCGATAGCTCAAGTCGAGGTCCTCGGTGATGGTGTCCGCGCGCCAGCCGCCGGCGTCGTCGATGGCCGCACGGCGCCAGAGTCCGCCCGAACCGTTGAAGTTGGCGAACAGGTCCCGCGCCCGGCGCGCCGGCTGCTCGACGAAAAAGTGCACGCGCAGCACGAACGCCTGCAGACGGGTGAGGAGCGAATACCCTTCGTTGAGAAATCCCCAGCGCAGCTGGACGGCGGCGACGCGAGGATCGCGGAACCAGGGAAGGGCCTTTCGCAGCACGTCCGGCGCCGGACAGAAGTCTGCATCGAAGATGGCGATGAATTCGCCGGCGGCACGGGGGAGCGCATCGCGCAGCGCGCCGGCCTTGTAGCCGGAACGGCCGGCGCGGCGCACGTGCGCCACGCGCAATCCCCGCGCGGCCAACTCGGCGAGCTTGGGCGCTACCAGCTCGGGCGTATCGTCGGTCGAGTCGTCCAGCACGTGGATCTCGAACAGGTCGGACGGGTAATCCAGCTTGCCGACGCACTCGAGCAAGCGGGTGGCGACGTAGCGCTCGTTGTAGATGGGAAGCTGCACGGTGACGAGCGGCCATTCGTCCGGCGCCGATGCGACCGGCACGCTCCCGCGCGCCTTCCGCAGCCGGCGATGGATAAAGGTGAGGTGCAGCTGCAAGAGCGAGTACGCGAGCATGCCGAGCATGCAGAGGACGTAGAGAGCGAGGAACGTTTCGATCATGGCGCCGCGCGCGCTGGTAGTGTGGCGGCGTGTTGCGCCTGTGCGTTCGCATCGCTCTCTACGCCCTGGCCATCGCCTTCATCGCCGCCGCGGCGTGGATGGATGGCGGCTGGTGGGTGCGCCACGTCGTCGTGCCCGCCTGCTATCTGCCGCCGCCGGCCTGGATGCTGCCAACGGTGCGCGGCAGTCTGGCCGCGGTCGGTCTTGCATTCGGCGCCGTTGCGCTGATCGTCCGGCGGCTTTCCGCCGCGGAGCTGGGACGCGTCGGCCTCGCCATCGTCGCGGCGCTCTGCGTAGTGGAAATCGCCCTGCGCGTCATGGAGCGGCCCGCAGATCGAGCCCGGCATCCGAGGCTGGAGTTCCTGCTCGGCTCGAAAGATGCTCGCACCGGATGGAGCTTCGTTCCGGGCCGGGTCATGCGCTTCGGCCAACCCGGCGGCGGGCCGGTGGTCGAGTACGCCGTCGACGCGCACGGCGATCGCGCGCCCTCGGCGGGCTTCGTCGAGGACCCGCACGCGCCCACGCTGCTCGTCACCGGAGAATCCATGGCCACGGGGCACGGCCTCGAGTGGCGCGACACCTTCGCTGCGCAAGCCGGCGCGCGTCTCGGTCTGCAAGTGGTGAACGTGGCCGAGGGAGGCTACGGCAGCGACCAGGCGTTCCTCCGCGCGTGCGAGGCCCTGCTGCGGCTGCGACATCCGGTCGCCCTGGTGAGCACCGTTCTGCCGGTCCAGCTTCACCGCAATCTCAGCGACGCGCGGCCGCACCTCGAGCTGCGCGATGGCGAGCTGGTGCTCGCACCGGCCTTCTGGCCGCGCATCCGCTTGCGCGAGCTGTTTGTCGACGACCTCCAGATCTTGCCGGAGTGGAGATTGCAGAGCAGCCTGAGGCTGACCCGCGCCATTCTCGAAGCCACCGCGCGCGCTGCGCGGGATCGCGGCGCGCGGCCCCTCTTCGTTCTGCCGCTCTTCACCGCCGAGCCGGAGCCGGTGCGCGAGCTGCTCGCCGGGTTGCCTCACGTGGTGGTCGAGCTGCAGCCGGAGCGCATCATGCCGTGGGACGGCCATCCAGATCCCCGAGGCGCGGGGCAGATCGCCGACGCCATCGTCAGCGCGCTGCAGTCGAGCGAAGCGGTGCGTTGATCCTGCGCCCATCTCCAGAGCGCATATCATGACCGCTCCCGTCGCAAGCACCGGGCCGAGCCCCAGATTCAGCAGCTGCAGCACGCAGGTCCCCGACGAGACGAACGCCCTCGGGAGCCCATTCCTATAGGACTTGCAGATTATCTTTTTTTACAATGTTGAATCCAGAACGCGCGTCGACGACGATCGATGAAGACAGCGTGCTGATCAGGGTGCCGTTTCCAGAGGGAAAACCGAATGTAAGCGAGTAAGGTCATTCCCGGAGCGGGGCTCCGGGATGAACCGGACTGACCGGACGTTTATTTGTTAGGTCCGAGATTTGTTTGTTACGCTCGGTGCAATGACCCACGCAGGAATGGAATGAAACGAGGTCTCCTTGTAGTCCTCGCCAGCGCGGCAGTGTGCGCGTCATCCGCCGCCGCCGCCGAGCTGGAGCTCCCCGGAGGCTCCGCCAGCCTGGAGACGCACGGCTTCGTCAGTCAGGGATATCTGCTCACCAGCGCGAACAACTATCTCGCCAACACCGCGCGCGGCAGCTTCGAGTTCAGTGAAATCGGGCTGAACTTCACCTTGCCCGCGACCGACAAGCTCAGGCTGGGAGTTCAACTGTTCGCGCGCCAGCTGGGACCCATCGGCGATTACAAGGCCATCTTGGATTGGTATTACCTGGATTATCACTGGAAGGACTGGCTCGGTCTTCGCGCCGGACGCGTCAAGCTTCCTTTCGGGCTCTACAACACCATCAGCGACGTCGACTCCGCCCGCACCGCCATCCTTCTTCCGCAATCGATCTATCCCGCGCAGAACCGCGACTTCCTCTTGGCCCAGACCGGCGGTGAGGTCTACGGATATACCCGACTCGGCGCTCCGGGAGCGCTCGAGTATCGATTGTACGCGGGGACCATCTTCATCGAGGTCACCCCGCAGCCGACCTCGCCCATCACGGTCGTGAGCCTCGACGTCCCTTACGTCGCGGGAGGCCGCTTGCTCTGGTCCCCGCCCCTCGATGGCTTGCGGCTGGGAGCGAGCCTGCAGTTCCTCCGGCTCGACACCAGCCTGGCGATCGCGCAGAAGAGCCCAGTCTCCGTCAAGATCCCCGCGACGCTCTGGGTCGCTTCGGCCGAGTACTTGATCCGCGACTGGCAGTTCGCGGCCGAATACAGCCGCTGGCTGGTGAAAGCCGAGAGCAGCGACACCGCCTCCTTTCCCAACAGCGCCACCACCAGCGAACGCGCCTACGCGCTCGCCAGTTATCGCGTCAGTCCATTGTGGGCGGCGGGCGCCTATTACTCGCTCTATTTCCCCAACGTCGACAAGCGCAGCGGGCGCGACGCCTACCAGCACGACCTGGCCCTGACCGTGCGATTCGACGTCAACTCCTTCTGGCTGATCAAGCTCGAAGGTCATTACCTGCACGGCACCGCCGCGCTCTCACCGGCCCTGAACGGCAACCAGCTGCTCTCCGCGCTGCAGCCGGACTGGGCGCTCTTCGCCTTGAAGACCACGGCCTACTTCTGAGAGGAGGATGACCCGCTTGCGGATCGGAGCATTCATCCTCGTCTCGGCCGCCGCCGTCGCACAAGCGGCGAGCGCCGACGCTTGGGTCGTCATCGTCCATCCCAAGAGCACCTTCAGCCATCTCGAGCGCAAGTTCGTCGCCGACGTTTTCTTCCGCCGAACGACGCAATGGCCCGACGACACGCCCATCCGACCGGTCGACGCGAGCCCCGACTCGGCGGTGCGCGCGCGATTCTCCCAGGACATCCTGGCGCGCTCGGTGGCGTCGATGCGCAGTTATTGGCAGCAGCGGATCTTCTCCGGTCAGGGCGTTCCTCCGCCCGAGCTGCGCGACGACGTCGCGGTGGTCGACTACGTGGTCAGCCATCCGGGAGCGATCGGTTACGTGTCGAGAGCGACGAGCCTCAACGGCGCCAAAGCGGTCGACGTGGACTGAATGAGACTCTCCTTCCAGTCGAAGTTGCTGGCGGTGGTGGCGACCGCTGCGCTCGCGCTCCTCACTCTGGTCGTGGCCAGCGAGGTCACCTCCGGGCGCGTCGGAAGCAGCATGGAGGACATCCGCCGCCGCTACCTGCCCAAGGTCGGCCTCGGCCCCCGGCTGGAAGCGCAGTTCGAGCGCATGCAGCGCGGGTACCAGGACGCGGTCGCGGCCGCCGACCGCGAAAAGCTGGCGGCGACGGTCGACATCAAGCAGGAGTTCCTCCGCGTGCTCGCGGAATCTTCGGAGGCGGTGGACCCGGCGCTCGCGGCCGCTCTCGCGCAGGCCGTCGAGGACTTCCATGCGGCAGCGCAGGCAGTCTCCCGCCGGCTCCTCGCCGGCGAAACCGGCGAAGCGGTCGTGGCGCAGATGAGCGAGATGCAGGCGAAGCAGGCGCGAGCGGCGGAGCTCCTGCACCAGGCCACCAGCTTCGACAGGACTCAGCTGATCGAGGCCTTCAACGCTGCCGCGGCAGCACAGCGCACCGGATCGCACGTCCGCCTCGGGGTGAGCCTCGCTTGCCTTGTGCTCCTCGTTTTCCTCTCGCTCTGGATCAGCCGGAACGTGCTCCGCAGCGTGCACCACCTGACCGCCGGATTCCGGCGCTTTGGCGAAGGCGATTTCAGCGCGGTCATCCCCATCGTCAGCCTCGACGAGCTCGGCGACGTCGCGCGGCAGGCGAACCAGATGGCGGAGAGCCTGCGCGACCTGGAGGAGGAGCGCCGCCGCGTCGACTGGCTCAAGGGCGGCCAATCGGGGCTCTCCGAGCAACTGCGAGGCGAGCTGGAGCCGGCTCAGGTGGCCGAGCGGGCGATCTCCTTTCTTGCCCGCTACCTCGACTGCCCCGTCGGCGCACTTTACTGGGCAGTTGACGGCGCCTCCCTCCGGCTCATCGGCCAGCACGCCCTCGGCGGCGGGGAGCTGATGGCCGCCTTCAACTCCGGAGAAGGCCTCGTCGGTCAGGCGGCGCTGCGGCCCGAGATCACCGTGGTGGCCGCGCCGGCCGGGCAGCTCCGCCTCCGCTCTGGAGTTGCGGAGGGGTCGCCGCGAGCGATCGGCCTCGTTCCTCTCTTGCGCGCCGGCAAGATCACCGGAATCCTCGAGCTGGCGAGTCTCGAGCCCTGGAAGGATCGTTCCAGCGAGTTGCTCCTCTCGGTGCGCGAGAACCTCGCCATCGCCCTCGAAGTCGCGTACGGCCGGGCCGACCTGCGCGCGCTCCTCACCGAGACGCAGCGCCAGGCGAGCGAGCTGGAGGAGTCGCGCGGCCGCCTCGAGCAGCAGGCCGACGAGCTGAAGCGGGCCAGCGCTTACAAGTCGCAATTCCTCGCCAACATGTCGCACGAGCTGCGCACGCCGCTCAACGCCATCATCGGCTTCGCCGAGCTCCTCCACGACGAAGAGGTGGGGCCTCTCGAACCCCAGCAGAAAGATTTTCTCGGCGACGTGCTGCGCAGCGGAAAGCACCTCCTGCAGCTGATCAACGACGTGCTCGACCTCTCCAAGGTGGAGGCCGGCAAGCTCGATCTTCGGCCGGAGAAGATCGATCCAGCTCAGCTGGTCGGCGAAGTGCTCGCCATCCTCCGCACCACGGCGGCCACACGCCGGGTCGAGGTCCGATCGCAGATCGATCCCGCTCTGGGCGAGCTGCTCCTCGACCCCGGCCGGCTCAAGCAGGTTCTCTACAACTACGTCTCCAACGCGCTCAAGTTCACGCCCGAAGGAGGCACCGTCTCCATCCGCCTGCTCCCGGAGGGCGAGCAGAGCTTCCGCATCGAAGTGGAGGACACCGGCAGCGGCATCTCCCCCGAGAACTTGCGGCGTCTCTTCGTCGAATTCCAGCAGGTCCACGACAGCCGCGACAAGAAAGGCGGCACCGGCCTCGGGTTGGCCCTGACCAAGCGCCTGGTCGAGGCGCAGGGCGGGACCGTCGGCGTGCGCAGCACCGTCGGGCAGGGAAGCACGTTCTGGGCGATGTTGCCTCGCCGCGTCGCGCCCTCTGCTCCGGCGCCCGAAGCGCAACCGGCGATCGTCAACCCGGGCGCGGCGCTGGTCCTGCTCGTGGAGGACGACGTTCGCGACCAGAAACATCTCGCCGGGATTCTCTCGAAAGGCGGATATGCCGTGGAGATCGCCTCGACCGGCGCAGCCGCGGTGGACCTCTGCCGGCGGAAATCCTTCGACGCCATCATCCTCGACATCCTCCTGCCCGACATGTCTGGTCTCGACGTGCTCAACCAGATCGGCGAGGGGAACAATCGCGGGGTGCCGATCATCGCCGTCACCGTCGTCGCCGAGCGCGGCGCGGTGGCGGGCTTTGCCGTCCAGGATGTGTTGCCCAAGCCGGCCAACGCCCAGTCCCTGCTCGCGGCGCTGACGCGCGCTGGCGTGACCCCCCACGATCCGGGGACGGTGCTTCTGGTCGACGACGATCCCGGTTCGCTCAAGCTCGTCGCCACCACGCTCAACCAGCTCGGATACGTAGTGCGCTGCGAGCATGACGGCGCGGCCGGGCTACGGGCGGTCCACGAGGTGCTGCCCAGCGCGATCATCCTCGACCTGATGATGCCGGGAATGAACGGCTTCGAATTCCTCGAGCATCTGCGCCGCGATCCCATCGCGCGGCGAGTTCCGGTCATCGTCTGGACGGTCAAGGATCTCACCCCCGAGGAGCGCGCGTTCTTGCGGGCCTCGGCGCAGGCCGTGGTTTCCAAAGGTCAAGGCAGCGGTGACGTGTTGGCGGAGTTGAAGACGGTGCTGAAGCCAAAGAAGGCGGCTTGATACCATGGCGGGCGAATCGATCCTCGTCGTCGACGACAACGCGACCAACGCCAAGTTGATTTTCTTCCTGCTCAAGAAGAGAGGCTATGACGTGCGCTGCGCGGCGAGCGGCGAGGAGACGCTCGCACTGCTCAAGGAATTCCGGCCCGCCCTCATCCTCATGGACATCCAGATGCCGGGCATGGACGGCTTCGAACTGAGCCGCCGCCTGAAGGCGGACCCCGCGACCCGGGACATCATCCTCATCGCGGTCACCGCCTACGCGATGAAGGGGGACGAACAGCGCGTGCGCGAGGCGGGCTGCGACGGGTATCTGGCCAAGCCCATCGACACCCGAGCGCTGCCGGGCGTGATCGCCTCCTACCTCGCGCGAACGCCGGCTCCGTGAAGGCGCAGGCGGAAGAGCGCGCCGCCGCCAGGAACGTCGTGCACCGAGACATCGCCGTCGTGCGCCTCGGCGACCAGCTTGACCAGATAGAGACCTAGACCGACGCCGCGCCGCTCCCTGCCGCGGTGGGCTTCGAGGGAACCGAATCGCTCGAAGAGGACGCCCTTGAGTGCATCGGGAATGCCGGGCCCGCTGTCGGCCACGTCGATCTCGACGAAGCCTCCGTGGTTTCTGGCGGTCACGGAGATGGAGCCGCCCTTCGACGAGTACTTGACGGCATTGGAGAGAAGGTTCTCCACCGAGCGCCGCACCAGCTTCTCGTCCAGCTCGGCGCCGATCTCGCCCTCGAGCAAGGAGCTCAGGGCGATCCCGCGGCGCTTCGCCACCGGCTGGATCGAGTCGACGGCCGCGGCGAGCACGTCCGCGAGGATTGCCGGCGCGCGCTGCGCCGAGATCGCCTTCTCTTCCAGCAGCCTGACCTGCAACGTCTCGTCGAGCACCGAGCGCAGGCCTTCACCGGCCCGCAGCGCGCGGCGCAGATCGTCGAGCTGCTGCTTCTCGCGGGCCGTTTCCAGCATCAGCTCGAGATTGCTGAGGAGGCCCGACAGCGGATTGCGCAGGTCGTGCACCAGGAGCGAGACCATGTCGTCCTTGAAAGTCTGCAGCCGCTTCAGCTCTTCCACCTGGCCGCGGATGATCTGCTCCTGCCCGCGCAGCCGCAGAAAGCTGCGCACGCGGAGGAGGAGCTCGCGGCGGTCGACCGGCTTGCGGAGGAAATCGTCGGCGCCGGACTCCAGCCCGCGGTTGCGATCCTCCTGCTCGCCGAGGGCGGTGACGAGGATGACGGGAAGGAGGGAGTCGCGCGGCTGCGCCTTGATCAGCTTGCAGGTGGCGAAGCCGTCAAGCTCGGGCATCATCACGTCGAGCAACACCAGATCGACCGGCGCGCGGCCCAGAATCTCGAGGGCCGCGACGCCCGAAGACGCTTCGAGCACATCGAAGGACGCGGAGAGCAAAGCGCGCAGGAGCGAGCGGTTGAGCTCCTCGTCGTCAACCACCAGGATGGTGCTGCGCCGGTCCATGAGCGATTCCTTCAGACGGAAGCAGAAAGGCGCGCCTCGATCTCCTCGAGCACGCCGGGACATCGATGCCGCACTTCCGCGAACATGGCGGTCTGCCGGCGAAGTTCCGCCGCCAGCCTCCAGTTCTCCGCCTCGCGGTCGGACGCTTCGAATGCGAAGTGCAGGGTGGTGAGCAGCTCGGCGGTGCGGCATGGCTTGTGGAGAAAGCGGAACGCCTGCCCGACGTTGATGGCGCGGACGACCGTCTCGGAGTCGGAGCGCGCCGTGAGGAGGATGCGCGCCATGTTCGGGTGGCGGGTGGCCACGAGCTTGAGCAGCTCCACGCCGTCCATGCCCGGCATGTCGTGGTCGGCGACGATGGCGTGCATCTCGCGCTTGCGAAGCATGTTGAGCGCCTGCAGTCCGTTCTCCGCGACGAAACAGGTGTGGCCGGCGCGCTCGATGATCTTGTCGAGGCTGTCGCGCAGGCTCTCGTCGTCGTCGACCAGGAGCACGGTGCGGTGCTTGTGCATGATTCTCCCTGTTGCAGCTCTCGTGCCGTGACCAACGGCCTGTATTTGTTGCCACGGCGCACGTGCGTCAGGTACCCCATCTATGGCGTCGGTTCCTGTTGTGGGATGTGCGCATTGAGGAGCTCGCGCACCTTGCGGGCCGTCAGAGAACCGAACCTTTCAACGCCCAGAGCAGCTCGCCGACGTCGAGCGGCTTGCGCGCTTCGGCATCCCAGAGAGGAACTTCCTCGGGCGGCACATCGCGCTCGCTGACGGCGATCAGGCGAGCAAAGCTGCCGGCCTCTCGCGCGTGCTGCGCCAGCTCCGCGACGCCGGGCGCATCCACCTGGGCGATGAGCAGCGCGGGGTGAAAGGTGCAGAGGAGCGCGCAGGCCTCTGGCGCGTCTTCTGCGCCGATCGCCTCCCAGCCGAGAGCGCGCAAGGATTGCGTCATCCGGCGCAGCTCGGCAGGATCGCTCTCGACCACCAGCGCGATGGGTGCGTGCGGCATCGACACATCTCCATTGCGAGATGCGTGCCGCGGAGATTCGCGAAGGAAATTGGGAGTCGAAGCCGGGCGAACCGCGTCCCGCCATGGGAAGTCCGCCCTAAACCTCGCGCTGCAGCCCGTAGCGCTTCATCTTCAGATGCAAGGTCTTGAAGTCGGTCCGCAGCATGCGCGCCGCCTCGCTCTTGTTGCCTCGCGACGCCCGCAGCGCCTCGACGATCGCCTGCTTCTCCGCCTCCAGCGCGGCCGCTGCGGCGACCTCGCGCAGCGAAGCGCCTGGTCTGGTTGGTGCCGCCGAAACGGGCGGCTTCTTGCCGGCGGCGCCGATCAACCGGCCGATCTCCTCCGCCTGGATGACCACCTCGCGCGACTGCAGCACCGCCTGCCGCACCACGTTGCGCAGCTCGCGCACGTTGCCCGGCCACCGGTGTGAGCCGAGGATCTCCTGCGCCTGCGGCGCGAGGCTTCCCACCGGCCGGCGCAATTCCAGCCCTGCCTCTTCGAGGAAGCGCAGCGCAAGAGGGACGATGTCCTCGCGCCGTTCGCGCAGCGGCGGAAGGCGGATGTTGAACTCCGCCAGGCGATAGAAGAGATCCTGGCGGAACTTTCCGTCCGACACCTGCTGCTCGAGCGCTTCGTTGGTGGCGGCGATGACGCGCACGTCGACGGGGACGCTGCGCGAGGCGCCCAGGGGCTGCACCCGCCGCTCCTGCAAGACGCGCAGCAGCTTCCCCTGCGTGGCCGAAGTGAGATTGCCGATCTCGTCGAGAAAGAGCGTGCCTCCTTCGGCCGCCTGGAAATGGCCCTCGCGCTTGCGCTCCGCGCCGCTGAAGGCGCCCTTCTCGTGCCCGAACAGCTCCGACTCCACCAGCGTCTCGGGGATCGCGCCGCAGTCGAGGGGGATGAAGGGCCCCTTCTCCCTTCCGCTCTGGTGATGAATGGCGCGCGCCACCAGCTCCTTGCCGGTGCCGGTCTCGCCGAGGATGAGAACGGTGAGCAGCGTCGGCGCCACTTCCTCCACCTGGCGCACCAGCTTTCGCACCTGCTCGCTGGGGCCCATCATCCGCACCAGATCGCCGGCGGCGGAGAGGCGCCGGCGCAAGTCGCGCACCTCGCCCTCCAGCTTCTGCCGCTCCAGCGCGCGCCCCGCAGCGAGGATCAGCTTTTCGTTGGGGATGGGCCGCACGAGAAAGTCGAGAGCCCCGAGCTTGGTCGCCTCCACCGCATCGGCGATCTCGCCGTGCGAGGTGAGCATGATCACCGGCAGCTGAGGCGCGGTCTCGCGGATGCGGCGCAGGGTGTCGATCCCGCTGAGCCCCGGCATGCGCACATCGAGCAGCACCAAGTCCGGCGGCTCGGCCGCGATGCGCTGCAGCGCCTCCGCTCCATCGGTCGCCGCGATGACTTCGAAGCCTTCTGCCTGGAAGACGGCGGCGAGCAGCTTGCGGTTGGTGGCGTCGTCGTCGGCCACCAGGATGCGGAGCTTGTCGCTCACGTCTTCCGCTCCAGGAAGCGCGCAAGCGTCTTCGGCAAGGTCCGCGTATCGATCGGCTTGGCGATGTAGCCGTCGCATCCGGCCGCGAGCGCGCGCGCCTCGTCGCCCTTCATGGCGTAGGCCGTGACCGCCACCACGATCGTGTCGCGCGTCTCTGGGTCTGCCTTGAGCTTGCGGGTCAAGGTCAGCCCATCCATCCCCGGCAGCTGGATGTCCATCAGGATCAGCCGCGGCTGGAACTCGCGGATGACCGCCAACGCCTCTTCCGCATCCATCGCCGTGCGCACCTCGTACCCCTCAGCGCTGAGCAGCACGCGCACCAGTTTCAGGTTGGTTGGGTTGTCGTCCACGATGAGGATTTTCTCGCCGCTCACGCTTTCGCCCCGGACTCGTGCGCAATGCCCTCCAGCGCCGAGAGCAGCTCAACTGCTTGCACTGGCTTGATCAAGTAGCCCTGCACCGGCATCGCGGGCTGTGCTTCCTTGACTCCCATCACCGTCACCACGACCACCGGGGTGTTCTGGTTGGGTCCCTGATCGCGCAGCGCGCGGAGGAGTTCCCAACCGCTCATGTCGGGGAGGAGCAAATCGATGGTGAGCGCGTCGAAGCGCGCCTCGCTGGCGAGCTCGAGGGCCTCGCGTCCAGAGGAGGCGGAGAGCACCAACCAGCCGGCCTTGCTCAGCGTCTGCTCGAGCCAGGCCCGCTCGTGGGCATCGTCCTCGATCACCAGCACTTTCCGGCCACCGCCGCGCAGCACCGCCTTTCCCTCAGCGGGAGCGGCGGGCAGCGGGAGCAGGGCGGAGAAGACGCTTCCTTTTCCCGGAGCGCTCTGCACGCCGACGCGGCCGCCTTGCGCCTCCACCACCCGCCGGGTCAGCGCCAGGCCGAGTCCGGTGCCTTGGTACTTCTTCGCCGCGCTGGCATCGAGCTGCTGGAACTCGACGAAGAGCCGGCTCATCTGCTCTGGAGCGATGCCGATGCCGGTGTCCTCCACCTCGATGAGAAGCTTCTCCTTGCCCTCCGGCCGCACGCGCATGGTCACGCGCCCCTCGTCGGGCGTGAACTTGAGCGCGTTGGAGAGATAGTTGTAGAGGACCTGCTTGAGCCGCGCCGGATCCAGGTAGGCGGCGCCGATGTCCGCCGCAGTCTCGAGCTCGACGCGGATGCGTTTTCGCGCCGCCATGGTGCGGAGGATGTCGCGCACTTCCTCGAAGGTCTTGCGCACGTCGAGCTGCTCGGGGCGAAACTCCATCTTGCCCGACTCGACCTTGGCGAGATCGAGGACGTCGTTGATCAGCTGCAAGAGGTGGCGCGCGCTGGTGAGGATGTCGGCCAGGTATTCCTTGTGCGCGGCCGCGACCGCGCCGACCTTGCCATCGTGCATCAGCTCGGCGAAGCCGATGATGCCGTTCAGGGGCGTGCGCAGCTCATGCGACATGTTGGCGAGGAACTCGCTCTTGAGGCGGTTGGCCTCCTGCACGCGCCGGTTCTGCTCCTCCAGCTCTTCGTTCTTGCGGCGAAGCTGCTCGCCCAGGCGGCGCTGGTCGGTGACGTCGCGGATCGATCCGCTCACCAGGACGCCCTCGCCGGTCTCGAGCGGGCTGAGACTGATCTCGACGGGAAATTCACTGCCGTCCTTGCGCCGGCCATAGAGATCGAGGCCCGCGCCCATCGGACGCACGCGCGGCTCGTGGAAGAAGGCGTCGCGCTTGGCGGGGTGGCCGGGGCGAAAACGGTCGGGGATGAGCATCTCCACCTTGCAGGCCGCGAAATTTTTCCTCGGCGCGGCGGCGGTCGGTGACGTCGCGCACCGAGGCGCTGATGAGCACGCCCTGCTCGGTTCGCAGCGGGCTGAGGCTGATCTCGACGGGGAACTCGGTGCCGTCCCGGCGCAGGCCCTGCAGGTTGAGCCCTGCTCCCATCGTGCGCACGCGCGGGTCGTGGAAATATCCCTCGCGGTAGACGCCATGCTTCTGGCGGAAGCGCTCGGGCACCAGCATCTCGATGGGCTTCCCTAGCATCTCCGCGCGCGGATAACCGAAGAGCTTCTCGGTCTGCGAGTTGAGCAAGGCGATGTGGCCGCGCTGGTCGACGATCACCATCGCGTCGGGTGCCGACTCGAGCAGGCCGCGGAATTTCTCCTCGCCGCTCTCCCGCAGGTCGCGGGAGATGATGGTGAAGCCGGCTGGCTCACCGGAGGGTCCGCTGCGCAGCGTGATGGTGACGTTGGCGGTGAAGCGCGAGCCATCTTTGCGCACCTGACTCAGCTCGCCAGACCACTTGCCGGAGGCGCGCGCTTCTTCCAGGCGGGCGCGCGCCAGGCCACTTCTGACGTCGTCCGGATCGTGGAGTCGGAAGACGTCGGCTTTGTTGACGACGTCGGCCGGATTGTAACCGTAGATCCTGCGCGCTCCTTCGTTCCAGGCGAGGATCCGCCCTTCCAGGTCGGTGGCGATGATCGAGTACTCAGTCGAGGCTTCGAGGATCGAGCTGAGAAAAGTGGCCTGCTCGCCGGGGCCCGACGCGCTGGCACCCCGACGTTTCAGACCTGGCATTGCGCGGGCTCCTTATCTGCGAGCGTACAGAGAGCGCCCGCCGCTCAACAATCGGAAATAGACCCGAGGAGTGTCGGGAAAAGACCTGACCACGACAGCATGCGACGACGACTAGTGCTCGCGCGCGAGCTTGCCGAGGTATACGATGAACGTCTTATATGGCACCATCTCCAGAGGAGAGCGCGCCAGGCCGTCCAACCTGATCAACGCATCTCGAGCGTGAGCAGCGCTTGGAGATCGGAGCGCAGCGGAACTTCGTCGAGCCGCCAGGCCAGCATCCGGCTCCGCACGCAATCGGCGAGATCGCGCGGCAGCGGCTCGGAGCTGTCGAAGGCAACCGCACGCACCGAGCCGGCGCGGCTCAGGTCGAGGCGCGTGGCAATCTGGTGCGGCCCATCGGCGGCTTGCGGGCAATCGCGCAGCTCGACGGCGCGAGAGCGAAGCGCGGCGAGCAGCAGATCGCGCGGCGCGGTGGGGATCGGGTGCGCGAGGCGTCGCGGCGGCGGAAGCGCGGCCGCGCGTGGCGGAGAGCGAGGCCGATCGGCCGGCGGAGAAGGCGGCGCGGGCCGCTGCCAGAACCAGAGCGCGCAACAGACAGCCAGCGCGGCGAACAACCAACCGATCCGGGAGCGCCGCCGCCGCCGCGCGCGCCGCATCACTCTGCGCCGCGGCCGCTTCATGGCTGCAGCTGCAAGATCGCCGACCAGCCTTTGGCGAGCTCGTTCGCGCGCGTCTGCCATCCGCTCCCGAGCGCCTCGCAGAGATCGATCCGGGTGGCGAGGTTGGGCAGGCCGGCGTTGAAGCGCGGCGCGAGCGCGTCGAAGAACGGCTGCGGCGAGGGCGCGAGCGCATCGAGCGCGAAGGGCGGGAAGCCGGCCGTGGCCAGACATGCCGACTGCATCTGGTCTGCGGGCAACGTCTCGGAGGTGGAGATGAACAGATAGCGCATCTGCGCGCGCGGGATCGGATAAGGCGTGACGCGCAGCCAGGTGGTGGGATCGGCCACCGCTGCGCCGGCGAGCGTGTCGCACGAGGCCGACTGCGGCCGCGGCCCATGCTCGACGATCGCGACCAGCACCGCCCGCGAGAGGAGGCCTGGGCTGCGGCCGAAGTCGACCGGGCCCAGCGTCGTGCAGGCGCTCGGCGCCGTATCGATCTGCGCGGCGCGCGCGCGCAGTACGTCGGCCAGCGAGACGGACGGCTGGGTGTTGATGATGCTCCGCCAGAGGACGCTCCCGCCGGCGTAGAGGTCGATCGCCGTCACCGAGCTCACCACCAGCCGCGCCGATTCCAGCGCCGCGATCAGCTGCTTGGCCATCGTCTCTTCCGCGGCGGCCAGGTCGGCGGTGCCGCGATCGATGCGGAAGAAAAGCAGCACCGCCGTGCCGGGATCGCCCTCCTGCCCGCTGCCGGGGAATCCATGCGGGGGGTCGTGGCCGCCGTCCCCCCAGTAGATCGAGCCATCGAGGTCGCCGCCCGATCCTCCCCCTCCGCCTCCGTGCCCGCCGTCGGTGCCCGCGTCGGGCAGGCCGGTGTCGCGGCTCGACGTCTCCTCATTCATCACGATCACGCAGCTGAAGCAGAGGAGAACCGCGACTGGAGCGAACGCGCGCACGGCTTACTCCACGACCAGCCGGGGCCGCTCGGGCCGCGTCAGCGCCGGGCCGCGCCGCGCCGTCTCCTCGGCGAGCCGGGCGAGAAGCTCGCGCCGCGCCGCCGCGAACTCCTCGCGTGTGGAGGTGGAGCGGAGCGAAAGCTCCTCCTCCAGCTCCTTGCGCAACCGTACAGGGCAGGCGGCGAGCAAGTGATCGCGGACGGCGGGGTCGGCGCCGCGCAGATAGTCGGCGAGCCGGTTGGCCGGTGTTCCCAGGAGCGCCGCCGCGAGCGCGTCGGGGTTCGCCGAGAGCAAGGCCGACTCCACCCAGAGGCCGGCCGCAGCCCGCGCGCCGCCGTCGCGCCGCATCGATTCGACCAGCGCGTCCTGCTCGGCGCGGCCCAGGCTGTCGAGCACGTCGGCGAGCGCGCGCACCGCCTGGCCGGCGCCAGCCGATTCGCCCAGCCGCGCGCGCAGCTCGTCGGCCGCGGTCAGCGCGACCGCAGCGCTCACCTCCGGAAGGCGCGCCCAGCTGAGCGCGATCTGCTGGCGCTGCGCCACCGGCAGCTCGGCGAGGGCTGCGCCGCGCAGGTGCGCCGGAGCGAAGCGCAGCGCCGCTTCCAGCGACGCAGGCGAGAGCCCGCGGCAGGCGGCGAGGAACGGCTCGGCCCGCACGCCTTCGAGGAAGGCGAAGGCTTCGTCGATGTTTTCTGGCGCGCGCGTGAGCCGCGCCGCGATCGTCCGCCCCTCCAATTCCAGTAGACCCGCGGAGCGATCGGGCCCGGCGCCGCGCACGAGCTCGGCCCCGACTTGCTGCAAGGCGGGCGCGAGCGCAACGTCGCCGCGCAAGTCCTCGAGGAGGAATTCCCCCAGCTCGCGGATCCAGCGAGCCACCAGCGCATGCTCGCCGCGGCCGAGCGCCTCGCGCACCACCGCATTGCGCAGCCCGCGCTGCTCGAGCAGCGCCTTCTCCAGCTTGTGCGTTCGCTGGATGGGGAATGGATCGGCAACTGGCGCCTCGGCAGGCTTGGCCGACGCGGCGGGCTGCGGCTGCGGCTCGGGGCCAACTTCGTAAGACACGTCGGAATTGCGCCGCGCGGCGAGGAAGAGCAGCGCGCCCAGGACCAGCAGCACCGTGCCCAGAAGCGTCACGACCGCGAGCAGCGGTGCGTGCTCCATCAGCTTCTCCTCCGGCTTGTTCGCCGCCACCGGAGTCGCGGACGCGACGGACGGCTGTGGCGGCTGCGGGGGCGGGGCCGCTTCGGCCTGCGCCCGCGGCGGCGGAAACTGCACCACCTCGACAGCGACGGCCGGCGGGGCGCCCAGCGCCTTGAGCCGCTGCGCGACCAGCGCCTTCATCCGCGCGCGGAACTCGGCCGGCAGGCGCGCGTCGAGAAGCAGGGTCGCCGCCACGCCGCGCAGGACCGGCAGCGATCGCGCGCCGGGCGCGTCGAATCCGGGGGCCGGCTCGGGCAGATCCTCCTCGCCGATGCGCGCCTCGACGGAGAGCAAGAGGCACTGCTCCGGGCAGAGAGCGCGGAAGAGATCGGTCACCTCGGCGCGCGCCTTCTCCTCCGCGTCCTGCCGCAGCTTGGAGGTGGCAGTCGCGGCACAGAGCAAAGTCGAGATCAAGACTGCGGTGCGCATGGTTACTCCACCCGGATGACCACTCTCCGGCTCGCGGTGCGTTGGATTTCGCCTTCGCTCGAGAGGATGGGCCGCGTGTCGGCGAAGGCGCGCGAGCTCATCCGCGCCCGCTCGACGCCCGCGGCCTCCAGAGCAGCGAGCACGTTGATCGCCCGCTGCGAGGACAGCTCCCAGTTGCTGTGGAAGGGCGTGGTGTGGATGGGCACCTCGTCGGTGTGCCCCTCGATGGTCACCGGCCGCGCCGGCAGCTCGCGCAAGAGGCGCGCGATCTCGGCGATGGCGGGCCGCGCCTCGCTGCGCACCAGCGCCGAGCCGGAGTCGAAGAGGAGCGCGTCCTTGAACTCGATCCCCAGGCTGCCGCCCTCGTCGCGCGCCACCACCCGGTTCTTCAGCTCCGGCGAGCGCGCGACCAACGATTCGATCTTCTCCTGCAGCGACTGCAGCGGCGCTTGCCTTGTGCCGGAGAGCGAGGCGGCGATGCGCTCGAACCGCGCCTGCCGCATCGGCACCGAGGCGATGATGAGCACGAAGAATCCGACCAGCAGCGTGAGCAGGTCGGCGTAGCTGATCAGCCACAGCTCGTCGGGCTTGTGTTCGACGTGCAGCGGATCGTCCATCGGTCAGCCCAGGGCGAGGCGCGGCTCGGGCGCAGCCTCGGCGGAAGGCGCATCGAAGAGCGCGCGGACGTCGGCGAGCGGCTTCTCCGCGGCGATGAGGAGGAGCGCGCGGGTGAGCAGGCGCGCCTCCTCCTGGAGGATCACCGCGTGGTCGTGCACCAGGCGCGAGAGCGGCTGATAGAGAGCGTTCGCCAGCACCAGGCCGTAGAGGGTGCAGAGAAGAGCCAGCGCCATCGAGGGCCCGAGCTGCTCGAAGTTCTGCAGCTCGCGCAGGAGCATGATCAGTCCGAGCGTCGTGCCCACCAGCCCCATCGCTGGCGACACGCGCGCGAGCGAGGCGAGCACGTCCTCGGCCCGCTTCATCGAGGAAGCGAGGCAGTAGCCGGCGGTGGACGCGGTGCGCTCGATCTCCTCCGGCGCATATCGTTTGAGCACCAACGGACCGAGCTGGCGCAAGAGCGCGTGGTCGGCGCGCTCGACGGTTGCGAGCGCCTCGGCGGCGCGGCCGCGGCGGAACTCGGCGGCGAAGCGGGTCAGCTCGTCGTAGAGTTGCGCCCGTGAGCGGCGGGGCGAGAAGCGCACCGCGCGCCAGAGCTCTTTCGCGGTGTCGACCAGCTGCTCCACGCCGTGCGAGGTGAGCGCCACGCAAGGCGGCGCCAGAAGGAGGAGCAACAGCGCGGGACCGTAGAGGAGGCCGGTGAAATGCGTCTGGGTGTGCTCGAGCGCGATGGTGGCAAGCAGAGTCGCGGCCAGCGCGAGGATGCCGAGGATGACGTGCATCTACTCCTCCGTTTGTCGAAGCTCGCGGAGCGCTTCCGCGACGCCGGTGTCGGCCGGGTCGAGCGCGAGCGCCTTCTGCCACGCCTCTCGCGCCAGCTTTGCCTTGCCCAGCTTCTGGTAGAGCGAACCCTTCATCGCCTGGATGCGGCCGTCCTTGGGATAGGACGGCTCGAGATCGACCAGCTCGATCAGCGCCATCTCGTATTTGTGCGCGGAGTACATCTCGCCGATGCGTGCCAGGTTGGCGAGGTATCCCTTGTGCGGTGAGGCGCCGCCCGCCAGCATCTCCGCGTCGGCGGCGGTGGGTGTCTCGCCCGGCGCCGGCTCGATGGGAATGCGCAGCTCATAGCCGCCGCGCGACTCGGGCAGCTCCAGCTCCCAGGTGCGGCCATGCTCGGTGAGGCGCACCAGATAGCGCCGCGACTCGAAGGCGGGCGTGGCGGGCGTAGGCGTGGCGGGTCGCAGATCCTTGGAGACTGGGGTCGCGGCCGTCCCGAGAGTCACCGGCGTCCGCAGCGGAATGCCCGCCGCCGGCGCTGGCGCGCGGCGCATTTCGTCGGGCACCACCAGTCGCTTGGGCAGCGCGTTGGGCCCGGTGTTCGCGCAAGAGCAGATCAGGAGCAGCAACGAGAGTCTCAACGCCATACGAAGCTGACCCCCAGTTCCGTGACCAGGCCGCCGTAGGTCGCGCCTTTGTTGTTGATCTGGAAGGAAGCGAGGTAGCCGACGTCGGCGTGCAGCGCGAGGCGCACGCCGCCGAGGAGCCGCAGCCCGCCGAGCAGGAGCATCGCATTGCCCGCGTTGCCGGTGATGAGCATGCCGGGATTGATCACCAGCGACCATTCGGGTGCGTCGAAAGCGGGGTCGCCAATCCGGGCCTGGAAGACCCCGCCGAGAATTCCGCCGGCCAGAGTGGTGGTGTTGAGGAATCCGCCCAGCGACAGTCCCGCCGAGAAGCGATCGGCGAATGGCTCGGTGAGGATGAAGCGGCCCGTGCCGCCCCAGATGGCGCCCTGATCGGAGTCGACGCGCATGAAGCCCAGCTCCGCCGCCGTCTGCAGATGCGGCCGCTGGTTGAGGCGATCCTCGATCTGTTGCAGCCGCGCTTCGCGCGCTTGCGCAGTGTCGGCGCCGCGATAGAGAAGAGCGCGGCCGGCGTCCAGCCGGTAGTTCTCGGCGAAGGCGATGGAGGAGTCCTCGGCGCGGACCATCTCGACGTCCATCGCCATGGAATTGGGACGGTCCTGGAGCGAGAGCGAGACCGCCAGCATCGTCTGCGCGCCGTACTTGCGGGCGACCTCCTTCAGCTGGTCGCGGCCGGTGATCCCGCGGCTCACCACCCAGCTGCCGTTCTCGAGGCGGCTCTTGAGGGCGAAGCACTCGTGGCAGACGATGAGCGCGATGTTGGCGGCGCGGTAGATGGCGGAGGCGAGGCGCGCCTCGAGGATCGAGGCGTACTCGGGATTCATGTTGTCCGAGACCTGGATGCGCTCGAGCAAGAGCGGTCCCACCCGCGGGCCGCCCAGCTTGGCCACGTCGGCGGCGAGCTCGTCGAGCATCTCGTCGACCACGTCGCTGGCGTTCACGGTTTCGCCCGAAGTGACCAGGTTGCCTTCGACCACCCGGAGGCGCTCGACCGGTCTCTTGCGGGCGTGGACGACGGCGGCTTCGGGAATTTCCGGCGCCGGCCGCGCGGGCTCAGGCGGTTTTTCTTCGGCGCGCACCGCGAGCGCGGCAGCGAAGAGAAGGACGAGAAGGCGGATCACGGCAGACCTCCTCCAGCCAGGCGCTCTTCGTTCGGGAACCAGTCGTGCAAGGAGCCATCGGGCGCGGGAATGGCGAGCAGCGAATACGGCTCGGGAAAGTCGAAGGCGACCTGGGGCTCCGGCGGCAGCGGCGCCTGGGGCTCGACTGCGATCGCGCCGAGCGCCAGCGCGGTTCCGGGCTTTCCGCGCAGCTCGCGCAAGGCGACGAGCACGCGCTCCGCTTCCGGCTTGTGGCGAACGTGCACCTCGGCGGCAACGTGCGCGGCGCGCGCCTCGAGCAGCCGCTGCCAGGCTCGGTCGGGCCGCGCCGCCTGTCGCGCGGCGAGCAGCTCGAGCAGCTCGATGGCGGAGCGATCGCGATCCTCTCGCTCGGCGGCGTGCGAGAACGGCTTGCGCTCGGCGGGGAAGAGCCGCGCGATGGCGTCGTCGAAGGCGGCCGGCTCGCCTTGGGCAAAGGCGATCTCCGCCTGCAGCGCCAGACCGCGGGCGAGCTTGTGGGCCGGGCCCTCGAGCAGCTCTTCGGCCGCGGCCCTGGCGGTGCGCACGTTTCCTGCCGCCAGCGCGCGCTCGGCGAGATCGGACGCGGGCATTCCGGGGAAGGCGGCGAGCAGCGCGCGCGACCGTTTGTCGAAAGGACGCCGCGAGAGGAGCCGCAGCGACAGCTCCCGCTCCGGCGCTTTTTCGAGCACGGCGAGCGCCTCTTCATTGCGGCCCAGCGCCGCGAGGGCCGCCGCGCGCAGCGAGATCAAATGGCGTTGCGCCGGAGTCTTCGGCGCCGCGGCGCGCTCGGTCAGCCGGGCGACCTGGTCAAACTGATGCCGCTCTGCCGCCAGCGCCGCTGCGCGCATGACCACTTCGTCCGGCGCGCCGCTCCACTGATCGACCAGAGCGAAGTAGCCTTCGCGCGGATCGGCTCCGGCCTCGAGGCGCAAGAGGCGCGCCCACGGCTGCAGTTCGGCCCGCAGCGGCGCTGGATCGATGGAGCGCGCCGCGTCCAGAGCGGGCGCGCGCTTGCGCACGAGCAAGAGCGCGAGCTGATAGGCCACGCGCGCACGTGCCGCCGCATCGTCGAGGCGAAGGCCTGCGAGCAGCGCGACCTCGTCGCCTTTGGGGAGTGGCTCCTTGGCGCACTGCGAGAGGGGCGGCGCGACCACCAGCGTCTCGCCCGGCCAGGGCTCGCCATCGTTGCGCCAGACCAGGCTGCCGGTAGGATTGGTCACCTGGCGGCGGAAGAACCCGGGGTGGAGGATGTCGCGCCAGAGATTGTTCGCCGGCCGCGCGCGGCGCAGCGCTTCGATGCGCACCAGGCGCCGCAGGGGATCGTCGCTGGGCGACAGCGCCTCGCAGTCGACGAGCCGGAGCAGGTCGCCGAAGAGGCCGTCCGCCTCCGCGGACTGCTCGGCAATCAGGCGCTGGAGGCCGCCCAGGTCGCGGCTCCAGAAGAGCTGCGCGGCAGTCGCGAGCAGGAGCGCGATCACAGCGCCACCCCGATCGACAGCAGCGGGAGGAATCCGACCGCGATCGAGGCGCGCGAGCGCCGCTCGTACGAGGCGAGCAGCCCGAGATCGAGCTGCGCATGGATCCGCGCCGTGATGCGCATCAGCGCGCCGCCCGACGCCGAGAGCGCCGGGGCCACGGAGCGGTCGGTGACGAGCGCGCCCCCGTGCAGCGCTCCCTGCAGATCGAAATGCAGCACCGAGGATCCGATGGCCAGCTTTCCGTAGCTGAGCGACTGTCGCCAACCCGCCGTGACGAGCGAGATGGGCCGGTGCGAGTCGGGCATCAGACCCGTGAGCTTGAAGACCTCGTCGCCGGCCGCGCTCAGCCGCGAGACGAAACCGGCCACGCGGATTTCCGGACCGCCCTCCTCGGTCGGGTAGTACGAGGCGGAGAGGGCGAATCCGGGATTGAGGTAGTAGTCGCCGCGCTCCAGCCAGGCGAAGCCGCCCGAGACGAACCAGCGCTTCTCCTTGATCAGCACGCGCCGCTCGACGCGCACCGGCTCGGCGGTGGCCGCTCCGGCCGCGAGCAGGAGAAAGAGAGCGGCCATCATGGCTGGCTGTCCGGCAGGAGGCAGCCCGCCACCTGGTCCCAGACGACCGGGTCATCTCCAGGCAGATAGCCGAAGAACCGATCGCAATGGAGAAGGCAGAGCTCGACGGGAAGCGTGATCGCGCGGGGCTTGAATTCCGAGAGCGGGATGGCGTAGCGCGGCGGCAGCGCGACGGAGAAAGCGGGCGGCTTCTGCGGATCGACGGGCTGCGCGCTGCCGTCTCCGGCGAATCCAAGGGGCGCGACGAAGTCCGACCCGCTGCAGAGCTTGAACTGCAGCGCGCGATGGAGCGCGTCCTCGCCGAGCAGCGGCAAGGGGCCCGCCACGTCGCCCGTCTCGCTCTGCAGCGGAAGGTCTGCCGACGCCAGCGAGCGCAGGGTCGCGCCGAGGGCCGCATCGCCCGTGAAGGTCCAAGGGACGATGCGGTCGCTGCGCAGGTCGCCAGCCGGCTTCGCCGCCGCCAGCGCCCAGTACAAAGGAGCCTGCTGGACCCGCGCCACCGAGCGCGAGCGGATGGCGGCGAGCTGATCGATCAGCGGATGGGTGATGGGCAGGTCGATGTTGTTGACGTAGACGAGGATGGGCCGCAGGTGCGCGGCGGCGTGCGCCGCCTGGGCCGCCACGATGGCCGTATCGACCGCGAGAGGATCGATGCTGCGGGTGGAGAGCTGCGCGCAGGTCGGCGAGGCGTCCTCGACGGCGATCTCGATCGCTTCGGGCCCCATCGCTGCGCGGATCGTCTGCAGCGCGAAGGCGTGCTGGTCGGCGCACCCGGCGCTGCGCTCGAGGTAGAGATCGAGCACGACCAGATAGGAGGTTGGCTCTCCCGCGCTGCCCGCCGTGTAAGTCGCTTGCGCGCGCTCGAGCTGCGGCGGATGCGGCTCGACGAAATGATTTCCGCAGCCGCAGGCAAGGACGAGCGCGAATGAAGCGAGCGCGCGAAGCACGATCGCGTCCTCCAGCCCCCCAGGACGCGCGCAAGGTTCGTTGATGCACGCGCGCGCGTAAGCCCCGACGCGCCGCGCGCTGTTCGCCGGTGGACGCAACCGCGCCGCAATTGCAGGAATTGATACAGATCAAGTGAAGAGGAGCGAACGTCAGCCGCGCTTCTTGCCCGCCGACTTGATCGCTTTCGCCGCTGCTTCCGCGTCCTGCTCGCTGGAGAATCCCACCGCCGCGGAGAACTTGCGGCCGATCACCTGCGCCATCAGGAAGGTCATGCTCAGGCCGGAACTGGCGATGGCGCGGCTCAGTTGCGCGCCCATGCCAGGCCGGTCGTCGCCCTCCACCAGAAGGCAGGCCATCTGCGACGGCTGCATCCCCGCCGCTTGAGCCGCCGCCTCCGCCTTCTTGCCCTGGATGGGATAGACCTCCACCGCTGCGCGCTCCGTCTGCCCCGGATGCCGGTACGCCATCACCACGCGCAAGCTGGCGCCGGCGGAGGCGAGCGGCCCCAGCGTGTCGGCCAGAAGGCCGGCCCGGTCGTTCGCATCGAGCACCCACAATTTTGCGCTCTTGACGCTCATCGCCATTTGCTGGTCCCTCCCTTTCGCATCCTATCAAGGACGTTTCCGAATGTTTCGCGGGCTTGACCCGGCGGCCCCAGCCGTTTAGTTGCCACAGCAAATGTCGCCTCCGCAGGAGCCGCTCGGACTGCTCATCGCCGCCGCCCGCCGCGGGCTGAAGATGGCGGTGCTCCGCCATGCGCGCCATCTGCAGCTGACACCGGGACAGTTCTGGTTCCTCTACGCCGCCCGCGATCTGCCGGGCGCGACCTTGGGCGAGCTCGCCAGGCGGCAGCGGCTCGATGCCCCGACCGCCTCGCGGGTCGCCGTGGCCCTGGAGGAGCGCGGCTACTTGCGCGTCCAGCCCGACCCGGACGATCGGCGCGCCCTGCGCATCGCGCTCACCGCCCCCGGAGCGAAGCTGGTCGAGCGCATCGAACCGATCGCCACGGCGGTGCGCGCCGCCTCGGTGCAGGGGATGTCGCAGCGCGAGCAGGAGATGTTGCGCGCTCTCTTGCGCAAGTTGATCGGCAATCTGGAAGCCTTCGCGGAAGAAGCCCCTGCGCATCGGGTGACGGGATGATCTTCGCTCTCGCCCTTGCCCTGCTCGGCCAGGCAGCCGGGCCGCGCGTCCTCACTCTCGAGGAGGCGCTGAGGACGGCGCGCGAGCGGCAGCCACAACTCCGGCAGGCGCGCGCGGCAACCGGCGCTGCCGGGGCGCGCTCGAGCGAGGCCTTCGCTGCGCTCTTGCCGCAGCTCACCGCCACGGCGAGCTATCAACGCACCACCGCGAACTTCATCAATCGGCCGGGATCGGCGCCACGGACTTTCAACACCGACACCAACTCGAGCTTCAGCCTCTACAACTTTTTCTCCGGCAACATCTCGGCCTCGCAGCTTCTCTGGGACTTCGGTGCGGCGCCCAACCGCTGGCGCGCGGCCCGCGCTCAGGAAGAGTCGAGCGTGAGCAGCGAGCGGGCGACCGCGCTGCTCGTCGGCTTCAACGTCCGCTCCGCGTACTTCGCCGCCCGCGCCAGCCGCTCGCTGGTGAAGGTGGCGCGCGATTCGCTGGACAACTTCAACAAGCACCTGGAGCAGATCGAGGCCTTCGTCGGCGCCGGCACGCGGCCCGACATCGATCTGGCGCAGGCCCGCACCGACAGCGCGAACGCCCGGGTGACGCTGATCAACGCCGAGAACACCTACCTGACCGCGAAGGCGCAGTTGAACCAGGCGATGGGCATCGAGGGACCCGTCGATTACGACATCGCCGACGAGGCGCTCCCGCCCATCAAGGGCGAGGAGGCCGAGCTGCCGCCGCTCTTGGAGGAAGCGCTGAAGGCGCGGCCGGAAGTGGCCTCGCTCGAGCAGCAGGTGCGCGCCCAGCAGCTGACCGCCTCGTCGATCGAAGGACAGTACGGCCCGTCCCTGGCGGCGACTCTCGGCTTCACCCAGGGCGGCACCTCCATCAGCCAGCTGGGCTGGAACGCGAGCGCGGGCCTGACGCTCTCCTGGAATCTCTTCCAGGGCGGCCTCACCCGCGCGCAGGTCCGCGAGGCGGAAGCGAACGCGGCAGGGGCAGTGGCGCAGCT
The DNA here is from genome assembly GCA_005879315.1 of Deltaproteobacteria bacterium. Taxonomy (GTDB): domain Bacteria; phylum Myxococcota; class Myxococcia; order Myxococcales; family 40CM-4-68-19; genus 40CM-4-68-19. Next base: position 34,005 of record VBLC01000076.1, on the reverse strand, counting down.
CGACATCTTGAGGCAGCAGATCCGCCTCGATCTCGATCAAGCGCGGCTGGCGGTGCGCGCCGCCAGGGAATCGGTCGGCGCGGCCCAGGAGGCGCTGATCAACGCGCGGGAGCGCCTTCGCCTCGCCGAAGGCCGGTACGAAACGGGAGTAGGCAGCGTGATCGAGCTGGGCGACGCGCAGGTGGCGCTGACCAGCGCCGCGGCCCAGGCGGTGCAGGCGGACGACAGACTGGCCACGGCGCGCGCGCAGCTCTTGCACGCGCTCGGGCGGGAGTGAGCATGCGCGATCGGCGGCTGATCCTCCTTCTGGCGGCGGTGGTCCTCATCGCCGGCATCGCCTTCTTCGTCCACCGGCGCAGCACCCAGCAGGCGGCGGCGACCGCGGCGAGCGCACAGCAGGCGGCGCAGCGGCCCGTGCCGGTGACGGCGGCGCAGGTGCAGAAGCGCGACGTGCCCATCTATCTCGACGGGCTGGGCAACGTGGTCGCCTTCAAGACGGTGACGGCGCGCTCGCAGGTCGACGGCCGCCTCGATGTGGTGCTCTTCACCGAAGGGCAGGCGGTGCAAAGAGGCGAGCTGATCGCGCGCATCGATCCGCGGCCCTTCCTCAACCAGCTGCACCAGGCGGAGGGCGCGCTCTCGCGCGACGAGGCGCAGCTGAAGGGCGCGCGCCTCAATCTCGAACGGTACCGGGGGCTGGCGCAGCGAAAGCTCATCGCCCAGCAGCAGGCCGACGATCAGGCCTCGCTGGTCGGCCAGCTGGAGGGCGCGGTGCAGCTGGATCGCGCGCAGATCGACTCGGCGCGCCTCAACCTCGACTACGCCAGCATCCGCTCACCCATCGACGGCGTCACCGGCGTGCGCCAGGTCGATCCGGGAAACCTCGTCCGCGCTACCGACGTGAATGGGCTGGTGCTCATCACCCAGCTCGATCCAATCGCGGTTCTCTTCAGCCTCCCGCAGGACGATCTCCCGCGGGTGATGAACGAGCTCGCCAAAGGGCCGCTGCAAGTCGAGGCCTGGAGCCGCGACGGAGCCACCAGACTCTCCGCCGGGCAGCTGGCGCTGGTCGACAACCAGATCAATGCCGCCACTTCCACCATGCGGCTGAAGGCGTTCTTTCCCAATCCGCAGCGGCTGCTCTGGCCGAGCCAGTTCGTCAAGGCGCGCCTGCTCTTGACCACCCGCAGGGAAGCGCTGGTCGTGCCGGCCACCGTGCCGCAGCGCGGGCCGGAGGGAACGTTTGCCTACGTCATCGCTCCCGACCAGACGGTCTCGGCGCGCCCCATCGAGGTCGAGCTGAGCCAGGGCGATCTCGCCATCGTCGCGCGCGGGCTGCAGCAGGGCGAGCAGGTCGTCGTCGACGGCCAGAGCCAGCTGCGGCCCGGCGCAAAAGTGGCGGCGCGACCGCAGGGCGGCCCGGCGCAACCGGCGCGCGAGATGGGCCGCGCTCCGGCGGGACCGAGGCCGTGAGCATCTCCGAGCCGTTCATCCGGCGGCCGGTCGCCACTTCGCTGCTCACCGTAGGACTGCTGCTCGCGGGCATCGCCGGCTATCGACAGCTTCCGGTCTCGGCGCTGCCGCAGGTCGATTACCCCACCATCGTCGTCTCGACGCTGCTCCCCGGAGCGAGCCCGGACACGATGGCCTCGGCCGTCACCACGCCGCTCGAGCGGCAGTTCGGGCAGATGCCGGCGCTGCAGCAGATGACCTCGGTCTCGAGCTTCGGCACCTCCCAGATCACCCTGCAGTTCGAGCTGGAGCGGAACATCGACGCTGCCGAGCAGGACGTGCAGGCGGCCATCAACGCCGCCTCCAACCTCTTGCCCCGCACCCTTCCCGCGCCGCCCACTTACAGCAAGAGCAATCCCGCCGACACGCCCATCCTCACCCTCAGCGTCAGCTCGCACACGCTGCCGCTCGATCAGGTGGACGACGCCGCCGACTCCATCCTGGCGCAGAAGATCTCGCAGGTTCTCGGCGTGGGCCTGGTGACGATCAATGGCGGCCAGAAGCCGGCCGTGCGCGTGCAGGTCGATCCCGAAGCTCTGGCCGGGACAGGGCTGACGCTGGAAGACGTGCGCGCCGTCCTCGCGCAGGCCAACGTCAATCAGCCCAAAGGCAACCTCGATGGGCCGCGGCAGGATTTCATGCTGGCCACCAACGACCAGCTGGGGAAGGCCGCCTCTTTCAGGCCGCTCGTCATCGCCTACAAGAACGGCTCGCCCGTCCGCCTCGACGAGGTCAGCGAGGTGATCGACGGCGTGGAGAACGCGCAGCTCGCCGGCTGGGCCGGCCAGCAGCGCGCCATCATCCTCAACGTCCAGCGGCAGCCGGGGGCCAACGTCATCCAGACGGCCGATCGGGTGAAGGCCCTCTTGCCACAGCTGAAGGCGACGCTGTCTCAAGGGATCGACATGAACATCCTCGCCGACCGGACCGAGACGGTGCGCGCCTCGGTGCGCGACGTCCAGTTCACGCTGCTCCTGACCATCTTCCTGGTGGTGGCGGTCATCTATGTCTTTCTCCGCTCGCTGCGCGCCACCCTCATCCCCGGCATCGCCGTTCCCTTGTCGCTCCTGGGAACCTTCGGATTGATGTACCTGTGCGGCTACAGCCTGAACAACCTGTCGTTGATGGCGCTCACCATCTCCACCGGCTTCGTGGTCGACGACGCCATCGTGATGATCGAGAACATCTCCCGCTTCATCGAGGAGGGCGACCCGCCGTTCGAGGCGGCGTTGAAAGGCGCCAAGCAGATCGGATTCACCATCGTCTCCTTGACGGTCTCGCTGGTGGCCGTCTTGATTCCCCTGCTCTTCATGGGGGGGATCATCGGCCGGCTCTTCCGCGAGTTCGCCGTCACGCTCAGCATCGCCATCGGCGTCTCCGCCATCCTCTCTCTCACGCTGACCGCGATGATGTGCGCCCACATGCTCAAGCCCCACGGCGAAGAGAAGGAGGGCCGCTTCCAGCGCTGGACCGAGCGGATGTGGGAACGGATGGTGCGCATCTACCAGCGCGGGCTGGAATGGGTGCTCGACCACCAGCGCACGACGCTGCTGGTGACGCTGGCCACGCTGCTCTTCACGCTGCTGCTCGCCTTCGTCATTCCCAAAGGATTCTTTCCCCAGCAAGACACCGGCCTCCTCATCGGCGTCACCGAAGGCGCGCCCGACGCCTCCTTCGCGCGCATGATGGATCGCCAGCGCGCGCTCGCCGACGTCGTGCTCCAGGATCCGGCGGTCGCCACCGTCGCTTCGTTCATCGGCGCCGACGGAACCAACCAGACGAGCAACAGCGGGCGCCTCTCCATCGCGCTCCAGCCTCGCGACCAGCGCAGCGAGAGCGCGCAGGAGATCATCGCGCGCCTGCAGCCGAAGCTGCAGCAGGTGGAGGGGATCCAGATCTTCCTGCAGCCGGTGCAGGATCTGCAGATCGAGAGCCGCCTCAGCCGCACCCAGTATCAATACACGCTGGAGGACGCCGATCCGCGCGAGCTGGCCGAGTGGGGGCCCAAGGTCGTGGACAAGCTGCAGCAGCTGCCGCAGCTGCGCGACGTGGCCAGCGACCAGCAGACGGCAGGGCTGCAGGAGAAGCTCGACATCGACCGCGACACTGCGGCCCGGCTGGGGATCCTGCCACAGTCGATCGACGACGCGCTCTACGACGCCTTCGGGCAGCGGCAGGTGTCGACGATCTTCACGCAATTGAACCAGTATCGCGTGATCCTCGAAGTGCGGCCCGAAGATCAGGAAAACCCCGAGGCATTGAAGCGCCTCTATCTGAAATCATCGACGGGAGATCAGGTGCCGCTCTCGGCCTTCGCCCATTTCGAGCAGGCGCAGTCGCCGCTCTCCATCAATCATCAGGGACAATTCCCGGCCGTCACGCTCTCCTTCAATCTCGCTCCCGGAGTGGCGCTGGGCGAGGCGGTCGACGCCATCTCCAAAGTGGAAGCGGAAATGGGCCTGCCGCCCGGGGTCCGCGCCGGTTTCTCGGGCACGGCGCAGGCCTTCAGCGAGTCGTTGGCGAGCGAGCCCATCCTCATTCTCGCGGCGCTGCTCACCGTCTACATCGTCCTCGGCGTCCTCTATGAGAGCTATATCCATCCGGTCACCATCCTCTCGACGCTGCCTTCGGCCGGCGTCGGCGCGCTGCTCGCCCTCATGCTCACGCGCCATTCCTTCAGCATCATCGCCCTGATCGGAATCATCCTCTTGATCGGCATCGTCAAGAAGAATGCCATCATGATGATCGACTTCGCGCTCGAGGCGGAACGCGATCAGGGCCGCTCGCCTCGCGAGGCCATCTTCCAGGCCTGCCTGTTGCGCTTCCGGCCGATCATGATGACCACCATGGCGGCGCTCCTCGGCGGCATCCCGCTCGCTTTCGGCAGCGGCACCGGCTCCGAATTGCGCCAGCCGCTGGGGATCAGCATCGTCGGCGGGCTGCTCATCTCGCAGGTGCTCACGCTCTATACGACGCCGGTCATCTATCTCTACATGGGCCGCCTCGGCGCCTGGCTGCGGCGCAAGCCCGCCCCGGTCCCTGCCACATGAATTTCTCCGCGCCTTTCATCCGCCGGCCGGTCGCGACCACGCTGCTCGCGCTCGCGGTGGTGCTGGCGGGAAGCGCCGGGTTCACTCAGCTGCCGGTCGCGCCGCTGCCGCGCACCGACAATCCGACCATCAACGTCAGCGCCGGCCTTCCCGGCGCGAGCCCCGAGACGATGGCCTCGGCCGTGGCCACGCCGCTCGAGCGCCGTTTCGGCCGCATCGCCGGCATCAGCGAGATCACCTCCAGCAGCACGCTCGGCCAGACCAGCCTGACCCTGCAGTTCGACCTCGATCGCGACGTCGATTCCGCCGCGCGCGACGTGCAGGCCGCGATGAACGCAGCCGGCGGCGACCTTCCCCCCGGGCTGCCGAACCGGCCCAACTACCGCAAGGTCAATCCCGCCGACGCGCCCATCCTCATCCTCTCGCTCACTTCCAAGACGCTGCCGCTGGGTCAGATCTTCGACGTCGCCAACACGATTCTCGCGCAGAAGGTCTCGCAGGTGTCGGGCGTCGGTCAGGTCTTCATCGGAGGAGGCCAGCAGCCTGCCGTGCGCGTCTCGGTCGACCCTGGCGCGCTCGCAGGCCTGGGCCTGTCGCTCGAGGACGTGCGCACCGTGCTCTCGCGCGCCACCCTCGATTCGCCCAAGGGATCGCTCAGCGGCGCCGTCCAGACGCGATCGATCGCCGCCAACGATCAGCTCTTCAAGGCCGAGGGCTTCAAGCCGCTGATCCTCGCCTATCGCAACGGCGCGCCCGTCCGCCTGCAGGACGTGGCCAACGTCGTCGACAGCGTCGAGAACGAGCGGGTGGCCGCCTGGACCGACGGGCGGCGCGCGGTGCTGATGATCATCCGCCGCCAGCCTGGCGCGAACATCATCGACGTGATCGACCGGGTCAAGGCGCTCTTGCCCTCGCTCTCCGGGGCCATCTCGCCCTCCGTCGACATCAGCGTGGTCCTCGACCGCAGCGGAACCATCCGCGCCTCGGTCTCCGACGTGGAGCTGACGCTGCTGATCAGCGTGGGCCTGGTGGTGCTGGTCGTCTTCCTCTTCTTGCGCAGCGGCAGGGCCACCGCCATCCCCAGCGTCGCCGTGCCGCTCAGCCTGATCGGCACTTTCGGTGCCATGTATCTGTGCGGCTACAGCCTCGACAATCTCTCGCTGATGGCGCTGACCATCTCCACCGGATTCGTCGTCGACGACGCCATCGTGGTGACCGAGAACATCGCGCGCTACATCGAGTCCGGCGATCCGCCGATGCAAGCCGCCTTCAAGGGCGCAAAGCAGATCGGCTTCACCATCGTCTCCATCACCGTCTCGTTGCTGGCCGTCTTCATCCCCATCCTCTTGATGGGCGGCATGGTGGGCAGGCTCTTCCGCGAATTCGCCGTCACCTTGAGCATCGCCATCGCCATGTCGGCCCTCGTCTCCCTGACGCTGACGCCGATGATGGCCTCGCGCCTCTTGCGTCCGGAGAAGGAGATCGGGCACGGCCGCTTCTCTCGCGCCTTGGAACGCGCCTTCAATTTCCTCCACGGTCTCTATGATCGCGGATTACAATGGGTCTTGAACCACGAGTTCGTCATGCTGATCGTGACGATCTTGACGATCGCCATCAGCGTCACCCTCTATATCGTCATTCCCAAAGGACTCTTCCCCCAGCAGGACACCGGGCAGATCAGCGGCTTCTCCGAGGCGCCGCAGGACATCTCCTTCCCGGCGCTGCGCGCGCGCCAGGAAGCGATCAATGCGGTGGTGATGGCCCATCCCGCCGTCGATCACATGATGTCCTTCATCGGCGCGGGCAACACCGGCACCGTCTTCGTGCAGCTCAAGCCGCTGCCGCAGCGGAAGAAGAGCGCCGACCAGGTCATCAACGAGCTGCGGCCGCAGCTGGCGCGCATTCCCGGCATCGCCCTCTACATGCAATCGAACCAGGACGTGCGGCTGGGCGGGCGCATCGGGCGCACCCAGTATCAATACACGCTGGTCGACGCCAACCTCGACGAGCTGACCCAGTGGTCGCCGAAGATGCTGCAGAAGCTGCGCTCGGTACCGGAGCTGCGCGACGTCAACACCGACCAGCAGACCGCCGGGCTGAAGCTGACCGTCGAGGTCGACCGCGACACGGCGGCGCGGCTGGGAATTTCGCCGCAGTCGATCGACGACACTCTCTATGACGCCTACGGGCAGCGGCAGGTGGCGACCGTCTTCACGCAGCTCAATCAATATCGCGTCGTCCTCGAGGTGAAGCCGGAATACCAGAATCACCCCGATGCGCTCGGGCAGCTCTACCTGCGCAGTGCGAGCGGCGAGGCTGTTCCTCTTTCGGCCATCGCCAGGGTCGTGCCCGCCGCCACCTCATTGAGCGTCAATCATCAGGGACAGTTCCCTGCAGTGACGCTCTCCTTCAATCTCGCCCCCGGCATCGCGCTCGGTCAGGCGGTCGACGCCATCCACCGCGCCGAGCACGAGATCGGCTTGCCGGCCAGCATCCGCGCCTCCTTCCAGGGCACGGCGCAAGCCTTCCAGCAGTCGCTCGCCAGCGAGCCGCTCCTGGTCATGTTCGCGCTCATCGCCGTCTACATCGTGCTCGGCGTGCTCTACGAGAGCTACGTGCATCCGGTCACCATCCTCTCGACGCTGCCTTCCGCGGGAGTGGGCGCTCTGCTCGCGCTGCTTCTGGTGAAGATGGAATTCAGCATCATCGCCCTGATCGGCATCATTCTCCTCATCGGCATCGTCAAGAAGAACGCCATCATGATGATCGACTTCGCCATCGAAGCGGAGCGCGAGCAGGGTCTCACGCCGAAGGAAGCGATCTACCAGGCCTCGCTCTTGCGCTTCCGGCCAATTCTCATGACGACGTTTGCGGCGCTCTTCGGCGGCGTTCCGCTCGCCATCGGCCACGGCACCGGGGCGGAGCTGCGGCAGCCGCTCGGCATCACCATCGTCGGCGGGCTGCTCATCTCGCAGCTGCTCACGCTCTTCACCACGCCTGTGATCTACGTCACGATGGACAAGCTCTCGCGCAACAAGCGGCGGAGCGAGCTCAGTGCGCAGCCCGCCGGCGCGACGCTTTGATCTTGCGCGCCTCCGCGTCGGCGAAAGCCGCCTTCCAGCTCGAGCCGCGCCCGCGGATCCAGAAGCGGCCGCTCTTCAGCTCGCCTACCAGACAGCGAGAGTGCGGGTATTCATCGGCGTAGGAAACTGCGCCGTCCGGACCCCAAAGGCGCTTGGACTCGGCGATGGCAGCTTCGGCATCGACATCGTCGATCCATACCGGCGATAGCATCGATGACAAAGCTGTGAACCGCTCCCCACTGCGCGCAACCGTGAGCAGGCGAGCGGCTGTCAGGCGCCTTCGTAGCGAACGAGGATCACCGTGGAGTTGTCCACGCCGCCGTTGGCGTTGGCGGTGTCGAGCAGCTTCTTGGCGCAGGCCTCGAGGTTTCCCGACTGCTTGAGCAGGATCGACTCCATGAACTTGTCCTCGACCATTCCGGAGAGGCCGTCGGAACAGAGCATGAAGAGGTCGCCGGGGCGCGGATCGTGGGCGTTGATCTCCACGTCGACCTGGCGCTGCTGTCCGAGGGCGCGGAGGATGATGTTCTTCTGCGGGAAGTTCTTCGCTTCCTCCTCGCTGATCTTGCCCATGCGCAGGTATTCCTCGACCAGCGAATGATCGACGGTGATGCGCTTGAGCTTGTTGTCCCGCAAGAGGTAGCCGCGGCTGTCCCCGGCGTGCGCCACCAGCACGCGCACTTCGCCGTTGCGCTCGCCGAAGAGCAGCGTCACGCAGGTGGTACCCATGTTCTTCTTGGTGGTGTCCTGCTCGCTCGCCTCCATGATGCGCGCGTTGGCGAGCTTGATGGCGGTGACCAGGCGGTTCTCGTCGTAGGTGCGGGCCCGGTCGTCCTTGAAGGGCCAGGTGGCGTCGGGATCCTTGCCGGTCAGCTCGAAGAATTCCTTGATCTCGCGCACGGCGATGCCGCTCGCCACCTCGCCAGCGGCGTGGCCGCCCATCCCGTCGAAAACGCAGAAGAGGTGCTGCTCGGGATAGACGAGGAGGTTGTCCTCGTTGTTGTCCCGCTTCATCCCGACGTCTGTCCGCGCCGCGTGGACGATGCGCACGATGCCTTGCACCCCGGCTTTCGAGACGGCTCTAACAGCAGGGGTCGCGCCCCGTCAACCTCGCGCGCCGGGCGAAAAAAAGCGTGTCGCCGGCTGCCCGGCGACACGCCACCTCCTTGTCGCGAAGGCTTAGAAATGTCCGCCCAGGCCCGCCGATCGGCTGAAGCCGCGATCGTGATACTGGCGGTCCATCATCGAGGCCGCATCGACAGCGCCGAAGATGCCGCCGATGAGCAGGCCAGCGCCGGCGCCGATCGAGAGATCGCGCCACCAGTTGTTGCTGCCTTCGAGGAGCGCGATGCCCGCGCCGATGGCGAGGCCGGCAATGCCGCCGTAGAGAGCGTCGGTGGCGATGACGGCGCCCGGCGAGCGGTGCGTCTGCACTTCGACGATGTCGGCATGGAGGCCCTTGTCGGCCACCTGCGGATCGTTGCGCAGCGTCAAGGTTTGCAGCGGCGCGGCGCGCGCGGCACCCGCCAGAAGAAGAGCAGCGAACGGAGCGATGACCAGTTTCTTGAGCATGGTGTGAATTCCCCCGGCTGTGGATGTCCTCCCAAGCTGGGGACGAGACGCCCACACAGGCAACTGGACAGGATGGCGCGCGAGGGCCTCTCGCGACGACCACCGGGCGGGCTGGCGGGCCGAAGGCCCTACTTCTTCTTCACCACCAGGTTTCCCGAGAAGGCGTCGGCTTCGATCACGCCCTCGCCCTTCCCGTACGTCGCCTCGAGCCAGCCGCCCATCAGGCCGTGCTTGCGCTTGGGGGAGTGCTTGACCGCCAGGTTGATCTCGTCGCGCAACTCGCCGGTGTGCGAGGTGTAGCTGAGCTCGAAGGAGCTGCGCGAGTCGACGGCGAGGCGCACGACTCCGGAGACGGTCTCGGCGCTGACGTGGCAGTCGCGGGCGCAGAGGCCCGACCAGTCGAGATCGCCGGAGGCGGACTGGAATTCGAGCTGCGGCGTGGCGCTGCTGCTGGTGACGACCGCATGGCCAGAGACGGTATGCAGCCGAACCGGTCCGCTCGCGTCGTCGATGCGGGCATCGCCGGAGATGGTCTGCACGTCGGCCTTGGCCACTCCAAAGAGCTTGACGTCGCCCGACATGGTGCGGATGCGCGCCTCGCCGGAAAGCTTCTGCACGGTGACGTCGCCGGACATGGAGTTGAGATCGACGCGGCTCCCGCGCGGCAACTCGACATGCAGCTTTCCGCGGCGCATCTGGCTGCGGCCGCGGAAAGAAACCTCGACCCGATCCCCGAAAAGCCGCAGCGAGATGTTCTCGGCAGGCGCATCGGTGAGCGTCGCGCTGACCTTCTTCTGATCGGTGGCGGTGATCTCCACGTCGCCCGCGTGCGCGCTCAGCCGGAACAGCACCGGCCCGTTGACCGACAAAGCAGCGCTTCCGGTCCCGTGCGCCTGTGCGCCGCCTTCCCTGTCCCAGTCGTCGTCGTCGTCGTGGCGGCCGCGGACCATCTTCCGCATGTCCTGCTGCATGCGCCGCAGATCGCGCTTCATGGTCTGGAGCCGGTAGATGCGGACCTTGCTGCCGTTCTCGTCGCGCTCCTCGGGCTGGTCCTCGTCCTGGTCGGAATCTTCGTCGTCGTCCGGCGCGGGGGTTCCTCCGCTGCTGGTGAATGCGCGCGAGAGCATCTGCCCGAGATGGACGTGCACGTCCGGAACGCGAACGTGGACGCCGGGCACGTCGACTTGCACCTCGGGACCGACGACGTACACCTCCGCAGCGTCCGCGTCGCAGTCGTCATCCGGATCTGGCGGAGGAGGCGGCGCCGACGCCCGCGGCGGCTCGGGCGGCCTGGGCGGAAGCGCCGGACGCTTCGCTTCCGCAGCCAGCGCGATCAACGATGCCAACAGCACGATGCGGATCACGGATTTGCCTCCTGGGACTGCTCCACGACGCTGCGCAAGGAGCGCAGGTATCCGGCATAGCCCTCGAGGACGCGCAGGCGGGCGTTGACGTCCTGCGCGGCCAGCGTCCTGGCGTCGCCGAGGTTGCTTCTCGCCCGCGCCAGCGTCTCGTCGCAGCGGCGGGCCAGCTCGGGGTCGAGGTTCTTGCGGGCTGCGGCGTATTCGGACTCGAGCACGACGGCGGCACGGCGGTAATCGGCTTCGGCGCGATCGAGCGTGGCGAGCGCATCGGCGATGGCGCGCTTGGACTCGCTCGCCGCCGCCTCCTGCGCAAGCGGCGCCCTGACCGCTGCGGGCCGCAGCGCGAAGAGGAGCGCCGCGGCAGCTGCCGCTCCTGCCGCCGCCAGGGCGATGCGCCGCGCCCAGTGCGGCCGATGGATCCGCGGCTCTCGGGCGATGCGCGCGGCCACTCCCGGCCAGAGCGCATCGATGGAAGGCTGGGACCGGCGGGCGAACAAACCCTGCTCGGCGCGGATGAGGGCCAGCTCGCGCGCGCAGGCTGCACAGGAGCCGGCGTGCGCTTCGATCTCCTTTGCCGGCGCGGGCTCGAGCTCCCCGAGCGCCAGCGCCTCCATCTCCTCGAGGGGAACATGCCCGCTCATGCCGCGCCCTCCAGATACGCCTGAAGCCGCTGCCGCAGCTGCAGGCGGGCGCGGTGGATCTCGTTCTTCACCTTCTGCAGCGACCAACCCATCGTCTCCGCGATCTCGGGATAGCCGAGGCCGTGATCGAGGCGCAGCACCAGCGCTGCGCGCCGCTCCTGCGAGAGGGTCGCGAGCGCGCCGTCGAGGACCTGGTCGGCTTCGCTGGCGAGCAGCACCTCTTCGGGCCCCGGCGCGCGGTCGATCTCGACCGGGTCCCCGGAGTCCTGCGGCACCGCATCGCGGCGCTTGCGGCGCAAGTGCTCGAAAAAAACCATGCGGGCGATGCCGAAGAGCCAGCTCTGCAGCTTCTCCGCCTGCTGCAAGGTGCCGAGCCGCTGGTGGGCGCGCACGAACGTCTCTTGCGTTCCCTCGTCTGCGGCGGAGTCGTCGCGCAAGAGATCGCCGAGAAACCTGCGCACGGCCGGCGCTTCGCGATGAAAGATCACCCGGAATGCCTCCGCATCGCCCGCCCGCGCGCGCGACAGCAGCTCCTGGTCGGAAGTCCTGTCGCGCGCCTGGGGCATTTGCGACTTCATCCACTGGTGACGCGAAGCGTGCGCTGGTTTCAACGGCGCAGCCAGTTGGATATGTCAATTTGCCGCGGTGCTGCGCGGGATTGACGCAGGGCGACGTCAGCGCAGCTGCTCGCGCAGTCGGCGCAGCCCGAGCTCGGTCTTCATGTCCTCGATCTCGCCGCGCGCGCAGCGGGAGAGCGCCTCGTCCAGGTCGATCCAGTCGAGGCGCGCCCCCTGTTCGAAAGGCGAGCCGTCGCCCCGCGGGGGCGGCGCGGATTTGTCCTGCACCCGGGCGGCGACGAAATGGAATTGCTCGGCGCACATTCCCGGCGTGGGAAAGAGCGGCGGCCCCAGCCGTTCGACCGCAGCGGGATCGATCCGCACTCCCGCCTCCTCCATCGCCTCGTCGCAGGCGCGCCGGCGAATCGCGGCTTCGCTTTCTTCGCCCGGCTCGAGGATTCCGGCGACGAGCTCGGGAAAAAGCATCTGCCGCGGCGGATGCGGCCGGCCGAAGTGCAACGGCACGCGAGCGCCCGAGCGCAGGAGCACTTCGATCTGTCCGTCGTCCCGGCGATGCCAGAGCAAGAGGACGACGGCGTCGAGACCCATCGGCCGCTCCACGTAGTCCCAGACGCCTTCATGGGTGCGCGATCCGTCGGACAAGACCAGCCTCAGCCGCAGACGGCGAATGCGCAGCGCGCCGCCCTCGCCCACGCGCTGATCGCCGAGTACCTCGAATCCTTTGACCTCCAAGCATTCCTCCTACGAGACCCGGCGCCAGGAAAACAGAGGACGTACGAGCGTATAGCTGTTGTGGGCGAAGACCGCGGGGGCAGTCGTGCCGCGGGCGGTCAAGGCGCCAGGCATGGCGCATCCGAGCGCAACCCTGTCATTTCGTCAAACCTAAAAGTGGAATTGAGGGATTCATTCGATCAGAATGAAAAATGAAATGGCCGATTCGTTCGAAGTGGAGGCGGTCGTTCCCGCCGAGCCGGAACGAGTCTTTGCCGCCTGGATGGATTCGCGCGAGCACGCCGCGTTCACCGGCGGCGGCGAGGCCCTGGTCGAACCCTGGGCGGGCGGGCGATTCATCGCCTGGGATGGATACATGCACGGGATCATCCTCGGGTTGGACGCGGCGAAGCGCATCGTGCAGACCTGGCGCACGAGCGAGTTCGCGCCGGAGTCGCGCGACTCGCGGCTGGTGGTGGAATTCGAGGCGGCGCGGGGCGGGACGCGCGTGCGCATCAAGCATTCGGACGTGCCCGCCGATAAAGCAAAGAGATATGAAAAAGGCTGGATGGAGCACTACCTGAAGCCGCTGACAAAATATTTCATCAAAGGGAGCAAGCAGGTCTTCAAAGCAGCGGCGGCGCGGCCCACTTCCTGGGGAAGGCGAGCCGAGCGCAAGGCCCGGCGCGCGCCAGCCGCGGCGCGCAAGGCGACGCGCAAACCGACGCGGAAGAAGCCTCCGCCGCGAAGGCGCGCGCCGGCGCGCAAGGCCGCAGGTCGAAAGAAGCGCTAGTCGTGGCCGCCGTCGCCAACGCCGCAGGCGTTGGCGCGCGCCTGCGGCCCCTTCCCTTTCCCTTTCCCGCTTCAGGCTCTGCTTCGGCGTTCATTCTATCCTTCAGGCCCCGCCGCTCCGGCCGAAGACGATCTTCTCGCTGCGCAACAGCCGCGCCGCCCAGGTCAAGAGCAGCGCCGCGCACAGCGCCGAGGTCAGCGCGGCGATGGCGAACCAGAGCGCGGGCGCCGGCTCGCCGCGGAGCACGTCGCTCATCAAGAGCGTCTGGCCGAAGACCGGCACCACCATCATCGGCAGCGTCGCTCTGATCGGCTGCAGCGAGATGAACATCGCCGGCATCATGGGGATCAGCATCAGCACCGAGAGATAGGTCTGCGCTTCCTTGAAGGTGCGGGCGAAGAGCGCGAGGGTGATCTGCAGCGCGGCGGCGAAGAGGGCCAGCGGCACCACCGCCGCGAGGAGCCCCATCACCTCCTGCGAGCCGAGCCTGAACTTGATACCCAGGTCTTGCAGAGGCACGCGGGCGATGGCGAATTCGAATCCCGCCAGCGCGATGGCCAGCGCGAGCAAGGTGGCGGCGATGGTCGCAAGCCACTTCCCGGTGACCACGGCCGAGGGAGACACCGGATTCACCAGCAGCGGCTCGAGCGATCCGCGCTCGCGCTCGCCGGCCGTGGAGTCGATGGCGACGTGCAGGCCACCGATGAACACGGCCATGAGGAGGAAGAGCGGCATCATGCCGAGCACGTTGGCAGCGGTCTTCTCCGGCGTGGCCAGGTCCACGCTGGTCAGCTCCAGAGGCGCGACCAGGACCGGGCTGATTCCGCGCGCGATCATCCGCAGCGCGCTGGTGCGCCGGCTGTAGGCCTCGAGGATGCGCCGCGCGCGCATGACCTGGGGCCTGCTCTTGGTGCGCGAGCTGTCTTCGACGATCTGCACCGGCGCGCTGCGCCCCGCCTCGAATTCCTTGCCGTAGTCCTCGGGGACCGAGATGGCGAGGTCGAGCTTGCCGTCGCGCACCTGCGCTTCGTAGTCCGGCGGCGCCGGTTCGACGATGGCGCCGTGACGCTGCAAGAAGGCGATCAAGTTGGGCGCGTTCTGCGCTCCCGCGACCGGAACGATCAGCGGCCGGTCTTCGCGCATCCAGGAGGCGATGACGCTGAACATGGCGAGAAAGGTGAGCGGCCCGAGCAGCGGCACGAGCAGGCTGGAGAGGATCGAGCGGCGGTCGCGCGCGTGGTCCTTCAGCTCCTTGCGGAAGATGACGGAGGCCAGCTTCATTGCACGAGCCCCTGGTCGGTGCCGATGACCGAAACGAAAGCTTCTTCGAGATTGTCCTTGCCGGCGCGCGCCTTGATCTCGTCAGGCGTGCCCTCGGCCACCACGCGCCCCCGCGCGATGACCACGATGCGGTCGCAGAGCGCGCTCACCTCCTGCATGACGTGGCTGGAGAAGAGGACGCACTTTCCCTGATCGCGCAGGCGCCGGATCAAGTCGCGCACCGCGCGAGTCGAGAGGACGTCGAGGCCGTTGGTGGGCTCGTCGAGCATGACGTTGCGCGGGCCGTGGACCAGCGCGCGGGCGAGCGCGACCTTGACCCGCTCGCCGTGGGAGAACCCCTCGACGCGGCGGTCGGCGATGGAACGCATGTCGAGCAGGTCGAGCAGCTCCGCGATGCGGCTGGTGAGGCCGGAGCCGTTCATCCCGTGCAACTCGGCGGCGTAGCGCACGTGCTCGCGCGCGGTCAGCCGCGGATAGAGCCCGCGAGCGTCGGGGAGAACGCCGATGCGCTTGCGCGCCTCGATGGAATCGAGCGCCACGTCCTGCCCGTCGATGAGCGCTTTGCCCCGGTCGGGCACGATCAGCGTGGTGAGGATGCGCAACGTGGTGGTCTTGCCGGCGCCGTTCGGACCGAGCAGGCCGGTGACCACTCCATCGGCGGCGGAGAAGGAGACGTCGTCGACCGCCACCACCGGACCGAATTCCTTGTGCAAGCCGCGCACCTCGATCACGGCGAAGGCCCCGCGAAAGTGACGAAGAAAGGCGGCCGCCGCAGCGGTCGCAGGCAGTTGCCGTCGATGCCGGCCAGGCTTCCCTGCTCGACGAGCTTCGCCATCAGCTGCGGCACGCATCCTTCCGCGCTCGCGCCGTGGCCCACGCCCGGCACCACCAGGTGCAGGCTGTTGGGGAGCGTCTTCCTCGCCTGCTCGGCCCATTCTGGCGGCGTGACCGGATCGAGCTCGCCCGAGAGCAAGAGCACCGGCTTGTCCGAGCGCACGGGCTCGCGGAAACCGGGCGGGATCGATCCGCGCGGCCAGAAGCTGCAGATGCGCATGAAGTCGCGCGCCAGCTGCGGGCCGAGGAAGGTCCCGCGCGAGAGCTCGTCGATCTCCTCCGGCTGCACGAAGGGCATGTCCTCGGCGCAGAGCACGGAGAAGAGCAGGCCCAGGCTGACCGTGCGCGAGAATCCTTGATCGAGGCCGGCGGTGGCGGCGACGAAGGGGGCGAAATCGCCGCGCGCGGCGCGGTCGACGATGAGCGGCACCAGGCTGGCGAAATCCTGCTGGTAGAGGATGCCCCGCAGCCCGAAGGCGAAGACGTCGCGGTGGATGACCACCTCGGCGGGCTGGCCGTTGACCGGATCATTGACGTGCGTGCGCGCCGGATGCGCCTGCAGCTCGCGGAGCAGATCGGTCAGCCGGCGCTGCAGGTCGGGGAAGGCCGTCGCACAGGCCTTCTCCTCGGCGCAGTGCTTGAAGAGCAGATCCATCGATCGCTGCCCGTCGCGGGCGAAGGTGGCCGGCAGCCGCAGCGCCAGGGGCGCCACTCCGTCGAGGATGGCGACGCGCGCGTGCGCCGCGTGCTCGCGCAGGTAGATGAGCGCGGCGCGCGTTCCGTAGGATCCGCCCCAGAGATCGATGCGATCGTAGCCGAGCGCCTCGCGCACTTCGTCGAGGTCCTCCATGGCGATGGTGGTGGTGTAGAGGCGCGGGTCGGCGTCGTAGCCTTGCAGACATTTTCGGAAGCGCTCCTCCTCCAGCCCGTCGCTGGCGAATTTCTCTGCGAGGGGCGCCTCGGGAGGATGGAGGTCGCAGCGCAACGGATGAGACGACCCTGTGCCGCGCTGATCGACCAGCACCAGATCGCGCGTCCGATGCAATCGCTCGAAGGCGCCGAGCAGCGGGCCCAGCGCCTCGAGCGCAGACTGACCGGGGCCCCCCGCGAGGAGGAAGAGCGGATCGGGCGCCGGCGCGCGTGCCAAGGCGGGAACCACGGCGAGCTTGAGATCGATCTGCCGGCCGCGCGGATGGGCGCGGTCCTCGGGAACCCGCAGCGCGCCGCATTGCGCAGGCAGTCCCGTTCCCTTGAGGCGGCAGGGGGCGAGAGCGACGCGCCGCCGGGGAGCGGCCGCCTCGCCGCGCGTGCAAGCGGCGGCGAGGAGCAGGGCGAGGAGGATGCGCATTCGAGCGGAGGATGCCAGCAAACCCACTCTGGCGCGACTCGCTTGGAGCGCATCGCAACCGTTCGAATCCACAATTTCCGTCTGTAGCTCTCAGCGCGGTCGCGAGCTGGTCGGCTAGGTTGGCCTTGGCTACGGGTTCCCAATGCGTCCTTTGTCTGGCTTTGGACTTGTGATCCTTCTTCTCCTCGGCGGTTGCCGAGGAAGCGGGACCGCAAACGAAGGGCCGTGCCCCGCAAATGTCCCGACGGCCGGCGCGGCGTGCCCGTTTCCCGATCCATATGTCCACGCCTGCGAGTATGGCGGTGATGGCAACACCGATTGCACCACGCTCGTGGACTGCGCGACCGAGACAGGCTCGACGCCGCTTCACTGGATCGTGATTCCGCCGCAGTCGGGCTGCGGCACCAATCCGACGGCTTGTCCGAGGAGCAGCCTCGAGGTGGTGGAGGGCTCTGCGTGCACGCCCGGTGTTGCGAATTGCCTCTACACCGATGCCATTTGCGGATGCCTGACCTGTGCGACGGATGGCGGCTTCGGCGGCTTCATGCACTGCCGCCCGCGCAGCGACGTGGCCGCTGGCTGTCCCACGCCGCGGCCTCGCCTCGGCACGCCCTGCTCCTCCGACGGGCTCGTCTGCGATTACGGCCGATGCTGCGATGCACCCTCGCTCGGCTCGTCGATGAGATGCGCCGGCGGCTACTGGCGCTTTTTCCTGGATGGTGCTTGCGCTTGCGCTGCCCCGCGCAGTTGCCCCACCCGCTAAAGCGCGCGGACAGGTTGCCATGGATGTGTCCTGGTCTATCCCTCCCATGGACGTCCTCGTCATCGGCGCCGGCGTGGCGGGGCTCGCGGCGGCGCGCGCGCTGCACCTTGCCGGGCACAGCGTTCTGGTCCTCGAGGCGCGCGATCGCATCGGCGGCCGGGTACACACGGTGCGAATCGCCGGCTGGCCGGTGCCGCTCGAGGCGGGCGCGGAGTTCATCCACGGCAAGCCGCCACCGCTCAAGGCGCTGAGTGGCAACGACCGGCGCGAAGTGAAGGGACGACAGTATCTCGCCGGCCTCCGCCCCGGCAATGAGCTGTGGGAGTCGGTGCAGGAAAAGCTTCCATCGCTCCGGCCGCTGCGCGATCGATCGGTGGAGGACGCCTTCCGCACCTTGCGCTGGAGATTGCGTACCAGCGAAGAGGAGCGCTCGATGGCGGCCGCCTTCGTCGAGGGCTTCAACGCCGCGCGGCTCGATCGCGCCAGCGTCAAGGCGATCCTGCAGCAGATGGAAGCGGCGCGGAAGATCGGCGGCGACCGCATCGCGCGACTGCCGCGCGGATACGACCGGGTGGCGCAGCGGCTTTCGCGGGGGCTGCGCGTCGAGCTGAACTCGCCGGTGCTCGAGCTGCGCTGGAGTCGCAAGGGTGTCGAGGCGCTGACGGCGCGCGGCTCGCTCTCTGCGGAATGCGCCGTCGTCACCTTGCCGCTCGGGGTCTTGCAAAAGAGCACGGTGCGCTTCGTGCCGCCGCTTCCGCAGAGGAAATTGCTCTCCATCTCGCGGCTGGCGATGGGCCCGGTGGTCAAAGTCGCCCTCCTCTTCGAAAAGCCGCTCTGGCCGCGCGACCTCGCCTTTCTCCAGGCGGGCGGAGAGGTTCCCACCTTCTGGCGGCCCCTGCCTTCGCGCGCGCCGGTCTTGATCGGCTGGGCGGCCAGCCGGAAAGCGCTCGCGCTGCGGGGAAAAGATGCGGTCGCCGCGGCGGTGCGCTCGCTCCGCGCGGCGCTGGAAAAACCCGTCGAGCCCGTCGACGCGCGAGTTTTCGAGTGGCAAGACGACCCGTGGTCGCGCGGGGCGTACAGCTGGGTGCCGGTGGGCGCGATGAAGGCGCAGCGGGAGCTCGCAGAGCGGGTCGGCCCGCTCTTCTTCGCCGGCGAAGCGACGGAGTTCCAGGGCGCGTGCGGCACCGTGCACGGAGCGATCGAGACTGGCCGGCGCGCAGCGCGGGAGATCCTCGCCGACCGATGAAAGTACCGTCATGGTACACACCGCGAATGCGCAAGATCGCAGTGGTCCTGGCGCTCGCGCTCAGCGGCTTTGCTCTCTTCCTCGGGGCGTCCCGGCTACCCTTGCTGGTCGGAGCGCGGGCGCACGTCGCTCCGCTCGAGGTGTCGCGGCTGCGCGCGGAGTTCGATGCGGAAGCAGGGCGCACTCGCGTCCTGGCGCTGCTCTCGCCCACCTGAACCACTTGCGTGCGGGGGTCCTCCGCACTGGAAGAGGCGCTGCGCGATGCGCCAGGCGCGCGCGCCTGGGTGGTCTGGGAACCGGTGCTGACGACGGACTTCGGACCGCCGACTGCCTCGACCTCCTCCCGGGTGACTCGCGCCTCGCAACTCTGGGACGCCCACCGCGCGCTCTCCGATGAGCTGCGCAAGAAGCCGTGGTCGGATCCGGACGGCGAGATCGTCTGGGACTTCGTCGCAGTCTTTCCGCCCGGCGCGCGCTGGGGCGATGCGCCCTCGTTTCATGGCGGGCCGGTGGTGCGCGTCGCGGAGGGCTTGCGCCGCGCTCTGCAGGAGAGCGGAAGGCGCTGAAGTTTGAAGGTTGGCAAATGCGTTCTAGGATCCGCCCATGGACGTGCTCGATCGCATCCAGGCCTGGCACAAGGCGCAGTGCGAGCGCGGGCGCGATCTCTCGCTCGGCGTGAAGATCGAGACCCTCAAGGACGCCCCGGGCTGGAACGTGCACATCGACCTGGCCGGCACGCCCCTGTCGGGCTTGACGCTCGCGCCTTACAAGGAAGGCGCGACCGACAAGGACTGGCTTGCGTACCGCATCCGCGAGGATCGGTTCGAAGGCGTCGGCGATCCCACCAAGCTCCATGCACTGCTCTACGCATTCCTCGATCTTGCGGAACGGACGATGAAGGAGCAGAAGCGGCTGGAGCGGAAGTAAGCTACTTGCCGGCCTTCGCCGCAGCTGCGGCGGCGCTCGCCTCTCCCGTCGCGTCGCGCAGCTCCACCTTCCCGAGCTTGAGCCCCGCGATCTTTTGCTCGATGGCGCTGCGCGGGCCGACGACCACGATCGCCATCGTGTCCGGGTGCAGCCGATCGCGCGCCGCCTTCGCCACCTCCTCCTTGCCCACTGCCTGCACGCGCTGCTGATAGGACGCGTAATAATCGGCAGGCAGGCCATGCGCCCAGGCACGCGCGTAGGCCACGGCCGTCGCGTCGTCGCTGACGAAGAGCGCGGGGATGGCCCGCACCAGCGACTCCTTCGCGTCGCTGAGCTCCGCGTCGGTGACCTCGCCGCTCTTCATCCGCTGCAGCTCCTTGATGAACTCGCCCAGCGCCTCGGCGGTCTTGTCGCTCACCACGCCGCCGGCAGCGACGAAGGGCCCCGCCTCGCGATGCGTATCGTAGAAGCTGAACACGCCGTACGACCAGGCGTGCTCTGTCCGCAGATTGCCGTTGAGGCGCGAGTTGAAGCTGCCGCCGAGGACGGTGTTCATCACCCGCACGGGAAAGATGTCCTGCGCGGTGGACGACACGCCGATCTCGCCGATCCAGATCTGCGACTGCGGGGCGTCCGGCTTGTCGACCACGTAGATGGTGCGCGGCCCGGCCAGCTGCGGCTTGCGCGGCGTGGGTTTCGGCGCGGAGGAATTCTTCCAGCCCCCGAAGCTCTTCTCCAAGAGCGGAATGAGCGCGCTCTCGCTGGTGTCGCCCACGACGAAGATCGCAGCGTTCTCCGGCTGGAAATAGGCCTGGTGCCAGGCGATCAGATCCTGGCGGGTGATCGCCTTGACCGATTGCGCCGTGCCCTCGGCCGGGAAACCCCAGGGGTGCTGCTCGCCGAAGAGGACGCGCGAGAGGACGTGCTGGCCCACCGAGGCTGGATCGTCGAGCGACTGGGCGATGGCGCCGAGGCGCTCGACGCGCACGCGCTCCACATCGGCCTCGCGGAAAGCGGGATGGAGAACCACGTCGGAGAAGATCGCCAGCACCGGGTCGATCGTGCTGGCGAGCGCCGTGACGCCGACGCCGGAGGAATCGGCATCGGTCTGGGTGCGGTAGCGCGCGGCAAGGTCTTCGAAGTCGCGGGCCACGGCGGCGGCGTCGCGGGTCGGCGTGCCTTCGTCGAGCAGATCGAGCGCGAGCGAAGCCAGGCCGGCCTTGCCGCGCGGCTCGGTGTCGGCGCCGGAGCGGACGGCGACGACGACGCTGACGAGCGGAACTTCGTGGCGCTCGATCAGATAGACGGGCAGGCCGTTGTGCAGCTTGAACTGCTTGGGGATGGGCGCCTTGAACTGCACGGGGGCGCCGGGCGCAGGAGCTTGCAGACGATAATCCGCGTCGGCAGTCACGGCCGGCGGCGCAGCCGGTGCTGCCGGCGCTTCGGCCCGCGGCGGATTCGATGCGCAGCCGATCAGCGCTGCGACGACGACGAGCTTCTTCACTTGCCACCTCCCGCCGCCTGCTTCTGTTCGGGCACGACCGTGATCACGACCCGCTGCTCCTCCCGCATGAACTGCTGCGCGGCCTTCTGCACCTCCTCGCGAGTCACGTCGAGAAAGGCCTGCAGGTTCCTGGAGAAGTATCCGGGGTCGCCCGCCCACATCTCGTAGTAGTCGAGCTGGTCCGCCTTGCCGCCGAAGCCGCCGACGTTCTCCAGCGCGGTGAAGAGCTGCGCCTCGACGTTTCGCTTGGCGCGATCGAGCTCGGCCGCGGCGGGCGGCTGGTCGCGCAGCCGCTTGATCTCGTCGGTGAGCGCGGCCTCCACCTCCTGCGGCGAACGGCCCGCCTGCACGGTGGCGGTCACTTCGATGATGCCGCCCAGCTGCATGGCCGGGTCCCAGGAGGCGCTCACGTCCTGGGCGATCTTCTTCTCGTAGACGAGGTCGTGGTAGAGGCGGCTCGACTTGCCGCCGGCGAGCACGCGCATGAGCGCATTGACGGCTGATCCTTCGAGCGGCTTCGGTCCCACCCAGGCCATGAGGATCTTGGCGAGCTGGACCTGGTCGGTCATCGTCTCGCGCGCTTCCTTGAGGTGTGGCTCGGTGCGCGCCGTGACGGGCGGCTTCTGCGGCCCGCGCACGATGGGGCCGAAGTACTTCTCCACCAGCGGCTTCACCTCGGCGGTCTTGAAATCCCCGACGATCGCCAACGACGCATTGTTGGGCGCATAGTAGGTGCGAAAGAAATCCTTCACGTCCTCGAGGGAAGCGGCCACCAGATCTTCGTGCGACCCGATGACGTATCCATAGTAAGGATTGGGCTGCGGATAGAGCAGCTCGACCAGGTGTTCCTCCGCCTTGCCGTAAGGCACGTTCTCGATGCTCTGCCGCTTTTCGTTGCGCACGACGTCGCGCTGCGTGTCGAGCTTCTTCTGATCGACGGTGTCGAGGAGGAACCCCATCCGATCGCTCTCCAGCCAGAGCGCCAGCTCGAGCCGGTCCGCCGGCATGGTCTCGAAGTAGTTGGTGCGGTCCCATTCGGTGGTGCCGTTCAGGTTGGTCGCGCCGTTGCGCTCGAGCATGGCGAAGACGGTCCGCTCGTCGCCGTGCAGGTGTTTCGACCCCTGGAACATGAGGTGCTCGAAGAGGTGGGCGAATCCGCTCCGCCCCTTGCGCTCGTCGACCGCGCCGACGTGGTACCAGACGTCCACCGCCACCACCGGCGCGCGATGGTCCTGGGAGAGAATGACCGTCAGGCCGTTGGGCAATCGATATTTCTCGAAAGCGATCTGCGGCAACGGAGCTGCGCCGACGAGCAGTGCAAGTGTCGCGAACATGGACCCTCTCTTCTGGAAGGGCGCTGGTCTACTCCGGACCGGAGCGTCTCGCAAATGACGAATTACGTGACGCGGGTTGGCGAATTTCACTCCAATGCCTACCTCAGGACGAATGAGAATGCCGCTCTCCGAGCGTACGCGGCTGCAGCGGTCGACCTTCCTGGTCCTCTTCGCGGTTGCGGCGTACCTCTTCTGGCGCACGCTGGAGCCCATCTGGGTACCGGTCTTCCTCGGCCTGGTCATCGCGGTGGGCGTCTTTCCCTTGCACGAGAAGCTCCTGCGCAAGCTCGGCCGGCGCCATCCGGGGCTGCCCGCCGCGCTCGTCACCGCCGGAGTCATGACCGTGCTCGTGGCGCTGGTCGCCTTCGTCGTGCTGGTGGTCGGACACCGCGTCATCGACGCCGCCAACAGCATCTCGCAGCGCTACGCGGCGAACGGCACCGTCGGCGTCCTGGGAGACAGCCTCGTCCACTTTCTCCAGCGCTTCGGGCTGCAGCCCGAGAACCTCCAGGCGCGCGTCGCCGAGCTGGCGCGCAACGTCGCAACCTTCCTCGGCCGCCAGGTGACGAGCATCGTGGCGGGTCTCTTCACCGTCATCTTCGTCTTCGTCTTCACCGCCATCACCAGCTACTACCTGCTCAAGGAGGGGAGCGAAGGCACCCACTGGCTGGTGCAGGTGTTGCCGTTGCCCAACGGGCAGGTGGAGCAGATCGTCCGCGACGTGCGCGACGTGACGAGAGCCATGCTCTTCTCCACCGGCATCATGACCCTCTACCAGGGCGTGACCGCGGGCGTCGGGTACTGGATCTTCGGCGTCGACAGCCCGGTCGTGTGGGCGGCACTGACGGGAGTGGCGTCGATCCTGCCCGCGGTCGGCACGGCACTCATCTGGGCGCCGGTGACGGTGGTGATGATCGCGACCGGCCACATCGCGAAGGGTCTCGGCCTTCTCGCCTGGAGCCTTTTCGTCGTCGTCTTCATCGCCGACTACATCCTCCGGCCGAAACTGGTAGGCACGCGGATGAAGATGAACGACCTGCTCGTCTTCATCGCCATCTTCGGCGGCATCGAGGCCTTCGGCATCCTCGGCATCATCCTCGGACCGGTGGCGGTGGCGGTGTTGCTCTCGCTCATCCGCATCTACCAGCTCGAATACCGGCCCGAGGGTCCGGTGCGCGGAGGGGACCCGACCCGCGGGATCACGAAAGAAGAACCGCACCAGCACGCCTGAGCGCAGCCGCAATACCAACAAGCGAGCTCGTGCTCGTGCTCGACAATCGTGCCCGACATCGAGCTCGTGCACGAGCTCGACTAGCGGGAACGAACACCAGCACGAGCTCGAGCACGGCTCTTGAGCACTGCAGTTAGCTGCGCGCGGTCGCGGCCCCCGCCCAGGACTTGAGCGACTTGAGGAGTGCGTCGTTCACCGGCGCGAGGCGGTCGGCCTGCAGCACGACTTCCAGCGCCTTGCGACCCTCGGGGGTCTTGTGCATTCCCAGGAGCGCTGCCGCGATGGCCGCCCGCTCGTCGTCGGGGACGCGCGCCGCCACGACGAAGCCGTCGGGCGGAATGGGATCGGTCACGTGCAGGACGCGCAGCTTGCCGCTGTACGCAGCGAGCGACTTCTCGATCTCGGCGGCGGCCTTCTCCTTGTCGCGGGCGGCATCGCTGACGAAGCAGGTGCAGAGATCGGCCTCGCCCTCCACCACGGCGCGCGCCGCTTCCTCGACCGATCCGTAGAATTTCTCCGAGGAGAAGGAGCCACCGCGCGCGAGCAGCTCGAGTCGCGGGAAGAGGTATCCCGAGGCGGAGGCGCGATCGCGCCAGGCCGCCCGGATGCCGCGCAAGGCGGCCAAGGTCTTGATCGGGTCATCCTTGCGCACCAGGAGCGCGCTGCGGAAGGTGAGCCAGCCGCCCCGCTGCGGCAGTGCCACCAGCAGCGCCCCCTTTCCTGCGGCGCGGGCGTGCAGGAGCGGGGGCAGCCAGGCCACGTCGACTGCACTGGAGAGAACTTCTGCGAGGAGCTGCTCGTAGTCTTCGGCGAGGTTGCCTACGACCGGAGAGCCCAGCCCGACGGCGAGAGCGCGCGGAAGCAGATCGGCCCAGCCCTCGACATGCGTGCGGCCATGGTGGCGTGACATGCCGAGCTTGAGGGTGCGCGAGAGCGGCATGGCGGCATCTTAGAACTTTTATGGCGGCTCAGTGGAAGAGTCTGCCGATGCCCTCCAGCGTACGCCGGAGAAATCCAGCCACGCCGCCGGCATGCTCGGAGCAGTCGTTCGCCGGCGCGGTGCCGCGCAGGAAATATTCGCGCGCCACTTGATTGGGCGGACATCCGTCTGTCGCCAACCCGCCGGTACGCACATCGATGTCGTGCTGCTCGACGCCGTCCGGCGCGGTCCACGGCGCTGGCACGGGCCTGCCTCGCGAGTCTGCCGCGACGATGCGTCCCCACACCGGAGCAGCCAGCCGTCCGCCCGTCGCGGCGGGGCCGATGGGCCGCGGCTTGTCGAATCCAAGCCAGACACCTGCCACCAGATCGGGAGTGGCGCCGACGAACCAGACGTCCTGGGCGCCGTTGGTGGTCCCGGTCTTCCCCAGCGCGGGCAGCTTCCGGCCGAGCGCCGAGCGGGCAGCGATGCCGGTGCCGCGATCGATCACCTCTGCCAGCAGGCTGGCCATGAGGAAGGAGATCCCGGGGGGCAGCGCGGAGGCCACCTCGATCGGTTCGCGCCAGATCAGCTCGCCGGTCGCGTTGGTCACCTCGTCGATGAAACGCGGCACCAGGCGCAGCCCGCCGTTGGCGAACGGTGCAAAGGCCGCGATCAGCTCGAGCGGCGTCAGCTCGGCCGCCCCGAGAAAGCTCGCCGGCCAGGGCGGGATCGGCGAGGCGATACCGCAGGAGCGCGCGACGTCGATGACGGGCTGCAGACCGATGCGTTCGCCCAGCGCCACCGCGGCCCGGTTCGACGAGAGCCGGAGAGCCTCGCGCAGATTGAGCGGGTGGTCCGAGGGCGTCTGCCCGTCGGCCGGAGCGTAGTCGGCGATCGTTTGCGAAGTGTCGAGCAGCGTCGAGATCGGCACACCCGCCTGCAACGCCGCCGTCCAGACGAAAGGCTTGAAGGTCGAGCCCGGCTGGCGGTGCGCCTGGGTGACGCGGTCGAACTCGCTCAACCGATAGTCGCGGCCGCCCACCAGCGCGCGCACGTCTCCGCTTCTGCTGTCGAGCGCGACGAAGAGGCCTTCGAGGCACTCTTCCGCATCCCCGGCGCAGGGCTTGCCGGAGAAGGCGCCCAGCTTTCCTTTTTCGACGGCGGCGATCTGCTTGACCAGCTCGCGCTCCGCCGTGTGCTGCAGGGCGATGTCCAGCGTGGTCCGCACGCGCAGGCCTTGCGTCTCGGCATCGGGGCCGAAGCGATCGTGCAGCGCGCGCCGCACGGCCGCGACGAACCAGGGCGCTCCGCCTTCCTCCTCCGGAGGCCGCAGCCGCAACTTCGTCTTGCGCGCCGCCGCCTCCTCGTTGGCGTCGATCAGGCCGGCCTTGACCATCTCGCGGAGCACCAGGTTGCGCCGCTTGAGGGCGGCGTCGGGAAAGCGGCGCGGATCGTAGTTCGCCGGAGCCTTGGGGAGTGCAGCGAGGAGCGCCGCCTGCACGGCGGTCAGATCTTTCGCCGACCGGCCGAAGTATCCGCGCGCGGCCGCCTCGACGCCGTAGTAGCCGTTCCCCAGATAGATCTGGTTCAAATACATCTCGAGGATCTGGTCCTTGGGGAAGGTCGTCTCGATCCGCCGGGCGACGATCATCTCGGCCAGCTTGCGCCGCAGCGTGCGCGCCCGGGTCAGGCGATCAGGAAAGACATTGCGGGCCAGCTGCATGGAGATGGTGCTCGAGCCCTCGCGGAAGGAGAGCGTGCGCAGGTCGCGCAAGAGCGCGCCCCCCACGCGGCGCCAGTCGATGCCGCGGTGCTGATAGAAGCGCTGGTCCTCGACGGCGAGAAAGACCCGCACCAGGAGCGGCGACATCGCCGCGAGCGGCACGACGATGCGCTCCTCGGGCGCGAGGCGCGCGAGCAGCTTTCCCTCGCTATCGAGCACCAGGCTCGCCTGCGGAGGGCGGTAGTCGCGCAGCGACTCGACCGGCGGGCAGCCGAGCGCCACCACCGCGACGAAGAGGAGGATCGCGAGCGCAACGGAGCCGCCAGCGATGGCGGCGATGCGGACCGGCTTTCGCATCGGGCATGCATTCTAAGGAGCGGTACACTGGCCCGCATGCCGACGCACGAGGTGCAAAACCAGCCGCCGCCGCTCGAAGATCACGACCCGGTCGCGCTCGATGCGGCGCTGCGCGAGGCGCTGCAGCGCGAAGGCGCCGGCTGGGCGGAAACGGAGGTGGCGGAGTTCGGCCGCCGCACCGCTTCGCGGCAGGCAATCGAATGGGGCTTTCTCGCAAACGCAAATCCGCCGCGCCTGAAGACCCATGACCGCTTCGGCAACCGCATCGACGAGGTCGAGTTCCATCCCGCCTGGCACGAGCTGATGCGCCTCTCCATCTCCCACGGCGTGCACGCCTTGCCCTGGCGCGATCCGCGGCCCGGCGCGCAGGTGGCGCGCGCGGCTCTGATGATGCTCGATTCGCAGAATGAATTCGGCCACGGCTGCCCGATCTCGATGACTTATTCGGCCTTCCCCGCGCTGCAACAATTGCTCGAACCCTGGGGGGCGAAGATCACTTCGTTGCACTACGATCCGCGCTCCATTCCCTCGGCGCAGAAATCCGGCGCGTTGATCGGAATGGCGATGACGGAAAAGCAGGGCGGCTCGGACGTGCGCGCGAATACCACGCGCGCCGAAAGGGCCGATGGCGCCTATCTCCTGACCGGGCATAAATGGTTTTGCTCCGCTCCCATGAGCGACGCCTTTCTCGTCCTGGCGCAGGCGGAGAAGGGCCTCTCCTGTTTTCTCCTGCCGCGCTGGACGCCCGAAGGCGCGCGCAATCGATTCCATCTGCAGCGATTGAAGGACAAATTGGGCAATCGCTCGAACGCCTCCGCCGAGGTGGAGCTCGACGGCGCCTGGGCGCAGCTCGTCGGCGAGGAAGGTCGCGGGCTGCAGGCCATCCTCGAGATGGTCAACCACACGCGGCTCGACTGCGTCATCGCCTCGAGCGGGATGATGCGCCAGGCGCTCGCGCAGGCGATGCACCACTGCGCGTATCGCCGCGCCTTCGGCAAGCGGCTCGCGGAGCAGCCGCTCATGCGCGCCGTGCTCGCCGATCTCGCGCTCGAATCCGAAGCGGCGACGGCCCTGATGATGCGTCTCGCCCGCTCCTACCAGGGAAAGGAGGAGGCGCCCTTCCGCCGCATCGCCACGGCCATCGCCAAGTACTGGATCTGCAAGCGCGCCGCGCCGCACGCGGCCGAGGCGCTCGAGTGCCTGGGCGGGAACGGCTACGTGGAGGAGAGCATCCTGCCGCGCGTCTATCGCGAAGCCCCCCTCAATTCCCTCTGGGAAGGCTCGGGCAACGTCATCTGTCTCGACGTGCTGCGCGCGCTGGCGAAAGAGCCGCAGGCGCGCGAGGCGCTGGTCGCCGAGCTGCGGCTGGGCCGCGGCGCGGATGGACATCTCGATCGCGCTCTCGACACCGTCCTGGCGCAGGTCCAGCAGCCGGAGGAATCCCAGGCGCGGCGGCTGGTCGAGTCACTCGCGCTCGCGCTGCAGGCATCACTCTTGGTGCGCCACTCGCCGCCGGCAGTCGCCGACGCCTTCTGCGCCACGCGCCTCGGCGAGCAGAGCTACGCCTTCGGCGCGCTCCCCAAAGGCGCCGACGTCAGCGCGATTCTTTCCCGGGCATGGCCCGCCTGAGCGCTGCTTCCGCTTCGCTCACCAGCGCGCGCACGACGTCGCCGGCGCCTGGCAGGTCGTGGATCAGTCCGGCGCTCTGCCCGGCGAAGAGCGCGGCCAGCTCGGTCTCGCCGCGCGCGGCCGCTGCCTCGTAGACGTCCTGCGCTGCCGCGCGCTGAACGAAGGGCGGCAGCACCGGTGCGCCGCTGGCTTCGTATTCCTTGACGAAGTCGTTGCGCAGCGCGCGCGCTGTCATGCCGGTGAGCACCTTGGTGAGCGACGACTCGCGGCCAGCGAGCACCGCCTTCTTCCAGAAGTCGGGCGCGGTCGATTCGCGGGTGGCGAGAAAGCGTGTACCGAGCAACGCTCCCTGCGCCCCGAGAACGAGGGCCGCGGCCAATCCCCGGCCGTCGGCGATTCCGCCTGAAGCGATCACGGGAACGCGAACCGCATCGACGATGCGCGGCAAGAGGGCGAAAAGACCCACCGGCTGGGAAGAAGTCCAGCTCGATCGATGTCCGCCTGCCTCGAATCCCTGCGCGACGATGGCGTCCGCGCCGCTGCGCTCGACCAGGAGCGCCTCCTCGAGCGAGGCGACCATCGAGATCACCTTCAGGCGCCGCTGATGGCAGCGGTCGACGAGCTCCCGGCCCGGATCGCCCAGCGCCGTGCTGAACACCGGCACGCGCTCCTCGAGAATCACCTCGAGGTTCTCCGCGACGTGCATCGGCGGCGCGGCCGGCCGCGCGCCCGGCGGCTCAATTCCGAGGCGGGCGCGGAAGACGTCGAGCTGCTTCTGCGCTCCGCGCAGCGCCTCCTCGGAAGGCGGAGCGCCGCCCGGCTCCAGCAGCCAGAGGTTCACGCCGAAGGGCCTGCGGGTGAGCGCGCGGACCTTGCGGATCTGCTCGCGCACGGTCTCAGGCGGAAGGCCGAGCGCGGCGAGAATGCCGAGCCCGCCCGCCTCGCAGACCTGCGCCACCAGGTCCGGGCCGGCGATGCGATTCATGCCGGACTGCACGATGGGAACTTCGATCCCGAGAAGGTCGCAAAGCCGCGTGCGCAGGGTCATGGCGCAGTCTATAACCGCCGCCGTGCTCGAGGTCCGCGGGGTCAAGCTGGAAGCGGAGTGGCACGGCCCGCGCGAAGGGCCCGTGCTCGTCTTCCTTCACGAAGGCCTGGGCAGCGTCGGGCTCTGGCGCGGATTCCCCGAGAAGCTCGCGAAGGCAACCGGCCTGGGCGCCTTCGTCTACAGCCGCGCCGGGTACGGCGCCTCCGATGCGGTGCCGCTGCCGCGGCCGGTGCGCTACATGCACGACGAGGCGGAGCTGCTCGCCGAAATCTTGAAAAGGGCGGACATTCCAGCGCCGGTCCTGATCGGGCACAGCGACGGCGCCTCCATCGCCATCCTCTACGCCGGCTCGGGAGCACCGGCCCGCGCGCTCATCCTGGAAGCGCCGCATGTCTTCACCGAAGACGTCGGCCTGCGCAGCATCGAGGCCGCCCGGGTCGCCTATCTGCGCGGGCCTTTGCGCGAGCGGCTGGCGCGCTGGCACGAGGATGTCGACTCCGCTTTCTGGGGCTGGAACGGCCCCTGGCTCGATCCCGACTTCCGCCGCTGGAACATCGAGAGCTCGCTGCCGCAGATCCGCGCGCCCCTCCTCGTCGTCCAGGGCGAGAACGACGAGTACGGCACGATCGCACAGGTGGAGGCGATCCGGCGCGGTGCGGCCGGGCCCGTCGAAGTGCAGCTTTTGAAAGACTGCGGCCACAGCCCGCATCGCGATCAGGAGGAAGCCACCCTGCGCACGATGAGCGATTTTCTCGCCCGTCACTGCAAGAAGCGCGAAAGCGCCGAGTGAATCACCTCCACCGGCCGCACCAGCCGCTCGGTCTGCGGCGTGCGCGGCAAGGGAGGCAAGGGCGGCGGCGCCTGGCGAGCCTCGCTCGCGGCCGCGAGCGATTCGAGAGCGTCGCTCAGTTGCTCGCCGGCGTGATGCAGCTCTCCCGGCGCCGCGGAGAGGGAGGCGATCGCTCCGATCAACCGGCGCGCAGCCGCCTTGAGCCCCATCAGCGCCTCGACTTCATCGTCCCGGTGCGGTTCGTCGAGGAAGCGCTCGAAAGCGGCATCGGCGTTGGCGAGCAACAGACCCGCCTCGCGCCTGGCCTGTTCCGAAGGCGCGCCGGCGAGCGCGGAGGAGAGATAGGCGCGCACCTTGCGCAACAGCGCCGCGATCTGCCCGGGCAAGAGCTCGCGCTCCCGCGCTGGCCAGAAGGCGTATGCGCCGACGAGCGCGAGCCCTCCGCCGAGAAGAGTCGAGGAGACGCGCGTCCAGGTGAGGTGCCAGTCGCCCGAGGTCGACTCCGCCATGAGCACGAAGAGCGGCGTCACCAGCGCCGCGTAGATGGCGTGGCTCTGCTTGCGCAGCGCCACCGCCACGATGGCGAGCGCGAACAGCACCAGCGCCGCCCGGCCGGGCGTGTGCGTGACGGGCGCGAGCAGCGCGCCCAGCATCGCGCCGGCGACGGTGCCGAAGGTGCGCTGCATCGCCCTGCGCAGGGTCGCACCCGAATGGGGCTGCAGCACGATGACCGCGGTGACGACGATCCAGTACCAGCGCGGCCGGTGCGAGAGCATTCCCACCAGCGCGGCAGCGGCGCAGGTGGTCGCGACCCGCAGGGCATGCTGCAGCTCGAGCGAGCGGAAGGAGAGCGCATCGCGCAGCGATCGCCGCGCGGCGCGCGTGTCGAGCGCGAAGGCGCCCTGCGGCCCGGGCGAACCGCCTTGCAGCGCCGCGGCCGCCTCGACCGCGAGGCGCGCGTGCGAGACGAGCCGCTGCGCGAGCGCGCCCAGCTCGCCGTCTTCCGAGGGTGGATCAGGCGGGGCAAGCGGAGCGCTCTGCTCTTCCGCGACTACTCGCGCGCTCCACTCGAAGGCTTCGGTGGCTTCGCGCAGCGCGCGCGAGAGCCAGGGCGGCATCTGCTCGCGCCACTGCAGCGCCTCGGAGAGCGCGGCCATATCGCCCATGGCCAGCTCGGCGGCCTCGTAGAGCGCGACGAGGAGCTCGCCGCGGCGGGTCTCGCCGCGCCGCGCGCTGCGCACGGAGGCGAGGATGCCGCGCGCCGTCTCGAGCGAGCGGCGGATGGCGCTGCGGTTGCGCATCGCCTTCTCGCTCTGCGCCCAGGAAGGCGGCGAGGCTGCCAGTTCCCGCATGTGCGCGGCGACCGCGAGGTGGCAGGCAGACACGGCGGCTCGCACCGGCCGATAGGGATGCAGCGGCCACAGCGCCAGCGCCATCGCTGCCGCCCAGAGCGTGCCCGCGCCGAAGAACAATCCGCGCAGCGCGCAGATCTCCAGCGGCGCGGGCGAGCCGAGCGAAATGGCAAAAGCGATCAGCGCCAGCGACCCGATGCTTCCGGCCGCATCGCCGTAGACGCGCAGGAGCGCGCAGCCCGCGGCCCAGAGAAAAAGCGCGGCGATGCTCAGCCACGGATGCGCGCCCCACAGTCCGCCCGCCAGCGCCGATGCTCCGCCGGCGAGCGCGAATCCAAGCAGCGCCGAGGCGCGCAGAGGATAAGGCCCGCCCGGATCGGCGAAAGTCGCGAGCCATCCGCCCAGCGCCACCCAGATGAGCTGCGGCCGCCCGGTCAATTCGCCGAGCAGGAGCGGGACGATGGTGGCCGTCGCCGCCCGCAGGCCCGCCTCGTAGTCGGGCGGCGCCGCGCTCCAGCCGATCAGGTCGGAGGCGCGGAACCGCGCCGGGGTCATCACCGGTGTCGACCTCCGGTCAGTGCGCGGCCGCGCCAGATGACGCCGCGATGGCCCGCCCTTATCGCACGAACGATGAAAGCCAGCTCCCGTCTTCTCCTCGGCGCCGCACTGATCGCCGCCGCCTGGCTCGCCCGCGAAGTGCTGCTGCTCGCTTTCGTCGGCGTGGTCATCGCCGTGGTCTTCTCCTTTCCCGTCGGATGGCTCTCCCGATGGATGCCGCGCAGCGTGGCGGTGATTCTCGTCTTGCTTGCGCTCGCCGGCGCGTCCGGCGCGTTCGTGGCGCTGGTCGCTCCCTCGCTCACGCGCCAGGTCAGCGAGCTGCGGGCGAGCGTGCCTCGGGCGATCCGCGAGGCGCGAAGCTGGCTCTACCAGGTCCAGCCGGAGGAGAACGCGCAGAAGATCGAGGAGAAGGCGGGCGAGGCGCTCGACAAGGCCGGCGAGAAGGCGCTGCCGGCGCTCTTCTCGGTGGTCTCGAGCGCGACCGCGGTGCTGCTCGTCATCGTGCTCGGCGCGTTCCTCGTCTCCGAGCCCGACACCTACCGCCGCGGCTTGCGCCGCCTCATGCCGCGCCGCCGCGAGGCCGCCTTCGACGAGACCTGGCGGAGGCTGGGCGAGGGGCTGCGCGGCTGGGTCGGCGGCGTGCTGGTGGCCATGACGCTGATGGGCACGCTCACCGCCGCCGGCCTCGCCATCGCCGGCATCAAAGGATGGTTCTTGCTCGGTCTGCTCACCTTCCTCGGCACCTTCGTGCCGTACGTCGGCGCGGTCGCCAGCGCCATCCCGGGAATCCTCGCCGGCCTCTCGCAGTCGCCCCAGCACGCGCTCTATGCCGCGATCATCTATCTCGGCGTGCACGTCGTCGAAGGATATCTGGTCGAGCCGCTCGTCATGCGCCGCGCGATCGAGATCAAGCCGGCGCTGCTGCTCGTCACGCAGGGCGCGATGGCCGCCATCTTCGGTGTCCTCGGCACCATCGTGGCCACGCCGATGCTCGCCTGCGCGCAGGTGGCGGTCGAGTATCTCTGGTCCGAACGCGCGCTGAAGAAGCCGGCCCCGGAAACGGCGCAGGCGGCTAAGTGAGCTCGAAGCGCAGCTCGCCCAGCTTCTCGACGCTGCAGGCCACCTTGTCGCCCGCCTTGAGCCACACCTGCTTCTCGGGTGGCTTGCCGTTGATCACTCCCTCGGGCGTGCCGGTGGAGATCAGGTCGCCTGGCTTGAGGGTCATGATGCTCGAGGCGTAGGCGATGATCTGCGCGCAGCTGAAGATCATGTCGCTGGTATTGGAATTCTGCCGCTGCTCGCCGTTGACGCGGCACTCGATGGCGAGCTTCTGCGGATCGCCCAGCGCCTCCGCGCCCACCAGCCAGGGGCCCACGGGCATGAACCCATCGGAAGTCTTTCCGATCATGAACTGCGAGCTCTTGCCGTCGCGGTACTGCAGATCGCGGGCGGAGAAGTCGTTGCCGGTGGCATAGCCGAAGACGTAGCCGAGCGCCTCGGCCTCGGAGACGTCGCGCGCGGTCTTGCC
The DNA here is from genome assembly GCA_005879315.1 of Deltaproteobacteria bacterium. GTDB lineage: Bacteria > Myxococcota > Myxococcia > Myxococcales > 40CM-4-68-19 > 40CM-4-68-19. The sequence goes on along the minus strand of VBLC01000076.1, from coordinate 326 downwards.
GATGATGACCTGCAGCTCGACCTCGTAGTCGAACTTCTTCGCCGCCTTGACCGGCAGGGGGATCTTGCCGCCGTGACTGTTGAGCGCGTTGTTGTACTTGCTGAAGAGCACCGGCGCGGTGGGAATGGGCACGCCCACCTCCATGGCGTGCTTTCGATAATTGAACCCGAGCATGATGATCTTCTCGGGATTGGTGATGCAGGGCCCGAACTGCGCGCTCCCCTCGTCGATGAAGAGATCCTGCTTGGAGGCGGCCGCGCCCGCGACCACCGCCATCAGGCCTTCGACGTCGCGGCCAGCGATGACGGCATCGGTGGTCGCCGGCA
>VBLC01000075.1 GCA_005879315.1 Deltaproteobacteria bacterium | reverse complement strand
GAGTCTTGGTGTCTAACTCTGCCCCGTGATCCGGGGCGAGGACACTGGCTGGTGGGGAGTTTGACTGGGGCGGTCGCCTCCCAAAAAGTAACGGAGGCGCGCGAAGGTTCCCTCAGGCTGATTGGAAACCAGCCGGCGAGTGCAATGGCACAAGGGAGCTTGACTGCGAGACCGACGGGTCGAGCAGGTGGGAAACCAGGTCATAGTGATCCGGTGGTTCTGTATGGAAGGGCCATCGCTCAACGGATAAAAGGTACTCCGGGGATAACAGGCTTATCACGCCCAAGAGTTCACATCGACGGCGTGGTTTGGCACCTCGATGTCGGCTCATCGCATCCTGGGGCTGGAGCAGGTCCCAAGGGTTCGGCTGTTCGCCGATTAAAGCGGTACGCGAGCTGGGTTCAAAACGTCGTGAGACAGTTTGGTCCCTATCTGCTGTGGGCGTAGGAGGCTTGCGAGGACCCGACCTTAGTACGAGAGGACCGGGTTGGACGGACCGCCTGTGTACCAGTTGTCACGCCAGTGGCATCGCTGGGTAGCAGTGTCCGGATTCGATAACCGCTGAAAGCATCTAAGCGGGAAGCGAACCTTTAGAATAGGCCTCCCGGGGGCAACCCCCTGAAGAGCCGTCGAAGACGACGACGTTGATAGGTCGGAGGTGTAAGCGCTGCAAGGCGTTGAGCTGACCGATACTAATCGCTCGTGCGGCTTGGTCGTTCTTCTCTTCTGTTGTCGGGCTGGTCGAAATCCGAAAGACCAAGGTCGAGCGCGGTTCTCAGGAACCGCCGACGCACATCATTACTTGCGCATCTGCAAAAGGTTTCCGGTGGCTAGATCGGAGAGGCTCCACCCGTTCCCATCCCGAACACGGAAGTTAAGCTCTCCAGAGCCGATGGTACTGCATGGTTTCCATGTGGGAGAGTAGGTCGCTGCCGGAATTTTTTTGAAGCAAGACGCCCCGCCGCGCGATGAAAACGCGCCGCGGGGCGTCGCCTTTTCGGCTCTCAGCGCCGGTCCTGCCCGCGGTCGCTCTCGAGAAATGAAGCGAGCGCGGCGCGCAGTTCGCGCGCGTGCAGGGCGAGCAAGTCGTTGTGGCCCGCGCCGGCGATCGGTCGCAATGTCGCGCGAGGGAAGGCCCGCGAGAGTCGCTCGCCCATGGCGAAGGGAACGATCTCATCCGTCGTTCCGTGGACGATCAAGACCGGCATGTCGATCTGCGGCGCCTTCGACAACGTCTCGAAGCGATCCTGAATCAACAGCTTCACCGGCAGCCAGGGAAAGAGTCTCTGCCCCAGCTCGGCCATCGAGGTGAAAGGCGAGATGAGCACCAGGCGCGCGCCCCATCCGCGCCGGGCCATCTCGGCGGCGACGCCGCTGCCCAACGACTGCCCTTGCAGCACGACGCTCTCTGCGGGCACACGCTCGACTTCACGCAGCCAGCGCAACGCGGCCTCGGCCGCAGCGTAGATCGATCTCTCGCCGGCGCGGCCCGGCATCGCGCCATAGCCGGGATATTCCACCGCCAGCACGCCCGCACCGAGCGAGCGCAAGAGGTCGATCATCTGATCCGCGTCGGCGAGGTCCTCCCCATTGCCGTGAAAGTGCACCACTACCGGAGCTCCCCGGACATGGACGAAGTACTCCCCGGAGGGGAGCGTGACCAGCCCATCCACATGCGCCGGCGCCCGCCCGCGCGGGGGCGCGGGATAGATGAACGATCGCTGGGCGAAAGCGAAATAGGCCACGATCGCCAGATAGAGTCCGGCGATGACCAGCAGAGCGGCCACCGCCAGCCGCACTACTTCACGGTCACGCGCGTGAACTTGCGCTTGCCCACCTTGAGCAGATAGACGCCGGGCGCAAGCCGCGCGTTGGGATCGGAAGCCCGGGTTCCCTCGACCGAGACGCCTCCCTGCGCGATCAGTCTCCGCGCCTCGGAGCCGGAGGAGGCCAGTCCGAGCTGCGCCAGCGTCTTCGCCAAGGGCACATCGGCTGCGCCCGGCTCGCGCTCGAGCGAGCGCTCCTCGATCTCGTCGGGGAGCTCGCGGCGCGCATGCACCTGCTCGAACTGCTCCTCCGCCACGCGCGCAGCATCTGCCCCGTGATAGCGCTCGACGATCTCGCGGGCCAGCGACATCTTCGCCGCTTTGGGATGGCCTCGCCGCAATTCGGCGATCTCCGCGATGCTGCGCCGGCTGAGCAATTCAAAGTATCGCCACATCAATGCATCGGAAATGCTCATCAGCTTCCCGTACTGCTCCTGCGGCGATTCATCGATCCCGACGTAGTTGCCCAGCGACTTGCTCATCTTCTCGCCGGCGATCTTGCCGTCGACCTCGCGCGCGTCGATCCCTTCCAGGAGTGGCCCGGTCAGGCAGACCTGCGGCACTTGCCCGTATTCCTTCTGCAGCTGCCGGCCGACCAATAGATTGAACAATTGATCGGAGGAGCCCAGCTCGACGTCGGCTTTCAATGCGACCGAGTCATATCCCTGCGCCAACGGATAGAGCAATTCGTGCAGTGCGATGGGCGTCTCGCTCTGCCAGCGTTTCTTGAAGTCCTCGCGCTCGAGCATGCGCGCCAGGGTATAGCGGGCTGCCAGCTTGATCATCCCTGCCGAGCCGAGCGGCGCGAGCCATTCGCTGTTGAAGCGGATCTCCGTCCGATCCCGATCGAGGATCTTGAACACCTGCCGCTTGTAGGTCTCGGCGTTGGCGGCGATCTGCTCCCCGCTCAGCGGCGGCCGGGTGGTGTTGCGGCCGGTGGGATCTCCGATCATCGCGGTGAAATCGCCGATCAAGAAGATCACCGTGTGCCCCAGATCCTGGAACCGCCGCATGCGCTCGAGCGGCACGGTGTGGCCGAGGTGCAGATCGGGCGCCGTGGGATCGAATCCCATCTTCACCCGCAAAGGAGCCTGCTTTTGATAGGAACCTTGCAGCCTGCGCAGGAGATCCTCGCGGGTGTGCACGTCGACCGCGCCGCGGGTCACCTCGGCCAGCTGCTCTTCCGGCGTCGCCTTGCGCAACGGGTTCATTCCGGCAATTTCTCCTGCACCCGCTCGATGCGCAGCGCGCGGCCGCTGGCGTCGTCGATCTCGACCACGGCACCTTGCAGATAGACCTCGCCGGTCGCCACCTCGAAGGGGGAAGGGCGCTGGCTGAGAAAGCGCTCGATGGCGAAATCCTTGCGCAGGCCGATGACGCTGTCCCAGGGCCCGCACATTCCCACGTCGGTGAGGTAGGCCGTTCCGCCGGGCAGGATGCGACCGTCCGCCGTCTGGATGTGCGTATGCGAGCCGAGCACGGCGGAGACGCGGCCGTCGAGATAGTGCCCCATGGCGTTCTTCTCGCTGGTGGCCTCGCAATGCATGTCGACCAGCACGCAGCGCGTCCGCAAGGTGGGAAGGATCCGGTCCGCGGTCCGGAAGGGACACTCGAGCGGCTTCATGAAGACGCGCCCTTCGAGATTGATGACCCCGAGCTGCGCTCCCGAGCGCGCCGTCAGCACCGCGGAGCCGCGGCCGGGAGCGCTCTCGGGATAGTTGGCGGGGCGCAATTGTTTGCAGTCGGGCCGCTCGAGGTAGGGCCCGATCTCGCGCTTGCTGAAGGTGTGATTGCCGCTGGTCAGGAGATCCAGCGACTGGAGCAATTCCTCGGCGGTCTCGGGGGTGATGCCCGCGCCGCCGGCCGAGTTCTCCGAGTTTCCGATGCAGAAGTCGAGGCCGAGCCGGTCGCGCAGCCGAGGCAGGAAATGCCGGACGGCGTTGCGCCCCGGCTTGCCCACGATGTCGCCCACGAAGAGGAGTTTCATACGCGCAGGAGCCTGGCCTCCGTGCAGACGAAAGCGACGGCGCGGTCATGCTCGCCGACCGGCACTTGCGGCACAAGTTGCGCCTCGAAGACGAGCGCGACGGCGTGCGCGCTGCAGGCCGCCAGCGTGGCGTCATAATGGCCCTTGCCGCGCCCCAGCCGCCGGCCGGCCTTGTCGACCGCTAGGGCAGGAACGACGAGAAGATCGATCTGCGAGAGCGCGACGGGCGCGCCCGTCGGCTCTTCGATCCCGAGCGATCCTTTGACGAAAGCGCCGGCACTGCGCCGGAAGGACATGAGACGCTCGCCTGGCACGACCGCGGGATAGCAGATCTCCTTCCCCGCCGCCTGCAGCGCGGCAGCCAGCGAAGCCGTCCCGCATTCGGAGGGCAGCGCCCGATAGAGCGCGACGACCCGCGCCGCAGAGGCAAGCGGCGAGGCCGCGAGCCGCTCCTGCGCGGCCAGCGAAGCCGCGAGGAACGCCGCGCTTCCCGGCGCGGGCATTCTCGCGCGCACTTCTTCCCGCAGAGCGCGCTTTTGCATCTCCAAATCGTCCATCGCAGAAAAGCCGAGAGCCGGCAAAGCGCCGGCTCTCCGGAAAAAACCCCCGCCTCGGCCGTGTGGGCAGCTTCGGTGGTGCCCTGCGCTATGGCAGGTGGGGACCCTTTTGTCCTGCTTCAGGCTTCCCCGGAGCCCCGCAGAGCGGGGCGGGGGCTTGCACACCACAGGAACATCGGGACCCCTGGGTACAGCTATCGGGCACGAGGTCAGCCACCCATCACGCAATCCAGGCAGGGGAAGTCTTGAGGCGCCCTGCGACATCCTCCTCAGCCGTAGTTTAGAGCGCATCCCACAAGCTCTCAAGGTACAACTCCACAAGCGTAGCCGCTAAGCCGCCTTTTGGCGGCCGCGGCCAGGTCGAGGTGAAGTCAACGCGCCATTGCGCCTGCCGGAGTCGCTTCGTAGAGTGCGCGACGGTGCCCGGCCCGCTCGCCAGCCTGCTCTCCCCTCTGGCGGTCTCGCAGGCCGGGCCGCTCGGGACCTGGATCGCCAACGGCCCCCGCCTGGAGCTGAAGCAGTGAGCGCGCCTCCCCCCAAATTCGGCAAGTACGAGATCCTCCAGCTGCTCGGCAGGGGCGGGATGGCCGAGGTGTACAAGGCGCGCGCCGTCGAGGGCCCGCGCAGCGGACAGCTGGTGGCGCTCAAGCGCCTCACCCCGCGGCTCACCAGCGATCCCGAGGCGGTCGATCTCTTCTGCGGCGAGGCCGACGTCTCCTCGATGCTCAAGCATCCCAACATCGTCGAAGTGTTCGAGGCCGGCGTGGTCGGCGAGGTCTATTACCTGGCGATGGAGTTCGTCGACGGCCGGGACCTGGCGCTCATTCTCGCCCGCTGCCGCGAGCGCAAGATCTTCCTGCCCATCAACTTCGCGGTGCACATCGTGCTCAGCGCGCTCGACGCGCTCGGTTACGCCCACCAGGCGCGCGGCCCCACCGGCATGCATCTCAACATCGTCCACTGCGACGTCTCTCCCTCGAACCTCTTCATCTCGCGGCTGGGGGAGATCAAGCTGGGCGACTTCGGCATCGCCAAGGTGCGCGCGCTGGGCGGCGACGACGAGACCGGCACGCTCTGGGGCAAGCTCGCCTATCTCGCGCCCGAGCAGCTCGAGCGCAAGCCGCTCACGCCGCAGGTCGATCTCTGGGGCGCCGCGACCATCCTCTACGAATGCCTCAGCAACCACCGCGCCATCCAGGGCGTCACTTCCGAGGAGATGCAGGAGCAGTTGCGCGGGGGGAAGATCGCGCCGGTCGAGCAGCACCGGAAGGACGTGCCGGAGGGGCTGAGCGCCGTCCTGCAGCGCGCCCTCAGTTCCGAGCCGACGGCGCGACACGGCTCGGCGGCGGAGTTCGCCGCCGGGCTCAAGCCATTCCACGACGAGCCGAGCGGAGGCAACCTCGGCATCGCCAGCGTCGTGCGCGGTCTCTTCAAGTCTTGAAGGAGCCCCGGGCTCGCGAGACGACTCCCGGCAGGACGCGGCAGGCGCGGTCGATCTGCTCCTCGGTGTTGCCGCTCCAGAGCGAGAAGCGGATGGCGCCCCGGGCGAGCTCGGAAGAATAGCCCATCGCCAGAAGCACCGGAGAGGGCTCGAGAGTTCCCGAGCTGCAGGCGCTGCCGGTGCTGACGGCGATGCCTTCCAGATCGAGAGCGGCGAGCAGGGTCTCGCCCTCACAGCCCTCGAATGCGACATTGAGTGTATTACAGATACGCGAGGCCGCGCGGCCGGCGACATGCGCGCCGGGAATCTCGCGCGCAGCTGCCTCGAGCTTGTCGCGCAGCGCGCGCAGCCTCGGCTCGAGCAGCGGCTGCGCCTGGGAGGCCCGATGGAGCGCCGCGCTCATCCCGACGATGCCCGCCACGTTCTCGGTGCCGGCGCGGCGGCCTTGCTCCTGATGTCCGCCCCGTTGCAGGCCTTCGAGCTTCATCCCGCGGACGGCGAGCAGGCCGGCGCCTTTGGGTCCTTCGATCTTGTGCGCCGAGAGCGAGATCGAGTCCCAGGGAAAATCGAGCGGCATCTTCCCCGCCGCCTGCACCGCATCGACATGCAGCGGCACCCCTGCGTCGTGGCAGAGCGCGGCCACTTCGCGCAGCGGGAAGATCACGCCGGTCTCGTTGTTCGCCGCCATGATCGAACAAAGCGAGGCAAAGGGGAGCGCGCGCCGCAGCGCCTCGAGGTCGAGCTCGCCCGAGGCGAGCACCGGCACGCGCACGCACTCGGGCGCCTTTGCGCAGGCGCCGAGCACGGCCGGATGCTCGACCGCGCTGGTCACCACCTTGCGCGGCTGGGATCCGAGGATTCCCAAGGCATCGGACTCGGTGCCGCCGCTGGTGAAGATGATCTCGCGCGGCGCACAGCCGAGCGTCCGGGCGCAACGCTCGCGCGCGGTATCGACCAGCGCCCGAGCATCCTGTCCAGGCTTGTGAACGCTGGAGGGATTGGCGAAGAGCTCGGCCAGCGCCGGCGTCATCTCCGCCATCACCTCGCGCGAGAGCGGTGTGGTGGCGTTCGCGTCTAGATAGACCGCGTTCACGGCCCGAGCGGCACCAGCGGCGTGCCCGGCCCCGGACGCAGATGGAACGCGCGCAGGAAAGCCGCGTGCACGTCGCTCGCGAGCAACTCCGTCGATCTCCCGCGCAGCGGGATGCGCGCGCCGGCCATCGCGCCGTGGCCGCCGGCGCTGCCGCCGAAGTCGGCGCAGATCTCGCGCACCAGCTTGCCGGCGTTGACGCGCTTGTCGTTGAGCCGCAACGAGAGGTACAGCTCGCCCTTGTAGGAGCCCGTCGCGAGCGACCAGCGCAGACCCTCCAGGCTGACCAACCGCTCGGAGACTTCGGGGACGATCTCGGGCACGTAGACCTCGCCCATGTCGACCAGGCAGGCCTCGCCATGGCCGTACAGACGGGCGCGCTCGTAGGCGCGGTGGTAGGCGGCGAAGTAGCGCGCGGGGACGCTAGGGTGCTCGATGCGGGAGAGCGCGGGCTTGTCGATCAGCGGGAAGAGCCAGTTGTAGCACTCGACGTCGGCGGAGTCGTACTCGCGGCCGAGGTCGCGGGTGTCGCTCTTGATTCCGTAGAAAAGCGCGGTCGCGAGCGGCGGCCCGGGAACGAGCTTCGCAGCGCGCAGATACTGCGTCACCAGCGTCGAAGTTGCCCCGGCCGGACCGCCCACGTCGTGGAAGGAAGCGATCAGCGACGAGGGCCGCGCCGGGTGATGGTCGATGACGATCTCGGGAGGCCCGGCGGTCGCGAGCGAGTAGTTGCCCACTTCCGGCTGGGTATCGACCAGGCAGACCAGGTCGCGCGGCTGGCTCTCCACCCGGCTGACGGGCAGCACCGGCAGGTGCAGCACCTTGAGCATCGCCTTGTTCTCGGCCCGGCCGATGATGCCGCCATAGACGGCGGTGGCCTCGACCCCGGCCGACTCGGTCAGGAGATGCGCCAGCCCGCAGGCGCTGGCGACGGCGTCCGGGTCGGGGTTGTCGTGGGTCATCACCAGCGCGCGGCGGTGCCCCTTGGCCGTGACCAGCAGCTTGCGAAGCTTTTCGCGCATCGCGAAATGCTGGGAATGGTCGGGGGGCCGCTCTGGAACATGCGGCGTAAGGGCGTTGCCCATGGAATTGGGGCGGAACCTTAGCCGGGCCGGACCCCGCTGGCAACGCGCGGCCGGCCCTTGCCCTGGCGAGCGCCTTCCCTCAGCCGCTTCAGCCGGAGCAGGCAAGAGCGGTTGCCCTCGGGTGGAATCTCCAGGTAGCCGGGAACATTGCGGAATCTGCTGTCGTTGACCAGCCGGCGGAAGCACAAGGGCCCGATCTCTCCCTTGCAGACCTGCTCGTGGCGGTCCACGCGCGCGCCGAGCGGTTTCATGCTGTCGTTGAGGTGGAAAGCCCGCAGCCGTTCGATGCCCAATACTTCATCGAACTTCTTGAACGTTTCGTCATATCCGCGGTCCGTAGAAATGTCGTATCCGGCCGCGAAGACGTGGCAGGTGTCGAGGCAGACGGCGACGCGATCCGGACTCTTGCAGCGCTCGCGGATCGCGCGCAGCTCCTCGAAAGTCCGACCCAGCGCATTGCCTTGACCGGCGGCCGTCTCCAGCAGCACCAGGCAGGACCCTCTGTGGCCCGCGAAGACGCGGTCGAGAGCATCGGCGATGGCGCGCAGCCCCCGTTGCGTCTCGGCGCACGAGCCCGGATGCACGATCAGGTAGGGCGCTCCGATCAGATCGCAGCGCTTCAGCTCGTCGAGGAAGGCCGCGATCGACTTCTCCCGCAATTCCCCCGCGACGCAGCCCAGATTGATGAGATAGCTGGCGTGCACGCTGGCGAAAAATCCCGCCGCCTCTGCGTGCTTGCGAAAAAGCGCGGCATCCTCGGCGGTGATCTCCTTCGACCGCCACATCCGGCTCGACTTGGTGAAGATCTGGACGGCTTCGGCGCCGTCGGCGAGAGCGCGCGCGTAAGCTTCGTACAGACCGCCCGAGGTCGACTCATGGGCGCCGAGGAGCAGGGTCTTAGCCGCTCGCCACGCGCTTGCGCGACATCTCGTTCCAGCCGGGGATGAAGTACTTGAAGGCGTTGTCGAGGGCGTTGTCCATCGACTGCATCATCGCCTGGCCGAACTGCGAGGCGTTCAATCTCAGCGCGTCGTAATAGGTCTGCCGATCCATGCTGTGGATGACGAGCGGCATGTAGCCCGAGCGGACGAGGATGAGGTTGAGCATCATCCGGCCGACCTTCCCCGAGAGATCGGAGAAGGGGAAGATCTCCATGAACCGATGATGCGACATGGTCGCCTGCCGGAACGGGTGGTACCGGCGGAATTCTTCGCTGGCCATGAAGTCGAACAGCTGCTCGAGCGCGGGCTGGATCTGCACCGGCTGCACGATGTCGTGGAAGTACGTGCGGTGCAGCGGCATGTCGCGCCGGAAGTTGACCGGCATCTTGTTGGGCAGGCCGTTGTAGAGAATTTCGTAGAGCCTCTTGACCAGGGTCAAATTGTATTTGACCTGCTTGGTCCTGGCTTCTTCCTTGATGAAATCAATGGCGTTGCGCTGGTTGCGCACCTCGGTGAAGGCGTGGACCATCGAGCTGTCCACCATCCCGGGGTTGGGCTCGAGCGCCTGCCGGAGCTCGGCGTAGGTCAGGACCATGCCCTCCAGCGCCGACTCATGGTAGATCCAGGAGAGCTCGTACTTCTGGAGAAACTCGCGCGTTTCTCGCGGCCGCTCCCGCATCAACTGCCGCACGTCCTCGGTCCGGTCAATGAGATCGAGATACTGGGTCCGGCTCAAGCGCTGCTCCTTTTGTGCTGCAAGTCCCCGTGCTTAAGGCTGACCGGGGAGCGGCCACGCTAGCAAGTGAACAGTTCGCCGTCAACCGAAAATCCGAGCGGTTCCAAGGCCCTCTGCGTCAAATACCCACCTTTGCGCCGACTCGCGCGTATGTCAGCCGGCCACGTCCCCGCAAGCCCTTCCCGGGCTCAACAGGGGTCAAGACAGCGTCATTCCGGCGATTACTGGGCGAGCGCGCGCGGGCCGGTGGCCGTCTTTACCGGGGCGTCCACAGGGGTGAGCCACTCGCTGTAGCGCGGCTCGAGACCGCGGACGGCGCGGAAGAAGGTAGTCTGGATCTCGCGGGTCATGGATCCCATCTCGCCCTGGCCGATGCGCCGGTCGTCGACTTCGCGCACCGGAGTGATCTCGGCCGCCGTGCCGCACATGAATGCTTCGTCGGCGCAGTACAGGTAGTCGCGCGAGAAGCGCCGCTCCTCGACAGGATATCCCTTGTCCTTGGCGATGCGAATGATCGACTCGCGGGTGATCCCCTCGAGAATCCCTCCCGCCACCGGAGGCGTGTAGAGCGTTCCGTCGCGGACGACGAAGACGTTCTCGCCGGTGGCCTCGGCGACGTAGCCCTGCTGGTCGAGGAGAATGGCCTCGTCGTAGCCGGACATGTTCACTTCGCGCTTGGCGAGGACGCTGTTGAGATAATGGCCGGTGACCTTGGCGCGGGTCGGATCGGAGTTCATGTGCATGCGCGTGAAGCTGGAGATCTTCACGCGGATGCCCTTCTTCAATCCCTCTTCGCCGAGATAGGCGCCCCAGAACCAGGTGGCGATGGTCAGGCGGACCGGGTTGACGGCGCCCACTCCCATCAGCCCGTCCGAGTAATAAGCGATGGGCCGGATGTAGCCCTCGCTCATCTTGTTGGCGCGCATCACTTCGCGGCAGGCCTCGAAGACCTGCTCCTTGCTGAAGGGCATCTCCATCAGGCAGATGTGCGCGCTCTCGAAGAGCCGTCGCACGTGCTCCCGGAGGCGGAAGATGGCGCCCCCGCCGTCTGGCTGCGGATAGCAGCGGATACCCTCGAAGCAGGCGACGCCGTAATGCAGGGAATGGGTGAGGACGTGCACCTTCGCATCGGCCCAAGGGACGAGCTTGCCGTCCATCCAGATGAACTGGGACTCCTTGAGCCTCTCGACCTTCTTCGCCACGGTCGCCTCGGTCGGTTGTGACGGCCGCTCTTAGCACGGCCGCTCTCGATCACGCCAGCGCGAGCGGCGCCCTCCGTCTTCACGACGTGAGCGCGCCGATGGGCGCGAGCAGGCGCTGCAAGACCGGGAGCTCGCTGAGCAGCTCTTCCTTGGCGGAGCGGACCACCACCTGCAGCGCGCGTTGGCTGGGAAGGAGCGCGAGAGGCGAGAGCGTCTTGCGGAAGGCCTTGTAGATGTGGGCGTAGGGCCGGTTCCTCGCCACGGCCGGCGCAGCGATGCTCTGCAGCGGCAGCCAGACCGGCGTCAGCAGGCGCGGGGCGAATCCATCGAGAGCGAAGATCACGGCGTTGCGGCTGCCGGAGCCGGGCAGGCCGCTGCGCTGCACGTGCTGCCAGGCGGTCCGCACCGGCACGTTGTCGACCACGCCGCCATCGCAGAGGCGGATCAGGTCATGCCGCTCGAGAAGGCCGTCGAGGAGCTCCTTCATGCGCGCGTCGTCGCGGAGCACGTCGTAATGGATCAGTCCGGGCACGCTGGCGGAGAAGCCGGCCGCGTCGATGGCATCGGCTTGCCGCGTCTCCTCGCTGGCGCCGAAGACGAGCCGCGCGGTGAGCCGGGGAATGCGAGTCAGCTCGACGATGGCCGCGGTCAGCCGCTTGACGTTGTGGTGCAGCGCGCGCAGTCCCCAGCGGGCGGGGTCTTCGTCGGGGATGCTCACCATCGCGTCGTACTCTTCGAGCGGGCGGGGCAGCTTTCCCCGGCGGATGCCGGTGACCGTGACGAGCAGCGGGATCGGCAAGTCCGAGATGCGCAACGGCGACCCGTCGGGGTGCCGGAACCAGTGCCCGATGGCCGCGCGCAGATGCAGCCGCAGCGGTCCGGGCAGCCCGTAGATGCTCGGCTGCGGCGTGATGCGGAAGATCTTCCGGTACGAGAGGTCCTCCAGGATCTCCGGGATGCGCGCCAGGTCGAACCTCCGCTCGCGGGCGCGAAAGAGGCCGAGGATGGCGCCCATCGAGCTGCCGGCGATGAGCGCCGGCTGCAGCCCGGCCGCCTCGAGCAGCGCAAAGGCGGCGAGGTGCACATAACCGGTGCCTCCGCCTCCGCCGCAGACGAGCACGAGATGGCGGTGGCGCACTTCCGCGTCGAGCCGCTCCTCGGGCAGGCGATGGCCGAGCTTTTCCTGCAGCTCCATCCGGGCCGCCTGGGCGATCCGGCGAGCCTCGCGCGCGGCGGGCAACAGCTCGTGCGGCTCGGCCAGCTGCGGCCGCTGCGGATCGAGCAGCGGCCAGAGCGCCTGCACCAGCCGCTCGCGAAAAGGCCGCAGGAGCGCCGCCACCGCGACGTCGCGGCCGTCGGGCGCGCGCACGTGCCAGCAGCGGCAGAGCGAGAGCGCGTAGCGGAGCGCGGTCTCGTCGCGTTCGTCGAGCCGCCCGTGCGCGGCCACTGCGGCGTGGGCCAGCTGCGCCTCCATGGCGTTGAGCGGGCCGACTTCGGCGAACCTCTCTTGCAAAAGAGTCAAGGCCGGGCCTTCACGAGAGCACCCGCAAGAAGGCCGCGCGCACGTCTGCGGCGGTGCGCTCGTGGTCCGCGAGCAGCTCCTCGCCGGCGCGGGGTCCCGAGTAGCCCATCCGCCGCGCCAGGTGGCGCAGCTCGCGGCCGCTCTCGGGAATTCGATCGACCGAGCGGTCGCGCACGATGCGCAGACGCGACTCGAGCCGCCGCAGGAAGCGGTACCCGCGCAAGAGCGGCCGGTGATCCTGCGGCGCCAGCAGCCCGGCCTCGAGCAGCTCGGACAGCGCCTGCGGCGTCGAAGCCGAACGGACCGTGGGATGCTCCGCGCCGTGGACGAGCTGGAGGAACTGCACGGCGAACTCCACGTCGACGAGGCCTCCGCGGCCGAGCTTGGAATTGTACCGTCCGCCTGATTCGGCGGCAATCTCGCGCTCCATCCGCTCGCGCATGGCGAGGAGCTCGCGCGCGGCCTCGGCGCGGTCGATCTTGCGGAAGAGGCTCGGCTCGAGAACTTGCGCGCGGGCGCGCAAGAGGAGCGCCTCGTCCCCCGCCACGGCGCGCGCCTTGAGCAGCGCCTGCCTCTCCCAGAGCCGGGCCTCGCGCGAGTGATAGGTCTGCAGCGCTTCGAACGAGACCACCAGCGGCCCGGCGTTGCCGCTCGGGCGAAGGCGCGTGTCGATGCGGTAGAGCGCACCCTCGCGCAGCGGCAGGCCGAGATGGCTGATGAGCCTTTGCGCGACCTTGGCGAAATGCTCGTGGTTGGCGACGCGCTTCTCCGTCTCGCCCGGCGCGGAATAGAGGAAGAGCAGGTCGAGGTCGGAGTGGTAGCCCAGCTCGCGGCCGCCCAGCTTGCCGAGGCCGATCACCACCAGGCTCGCCGGGCCGCCGAGCGCGTCGCGCGGGATGCCGTCGCGCTTTTCCACCTCCGCCTTCGCCAGAGCGAGGCATTCGCCGACGCAAACGTCGGCCAGATCGGAGAGCTGGCGCGAGACCTGCTCGACATCGAGGGCCGAGGCGACGTCGTGCAGGGCGATGCGCAGCACCTCCTCGTTGTGGAAACGGCGCAGCTCGCTGAGCACCGACTCGGCATCGGGCGGCTGGGCGGCGAGACGATTCTTCAGCTCGACGCGCATCTCGCCGCGGTCGCGCAAGATCGGCGCCGAGCCGCGGCCGACCAGCTGGTCGATCAGCTCCGGATGCTTGACCAGGCTGCGGGAGAGGAAGTCGCTCGAGCCGAAGAGCGAGACGAGCAGCCGCGCGGTCCGCGGAGAGCCGGCCAGCATCTCCGCGGTGGCGCGCGGATTCGACAGAGCGGCGAAGAGATCGACGAGATGGAGCGCGGCCTGATCCGGATCGGGCGCGGCGGCCAGCTCGGCCACGAGCAAAGGGCCGAAGCGCTGCAGCTCGGGCGGCGCGGTCTCCGAGAAAGGCGTTCCGCGCCGCCGCGCCAGCCGCGCCAGCTCGGCGGCCACCGCTTCCGGCCTCTCGAATCCCAGCTCGGCGAGCGCGGCGGCGCGCTCCTCTTCTCCGGCGAGCGCGTCGGCGGCGGTGGCGGCGCGCGGGTCTTCGTCCAGCGGTTCGCCGCCGGCGACGCGCAGCAGATCGCGAAAGCGGCCCTCGACGTTGCCGCGATGATGCGCGAGCTCCCGCTCGAGCGCGGCGTAGCTGGCGAAGCCGCTGCGCCGGGCCAGCCGTTCGCGCTCCTGCCCATCCTCGGGAATGGAGTGCGTCTGCCGCTCGGCCAGCATCTGGATGCGGTGCTCCAGCCGGCGGAGGAAGACGTACGCCTCGGAGAGCTCGTCGCGGTCGCGGCTGGAGATGAGGCCGGCATAGAGGAGCCGGTCGAGCGCGCGCAGTGTTCCGCGCACGCGCAGGTTCGGATCGCGGCCCGCATGGAGCAGCTGCAGCGCCTGGGCGAAGAACTCGATTTCGCGGATGCCGCCTTTGCCCAGCTTGAGATCGATCCCCGGCGCGCGCGCCGCCTCCTTCTCGGCCCGCGCCTTGAGCTGGCGCATTTCGTCGATCGCCTTGAGATCGAAATACTTGCGGAAGACGAAGGGCGCGAGCCTTTGCAAGGCTTCTTCGCCGACCCGCAGATCCCCGGCGATGGGCCGCGCTTTGAGCAGCGCGAAGCGCTCCCAGGCGACGCCCTGCGCCTCGTAATAGAGCTCGAGCCCGCGGATGGCGTTGACGATCGGTCCGCTGCGCCCCTCGGGCCGCAGATCGAGATCGACGCGGAAGACGAATCCGCCTTCGGGCGTGGCTTTGGGCGATCCGATCGCGCGCGTCACCTCCTCGGCCAGCCGCGCATAGAAGGTGAAGTGCGGCAGGCCGCCCGAGGTGTGGCCGTCGCGGTCGTAGACGAAGAGGACGTCGGCGTCGGAGGAGAAGTTCAGCTCCTCGCCGCCCAGCTTCCCCATCCCCAGGACGCAGAAGCCGCCGTCTTGCGGCGCGCCGTTCTGCGCGCAGAGACGGCGATGGTGGAACCGCACCGCCGCCTCGAAGGCGGAGGCGGACAGCTGCGACAGCTCGCGGGTGACCTCCTGCACCGAGGCGCCGAGCAGATCGCGCAGCGCGATGCGCAGCACCTCGACTTGCTTGTGCCGCCGCAGCCGCCGCGCCAGCGACACCGCGTCGGCGGCGCGCGCGGTCCGCAAGCGGGCGAGCCGGATCGCCTCGTGCGCGCTGCGCGGTTGTGCGGCGAAGCGGGCGCGGCCGAGCAGATCGACCAGCCTCGGCCGGGCCGCCAGCGCCTGCGCGAGAAACTTCGAGGTCGCGCAGATGCGCACCAGATGCGGCAGGACCGAGCGCGCCGCCGGCCTGCCGTAGCGTTCCTTGCGCGCGGCCAGCGCCCGCATCGCCGACGCCAGGGCGCCGTCGGGATCGGCGCTGGCCAGGCAGAGGGCGAGCAGCTCCTCTGCCTCGAGGCCGGTCTCGGCGGGAATTCGCGCGGCGAGCCGCGCCGCCCGCTCTGCATCCTCCCAGCCGGGCGCCAGTTGCGGCTTGGGCGCATCGTGCACGGCCGGGACTTTAATCCGAGGTGCGCGATTGCCGCGCTGATTTCGCGTCGCTATGCTCATTTCATGGTGCAGCCGCCGAGAGGGAAAGAGGCGCATGCACCGGAGACCTTCCGCCCCTGGATCGCTTTGCGCACGGTGGTGATGGCCGCCGACACGCTCTGGATCGGCGTCTTTCTCGCCCTGGTGGTGATGCATGGCGCCTCGCAATCGGCGTTCCTCTCGGCCGCCTTCTTCGTGGCGCTCTTCACCGCCTGCTCGCTCTTCTACAACCGGCTCGCCTTCACCGTGAGCGAGTCGGGGCTGACGGTGCGGACGCTGGCTTCGCAGCGGACGTTCGCGTTCGACGACATCCTCCGCGTCGACGTGCTCCCTGGGATGATCGGCACTTCCTACGCGGTGAGGACGCGGCTGGGATCGCTGCAGTTCTCCAGCCTGCTCGCGGGGCATCAGCGCCTCTGCAACCTGATCGTGCGGCGCGCCGGGCTCGCGTGAGGGCGCTGCTCGTCTTCGTGACGGCGCTCTCCGCTTGCAAGAAGAGCCCTTCCGAATACGTGGTGCATCGGGCGGCGGGGCCCATCGTCATCGACGGCGTGCTCGCCGAGCCGGCCTGGGATCGCGCCGAGCGCGCCGGGCCGTTCGTCCGCAGCCTCGACGGCAAGCCCGCCACCGCTTCCACCGAGGCGCGCCTGCTCTGGGACGACGAGAACCTCTACATCGCTTTCATCGCCGAAGACGCGAATGTCGCCTCGCCCTATTTCAAGGACGACGAGCCCCTCTTCCAGGCGAATGCGCTGGAGATCTTCCTCAACCCGAGCGGCGATCTGCAGCGGTACGACGAGATCGAGATCGCGCCGACCAACGCCTTGTTCGACGCCAGCTTCACGGGGCGCAGGCAGGGAATGAATCTTTCCTGGTCGTCGCGCGCGCGGCACGCGGTGCACGTGGAGGGGACGCTGAACAATCCCGGCGACGTCGATCGCGGGTGGACGGCGGAGCTGGCGATTCCTTTCCTGGCGCTGACGGGAATGCCCAGGCCGCGGCCGGAGCGCGGCGATCGCTGGCGCTTCAATCTCTATCGGTTGCGCCAGGGGCCGGGGCAGCCCAACGAAGGGCAAGCGTACAGCCCGCCGATGATCGGCGACTTCCACGCCCTCGACCGCTTCGCCACGATGCGATTCGACGATTAAAAGCGGTAGACCGTAAGGCGGTGGCCGTCGCTCTCGGCGATCACTGCGCCTTCGTCGGTGCGAAAGAGCTGGGCGTGCGTGCGGGCCAGCACGTCGGCGTGAGGAAAGCCGAACGAATTGCCGGCGCCCACGCAGTAGACGACCGCCTGCGGATCTACGCGGCGCAGGAAGGCCTCGGTGCTGCTCGTGCGGCTGCCGTGGTGCGGCGCCTTGAGAAGGGCGGCGCGGAGGTCGTGCTGGGCCAGCTCCGATTCCGCCAGCGCCTCGACGTCGCCGGCGAGGAGCACCGCCACATCGGCATGCACGAGACGCAGCACGATGGAGTTGTCGTTGATCGAGCGCCCCGGCTGGTAATGAGAGTGCACCTCGATGCGCACGCCGGAGATTTCGGTCTCGTGCGGCGGCTTGATCGGCGCCTTTGCGTGCGCGCGGATCTGCGAGGCAATCGGGTCGGGATCTTCCGTCATCCACAGCTCGCCGACCGGCACGCGGTCGAGCACGGAGAGCAGGCCGCCCGCGTGATCGGGATGTGGATGGGTGAGGACGACGAGATCGAGCCGCGACACGCCCAGCTCGGCGAGGGCGGGGATGACGTCGCGCGCGCCGGGATCGAATCGGCCGGGCCAGCGCAGATCGCCGCCGGCGTCGACCAGCATGGCGCCGCCGCCGGGGAACTGCACGAGGGTCGCGTCGCCTTGGCCGACGGCGAGGAAGGTGATGCGCATCGTCTCCGGCGCATGCGACAGTGCGAGCAGAGCGACTGCGGCCCAGGCGCCGCCGGTGAAGCGGAGCTTGCGCTGGGAGAGGAAGACCGCACCCGCGTACCAGAGCAAGGCCGCGAGCGCTCCCGGCGTGGCCAGCGCCACCGTCGCGAACGGCAATGAAGCGAAGCCGCGCGCTGCGGCCAAGGTGAATCCGGCGAGGCCATCGGCGATGAACCAGAGCGGCAAGGCGTCGACGACGACGAGCGCGGTGGCGATGGGAATGGCCAGAAGGCCCGGCAAGAGCGCGAGCGCATTCGCCGCCACCGAGACGATCGAGACCCGGTGAAACGCGGCCGCGAGGAGCGGAGCCGTGCAGAGCGAGGCCGCCGCGGTGGCGCACCCGAGCCGCAAGAGATGCTCCGCCCCGCGCCGCCAGAGCGGAGCAGCTGCCGGCGGCAGCGGCAAAGGAAGCATCTCGCGCAGCGGCCTCGCCAGAACCAGAAGGCCGCTGATGCCCGCAACCGAGAGCTGCAGGGCGAGATCATGCGTGGCGGCGGGGTCGAGGAGCGCGCAGGCTGCGCCCCCCAGGGCGAGCGTGGTCAGGCCATCGCCCCGCCGCGCGAGAGCCGAGCCGAGCAGGGCGACTGCCGCTCCAACTCCCGCGCGCACCGCGGGCCAGGGCGCGCCGAGCAGCAGCACTTCTGCCGCAGCGAAAGGCAACGCGAGAGCCGCGCCGACCACGGAGGCGCGCAGCGATGCCGCCCACGGCGTGCGCAGCCAGAGCCCCTTGCCGAGAAGTCGCACCAGCCAGATCACCGCGGCGAGATGCAGCCCGGAGCTGGCGAGCAGATGGACGAGACCGCTCGCCGAGAGCTCGTCCTCGGCCTCGCGCGAGAGCATGCTCCGGTCGCCCACCGCGAGCGCCGCGACGAGGCCGGCGCGGTCGCGCGAGCTGCAGATCTGCTCGGCTCGGGCGGCGAAGCGTGCGCGCAATCCGTCGAGCCAACGCCAGAACGGCGGGCCGCGCTCGACCACGGCAAGCAGGTCCGCGTTGCCCTCGAGCGAGATGCCGCGCACCGCCAGAGTTGCGCGCCGATCGCGCCCGCCGGGATTGAGCTGGGGCGGCGGACGATGCAGCCATGCCCAAAGGCGCAGGCGGTCCCCCCGATGTGCTTCACCGCGCAACCGCAGCAGCGCGAGGCCCTGCGGGAGCTGCACGAGCCCCTCGGAAGAAAGGAGGCGCGCTTCGACCTCGATCGGTTCCGCAGGAGGCGCAAGGTCGGCGGGCCGCTCGTGCGCCGCGCCGCGCAAGAGCCCGAGGGCAAGGCCGAGCCCCAAGGGGCGCAGCGGCCGCCAGACCGCAAGCAGCACGGCCGGCAATGCCCAAAGAGGAGAAGTTGAAGGAAGGCAGCCGAAGTACGCGCCGGCCAGAAACGCTATCGAACAAGCCAGGAGCGGCCGCCGGACGATCCCCGAAATACCCCACCCCCACCCACATCGCCCGACACAAACTGCGCAAGCAGGTCACGCTACACCCCACCCGCGCTAGCCGTCAAGCGCCAACCTTGACGCACGGTGCCTTTCCGTGCTAAAAGCCCATCCTATGCAGACTTTCAAGGTCGGCGACAAAGCCGTCTACCCGGGTCAGGGCGTCGGCGAAGTAATGGGGATCGAGCACAAGGACATCGCCGGCCAGCGGCAGTCGTTCTATGTCCTCAAGATCATGGAGAACGGGATGAAAATCCTCATCCCGATCAACAAGGTGGGCTCGGTCGGCCTGCGCAACCTGATCGACGAGAAGGCGGTCGTCAAGGTCTATACGATCCTCAAGCAGAAGGACATCTCGGTCGACTCGGCGACCTGGAACCGCCGCTACCGCGAGTACATGGAGAAGATCAAGACTGGCTCGGTCTTCGAGATCGCCGAAGTCTTGCGCGATCTCTACCTGCTCAAGTTCGACAAGGACCTGAGCTTCGGCGAGCGCAAGATGCTCGACACGGCGCGAAATCTCCTCATCAAGGAGCTGTCCTTGGCCAAGGGCGTCAACGAGGACGACATCGAAGGCGATCTCAAGGCGATCTTCAACTGCTGATCACCAGCTGAAGGGACCTTCGGGCGTGGGCGCAGAGCGCTCGCGCCCGTTGCGCTTTCATGGCCCTGCGCTTCTTCAACACGCTGACGAGCGAGAAGCAGGAATTCAAGCCGCTCGTCCCCGGCCGCGCGGGCGTCTACGTCTGCGGGATCACCGTCTACGACCTGGCGCACATCGGGCATGCGCGGTTTCTCGTCGCCTTCGACGTGCTCGTCCGCTTTCTCCGCTGGGATGGATTCCAGGTCACCTCGGTCCGCAACTGGACCGACGTCGACGACAAGATCATCCAGCGCGCCCAGGAGCGGGGCGAGGATCCGCGCGCGCTGAGCGAGCGATTCATCGCAGCTTGCCAGGACGACATGCGGGCCATCGGCGTGCTCTCCGCCGACGTCGAGCCCAAGGCGACGGAGCACATTCCCGAGATGCGCGCGCTGATCGCGCGACTGATCGAGAAGGGCTTTGCCTACGCCGCGAAGGGCGACGTCTATTTTGCAGTGCGCTCGTTTCCAGAATACGGGAAACTATCCAAGCGCAAGCTGGACGATCTCCTCAGCGGGGCGCGCGTCGAGCCGGGAGAGCAGAAACGCGACCCGCTCGACTTCGCCTTGTGGAAGGCGACGAAGCCGGGCGAGCCCGAGAGCGTGTCGTGGGAGAGCCCTTGGGGGAAGGGCAGGCCGGGCTGGCACGTCGAGTGCTCGGCGATGAGCCAGAAGTATCTCGGCACCACCTTCGACGTGCACGGCGGCGGCAAGGATCTGATCTTTCCCCATCATGAGAACGAGATCGCCCAGAGCGAGGCGGCGAGCGGCCAGCCACTGGCGAACTTCTGGCTGCACAACGGTTTCGTCACCGTCGACGCCGAGAAGATGAGCAAGTCGCTGGGAAACTTCCGCACGCTGCGCGATCTGCTGGCGCACTGGGACGGCGAGGCGCTGCGCGCTTTTTTGCTGTCGACGCATTATCGACATCCGATCAACTTCACCGAGTCTGCCGTGGCCGACGCCGATCGGCGGGTCGAGTACTTCTACGAGTCCCTCGCCAAGGCGGACGCGTATCTCTTGCAGAAGAAATTCTCCGGCCAGCCCAAGCCGCTCGCCGAGCACGAACAGGCCTTCCGCGAGGCGATGGAGGACGACCTCAACACCGCCGACGCGCTGGCGCGCCTGGAGCGGCTCTACGGACTGCTCAATGCGCGCATCGACGCGCGCGGCAAGCCCGACGAGGTCGCTGCGATGGTGCACACTGCGCGCGCTCTCTCGCAGGTGCTCGGCTTGTCGGCGCGCGCGCCCGAGCAGGCGATCAAAGATCGGCGCGCGCTGGCCGCTTCGCGCAAGGGGATCGATTCGCGCTGGGTAGAGGAGCGCATCGCGGCGCGGCTGGCGGCGCGCAAGAGCAAGGACTTCGCTCGCGCCGACGCAATCCGCGCCGAGCTCGCCGCCAAGGGAGTAGAGCTCCGCGACGGCCCGCAGGGCACGGACTGGCGCGTCCTTCTCTAGAAACGAAAACGAGCACGCGCACGAGCCCGACATCGAGCACGAAAAGGAGCACGAGCTCGAGCTCGGTTTTTCAGGAGCAAGCGCCGAGCCGCGACTCCAAGAGCTGCGCCTCCGTCGGCGCCGCGCCGGCTTTGCCCCTTACGACGATCGGGCGCGGCGGTCCCGGACAGTTTATGCGGCTCGCTCGACTGCTCGCCACTCCCTGGGTGAAGTCGCGGGCGGCCTCAATTACACTGTCGCGATGCCTTTCAAGCTGCGCAGCGATTACCAGCCGCAAGGCGACCAGCCGCGCGCCATCGCCGAGCTGGCCGCGGGGCTCCAGCGCGGCGACCGCGATCAGACGCTCCTGGGAGTCACCGGCTCGGGCAAGACCTTCACCATCGCCAACGTCGTCGCGCAGGTGCAGCGGCCGACGCTGGTCATCGCCCACAACAAGACCCTCGCGGGCCAGCTCTACGGGGAGTTCAAGGAGCTCTTTCCCGACAACGCGGTCGAGTTCTTCGTCAGCTACTACGACTACTACCAGCCGGAAGCGTACGTCCCCACCACCGACACCTATATCGAGAAAGATTCGACCATCAACGACGAGATCGATCGACTGCGCCACTCGGCCACGCATTCGCTCTTGACCCGCAACGACGTGCTCATCGTGGCGTCGGTCTCCTGCATCTACGGCCTGGGCACCGCCGAGGCCTATTACGAATTGAAGGTGGCGCTGCAGACCGGCGAGGAATACCCCCGCCACAAGCTGCTGCGCGATCTGGTGGAGATCCAGTACGAGCGCAACGACCACGACTTCTCGCGCGGGACCTTTCGCGTCAAGGGCGACACCGTCGAGATCTTTCCTGCCTACGAGGAGGAGCGGGCCATCCGCGTCGAGCTGTTCGGCGACGTGGTCGAGCGGATCAGCGAGTTCGATCCGCTGCGCGGCACCAAGCTCTTGCAGATCGAGAAGATGTCGATCTTTCCCTCCAGCCACTACGTCACCTCGCTCGAGCGGAGGAAGAAGGCCATCGACGACATCCGCGCCGAGCTGCGCGAGCGGCTGATCGAGCTGCGCTCGCAGGAGAAGCTGCTCGAGGCGCAGCGGCTGGAGCAGAGGACGATGTTCGATCTGGAGATGATCGAGCAGATGGGCTTCTGCAACGGCATCGAGAACTATTCGCGCCATCTCTCCGGGCGCAAGACGGGAGAACCGCCGCCCTGCCTGCTCGATTACTTCCCCAAGGACTTTCTCCTGGTCATCGACGAATCGCACCAGAGCGTTCCGCAGATCGGAGCGATGTATCGCGGCGACCGCTCGCGCAAGGAGACGCTGGTCGAATACGGATTCCGGCTCCCCAGCGCATTGGACAACCGGCCGCTGCAGTTCAGCGAATTCGAACGGTTGGTCAATCAGGTCATCTACGTCTCCGCCACGCCGGCGGAGTACGAGCTGCAGAAGAGCGAGGGCGTGATCGTCGAGCAGATCATCCGGCCCACGGGCCTGGTCGATCCGGGCGTCGAGGTGCGGCCGGTGGCGCAGCAGGTGGACGACCTGCTCGAGGAAGTGCGCAAGCGGGCCGCGGCCGGACAGCGCGTCCTGGTGACGACGCTGACCAAGCGCATGGCCGAGGACCTGACCGAGTACTTCGCCGACCTGGGCGTGAAGGTCCGCTACATGCACTCCGACATCGAGACGCTCGAGCGCCTCGCGCTGGTGCGCGACCTGCGGCGCGGGTTGTACGATGTCCTGATCGGGATCAATCTCTTGCGCGAGGGACTCGACATTCCCGAAGTATCGCTGGTGGCTGTTCTCGATGCCGACAAGGAAGGGTTCCTGCGCAGCAGCGTCTCGCTCATCCAGACCATCGGCCGGGCGTCGCGCAACGTCGAAGGCAGAGTCATCCTCTACGCCGACACCATCACCGCCTCGATCAAGGTGGCCCTCGAGGAGACCGACCGGCGCAGGGCCAAGCAAGTCGCCTACAACCAGCAGCACGGCATCACCCCGCAGAGCGTGAAGCGCGCGATTCTCGACATGGCCATCCACGGCATCGCCTCCGGGGCGGACGACGCGCTCGCCGGCAAGGAGGAACTGGCGGGGTATCTTCCCCAGGACCGGCGCGATGTGCCCAAGCTGATCGCGCAGCTCGACGAGGAGATGCGCGCCAAGGCCGAGGAGCTCGATTTCGAGGGCGCGGCGATGCTGCGCGACAAGATCCAGGCGATCAAGGATCTCGATCTCGGGATCATGCCCAAGCGGCCCGAGGTGCTCAAGGCCGAGGCGCGCGCCGCAGCGGGATTGCCGGGGCGCCCCGCCGGGCCGAAGCGGCGCCGCGCGAACGGAAGGCCCGCGAGGCACTGAGCCGTGCTCGCCGAAGAGCTGAAGAGCAAGCTCGAAGCGCTGCCCACGCAGAGCGGCGTGTACGTCATGAAGGACAAGGCCGGCGAGGTCGTCTACGTCGGCAAGGCGGTGAGCCTGCGCGCGCGGGTGCTGCAGTACTTCCAGCCCGCGAGCGGCGACACGCGCGCCTTCATCCCTTTCCTCGAAGATCTTCTCGGCGACGTCGAGGTACTGATCACGCCCAGCGAGAAGGACGCCGTCCTCCTCGAGAACGAGCTGATCAAGAAGCACCGACCGCGCTTCAACATCAAGCTGCGCGACGACAAGAACTTCATCTCGCTGCGGCTCTCGACGACGCATCCATTTCCCCGGCTGGAAGTGGTGCGGCGCATCCGCAAGGACGGCGCGAGATACTTCGGCCCTTATGCGAGCGCCTCTTCCATCCGCGAGACGCTGGGGATCGTCAACCGCCATTTCCAGCTGCGCACCTGCACCGACCAGGTGATGGCCAACCGGCGGCGGCCGTGCCTGCAGTACCAGATCAAGCGTTGCCCGGCGCCGTGCGTCTACAACGTGCCGCAGGAGGAGTACCGGCGCTCGGTCGAGGAGGTGGCGCTCTTTCTCGAGGGCAAGGCCGACGAGCTCACCGCGCAGCTGGAACGGCGCATGGGCGACGCCTCCGACAAGCTGGAATACGAGCGCGCCGCGCAGCTGCGCGATCAGCTGCAGGCCATCGAACGATCGCTGGAGAAGCAGCGGACGGTGCTGGGCGATCTGCTCGACCAGGACGTGCTCGGCTTCCACCGCGAGGGCCCCGCGCTGGAAGTTCATCTGCTCTTCTTCCGCAGCGGCCGGCTCACCGGCGGGCGCAGCTTCAGCTTCAGCAAGCAGGAGTTTCCCACCGAGGAGCTGCTCTCCAGCTTCCTCGATCAGTATTACGAGTCGGGCGCGTTCATCCCCAAGGAGCTGCTCCTCCCGCTGGAATTGCCCGACGCGCAGATGCGCGAGGTGTGGCTGGGCGAAAAGAAAGGGGAGCGCGTGCGGGTGCACGTGCCCGAGCGCGGCGAGAAAGTGCGGCTGGTGGAGATGGCGATGGAGAACGCGCGCCACAATTTCGAGGAAAGGGCGCGCAGCAAGGCCGACCAGCTCGAGGCGCTCACCCGGCTGCAGTCGCGGCTGCGGCTGCCGCGGCTGCCGCGCCGGATCGAGTGCTTCGACATCTCCACTTTCCAGGGGCAGCTCTCGGTCGGCTCGCAGGTGGTGTTCAGCGACGGCGAGCCCGACAAGAGCGGCTACCGGCTCTTCAAGGTGCGCGGCGAGGCGGCCGGCGACGACTTCGCCTCGATGTTCCAGGTGCTGACGCGGCGGCTGCGGCGCGGGATCGAGGAGCAGAACCTGCCCGACCTGCTCGTCGTCGACGGCGGCAAGGGACAGCTCAACGTGGCGCGCGCGGCGCTGCGCGAGTCGGGCCTGACGGTAAAGGACGTGCCGCTCGCGGGCCTGGCGAAGAGCAGGGTGCTGGAGGACGAGGAGCGCTTCGCGGCGCGGCAG
Source organism: Deltaproteobacteria bacterium (assembly GCA_005879315.1). Taxonomy (GTDB): domain Bacteria; phylum Myxococcota; class Myxococcia; order Myxococcales; family 40CM-4-68-19; genus 40CM-4-68-19. The sequence goes on along the minus strand of VBLC01000075.1, from coordinate 5,313 downwards.
GGATATCGGCCGGAGGAAGCCTGGCCGGAAAAATCAGTTCCTCTCTCGGAAGGGGCGCCTCAGCCGCACCCGACGGGAGCCGCAGCGAACGGATCCGACACTCCCGCGCTTCCGGCGGTCGGCCGCTCGCGGAAGAAAGGCCGCTTCGTCCGCGCCGACCTCGAGCGCAGCCCCGAGAGAGTCTTCCTCCCCGGTCAGAAGAATCCGATCGTGCTCCGGCAGAACACGAGCGAGCTGCATCTGCTCGCCCGGCTGCGCGACGAGGCGCACCGCTTCGCCATCACCTTCCACCGCAAGCTCCGGCGCGAGCGCAATTTCAAGAGCGTGCTGGAGGAGATCCCCGGCATCGGCGACCGGCGCAAGCGCGCGCTGCTCTCGCATTTCGGATCGCTCAAGCGCATCCGCGCGGCGACCGCGGAGGACATCGCGCAGGTGGAGGGATTCAACGCGCAGCTCGCCGAGCGCGTGCACGATTTCTTCGCCAGCGGGACGAAGGTAGCCGAGGCGGAAGCGCAGGAGGCCGCGCAGGGCGGAGCCGATCTCGACGGCGGCGCTCCTCCCGAGGCGGGCCCCGGCGACGGCGCGCTGCTCAGCGAGCGCGATGACGTCGCCTTCGACGCAGCTGCGGCGGAGCTGGAGGCCTTGGAAGACGAAGCTTCCTTGCTTGCGGAAGAAGACGTCGAGACCGAGCGCGCAGGGGACGTGGCGTCGCCGGCCATGCAATCCGCCCGCACAAGCGGAGCCGCCGCAGGCGGCGGAGCGCCCCAAAAAAAAGACTGACGAATCTGTGCGCAGTGCCGGATCTTTTCGGGTGTCGACGCCTCGTGCGCAAGGCACCGTTTTTCCTTGCCCACGCGCTCCCAACTGTCCTACAAGGTCGTCCCGCTCTCGCCGTGAGAGGACTTTGTCGATGAAGCTCTACCCGAAGATCATCCCCTCGATCGCCCGCGACGTCATCGCCACGCTGATGGCGGACGGCGACATCGAGGTGGAGACGATGCGGGTAGCCGACGCGGAGATGGACATGGCCGCCGTCCTCAAGGAGTACCTCGCGTCCGAGGAGCGGGTGAACCAGGCCACGCGCGAGGCGCTGGAGCGGCGCGGCTACGACCACTCGCGCTTCAACCAGGTCAAGCGCGAGATGGCCGACGTGCGCGGCTTCAAGATGGGCGACGAGGGCGTCGACTACATCATCAACCAGATGATCGAGTTCCTGCTCATCTCCCGCAACGTCGAGGAGGTCTTCGCGGAGGACCACACCATCCGCAAGAAGATCTACCAGGTCTTCAAGAAGCACCTCGACGTCGACGAGGACATCGATCGCGAAGCGCGCTCGCGCCTCAAGCACCTCTCGGAAGGAACGCAGGCCTGGGAGGTCGAGTACCAGAAGACGGTCGAGCAGATCAGAAGGAACAAGGGACTGATCTAGTCCGGCTACCGTCCGATCTTCCGCGTCTCCTGCGCGACTCGGCGCCTGGGCAATCCGCTCGCCTCCACCAGCTGGGCGCGCAGCACCTTCCCGCGAACTTCGCCGATCGCCACCAGCGGCAGCCGGCGCTCGTCGTCCGAAACCCAGATGTGCGCGCCGCGCTTGACGTTGGCGTCGTCGGTCCGGACCGCGGTCGCGTCCAGCCGCACGGTGGCGAATCGGCCGAGCGGCGTGTCGATGGTCTCGCGCGCGACGAACTTGCCCTCCAGCCGCCAGAGCTTGCGGCCGGCGAAGACCTCGATGCAGACCGGCTGGCCCGGCTGCAGCGGCTGGGCGCGGAGCAGATAGAGCGTCGAGAGCATCTCGCGCACGCCGGGACTGGCTTCGAGCTGGAAAGGATCGGGCTCGCCATTCTTGGTCGCCCGCACCGCCAACTTGCCGGCCGCCGGGGGGAAGTCGACCTCTTGCGCCTTGTGCACCTCGCCTTCGTCGATGTCCTCCCGGTAGCGGAGCGGCAAGAAGTTGGGGCTCAAGAGCACGGTGGCGAAGGCCTCGTAGCGGGCGACGTTGGTGGAGACGAAGGCGCTCGTCTTCGCCCTCGAGCGCAACAAGAGCGCTGCGCGCGGCCGCTCGCTCGCTGGCGCCGACTCGACGCGGACTTCGAAGGAGCCGACGTCCGCACCGAGGAGATCGAGGCGGAAGGAGAGCGCCTCGCCGGGCGTGAACCGCGCCGCCTGCAACTGCTGGGGCGGGCAGACCTGCGCCCAGGCGGCCAGGGGAGCAGCGAGCAGGGCGAGAAGCAGGCGCACCGAAGTCATACCTCGCAAAGGACGAGCGGCACCGGCAGCTATTCAGATCCTATACGACATCGACAGCAGTGCATAAGCGAGCGCCGCGGCCTCCTTCTGATCCTTTCCCCAAGGCGGGCCCATCTTGCCGACCTCCGGCAGCTTCGCCGGCTGCGGGATCTTCACCGGGATGCCCAGCTTCTCGGCGCCTTCGGCGATGACCCGCCGGAAGAGCTCGCCCTCGGCCGCATGGAGAAGTGGATGGGATTTCAGGACCGCCAGCACAGGCGGCAGAATCCGCTTCGAGGGCGGCAGCGCCACCATCAAGTCGTACTCCTTCAGCTCCTCGCCGAGAGTCCGCAGCTCGCGGACCACCCGCTCGCGACCGATCTTCTCGGCCTGCGCGATCAGTTGCTCTGCCTGGTCCGGGTGCTCCGCCGCTGCGTGGAAGACGAATCTCGCCTCGCGTTCCGCCAACTCGATGCGCCGGCGATCGAGCACTCGAGGAGGCGGCCCCGCCATGACCACAGCCGCCGCCCATCCAGTGTGGATCGAAAATCCAACGGCGGCGCGCACGGCAGGAACGTCTAGCATCAATTCGGAAGCGCTTCACCAGGCCTGCGGCCGTCATCACCGCCGTCAGCGGGCGCCCAGTCTGGCGCGGGCGAGCAGGGTCTCGATGCGCGCCGCGACTTTCTCGCGCATCTGGGCATAGGCGTGCGGGTCGCGCGCCCAATTGCGCAACCCCGGCGCGAGCGCCTGTGCTTCGGTGCGCGCCAGGCCCGGATCGCCGAGCTGCGCGCAGAGCGAGAGATAGGCATGGTCGGAAAGACCGCGCGCGATCTGGATCAGCCGCAGCGACTCGACCGGCACGTCGTGCAGCCCGCCGATGCGCGCCGGCGTTCCCGGATAGTAGAGAGTGCCGTCCCCGTTGCCGCCGAAGCCCCATTGCGAGATCCATGGGTCGGTGAACTCGTAGATGTAATCGACGTCGAAGTAGAGCTCGCCCGAGACGCCGTTCGCGAAGGCGAGCGCGCCCATCGCGCGCGCCGCGGTCGCAGGCGCATCGATCATGTAGCTGGGCCAGCCGCGGAAAGCCGGGTGAGCGTTCTCCTGGCAGCCGTGCGACATGCAGCTCTGGTACCACCAAGGGCCGCGGCCGCCGCGCGGGCAGGTCGGGCCGGTGCCGGCGAAGCAGTTGAGGAGCGGCACGAAGAGATCGACGCTCTTCAATTTGTCCGACGGCGCGGTGGTCAAGAGCCGCCGCACCTCGGGCGCGTCGTCGCGGACTTCGGCGGCTTTGCCCTCCACTTCGGCGAGGCGCGCCTCGGCCGGCTCGTCCTCGACGTAGCGGAAGAGCCGGTCGAGCCAGCCGCGCGCGCGAAAATGCTCCACCCAGGCGCGCCGCCAGGACCGGCGTTGCTCGCGCGTCAGCTTGCCGGGCTCGCGCAGCTCCACCGAGGTCCAGCGCGCGCCCGAAGGGAGGGCGGTGCCGTCGAGGAAGGGCGCCACTTCCGCGTCGTAGTCGGTCCAGTCGATGGTCACGTCATTGCCGCGCGCCGTGTACTCCGGCGCGTTTTGCGTCCCGCCGAAGAGCGTGATGCCGCGGCGGAGCGCCATCCAGTCGTAGAGGCGGGTCAGCTCGCGGTTCGCTTCCGGCCCGCGTCGATGTCCTTTGGCCGCCGAGTAGCCGGAGAAGCCGAAGGCGGTGGCGAGCGGCGGCGTAGCGGGCAGATCGAAGCTGCGCACTTTGAGCTGGACGGGAACTTCCAGCGCGCCACCGCGCCAGCTCAGCTTGACGGCGCCTTTGAGCAGCGCCGGTCCGCCGCCGCGGGGGGCGCAGCTCTCCACCAAGATGGCCTGCGCGCGGCCTTTGCCGACGTCGACGGGAAAGGCCTTGCGCTCTTCGCCGAAGAGCGCGTCGCGGGTGGGAATGAGCGCGTCGGGCCATTCGCCGGTCGAGCCCTCCGGACCGGACGGATGCTGGAGGAAGATGGTCGCGACGCGATACAGATCGATGGGGAAGCCCGAGCTCTTCGCCGAAAGCGCCTGGACGGGCCCGCGCACCACCAGCTGCGCGCCGGCGCACTCCCCGCCGGCCGCTGCCAGATGGATGGCGACCGGTCCAGGGACGGGCACCGCGTCGGGCCGCACCTTGTCCGACTCGTCCGCCACCCAGATCGCCACCAGGAGCAGGAAGATCATCGGCGGAAGTTGGGTCGCGGACGGCCGGAGAGCAACCGGGCGGCCGCTTCTCTGTCCAATCGCGCTAGAATCGCCCCATGCCCTTCGATCGCGACGACGTCGGCGACATCTCCGAGGACGAAGAAGCAGAGGACCGCAAGTCGGGCCGGTCGCAGGGATCGAAGCGCCGCTTCAATGAGTTCGAATGCCCGGCCTGCACCGCCTACAATCCAGTGGGCGACGGCTTCGGCAGCGGCGACGAGGTGATCTGCAACTACTGCGGCGTGGAGTTCAAAGCGCACGTCGACGACGAGGGCAAGCTCAAGTTGCGCGAGACATGAAAGGTGTGGCCCACAGGGAAGTCACTCGCCTGCGCGGCGGCGCGCCCTCCGCGCCGGCGGAAGACGAGGTCGTGGCCGAGGAGCCGCTGGAGATCCGCGTCGCGGGCGAGACGCTCGCCGTCACCATGCGCACTCCCGGCGCCGACCGCGAGCTGGCGGTGGGATTTCTTTTCGCCGAGGGAGTGATCGGGTCGCGCGACGACGTCGGCCGCGTCGCGCACTGCGGCCGGCCGGGCGAGGAGGGCTACGGCAACACCATCGACGTCGCGCCCGGGCCGGGCGTCTCGCTCGACATCGACCGCGTCTCGGCCACGCGTCGGGGCACCTTGACCACATCCGCCTGCGGAGTCTGCGGCCGGCGCAGCGTCGGCGACGTCATCGAACGCTGCCGGCCGCGCGCCGTGCAGCCGGGGATGCTTGGAGCTCAAACCATCGCGGCGGCGGTGGAAAGCCTGCGCGCGCTGCAGCCCAATTTCGCCCGCACCGGCGGCATCCACGCCGCGGCGCTCTGCGATGCCAAAGGGAAGGTGCTGGTGGCGTACGAGGACATCGGGCGCCACAACGCCATCGA
>VBLC01000040.1 GCA_005879315.1 Deltaproteobacteria bacterium | reverse complement strand
AGCGGTCTCGGCGCGCAGATACCTTTCCACCTCCGGCGTGCCCTTGTTCCGCAGCCAGAAATAGTCGTCGATGCGCTTGTCGCCGTGGACGGTGACGTCCTTGGGCTCCTTTCGCGCGATCGGCGGCTGCGGAGCGAGCGGCGTGGGCCTCGTCTGCGGCGCGCTGGCGGTGCAGGCCGCGAGCGCAAGAAAGACGGCGGCCATCCTCTTGAAGAGCATGCGCACTCCTCGAGCGAAGATTATCGATTGAGCACTTCGAGCATCGCGCGGCCGAAGGCAGGCAGGTCCTTGGGCACGCGCGAGGAGACGATGTTGCCGTCGATCACCGCCGGCTGATCGACCCATTCGGCGCCGGCGTTGATGACGTCGTCCCGGATGCCGACCGTCGAGGTGAGCCTGCGGCCGCGGACGATGCCCGCGGAAATGAGGATCCAGGGACCGTGGCAGATGGTCGCCACCATCTTGCCCGCCTCGTGCACCTCTCGCACGCGCTGCAGCGCATTCTTGTCGCGGCGGATCTTGTCCGGCGCCCAGCCGCCCGGGGCGACGATGCCCGCAAGACCGGCGGCGGGAAAGTCTCCGACCGCGCCGTCCACCGGGCAGGGATAGCCGTGCTTGCCGCGATATTCGCGCTCGCCCAGGCCGGCGAGCTTCACTTCGAAGCCGGCCTCCTCGAGGCGGAGCTTGGGATACCAGACCTCGAGGTCTTCGTACTCGGGACCGACCAGAATGAGGATGGTGCCGCGCATCGGGCTTCCCCTTTCGCGCGCTCAAGGTGTATGGCGATCGACCTTCCCGGAGGCGCGCGATGTCGGAGGAGACGAAGCTGAGCCGGCGAGGTTTTGTCAAGACGCTGGGGGCGTAGCGTGCTGGTCGATGCGGGCGAAGTGGGCCTGCACTGCATCACGGCGGGACCGGAGAACGGCCCGCTGGTGCTGCTCCTGCATGGATTTCCGGAATGCTCGATCACCTGGCGCAAGCAGCTGCCGGCGCTGGCTGCCGCGGGATATCGCGCCGTCGCTCCCGACCTGCGCGGATACGGCGATTCCGACAAGCCCCGCGGCGTCGCGGCCTATCGACTCGAAAAGCTGGCCCAGGATGTGTCAGGTCTGATCGCAGCTCTCGGCCGCAGCTCGGCGCACGTGGTCGGCCACGACTGGGGCGGATACATCGCCTGGCACTTCGCCATGTGGCATCCGCAGCAGCTCGGCAAGCTGGCGGTGCTCAACATTCCGCATCCGCAGCAGATGCGACGCGCGCTGCGCACGCTGCGGCAGCTGCGGAGGAGCTGGTACTTCTTCTTCTTCCAGCTGCCCTGGCTGCCCGAGCGGAGCGTGCGCCAGTCGCTGCGCCGTCTCTTCCGCTCCACACCGGCGCGCCGCGACGCCTATGATGAACAGACCATCGAGACCATCGCGCGCGCACTGCGCGATCCGACCGGCCCGATCAATTACTACCGCGCCGCTGCGCGATATCGATCGCCGCGCTGGCAGGTGATCGACAAGCCCGCGCTGGTCATCTGGGGCGAGCCCGATCGCTGGCTCGGCTCGGAGATGGCGCAGCCCGACCCGCGCTGGGTGCGCGACGCTCGCCTCGAGCGCATCCCCGGCACGAGCCATTGGGTGCAGGCCGACGCCCCCGACCGCGTGAATGAGCTCTTGCTCTCTTTCTTGCGATAGCTTGCGTGCATGGCGACCCTACCGGAATGGCGCGCAAGCCCGCAAAGACCGGCAAGCGCACGGCCAGGCGTACGGGCGCTGCCTTGAGCCGACGGCTTCCAGAATACGAGGCCAAGCGCGACTTCGCCGTCACGCCGGAGCCGGCACCCGGCAAGGCGCCCGAGCACGGGCAGCCTACGTTCGTGGTGCACAAGCACGACGCCACGCGGCTCCATTACGACGTGCGCCTCGAGATCGATGGCGCTCTTGCCAGCTGGTCGGTCCCCAAGGGGCCGAGCTACGACCCCGCAGTCAAGCGGCTGGCGATCCAGACCGAGGACCACCCGCTCGAGTACGGCAGCTTCGAAGGGCGCATTCCCGACGGCGAGTATGGCGCCGGCGATTCGCTCATCTGGGACAGCGGCACCTGCGACTCCGTGCCGCCCGGGCAGCTCTCGCAACAGCGCAAGAAGGGGCACATCCTCGTCGAGCTCAACGGCAAGAAGCTGCGCGGGCAATGGCATCTGGTGCGCACGCACGGCGGCGCGCCGGGGAAGGCGCAGTGGCTGATGTTCAAGGCGAAGGACGGAAAGGAGAACCCCTCCTACGACGTCGTCACGGAGCGTCCCGAGTCGGTGGTGAGCGGCCGGGTCCTGACGCGCGGCCCCGAGCGGGCCGGCGCGCTGCGGGCCCCGCGCGCGCCACCGGAGAAGATCCTCGAGGAATTCTTTCCGCCGATGCTCGCGACCCTGGTCGCCGAGGCTCCCGAGGGCGAGTGGATCAAGGAAGTGAAGTACGACGGCTACCGCGCGCTGAGCGCGGTCTCCAACCGGCGCGTGGCGATGTGGTCGCGCAACAAGCTCGACCTCGCCGGCCGCTTTCCCGGCGTGGCGCGCGCTCTCTCCCAGATCGTGGTGGGCGATGCGGTCCTCGACGGCGAGGTGGCTGTGCTCGACCCCGACGGAGTGCCGCGCTTCGAGCTGATCCAGCAGGGGAAGACGGACGGCGTGCTCTTCGCCTTCGACCTCCTGCGGCTCGACGGCGAGGACCTGCGCGGCCGGCCGCTCGAGGAGCGGCGCGATCTCTTGCGCAGCGTGCTCTCCAATTCGCCGCCGGAAGTGCAGCGGTCCGAGGAGGTGCCCGGAACCGTCGACGAGGCGCTCGAGGCGATGCGGCGGCGCGGGATGGAGGGATTGATCCTCAAGGCGCCGCGCTCGCTCTACGAGAAGGGCCGCTCGCGCGAGTGGCTCAAGCTCAAGGCCCAGGCCACGCAGGAGCTGGCGGTGGTGGGATGGACGCCGGGGAAGGGCGCGCAGGCCGGGTCGCTCGGCGCGCTTTTGCTCGCGGTGGCCGATGGGCGCGGCGGATATGAATTCGCCGGCAAGGTGGGGACGGGATTCTCCTCGAAGATGCGGGCGGAGCTGAAGAAGCAGCTCCTGGAGGACGAGGTCGATTCTCCCCTGGCGCGCGGAGCGCCGCGGATGCGCGATGCTCACTGGGCGAAGCCGCGGCTGGTCGCGCAGGTGCGGTTCACCGAGTGGACCAGCGACGGCAAGCTGCGCCACCCGTCGTTCCAGGGCCTCCGGGCGGACAAGTTGCCCGAAGAGTGCATTCGAGAAACACCGGCAGCGCCGGGAACGAAAACCCCGACCTCGACTTCGCGCGCGAGATCGAGAAAAGCGACGAGCTCGAGCAAGAGCGCGAGCGCGCCTTCGCAAGCGCCCGCAGTGCAGCTCTCGAACCCTGATCGCCTCCTCTATCCGAAGGACCGCATCACCAAGGCGGACGTCGCCGCCTACTACGAAGCGGTCGCAGGGCCCCTTCTGCGCGCGCTCGCCGGCCGGCCGCTGGCGGTCGTCCACTGGAATCAAGGGATCGAGAAGAGCCGCTGGTTCCAGCAGAACACTGGCAGCGACGCCGAGCCGTGGATGACGGTGGTCGAGACTCCTCTCCGCACGAAAGGCGGCGCCGCGCGCCACCTGGTGGCCGATCGGCCCGAGACCCTGCGCTGGCTGGCGCAGCATTCGGCGCTCGAGCTGCACATCTGGCACTCGCGGATGGACAGCCTGACGCAGCCCGACTGGGTGCTGTTCGATCTCGATCCGGCCGAGGAGCGCGGCATCGAGCAGGCCATCGAGGTCGCGCAGATCCTCCGCGGGATGTTCGCGCGCCTCGGCCTGCCCAGCGTGGTGAAGACGAGCGGCAAGCGCGGCCTGCACGTCTTCGTCCCGCTGGCGGCGGGACATACCTACGACGACGCGCAGTCCTTTGCGCTCTCCGTGGGCGAGACGCTCGCCAAGCAGGTGAAGGAGATCACCCTCGAGCGCTCCAAGGCCTCGCGCAGCGGCCGGCTCTATTTCGATTGCATGCAGAACGGATATGGGAAGACGGTGATCGCGCCTTATTCGCTGCGCGGCGTGGCCGGCGCGCCGGTCAGCGCGCCCTTGAAATGGGAAGAGGTCGAGACCGGGCTCGATCCCGCGCAATTCAATTTGCGAATGATGCCGGAGCGCATCCGGAAGGTCGGCGATCTGTTCGAGCCGGCGCTCAAACAGGGCATTCGTTTGCCGAGGTACAAGCGGTAGCCGCTCTCGGGGAACGTGTTAGTCATAGGGCGTGAGCGACGTCCCCATTCCTGCCTTCCGCACCGTCCCGCGCACCGGAGTCATCTTCGTCACTTCCGAAGCGCACAAGCGCGGGTACCGCAGCGCCGATCCTTCCTGGTGCAATCTCGGCCAGGGCCAGCCCGAGACGGGACCGCTGCCGGGCGCGCCGCCGCGCGTGCAGACCGTCGCGGTGCAGGTCGACGACCAGGAATATGCGCCGATCCCCGGGCTGTGGGAGCTGCGCGAGGCGGTCGCCTCGCTCTACAACCGCCTCTATCGCAAAGGCCTTCCTTCCCAGTACAGCGCCGAAAACGTCAGCGTCTGCGGCGGCGGCCGCGCTGCGCTCACCCGCGCCGCCGCTTCGCTGGGCCACGTCAACCTGGGCCATTTCCTCCCCGATTACACTGCCTATGAAGAACTATTGGACGTATTCAAGGCATTCACCGCGATTCCCATCCTGCTCGAAGGAGAGCGCGGATATGCCTTCAGCGCCGAGGACCTCCGCAAGGAAATCCAGGGTCGGGGCTTGTCGGCATTGCTGATGTCCAATCCGTGCAATCCGACCGGCAAGCTCATCCAGGGCGACGAGCTCGCCCGCTGGGTGCAGATCAGCCGCGAGCTCGATTGCTCCCTGTTGATCGATGAATTCTATTCCCATTACGTCTGGACCAGCCGCCCCGGGCAGCTGCCCATCGAAAGCGCCGCCCGCTACGTCGAGGACGTCAACCGCGATCCGGTCGTCATCTTCGACGGCCTCACCAAGAACTGGCGCTATCCCGGCTGGCGCGTGACCTGGACGCTGGCGCCCGCCAAGGTGATCGAAGCGGTCTCCAGCGCCGGCTCCTTTCTCGACGGCGGCGGCTCGCGCCCGCTGCAGCGCGCCGCCATTCCGCTGCTCTCCGACGAGATCGTGGAGAAGGAGACGCTGGCCACCCACGCTGCCTTCCGCGACAAACGGGAGAAGATGATCGCCCGGCTGGAGCGGCTCGGCATCCGCGCCGACCGCGCGCCCGACGGCACCTTCTATGTCTGGGGAAATCTGGCGGGCTTGCCGGCGCCCATCCAGGACGGGATGGAATTCTTCCGGGCCGCGCTGGAGCGCAAGGTGATCACCGTCCCGGGCGAGTTCTTCGACGTCAACCCCGGCAAGCGCCGCAGCCGCCGCGCCTCGCGCTTCCGCAGCTACACCCGCTTCTCTTTCGGCGCGCCACAGGCGCAGATCGACACCGCGCTCTCGCGTCTGGAGGAGCTGGTGTCGAGTGCTGCACGGAATTGATCGGCCTGGACGTTCCGGAAGAACATAGTCCAGTCGACCGACGCTTTTCCTGCGTCGCTTCCGTGTACATCTTGTCGGGATGCGCTTTGTCCGCTGGTTTGCAGAAGTGGGGCTCGAGGACGTCGGGCTGGTGGGAGGCAAGGTCGCCTCGCTCGGGGAGATGATCCGCGAGCTCTCGGCGCTCGGGATCCGGGTGCCCGACGGATTCGCGATCACCGCCGAGGGATATCGGCATTTCATTTCCGCAGCCGGGATCGATCGGCAGATCGGCGAGCTGCTCGCGGGCATCGCCAAGGACGACGTCCATGCGCTGGTCGAGCGCAGCGCGCGCATCCGCGATCTGATCTGCGCCGCTCCCATGCCGCAAGAGATCGCGGAGGAAGCGATCGCCGCCTATCGCGCGCTCTCGGCGCGCTATGGAAAGGGCGATGCGGACGTGGCGGTGCGCTCGTCGGCCACCGCCGAAGACCTGCCCGGCGCGAGCTTCGCCGGCCAGCAGGACACCTATCTCAACATCCGCGGCGAGGAGGCGGTGCTCGACGCGGTCCGCCGCTGCTTCGCCAGCCTCTTCACCGCGCGCGCCATCAGCTATCGCGCCGACATGGGCTTCGATCACCTGGACGTCGCGCTCAGCGTCGGCGTGCAGAAGATGGTCCGCTCCGACCTTGCCGCCTCGGGCGTGCTCTTCACCCTCGACACCGAATCCGGCCACCGCGGGGTCATTCTCATCACCTCCAGCCATGGCCTGGGCGAAGCGGTGGTGCAGGGGCAGGTCGTGCCCGATCAATTCTATGTGCACAAGGCGGCATTGAAGGCTGGATACCGTCCATTGATCTGGAAGACGCTCGGCTCCAAAGAGCAGCGCATGGTCTACCGGGAGAAAGGCGTCGCGCTCGAGCCCGTGCCGGAGGATGAGCGCAAGAAGATGTCGCTCCGCGACGAGGAAGTGCTGCAGCTCGCGCGCTGGGCGTTGGACATCGAGCAGCATTACGCCAACAAGCGCGGCGGCGATTCGCCGATGGACATCGAGTGGGGCAAGGACGGCGAGACGGGCGAGCTGTTCGTGCTGCAGGCGCGGCCCGAGACGGTGCATTCGAATCGCAAAGGCGCTGCGCTGCGCATCTACCGGCTCATCGGCAAGGGCGAGCAGCTGGCGCAAGGGCTGGCGGTCGGCGAGGGCATCGCCATCGGCAAGGCGAGAGTGATCAAGAGCTCCTCGCAGTTCGAGCAATTCCAGCGCGGGGAAATCCTCGTCACCGAAACCACCGATCCGGACTGGGAACCGATCATGAAGATGGCCGCCGGCATCGTCACCGAGCGCGGCGGCCGCACCTCTCACGCGGCCATCGTCGCGCGCGAGCTGGGCATCCCCGCCGTGGTCGGAACCGGCGACGCGGCGGCGAAAGTGCCGAACGGCGAGACCGTCACGCTCAGCTGCGCCGAGGGCGAGCAAGGCCATCTCTATCGCGGCGAGCTGGAGTACGAGGTCGAAGAAGTCGACCGCGCCCAGTTCGCCCGCCCGCGCACGCAGATGATGCTCAACGTCGGCAATCCCGAACAGGCGTTCCAGACGGCGATGCTGCCCAACGACGGCGTCGGACTGGCGCGGATGGAGTTCATCTTCGCCAGCTGGGTGAAGGTGCACCCGCTGGCGCTGACGCGATACCAGCAGCTCTCCGAGGAGGTGCGCGCGCAGGTCGACGCGGTCACCTCCGGCTACCCCGACAAGTGCGAGTATTTCATCGACAAGCTCTCGCAGGGCATCGGCGTCATCGCCGCCGCCTTCCACCCGAAACCGGTCATCTTGCGATTGAGCGATTTCAAGTCGAATGAATACGCGACGCTTCTCGGGGGAAAGCAGTTCGAGCCCAGCGAAGAGAATCCGATGATCGGTTGGCGCGGCGCTTCGCGCTACTACCATCCGCAATACAAGGAAGGATTCCTGCTCGAATTGCGCGCGGTCCGGCGGGTGCGCGAGGAGTTCGGGCTGAAGAACCTCACCGTGATGGTGCCCTTCTGCCGCACGCCCGAGGAGGGCCGCCGGGTGATCGAGGTCCTGCGCGAGGCCGGCCTGGTGCAGGGAAGGGACGGGCTCGAGGTCTACGTGATGGCGGAATTGCCTTCCAACGTCTTTCTCGCCGATCAATATGCCGACATCTTCGACGGCTTCTCCATCGGCTCGAACGACCTGACGCAATTGGTCCTCGGCGTCGACCGCGACAGCCAGCTGGTCGCGCAGCTCTTCAACGAGCGCAACGCGTCGGTGCTGCAGGCCTGCGCGCGCATCATCGACGCCGCCCATCGCAAAGGCCGCAAGGTGGGCATCTGCGGGCAGGCACCCAGCGACTTCCCCGACTTCGCCGCCTTCCTGGTGGAGCAGGGGATCGATTCCATCTCCTTGACGCCCGATTCATTGATCAAGACCAGCGAGCGCGTGCTGGAGGCCGAGCAAGGGCCGCAGCAGTCGCGGCCCGCGCGCCGCGCCGGCGACGCGCGCTTGCCCAGGCAAGCCGAGGCGGTCTCGATTTACGCCGACACCGAGCCGGTCTTGCCGGAAGCCTGACGGCGCGAGGCCCAGAGAAAAGCGCAGACCGCGGCGATGAGGAGGAGCGCGAACGCTGCGCCCGCCGCGCCGGGAATGCGCGGCTCGTGCGAGCGTGGCGCAACGCCGGCGGCGACGAGCGCGGCGACCAGCACACCGGCAAGACCCTCGCCTGCCACCAGGCCCGAGGCGGCGAGGACGCCGGCATCGGCTTGCCCCTGCGCCAGCGCCTTGCGATCGCAGAGCGCGCGGATGCAACCGCCGAGGTAGATGGGCGCCATCGACGCGAGCGGCAGATAGACTCCGATGGCAAAGGCGAGGCCGGAGACGCCGCAGAGCATGGCGGCGATGGCGACGCCGCCGCCGCTGAGCACCAGACCCCAGGGGAGCGCGCCGGCGAGCACGCCCTCGATGATGGTCTTCATGAGAATGGCCTGCGGCGCGGGAAGATCGCGCGAGCCGAAGGTCCAGGCGCGGCCGAGCAGGAGAACGGTGGCGGCCACGGCCCAGCAGGCGAAGGCGGCGCCGATCAGCTGGCCGAGCTGCTGCCGCGCCGGCGTGGCGCCGACCAGATATCCCGTCTTCAGATCCTGCGAGATGTCGCCTGCCTTCGACGCGGCGATGGCGACGACCGTGCCGACGGTGAGGACGGCCGCTCGCGCCGCGCCGCTGGTCCATCCCGCCGCGGCAAAGACGGTGGCGACGCCGAGCAGGGTGACCAGCGTGATCCCCGAAGTGGGCTGCGAGGAGACGCCCACGATCCCGACGATGCGCGCGGCCACCGCGACGAAGAGGACGCCGAAGATCGCGACGCCCGCGGCACAGACCGCGCGAGGGAGCGGGCCCATCTCGCCCGAAAAGATGCCCGGGACGAGAAAGCAGAGGAGCGGCACGGCGGCGATCGCGGAGAAGACGAACCATCCCGGCAGATCGCGCTCCCGGTCGACGCCGGCGGACTTGCGCAAGCCGCGAGCGACCGCTGCAAAGGCAGAGGCCATGGTCGGGAGTCCGCGCGCCACCGTGACGATCCCTGCCACCGCCACTGCGCCGGCGCCGATGTAGCGCACGTACCGCGACCAGATCTCGCCCGCGCTCATCTGCGAGACCAGCCGCTGCGTCTCGGGAAAGACAGGCGCCTGCAGCTGCGCGCCGACGAAGGCGATCAACGGGATCAGGACCAGGGAGGAAACGATCGCGCCCGCGACGATGACGGCCGATTGGCGATATCCGAGAATGAAGCCGACGCCGATCAACGCCGGGGCGAGCTCGATGGCCAGCTCGGCCTTGGGCAGGACAGGCAGCGAGGCCGAGAGGCTTGCCGGCACGAGGAAGGCGAGCGCCACCAGAAGCTTGATCGCCGCTCCCACCGCGATGCCGTAGAAGATGAAGCCGCTGCCGCCCATGCGCGAGGCGGTGGCGCGCAACACCTCGGCGCAGGCCGTCCCTTCGGGATAGGGCAGCTCCGCGGCTGCGTCGACGATGAGCAGCTTGCGCAGCGGGATCATCGCCGAGAGCCCGAGCACGCCGCCGAGGAAGCAGAGCGCCACCACCTGGAAGTAGGGCGGCACCATTCCCCAGAGGAACAGCGCGGGAATGGTGAAGATCGTTCCGGTCGCCAGCGCCGTCGAGGCCGAGCCGATGGTCTGGGAAAGATTCGTCTCGAGGATGGTGGCCTCGATGCGCAGCGCGCGGAAAGCGGCGACCGTCATGACGGCAGCCGGGATCGAAGCCGAGATCGTCAATCCGACGCGCAATCCGAGATAGGCATTGGCGGCGCCGAAGACGATGCCGAGGATCACGCCGGCGACCGCGGCGCGCAGGGTGAACTCGCGGATCATTCGCGCATCTTGAGCGAGCGCCTCAGCGATTTCATGGGACCTCGTTCACCGCGTGGAGGGGTCGCTCGCCGCGCAGGACGCGCTCCACTTCGGAGAGGGCGATGCGCGCCATCGCCTCGCGCGCCTCCTGCGTGGCGCTGCCGAGGTGGGGAAGGAGCACCACGTCGTCGCGGCCGGCGAGGCCGGGATGGACAGCGGGCTCGTTCTCGAAGACGTCGAGGCCGGCGCCGCCGAGATGGCGCGCCGCGAGCGCGGCCACCAGCGCCGCTTCGTCGACGATGGGGCCGCGCGCGGTGTTGATCAAGAGCGCGCCGCGCTTCATGCGCAAGAGCTCGGCGGGGCCGAAGGCGTGGCGGGTCTGCGTGCTCAGCGGCACGTGGATGCTGAGGACATCGGATTCCTCGAGCAGCTCCTCGAAGGAGACGCCGCCGCCTCGGGTGTTGAAGAGGACGCGCATGCCGAAGCCTTCCGCGCGGCGCGCGACCGCCTGGCCGATGCGGCCGTAGCCGAAGATGCCCAAGGTGCGGCCGCGCAGCTCGCGCCCGAGCAGCATCGTCGGCGCCCAGCCGGAAAAGCCGCCGCTGCGGAGCAGCCGCTCCCCTTCGCGCAGGCGGCGGGCGAGAGCGAGGATGAGCGCCCAGGTGAGATCGGCGGTCGCGTCGGTGAGGACGTCGGGCGTGTTGGTCACCCAGACGCTGCGCCGGGTGCAGGCGGGGACATCGACGTTGTCGTAGCCGACCGCGTGGTTGGCGACGATGCGAAGGCGAGGCGCGGCGTCGAGCAGCTCGCCGTCGACCTTGTCGGCGAGCGTGGCCACCAGGCCCGACGATTCGTGCGCGCGGCGCAGCAGCTCGGCGCGCGGGAGGGCGCTCTCGGAGTCGTGCAGATCGATCTCCACGCCCGCGCCCAGGACCTGCCGCGGATCGAGCGCAAGGCGGCGTGCGATGAAGACGCGCGGCTTCTGCACGCGGCTTGTCTATCACGCTGTGCAGGCGCACTGTTGCCGCATGCTGACCATCCGGTCGCCGGCATTCGCGCAGGGCGCAACGATCCCTTCGCTGCACACCTGCCAAGGGAAGGACCTCTCGCCGGCCCTCGAATTCTCCGGAGCGCCGAAGGGAACGAAGAGCCTGGCGTTGATCGTCGACGACCCCGACGCGCCCGATCCGAAGGCGCCGAAGACGACGTGGGTCCATTGGGTGCTCTACAACCTGCCTCCCGATTGCCGGGGTCTGCCGCAGGGTGTGACGGAATCGGCGCTGCCCGAAGGAACACTGCCGGGACTCAATGATTGGAAGCGCACCGGCTACGGCGGCCCTTGTCCGCCCATCGGCCGGCACCGCTATTTCTTCAAGCTCTTTGCGCTCGACATTCTGCTGGACGATCTCGGGACGCCGACCAGGCAGCGGCTCGAGCGCGCCTTCGCCGGGCACGTGCTGGAGAAGGCGGAGTTGATGGGCACGTACGAAAAAGCCTGAGCTACTGCTTCCGGCGGATCTCGAGGGAGCGCGCCGCAGCTTCGTCCGCTTTCGCCCGCGCTTGTCGCGCCGCCTCGCGTGCCTTGGCCGCGGCGGCATCGGCCTTCGCTGCGGTCCGCTCCAGCGTCCCGGCTCGCGCGGCCAGCTCGTGCACTTCGGCTTCGGCGGCGCGCAGCTGGCGTTCGCGAGCAGCCTCCGTCGCGCGCTCGCGCTTCTCCTCCGCCGCATCAGTCTTGCGCGGCCGGGGAGCGCCGCCGGCGAGCAGCGCCTCGAATCCAGAGGGCTGCAGCTCATGCTCGAGCCGCCCCTCCCGCAGCCTCGAAGGCTCGCTCATCGCCGCGGCCTGCAGCGTGCTCTGGATCCGCCGCTGCACCGCCTGTGCGAGCGGCCCTTTGGCTTGCGCCTGCGCCGCATCGAGCAGCTCATGCAGCGCCTCGCGCTGCTCGCGCATCGCCTCGCGCAGGTCCTCGCCGGCGAGACCCTGCTCCTGGATCTGGCGCAACCTGCTGGTCGCCTCGAGCAGCGCCTCGATCGCCCGCGGAGCATGCCGCGCCAGCTGATTGACCAGCCAGAGCGGCTGGGAGGGCTTGCGCAGCCCCGCGACGTGCTTTGCCTCCTCGGCGCGGCCGGCCTTTCGCAGCTCCTGCGCCAGAGCGTTGCGCGCCGCCGTGAATTCTTCCAAAGGCACCTGGAAGATCTTGGTCTCGGGTGAGGCCATCAGCCGCCTCTCGCCAGCTCGATCGTCTCGCCGATGGCTGGGATGCGCAGCGCGCTCTCGGGAAGCTGGCGCCTTCGCCACTCCGCGCGCAGCCGCTGCGGCGGCTCGTCGAGCGGCTCGTCGGTGAGCTTGAAGGTGCCCCAGTGCATCGCGACCAGCTTCTTCGCGCCCAGATCGAGAAACGCCTGGACCGCCTGCTCGGGATTCATGTGCTGCTTTTCCATGAACCAGGGCGGATCATAGGCTCCTATCGGCAACAATGCCGCATCGATTGCGGCGAATCGCGCTCCTATCTGCGCAAAGCCATCGAAGTATGCGGTATCGCCGGCGTGATAGATGCGCGCGCGCTTGCCCTCGACCATGAAGCCGCCCCAGAGCGTCTTGTTGGTATCGAAGAGGCCGCGGCGGCTCCAGTGCTGCGAAGGGACGTAGGTGACGCGCACGCCCTCGCCGACGAGATCGGCGTCCCACCAGCCCAGTTCCACCGAGGGCACATCGACGCGCAGGCCCCTTCCCACGATGGCGCGCGCTCCGGCCGCGCGGACCGAGGGGCGGTCGTAGTGGTCGTAATGAGCGTGCGTCACCAGCGTCGCGTCGATGCGCGGCAGCTGTTCCGGTCGCAGCGCGGGCGGGACGTTGCGGCCGATCAATCCGGAGATGCGCTCGGAGAAGACCGGATCGATGAGCAGCGAGACTCCATCGAGCTGTACCAGCCAGCTGGCGTGGCCGATCCAGGTGATGCGCGCCGGGTCCCCCACTGCCGGCGGTCGGGAGAGGAGCTTCACGTCGGCGCGCACCTGCGGCACTTCGGCGCGGCCAGGGCTGCGCCGCCTCCGGCCGGTGATCCTGTCGATCACTGCCCAGCGAAAGATCGCGCCGCCCGGACTTGGCCCCGAACCGTCGATGTTGGTGAAGCGCGGCATTCGCGAGAGCTTACTGCAGCTCCCGTTCGCGCAGCTCCGCTTCGGCCTGCGTAACCTTCTTTCTCGTCTTCGTCAGCCGCTGCTCCTCGTCGACCAGATAGAAGCCGACGCGGAGGATGGCCGCGACGACCGTCACCAGGATGGAGGAGAGGAACCAGTCGAGGACCGGCGAGATCACCGGCCAGCGAGGGGCGACGTGGATTCCGTAGGCGCCGGTGAGCGGCACGATGAGGAAGGCGAGCCAGTGGGAAGCGCAATAGGCACAGGAGACGAGATATCCGCGCCAGGTCTCCATTCCGCCCAGCGCGTTGCGCAGCCGCTCGAACATCTTTTCCCTGGCGAGGGTATGGGAGATGCCCATCACCACGGCCGAGACGAGCAGGATCTTGAGGAGCGGGACGTCCATCGAGTCACTTCGCCGGCGGCGCCCAAGGGACTTCGCGGTTGCGGCGCGCGGCCCTGTCTCCCAGGCGAGTGAGGATTCCCTTCGAAGCGCCGGAGCGGTGCAGCCAGCCCGGCTCCGCTTCCTCTTCGGGTCCGGCGCCTCCCGGCCCGGGCAAGAGGAGATTCACGAGCTGGAGGACGCGCAACGCGAGGCCCGGCGCGAGCGCATGAAAGAGGCGCAGCGCCTTTGCCGGCAGGCCGACGGTCACGTACCCTTCGCCTAGCGCGCAGGCGAGCAGGATCCGGCGCGCTGCGCGCTCGGCAGCCAATGAAACGCCGGGCAGCGAGGCCCCGACCGCGAACCAGGCGACCTCCTTCTCGCGCTGCCCCTTGAAGAGCGCTTTCACGAACGATCCGGTGCGCATCAGGCCGGGCAGGACCGTGGTCACGCAGATGCCTTCGCGCGCCAGCTCGGCGGCGAGGCCCTGCGAGAATCCGGCGAAGGCAGATTTCGAGGCCGTATAGGGCAGCAGATGCGGGACGGGGACCGCGGCGCCGATGGAAGTGATGTTGACGATGCGCCCCCGGCGCTTGCGCAGGTACGGCAGCGCGGCCAGCGATACGTGCACCGGTCCGAAGTAGTTCACCTCCATGGCTTCGCGAAAATCCTGCGGCCCCATCGAGGAGAGCGGCGCCACCTGGATGATGCCGGCGTTGTTGATGACCACATCCAGCCGGCCGTAGCGGCGCAGGGTCTGATCCACCGCGGTCGAAGCCTGCACCGGGTCGCTCACGTCCGCGACGATGGCCATCACCTCCGCGCGGCCCTTCGACAGCTCGGCGCGGGCGCGCTCCAACTCGGCGCCGTCGCGCGCGCAGATGGCCAGGCGAGCGCCGCGACGGACGAGCTGCCGCGCCAGGACGAGCCCGAGGCCGCGCGATCCGCCGGTGATGAACACCACCTTCCGGGCGAAGAATCCGCGCGCCAACGCGCGTCGCAGGCCGCACCAGATTCCCAGGCCGGCCGCCAGCAAGGAGAGGTTGCGTTTCATGATGGCAGGAAAGTCGCCATCGCGGTGTGGCGCGGCAGCGTGCGATCGGCCGAGCGGCTCGCCGCTGGCTCATTCGAAGCGCAGCGCCTCGATGGGATCGAGCCGGGAGGCGCGCAGCGCCGGATAGAAGCCAGCCACGACTCCGGCGAAGCCGGCCAGCAGCATGGTGGCGGCCATCACCGGCGGCGAAAGCAGCGTCGGCCAGTCGAAGCGGCTCGCCATCCATCTGGAGATGCCGGCGCCGAGCAAGAGCCCGATCACGCCTCCCACGCTGGCGAGCACCACCGCCTCGGTGAGGAACTGGAAGAGCACGTCGCGGCCGCGGGCGCCCACCGCCATGCGGATGCCGATCTCGCGGGTGCGCTCGGTTACCGAGACGAGCATGACGTTTGCGATCCCGATGGCGCCGACGATGAGGGAGATGAGCGCCACCGAGCCGAGCAGGATGGCGATGGTGTTGGTGTTCTCCTTGGCCGCGTTCTGCATCTCGGCCAGGTTGCGGATCTGGAAATCGGGCTCGGCGGTTTCGCTCAGGTGATGGCGCTGCCGCAACAGCGAGGTGATCTCGCGCTGCGCGTCGTCGACCGCCTCCGGCGAGCGGGCCGAGACCATCATCGTGCTCACCGCGTCGGACTGCGTGCCGACGAGACGGCGCACCACCGTCGACCAGGGCATGAGGATGACGTCGTCCTGATCCTGGCCCCACGAGCTCTGCCCTTTCGCGGCCAGGACGCCGATCACCTTGCAGGGCACGTGCTTGACGCGGATCTGCTCGCCGAGCACGTGCTCCTCGTCGGGGAAGAGCTTGTCCACGACCGTCTTGCCGAGGATGCAGACCTTGGCGGCGGCGGCGTCCTCCTCGCGGCCGAAGGGCTCGCCCTGCGCGAGCGCCCAGCCCCTGACTTGCAGATACGCCGCCGTGGTGCCCTGCACTTGCGTGAACCAGTTCTGGTCGCCGTAGACCACTTGCGCGCCGGTGCGGTTGATGGGCGCGATCGCCGCCACCGAGGTGGTCAGCTCGCGCTCGATGGCGGTCAAGTCCTCGCGGTTGAGGTTCTGGGTGGCGCCCGCGCCGGTCGCGACGCCGTGCGCGGCGATCGATCCGGGGACGATCATCAGGAGATTCGATCCCAAAGACGCCATCTGCGCCGCCACTTTCGCCTGCGCGCCCTGGCCGATGGCGACCGTCGCCACCACCGCGCCGACGGCGATGACGATGCCGAGCATGGCGAGCAGCGAGCGCAGCTTGTTCTTGCGCAGCGCGCGCAGGGCCGTCCGCAGCGAGGCGAGCAGGTTCATGCCCTCGCCTCCTCGACGAGCTCTTCGCGCGAGAGGCGCCGGCGCGTCACCGGACGATCCTCGAGCAAGAGTCCGTCCTTGAAGACGACGATCCGCTTGGCGTGGTCGGCGATGTCCGCCTCGTGCGTCACCAAGAGCACGGTCAGGCCCTGCTCGTTGAGCTCCTGGAAGATGCCCATCACCTCCACGCTGGTGCGCGAGTCGAGGTTGCCGGTCGGCTCGTCGGCAAGCAGCAGGGTCGGGCGATTGACGAGCGCGCGCGCGATGGCCACCCGCTGCTGCTGGCCGCCGGAGAGCTGCGCCGGGGTGTGATGGAGCCGGTCGCCGAGTCCCACGCGCTCGAGCGCCTCGGCGGCCCGCTGGTGGCGATCGCGCGCGGCGATGCCCTGGTAGAGCATCGGCAGCTCCACGTTCTCGAGTGCGTTGGTGCGCGGCAGCAGGTTGAATCCCTGGAAGACGAATCCGATCTGGCGTCCGCGCACGCGGGCCAGCTGATCGCGCGAGAGGCCTCCCACGTCCTGGCCGTTGAGCAGGTAGCTGCCGCGCGTCGGCTTGTCGAGGCAACCCACCAGGTTCATGAAGGTGCTCTTGCCCGAGCCGGAGGCGCCCATCACCGCCGCGAATTCGCCCCCCTGGATGGTGAGCGAGACGCCGCCCAGCGCCTGCACTTCGACGTCGCCCATCCGGTAGATCTTGACGAGGTCTCTCGTCTCGACGACGGGCGCGCCGCTGTTGCTAGAAGGGTCCACGTCGCGGTCGCTGCGGCTGGCTGCCGGTGTCGGCGCCGCCGACGATCACGCGGTCGCCCTCCGACAAACCTTCGAGCACTTCAGTGCGCTGGCCGTCGGAAAGCCCGACGCGGATCTGCATGCCGACCAGCTTGCCGTTTTCACTCTTGTAGACGCGCGCCACCCGGCCGCCGCCCTGCTGCGGTCCCCCCTCGCGCCCCCCGCGCGCTGCCGGCGATGCAGCGCGGGCCATCGCCGCCGGCCGCTGCGGCCCTGCCGGCGCAGCTTCCGGCGCGCCGCCGTCTTCCGGCTTCCAGCGCAACGCCGCGTTGGCGACGCGCAGGACGTCGTCCTTGTGCGCGGCGGTGATCTGCACCGAGGCCGTCATCCCCTGGCGCAGCTTGCGCTCGGGATTCGGCGCGTCGATGACCGCCGCGTAGGTGACGACGTTCTGGATGGTGGTCGGCGCCTGGCGCACTTCGCGGATCTTTCCGCTGAAGACCTCGCCTGGATAGGCGTCGACCGTGAAGCGCGCCTCGAGGCCCTCGCGCACCTTGCCCACGTCGGCCTCGTCGATGTTGGCGAGGATCTGCATCTTGGTCAGGTCGTTGGCGATGAGAAAGAGCGTGGGCGCCTGGAACGCCGCCGCCACCGTCTGCCCGACGTCGACGTTGCGCGAGACGACGATGCCGTCGATCGGGCTGGTGATGCGGGTGAAGGCGAGATTGGTGGCGGCGAGATCGCGGTCGGCCTTGGCCTGCAGCACCGCCGCCTTGGCACCGCTGAGCGCGGCGGCATTGGAGTCGCGAGTGGCGAGGGCGGTGTCGAGCTCTGCCTGCGAGACGAGTCCCTGCTGGCGCAGATCCTGCTCGCGCTTGGCGATGCGCTCGGAATCGGCGAAAGCGGCCTGCGCCTTCTCCACGTTGGCCTTGGCCGAGGCGAGGCCCGCATCGGCCCTCTCCAGCGTCGCCTGGAAGAGCCGCGGGTCGAGCGTGGCGAGCAGCTGCCCTTTCTTCACCAGGCTGTTGAAGTCGACGGAGAGCTTGTCGATGATGCCGGAGACCTGCGAGCCGACGTTGACGGTGACGATGGCGGAGACGTCGCCGGTGGCGTTGACGATCTCGCTCACCGGGCCGCGGGTGATGGCCTCGGTGCGGTAGTTCACGGCACCGCCGCGACTGCAGGCGGCGACCGCGAGGAAGAGCAGGAGTCTGCGCATGCGGACGAAACCGTAACGAGGCTCCGTTCGCGCCGTCAATCGAAGGGCGCCGCCCGAAACACGGATGCAACATTCAGACGTCGAGCAGGCGCTGGAGAAGATCACGGAGCGTGCGCCGCTCGCCCATCCCCAGCGGCTCCAGCACCTGCTCGACGGCGGAGTGGACCGAGGGCCTGCCCGCGCGCAGGCGGCGGCGGCCGGTGGCGGTGGGCTCGACGCGGACCTTGCGGCGGTCGCGCGAATCGCGGGCCCGCTGCACGAGCCCCTCGCGCTCCATCTCCTCGAGCAGCCGCGACAGGCCGGTCGGGTGCTGGCCGGTGCCCTCGGCCAGCTCGCTCTGCATCTGCGGGCCGCAGCGGTCGAGGAAATTGAGGATCTGCCAGATGAAGAGCGACTCGCCTCTCTCTTCCAGACGGCGGCTCGCCTCCTGCAAGATGAGGCGGCGCACGCGGTGGATGCCCCTGCCGATCTCCTCGGTGAGGGTGGGATCAGGTCGGGCGGCCATGGCGGGCGGGGACCTTAGTCCGCAATGATTGCAAACGCAATGGTTGCACGCGCAACGGCCATCGCGTACAACGCCGCCCGTGCGCCACGCCCTCCTGGCACTTCTCTGCCTTGCCGCCGCCTGCAGCAAAGGAGGGGGCGAGGCCGTGCGCACCCGGCCGGCGCCGCTGGTGGCGGTGGCGAAGGTGACCGTCCGCGACGTCGAAGAGAGTGTGCGCGCGCCGGTCGATCTGCGCCCCCTGCTGCAGGCCGAAGTCGGCGTCAAGAGCGTCGGATATCTCGACGCGGTGCTGGTCGACCGCGGCGACCGCGTGCGCAAAGGTCAGCTGCTGGCGCTGGTCCGGCCGAGCGATCTGCCCGATCAACTGGCCGCCGCCCGCAGCGCCGCGGCGCAGGCGCAGGCCGCGGTCGCGCTGGCGCGCGCCAACCGCGACCGGGCCGTGGCGCTCGCTCCCAGCGGCCGCATCTCCCGGCAGGAGCTGCAGCAGGCGGAGACCGCGCTCGCCGCCGCCGAAGCCGCCGCGGCCGCCGCGGGCTCGCAGGTCGGCGGGCTGGCGGTGAAGCTGGGCGAGACGCGCATCACCTCGCCGCTCGACGGCGTGGTCTCCGCGCGCCGCCTCGATCCCGGCGCGCTGGTCGGGCCGGGAACCAACACCGGCGCCATCCTCACCGTCGATCAAGTGGACGTGCTCCGCCTCTTCGTCAGCGTCAACGAAGGCGAGGTGCAGCGGCTCAAGCTCGGCCAGATCGCGCACATCGAGCTCGACTCCATGCCCGGCCGGCGCTGGGACGGAAATGTGGTGCGGCTCGCGCCCGCTCTCGATCCGGCCACGCGCACGCTCGAGGCGGAAGTGCAGCTCGACAACCGCCGCGGCGAGCTTCGCGCCGGCATGTACGGCCGCGCTTCGATCGTCACCGGCGTGCACCCGGGCGCGCTCACCGTCCCGGTCGGCGCCGTGCAGATGAGCAACGGTCGCAACTTCGTCTACGCGCTGCAAGGCGACAAGGTGCAGCGGCGGGAAGTGAAGCTGGGCGTCGACGGCGAGGACTGGCTGGAGGTCCTCTCCGGCCTGCAGTCCGAGGAGGAGGTCGTCACCGCCGGTCTGGAGGGCCTCGCCGACGGTTCGCAGATCCGGGCCGCGCGCAACGTCGATCCCTACGGAGGCGCGGCCGCCTCCGAAGTGCGCAAGCCTGCGCTGCCCAGGGAGTAAGCCATGTGGCTCACGCGCCTCGCGCTGCGCAATCCCGTCCTGATCCTGATGATGTCGCTGATGACGCTCGCGCTGGGCTTCGTCTCGCTCTCGAACCTGAGCGTCGATCTCTTCCCCGACATCACCATTCCCTTGGTGCGGGTCGCGGTCTTCTATACCGGCGCCGGCCCGGTGGACATCGAGAAGTCGGTCACCATGCCCATCGAGCGCGCGGTGGCGGCCACGCCCGGCGTCGATCGCGTCGAGAGCGTCTCCAAGCAGGGCGTCTCGGTGGTCTCGGTCTGGTTCCAGTACGGAACCAATCTCGACAATGCCCAGTTCGAGGTCTCGCAGCGGGTCGCGCAGATCATGAGCAACCTGCCGCCCGGCATCTCGCAGCCCTTCAACATCAAGTTCGACATCACCAACATCCCGGTGGTGCAGGTGGCGGTCGGCTCGACCGAGCTGGACGAGCGGCAGCTGTACGATCTCGCCTTGAACACCATCGAGCCGCAGCTGGAGCGCATCCCCGGCGTGGCCAGCGCCACCGTGGGCGGCGGCAAGATCCGCGAGATCGAGGTCGAGGTGCAGCGCGAGGCGCTGCGCGCGCGCGGGCTCGCCGTCCTCGACGTCGTCCGCGCCGTCGGCGCCAGCAATCTCCTCATGCCGAGCGGCAACATCAAGGTCGGCGATCGCGACTACAACGTCTTCGCCAACACCCAGTTCGAAAAGGCCAAGCCGGTGAGCGACGTGGTGGTGCGACCCGCGACGGCGATCAACAACCGGATCGCGCCGCCGGTGCGCGTCGGGGACGTCGCCCACGTCAGCGACTCGACCGCCGATCAGAGCGAGATCGTGCGCATCAACGGCGAGCGCGGCGTCTACCTGCGCGTGCTCAAGCAGCCAGGCGCGAACAGCATCAAGGTGGTCGATGCGGTCCGCGCCGCCCTGCCGCGGCTGCGCGGCGTGCCGGCCACCGTCAAGCTGGCCATCTCCTTCGATCAGTCGAGCTACATCCGCTCGGCGGTCAAGGCGCTCGAGCACGAGGCGGTGCAGGGCGGCCTCCTCGCCGTGCTCGTCATCCTCATCTTCCTCGTCAGCCTGCGCGCCACCGCCATCGTCGGCGTCGCCATTCCCTTGAGCATCGTCGCCACCTTCGTGCTGCTCTTCTTCACCGGGCAGACCCTCAACGTCTTCACGCTCGGCGGACTTGCGCTCGGCGTGGGCCGGCTGGTCGACGACTCGATCGTCGAGCTGGAAAACATCCACCGCCATCTTGCGCTCGGGCAGGGCCGGCGGCAGGCGGTGCTGGCCGCGGCGCAGGAAGTGGCGATGCCGATCCTCGTCTCGACCATCACCACCATCGTCGTCTTCTTCCCGGTGCTGTTCCTCTTCGGGATCGCCCGCAACCTCTTCCTGCCCCTCGCGCTCACCATCAGCTTCGCCTTGATCATGAGCTTCTTCGTCTCCCGCACGGTGACGCCGTTGCTCTGCCTGATGGTGCTCCGGCACGGCGAGGGAGAAGGGCGCTTCGCCCGCTGGGTGACCGCGAGGCTGGAGCGGCTCGACGACGCCTACGCGAACGCGCTCCGCTGGGTGCTCCATCACCGGATGCGCACCATCGCCGGCATCCTCGCCTTCTTCGTCGCCTCGCTCTTCCTCGCCAAGCGGATCGGCACCGAATTCTTCCCCGACAGCGACGAATCGCAGTTCAGCCTGGTCTACAAGACGCCCATCGGCACCCGCGTCGAGCGCACCGAGAGAGTGGCGATGAAGCTCGAGCAGGCGGTGGAGAAAGCGCTCGGGTCGGAGAAGCTCTACACCACCATGATCACCGACAGCGGCCTGCCGCTGGGGCGCACCGCCATCTTCAGCGCCAACAGCGGCCCGCACGCCGGCACCATGCAGGTGAATCTCGTTTCCAGGAACGACCGCCGCATCTCCGACGTCGAGGCCTCCGAGCGGCTGCGGCGCGAGATCCAGGGCGTGCTGCCCGGGACGCAGCTCTACTTCTTCGTCGGCGGCATCGTGAAGCGCATCCTCAATTTCGGATCGGCCGCGCCCATCGACGTGGAGTTGCTCGGCTACGACCTGCCGGAGGGCGCGGCCTTCGCCCGCGAGGTCCATGCGGCAATGCGCGCGCTCACCGACAAGGACGGCAGACCCTTCTTGACCGACGTGCAGATCTCGCGCGAGGAGAACTATCCCGAGCTGGACGTCAAGGTCGACCGCGAGAAAGCGGGCCGGCTGGGCCTTTCCGAGCAGCAGGTGGCGCAGAGCGTTCTCGCCAGCCTCTCCGGATCGACGCAGATCTCGCCGACGCAGTTCACCGACCCAATCACCGGCAACGAGTACTACATCAACGTGCGCATGGCCGACGCCTACCGCTCGCACCTCGACGACCTCTCCGACGTCTCGGTGCGCACGCCCGACGGCAAGCTGGTCGCGCTGGCCTCGATCGCGAAAGTGGAGCGCTCGACCGGCCCGGTGCTGATCAACCGCAAGTATCTGCAGCGGATCATCGACGTCACCGCCAACGTCGCGCCCGGCAAGGACCTGGGCGCGGCCAGCGCGGCGGTGGAGCGGGCGCTGCACGACGTGCGCACGCCGGAAGGATTCAGCGCCAGCCTCTCCGGCCAGGCGCAGGCGCAGCGCGACGCCTTCAGCGGCCTCTCGCTCGCGGCGCTGATGGCCATCGCGCTCGTCTACATGGTGCTCGCCTCGCAGTTCAGATCGCTGCTCGACCCGCTGGTGATCATGTTCAGCGTGCCCCTCGGCGTTTCCGGCGTCTTCCTCATCCTCTGGCTGACGGGGACGACGCTCTCGGTGAACAGCTTCATGGGCATCATCATGATGGTCGGCATCGTCGTCTCGAACGGCGTGCTGCTGGTCGACTTCGCCAACGTTCTGCGCGAGCGCGACGGGCTCGAGCTGGTCGAGGCGACGGTGCGCGCGGGCCGGACGAGGCTGCGGCCGATCCTCATGACCACCATCGCGACCATCGTCGGTCTCGTCCCCATGGCGCTGGGCATCGGCGAAGGGAGCGAGACCAACCTGCCGCTGGCGCGCGCGGTGATCGGGGGCCTGGCCGTCTCGACCTTCTTCACGCTCTTCCTGGTGCCCTCGCTCTATTCCATCGCCGATCGCTGGCGGAGGCCTCACCCCAAGGAAGAAGGGGAAGAGATCGCGCATGCTCCTGCGTAACGCTCTGGCCTTCGCCCTGCTCGCCTCGGCAGCGGCGGCGCAGCAAAAGTTGTCGCTCGACGAAGCGGTCCGGCGCGCGCTCCTGCGCAACACCGCCTCGCTCACCGCGCAGCAGGAGATCGCCCGCGCCGAGGCGATCCTGCGCGAGCTGCGCTCGCCCTCCTTGCCGCTGCTCACCGGCAATGCCGCCGCCACGAGGCTCGACGCGGCGCGAGCGCTGGGCGACCGCATCCTCCAGCCGCGCGACAGCGTGATCGCGAATCTGCAGCTCACCGTCCCTCTGCTCGCGCCGCAGCACTGGGCGCAGTGGTCGCACGCCGGCGACCAGGTCGAGGTGGCGCGCCTCTCCTACGAAGACGCGCGGCGCGCGATCGGCGTGGCCGCAGCGCGCGCGTATCTGACGGTGATGGCGCAGCATCGGCTGGTCGCCATCAACACCCAGGCGCGCGACGCGGCCCGCTCGCATGTCGAGGACGCCCGCGCGCGATTCGAGGTCGGCAGCGGCAACCGTCTCGACGTAGTCCGCTCGGCGCAAGAGCTGGCCACCGACGAGTCGCAGCTGGCCGCATCGCTCGCCAACCTCGCCCGCGCCAGCGAGGCTCTGGGAGTGCTGGTCGGCGAGGAGGGTCCCGTCGAGGTGGACGAGCAGGTGGCGCTGCCCGTTCCGCCCGGCGCAGAGGAGGCGATGCGCGACGCCGAGGAGCGGCGCTACGACGTGCGCGCGCAGAGGGAGCGCGCCGAAGCGGCGCGGCGCGTGCTGCGCGACAGCTACACCGACTATCTGCCGCTCTTGCAGGGCGTCTTGCAGCCCTTCTATCAGAACGCCTCCACCACCACGCCGACGACCGGCTGGCAGGCCCAACTCGTGCTCACGCTGCCTCTCTACGACGGGGGCTTCCGCTACGGCGCGCAGCACGAGCGCGCCGCGCTCTACGAGGAGCAGAAGATCCAGCTCGAGGGCCTCCTGCGCCAGGCTCGCAGCGACGTGCGCACCGCGTTCGAGACGGTGCGACGCGCCGACGAATCGGTGGCCTCCGCGCGCAGCGCCGCGCGCCTGGCCCACGAGGCGCTCGCCATGTCCAACCTCGCCTACCGCGAGGGCGCCACCAACGACCTCGAGGTCGTCGACGCCGAGCGGCGCGCTCGCGACGCCGACACCGCCGCGCTGGTGGCGGAAGACGCTGCCCGGCAAGCGCGCATCGATCTTCTCGCGGCGAGCGGCCGATGGCCGTGATGGCCGCTGGCCTCGGCGCGCCGGTGATCATGGCGCGGCCGCTCAGGAAGTAGCCAGGAGCTGCAGCACCGCCGCGCGCCGCGGCAGCGAGGATTGCGCGCCCAGCACGGTCGTGGCGAGCGCGGCGGCGGCGCTGGCGAAGCGGCCCGCCTCGGGCAGCGGCTTCCCTTCGGCGAGGCAGACGGCGAGCGCGCTGGAGAATGCGTCGCCCGCGCCGGTGGCGTCGATCGGGGTGAGCTCGAAGCGGGGCAGCCAGACTTCGCCGTCCCGCCACAAGAGCACATCGCCCAGGTTGGCCGCCTGGACGACCGCCGCTTTCACTCCTCGGCGCAAGAGCTGCTGCGCGGCTTCGCGGGCGGTCTGGCGATCGCGGATGCGAACGCCCGTCAGCGCCTGGGCCTCGAGCACGTTGGGGCGCACGACGTCGATCTGCGCCAGGAGCTCGTCCTCGAGCGGCAGTCCGGGAGCGGGGTCGAGCACGATCCTGGCGCCGCCCGAGCGGCCGAGCCGGATCGCTTCGAGACAAGCATCGCGAGGAATTCCCAGCTGCGTCAGCACGACTCGGGCGCCGCGGAACACCTCGGCAGCGTCGCGGACGCAGGCAGCGGAGAGCCGCGCGTTGGCCCCCATCGAGGAGAGGATCTGCTTTCTGCCCAGCTCGTCCACCTGACAGAGCGCAACCCCGGTCGGCGTCTCGCGATCGCGGGAGAGGTGGCGGACGTCGACTCCCTCGGACTGCAGCGCGCGAACCACGGCATCGCCGCGCGCATCGCCGCCGACGCGACCGACGATCGCCACGCGCGCGCCCAGCCGCGCCGCGCCGACCGCCTGGTTCGCGCCCTTGCCGCCGGCGGCTTCCTGGAAGGCGTCGCCGGTCAGACCTTCGCCAGGCGCAGGCAGCCGCGGCCCGCGGGCGACGTAATCGATGTTCGCCTTGCCGACGACGACGACGTCGTACACAGGGGTCACAAAGCGGACGGATAGGTTTCCGGTGGCTCCGGCTCGCGCCAGGTCGCGGTCCGTTCGAGCGGCTCGACGGCGCGGGTGCGATCGATGTGGACCATCATGTCGAACTGCAAGAGCAGGCGCGCCTCGAAATAATGCGAGTAGCGCTCGGTGCGCGGCCGATAGACGACGCCGATGGCGCGCTCGAGCATCGGCTCGTGCAGCTCCGCGAGCGCCTCGCCGGCGCCGCGCAGGGGCAAGAGGAAGCGCGGCAGGCCCACCTCGTGGAAGAGCGCCTCGATGCTCTCGGGCAGCGCCGGCTGCACCCGCATGCGCTGGGCCGCTCCGCCCCAGTCGTCGGCCGCGGTCACCGTGCCGTCGTAAGTGCTGAAGCCGACGAGCAGCGCGGCGTCGCCGTGCTTCTCGCGGAGCAGCTGGCCGACGTTCAGCTCTCCCTCCCAGCCCATCTGCGTGGCGCGAGCGTCGCCGAGATGCGAGTTGTGCGCCCAGACGGCGATGCGCGCGTACCCGTCGCGCGCCATCAGATGCTGGTGGACGGCCTCGAGCGTTTCGGTCATGTGCCGGTCGCGCAGGTTCCAGGTGGAGATCTGCGAGCCGAACATGGCGCGATAGTAGGCCTCGGCGTTTCGCGCCACGCGGGCGTTCTGCTCGGCCGAGAAGATCTCGGGATCGAGCGATCCGGCCCCGCGCTTCTGCAGCTCGAGCAGCTGCTGGAGGGCTTCGTTCTCGCAGGAGCGGGAGAGTCCGAGGCGGGTAGCGCGGCCATAACCTTGCCCATCCTCGTCGCGCGTCTCGAAGCAGCTGTAGCGCCTTCGGGCCCGCGCGGCTGCTTCCGGATCCCGCTTGTCGAGATAGGCGAGAACGGCGTCGATCGAAGCGTAGAGCGAGTAGAGATCCATCCCGTGGAAGAGGACGGGCGCCGACCGCGAATTCTCGTTGTGCGCGCGCAGCCAGCCGAGGAAATCGACGGCGACCGTGTTGCGCCACATCCAGGTGGGGAAACGGCGAAACCCGCTCAGCGCTTCGGCCGCATCGCCGTCGTCGGAGCGGCCCTGCGCCCAGCGGTTGGCGCGGTCGGCGTCGGGCCAGTCGGCCTCGATGACGACGCCGTTGAACCCCAGCTCGGAAATGAGCCGCTGGGTGATGCGCGCCCGCTCGCGATAGAGCTCGTGGCTCCCGTGCGTGGCCTCGCCGAGCAGCACGAAATGCGCCCGGTGCGCCTGCTCCACCAGCGGATCGAAATCGGCGCGGGAACCCCCGAGATAACCCGCGGCCTCCCGGACCGCGTCGATCAGCTGCCCCCGCCCCATGCCAGGCGAAGGTATTCACGCCTGCTGGGAAAAGCCGCAGGCAGCGGAGCGGGCCGGAGCCGTTCGCGGTTGAACTACAGCAGAGCGAGAACGTCGGCGGCGAACGTCGCGGTGTTCGCTTTGGGAAAAACGTTCCTCACCTTGCCCTCGGGCCCGATGATGTAGGCGATGCGCCGGGCGTTCTTGGTCTCGCCGGGATCGGCCGCGCCGTACTGCGTCCCCACCGTGCGGCTGGTGTCGCAGAGGAGCGGGTAGGGGAACTTGAACTTCTCGGCGAAGGCCCTGTTCTCTTGTACGGTGTCGAAGCTGATGCCCAGGATGGCGGCATTCTTCGCGGTCAGATCACGGGCTCGATCCCGGAGCCCGCAGCCCTGCAGGGTTCAACCGGGTGTGTCCGCTTTGGGAAAGAACCAGATGACGACGTTCTTGCCGCGCAGGTCGCTGAGCTTCACCGTCTTGCCCTCGTTCGAGGTGAGGGTGAAGTCTGGCGCCGGATCGCCGACGTTGAGCAGTGGCATGCTCCTCTCGCTAGCAGATGGCGGGCGGAGTTTCCAGCGGTGATCGTGCTGGATGGCGCCACCGGGACGGAGCTCGGCCGCCGCGGCGTCGAGACGCGAACGACACTGTTCTCCGCCGCGGCGCTGCTCGACGAAAAGGGCGTACGGACGCTGCGCGAGATCCATCGCGACTACCTGAAGGCGGGCGCGCAGGTGATCACCGCAGACACCTTCCGCACCAACCCGCGCATGGCCGGCCCGCGCTGGCGCGAGCTGACGGAGCTGGCGGTGCGCATCGCCAAAGAGAGTGGAGCGCGCGCCGTCGCGGGGTCGTTGGCGCCCGTCGCCGACTGCTATTTGCCCGAGCTGCGGCCGCCGCCGGACGTCGCGCGGCGCGAGCATTCGGAGATGGCGCGCGCGCTCGCCGCGGCGGGATGCGATCTCCTTCTCGTCGAGACCGTGGCGGCCGCGGACGAGGGCCTGGCCGCTGTCGAAGCCGCAGCCGCCACGGGCCTTCCAGTCTGGGTCGCGGCGATGGCGATGCCCGACGGCCGGATGAAGAGCGGAGACGACCTGCGCGTTTTCTTTCTCGCTGCGCGCGAGAGAGGCGCGAGAGCGGCGCTGCTCAACTGCATCCCTTGCGAAGGCGTCGATCTAGCGCTCGACTTGGCCCGCGGCTCTGGTCTGCCCTTCGGCGCCTATGCGCACATGGGCGAGGTCGACCCCGCCGCCGGCTGGCCTGTCTCGCCAATGCTCGAGCCGCCGCAGTACGCTATCCGCGCCGCGCGTTGGCTCGAGGCCGGCGCGACCATCGTCGGCGGCTGCTGCGGGACCACACCGGATCACATCGCAGCGCTCGCGGCCATTTCACCGGAGCGCGTCGATCCGTGTTCACTCTGAGGGAGGAATGAAATGATCGCACTGCTTGTGGCCGCGCTGCTCTCCGCTCCCACCGACGAGGCGCCCATGCACGCCACGCTGGTCGAGGGCATCGTCACCGTCACGCTCGCCTCCGGCGGCCCCGCCGGTCCGCTCGCCGAGGGCGACTCTCTGCACCAGGGCGACACGGTCGTCACCCAGCCCGGCGCGCGCGCGGAGATCAGCATGCCCTCCGGCTCCGTCATCCGCCTGGGCGAGAGCACGCGCATGTCGCTCGGCCAGGTCGAGCCGGGCAAGGCCTTCAGCGCCAAGCTCTTCCTCGGCAACCTCTGGACCAAGGTGCACAAGCTCATCAGCGCGGAGACCTTCCACATCGAGACCGAGAACGGCGTCGCCGGCGTGCGCGGCACCGAATTCCGCGTCGAGGTCGCCCCGGGGCAGCAAGATCTGGTCCGCGTCTACGAGGGCGCAGTCGAGGTCAAGGCGCACGATGGCTCCTGGACCCACCGGGTCGAGCCGAATCAGGAGCTGCATTTCGCCCGCGACCGGGCCGCGCCGCCTCGCGCCTTCGAGGTCAACGCCGAGAGCGAGCACAAGTTCATGAAGTGGGTGCGCTCCCGCCCCGTGAAGGAAGGCCTGGAGCGGCAGCACCAGCGCCGCAAGAAGAGATAAGGTGATCGCGCTGCTGATCCTCGCGGCGGGAGGGCCTGGGCCGGTGAACCTCGCCGAGCTGCTCAAGGAGCGCGAGCGCACCGCCGTCGAATTTCGCGACGGGCGCAGCAGCCCTCTGGCCGCGGTGGCGCGCCACGAATTCGCCGGCGCGAAACCACTCGTCTTCGGCAGCGCCAAGGAGAGCGACGTGCAGCTCGAGGGAGTCGAGCCGCGCGCCGCGACGGTGCGCGCCTTCGCCGATCACTTCGAGGTCGAGAGGGGCGGCAAGGTGGAGCGCCTCGAGCCGGGCAAGGCGCGGATCGAGCTGGGCCGCTATGTGCTGCGGCTCTCGCACCAGAACTTCCCGGCCGTCGTCGTGCTCGACCCGCGGAGCCCGCGTCTCGAGACGGGACCCTTTCCGGTCTGGTTCGACCCGGATCCCGCCTTCCGGGTCGAGGCGCGCCTCGTGCACGACGGCCCGCCGCGCGAGGAGATCATCCTCTCCACCCGCGGCAACCGGCGCCGCGCGCTTCATCTGGGGAAGCTCCAGTTCGTGCTCCAGGGAGAGCAGATGTTCCTCAGCGCCCTCCGGCTGCTCGAGCCGGGCGTGGACGAGCACGAGGTGTCGATCTTCTTCCGCGATGCCACCACCGGCCGCGAGAGCTATCCGGTCGGCCGCTACGTCGACGCGGTCTCTCTGGGCGGCGACCGGTACGCCCTCGATTTCAACCGTGCCTACAACCCGACCTGCGCCTTCTCGCCGCTCTACAATTGCCCCATCCCGCCGCGTGAGAACGTGCTGCCCGTTGCCGTGCGAGCAGGCGAGCGCGATCCGCATTGAGCTTGGAGCGGCGCGTCCGCCTGGCATAAGCTGCGCGTTCCTTCCGGCAAGGAATCCGACCTATGCGACGGCTCCTCTATGCTCTGTGCGCGCTCGCTCTCGCCTGCGGCAACACCAGCCCCGGTCCGCGCAAGCTGGTGATCCTCCATACCAACGACGAACACTCGCACTTGCTCGGCGCCGGCCCCGAGCAGGACGATCTGCCGCCTCCGATCACCGCGGGGACGGGGTCGATCAAGGGCGGCATCGCGCGCCGCTTGGCCGTGCTCAAGAGCGAGCGGGACGCCGCCAAGGCCGCCGGCGCCGCCCATCTCACCGTCTCGGCCGGCGACAACATGATGGGCACGCTCACGCAGGTGGCCGCCCTCAGCGCCTCGCCCGACTACCGGCTGATGAAGATGCTCGGCTACGACGTCACCACGCTGGGCAACCACGAGTTCGATTACGGCCCCGGTGCGCTCGCCGCCATCATCGCCACCGCCAAGGCGAGCAACGAGGGCCTGCCCGCGATCGTGGCGAGCAACATCGTCTTCGGCGGCGCGACTGCCGCCGGCGACGACAGCGCGCTCGCCGCGCTCTACGACGACTTCGGCACGAATCCCAGCGCGCCGATTCGCCGCGGGCTCGTCCTGACCACCTCGAACGGGCTCCGGATCGGCTTCGTCGGGATCATGGGCGCCGACGCTGCGGCAGTCGCGCCGCTCAAGGCGCCCACCCACTTCTCCGTCGCCTACGGCCAGAGCGACAGCAATCGCCTCGCCGCCCTCTCGCAGATCTTCGACGACATCCAGCCGGTGGTCGATCAGCTGCACCGCGACATGGGCGCGCAGGTGGTGGTGGCGCTCAGCCACGGGGGGCTCGACCCGAACAACCTCGCGAGCAGCGAGGATTACCTCATCGCGCAGAACGTCTCCGGCATCGACGTCATCGTCAGCGGCCACTCGCATACGGAGGCGAGCGCGAGCGTCACCAATCTGCGCAGCGGCAAGAAGGTCTTCGTCCAGCAGGCCGGCCGCTACGGTGACAACGTCGGCCGCATCTCCCTGACCGTCGACGGCAGCGGCAACGTTAGCGTCGATCCTTCCGCATCCCAGCTGATCAAGGTCGACGACACCATCGTGGCCTCCGACGCAAGCGTCAATGCCTTCGTCGCGAAGGTGATCGGCGGCCTGGAGACGCCGGCGGCAGGCAGCAGCACGCCCTCCTTCCTGCAGTTCACGCTGGTCGAGGCGCTCGGGCTGACGATCCCGCCTCCGCCCAACCCCGACATCCCCGGCGCGCTCTACAATTACTCGCTGGGCGGGCTCGACTTCGACGTCGACAATACCGGCAGGGTCATGGAGACGTCGTTGCTCGACCTCTCGGCCGACGCGCAGCTCGCGGCGGTCTCGAAGCTGAGGCCAGGCGGCGTCGATGCGGCCCTCGAGGCGTCGGGCGTGTTGCGCGTCTCGAAGATCGAGAAGGCGAAGTCGGGCACGCTCGCTTTCGGCGACGTCTTCCGCGCCGTTCCGCTCGGCGCAACGCCGGCCACGAGCGGTCCATCCGCCGGCACGCCGGGGTATCCGCTCTGCCTGGTCGGCATCTATCTCGCGGAGATGAAGGCGGTGTTCGAGACGACGGCCGGTTTTGCCTACGCGGGCCACGACGACTTCTACGTCGTGCCGGCCGGCTTCAAGTTCGAGTACGACACGAGCCGTCCCGCCTTCAATCCCAACGGCGATGCGCTCGACATGAACAACGGCCGCGTCACGAAGATCTCCAAGCTGAGGTCGGCCGACCTCGCCGCTGGTAATTACGACGGCAACTACGACGTCGTCTTCGACGTCAGCACCAGTGGCTGGGTGCCCGGTGCAGCTGCCCCCGCGGGGCCGCTCACGCTCGTGCGCGTGGCGGCGAGTCTTTACATGGCGACCTTCGCCGCCACCGCCGGCGTGCACCTCAAAGATGCGGTCACTGGCCTTCCGATCTCCGGCGCGACGCCGACGGCGATCGCGAGCTCGACGATCCTGCATCGCGCCTCCAGCGATCCCGCTTGCGACAGCCAGGGGCGCTGCACCGAGGTCAAGGTCTGGGAGGCGCTGGCGGCGTACGTCAAGGCGCAGTCCGGGACCGGCAAGCTGCCGTCGCGCTACGACAAGACCGTCGCGACGCTGCCGCGGCGGGCGGCCTGCGTCGGCGTGAACTCGAGCAACCCGAGCGGCGGCAACTGCACTCACTGATGAGAATCCTCCTGCTTGCGCTCGGTGTCGCCGCTTGCGCGCGGCCGACGACGCCGGACTTGCAGGGGGCCGAGCTGCGGCGGATGGCAGCGCCGGAAGTGCGCGAGGCGCTCGCGTCGCGAGATTCCGCTGTGCGAGCTCGGGCTGCGCTTGCGGCCGGGCGCATCGGGGATGAGCAGCTGCGCGGCCCGGTCGAGGCCTTGCTCGAGGACGAGGTCGCGGGTGAGACCGCGGCGTGGGCGCTCGGCCGCATCGAGGGAGGCGCGCCAGTGCTCGCGGCGTGCCTGAAGCGCTCGTGCAGGTTTGCCTCGGCGGCGGCGCGAGCGCTGGCGGGGCCGGCAGCCAGCAAGGATCCGCAGATCGATGCGCTCGCCGCTGCGCTGGGCGGACCGGCTGCGGCCGAGGCCGGAATCGCTCTGGGGATCCTCGCGCGCAACAAGGATGCCCCGGTTGCTCGCGCTCGCGCAGCGCTGACCGCCGCGCTCGCGCGGGCCGAGCCTGCCGTGCGCACCGCTGCGGCTTATGCGTTCACGCGACTTCCTCCCGGCGAACCCGTGCCGCTCGAGCCGCTCTTGCGCGACGCCGATCCCTGGACCCGCTCGCTCGCCGCTCGCGCCTGGGGCAAGCAAGGCCTCCCCGCCGAGGCACTCCTGAGGTCGCTGCGCGACGAGGATTGGCGCGTGCGCGTCGAGGCAGCTCGCGGTCTGGCCACCGCTGCGGGGGGCGCGGCGGTGCTTGCCTCCGTCGTTCCCGAGGCGGTGGCAGACGGAGCGAAGGGCGCGCGCTTCTTCCATGTGCTCGTCGCTCTCTTCGAGTCGGCCGCGCAGCTCGGCGAGATCGCGCTCGCGGCGGTTCCCCCTGTGCCGGAAGGCTTCGCGGCTGGCGCGCCGGTGACCGTCACCTGCGCTGCCGCGATGGCGCGGGATCGCATCCGCAAGCAGCTGGCCGAGACGCCCTCCTGCGCGCAAGGACGCGAGCCCGACTGGCGCTCGCGCCTGCGCAGCGGCGCGCTGGCGGCCGAGCTATCGCAGGATCGCCCCGAGCTCCTTTCCAAGGCGCGCGAGGCCCTCAACGATCGCGACGGACGCGTACGTGGCGCGGCTGCCGGGGCGGCGGGCCCGGCGCTGGCCGAAGACTTGCGCCGGCTGCTCTACGACCAGGACCCGTATGTCGTCCAGGAAGCGGCCGCCTCGCTCGCCAAGGAGAAGGAGGCCGCGGCAGCCTCGCGCGGCGACGCGCTCGGCAGCATCGAGCGGCTCGCCGCGGCGCACGACAAACCCGCCGGCGATGCCCGATCCGACGCGCTTGCCGCCCTGGTCGAGCTGATCGCCGCCGCCCCTCCCGCCCAGCCGCCACCCCCGGTGCTGCAACTCCTCCCCGCCCCCTCCATCCTCCTCCACGCCGCGATTGGCAAAATGTACAAAATGCACGACCCCGCCGCGCCGGCTGTCCCTGCGGAGGCGCGACAGGAGCCTCGAGCACACCTCTTGCGGCTGCGCACCAGCGCGGGAGAGATGCTGATCGACCTCCGCCCCGACATCGCTCCGCTCACCTCCTCGGCGCTGGCGGCGTTGGCGAGGCGCGGCTTCTACGATGGCCTCACCTTCCACCGCGTCGTGCCGGACTTCGTCGTTCAGGGGGGGGACCCGCGCGGCGATGGCGACGGCGGACCAGGCTGGGCGTTGCCCGACGAACACAGCCCGCTGCGCTTCGTCCGCGGCACGCTCGGCATCGCCACCAGCGGCCCCGAGACGGGCGGCAGCCAGTTCTTCCTCTGCCACTCGCCGCAGCCGCACCTCGATGGCCGCTACACCGTCGCCGGCGAGCTGCGCGAAGGGGCGGATGTGCTCGACGCGCTCCAGCCGGGCGATACAATCCTCGCCGCCGGAGCCGAGTGAGATGGAGCTCGTCGACCAGCTGCTGGAAAGATCTCGCCGCAAAGCGAAGGCGAGGGTCGCGGCGTTGCGGCTCGAGCATCCGGCGGAGGATGAGGTCGACCTCGGCCGCCGCCTGGTCCGCTCGGCCGCCACGCGCGCGGGGCTGTGGGGCGCTGCCACCGGCACCGTTGCGCTGGTCGTGGCGCCTCTCGGGTTGCCGGCGGGCGTCGCCGCCTCGCTCGCCGTCGAGGCGGAGCTGATCTTCGCGTTGCTGGCGCTCTACGGCCTCGACAGCGAGGGCGAGCAAGGCCGCCTCCGCCTGTACGCGCTCTGGCTCGGCGCGGGCTTCGCGGACGCTGTCAAGAGCGCCGGCCTGCGCATGGGCGCCCGCGCCATCGGACGCGTGCTCTGGGAATCGCTGCCGGGGCAGATCATCCGCCGGCTCAATCCGCTGCTGCTCAAGGCGATCCTGCGGCGTCTGGGGCTGGGCTGGCTGCCGCGCGCTCTCAAGCTCTGGCCGATCCTGGGCGCGCCGATCGCATTTGCTCTCGACCGCGCCGCGCTCCGGACGCTGGGGAAGGCGACGCTCGCGACGCTCGACGACGAAGCCCGCGCGCGCCGGAAGTCCGCTGGCCGCCCGCGTACGGTCAGAGCGCGAAAAACACCGTGAGCCATTCCGCCAGCCGGGCGATGTCGGTGGCTTTGGTGTTCGCGCAGAGCCAGTGCAACGCTCCCTGGTGGAACCCGCCTCCTCCGTAGACGATGACGCCGGGCAAGGGCAGGGTGGTGAGATTGAGCACGGCATACGGGAGCTTCTCGTCGGCCGTGCCCGCCACGCGCTGGTATTTGGCTTCGATGGCGAGGCGATTGCCGTTGCGGCCGTCGCGGAAGAGCACGTCCACCTCGCGGTCCTTGCCGTAGATGGTCTTGCCCACCGTCAGCTTGCGCCGGTAGTCGAGGCCGAGCGACAAGCCGATGGCAGCGATCAGCCGCTCGAACTCCGGCGGGGAGAGCTCGAGCGCCTCCACCCGCTGCGAGAGCAGCTTGCATTCGAGCTGGGTGAGCGGCAGCCGCGGGGTCTCCTCGGCCGAGAGGACCCAACGGTCGATGCCGAGCGGCTCCCAGGCGCGCAGCGCGGCGAACAGATCGGGAACGGGCCGCGGCGGCGACACCAGCTGCAGCACTTCGCTCATCTGCGCCTCCCGCTCAGCGCCCAGGCGCGCCAGGCCCGGAGCATCACCGGCCCGCCCGCGATGCCGTTGCGCAGCGCACGGCGCATCGCCGCCTCGCGCTCCTTGGGCCGCACTTGAAGGAGCTTCTCCAGCGACTCGGTCGGCCCGTCAGGCTGGAGCCAACCCAGCGCGCGTGCGGCTTCCAGCTCGTCCTCGGACGCGCGCCCTTCCAGCAGATCTTCCAGGGGAGGGGGCTGTTGCGGCTCGGCCGCGCTGGCAGCAGCCCGCGCCACCACGGCTCCTTCCGGCGCGAGATCGGACAACGAGGGATCGAGATACGCCAGGTCGATGTCCCCGAGCAGGAACTTGCGGCCGTTCGTGCGCGCCTCCACTCCCACCACGCCGGATCCGGCGAAAGGATCGATCACCAGCTCCCCCGGCTGGCTCGACATCAGGATCAGCGTCCGCACCACCGCGCCGGGTTTCACCGCCGGCCCCGGCACGCCGGCGCGCGGCGCGAGCAGGACGTCAGGCGTGCCGAGGTCATTGAGGGCCCGCTTGCCCTTCTCGAAGAAGAGGATCCGCTCGGAGGCCGCCCGATAGTGATAGCCGGTGCCGCCGCGCACTTTCGAGCCATCGAGCGTGGTCTTGGCCCAGATGATCTCCTTCCAGTAGGTGAAGCCGCTCGAGCAGCGGCGCGCGCCGTTGGGCAGCCGGATGGGGCCGATGCCCTGCTGCTGCTTGATGACGTCGGCCGTGACCTCGTCGGCGAAGAGGTAGAAGTGCCGATCGGGCCGCAGCACGCGATAGATCTCGCGGAACATCTCCGGCAGCCGCTCGTTGGGCACCGTGGCGAACCAGTTCGTCGTCAGCCGCGTGGTGGTGCCGCGCGCGCGATGGAGCTGCAGCGACTCGTAGGGCGGATCGGTGACCGCCAGATCGACCGACTCCGGCGCGAGCGAGCGCAGAAGCTCGAACGCGTCCGAGACGGCCACGCGGCCCTCCGCGCGCGGCGGCCCGGCGAAGGGCAGATGCAGGGTCCCGGTGCTCTCGCTCATGCGCGCAGGGTACGAGCGGGGTCTGACATTCCGTTCAGTATGGCGAAACCAGGAGTAAAAGTCGCGCGTAGTATCGGGCATGCTGATCGCGGCCCTGCCGATCCTGGTCGAACTGTTCACCTCGGAGGGCTGCTCGAGCTGCCCGCCCGCCGACAAGGTGCTGGCGCAGCTTCACGAACGGCAGCCGCTGCCGGGAGTCCCGCTCCTCGTCCTCTCCGAGCACGTCGACTACTGGAACGACCTTGGCTGGAGCGACCCCTTCTCCGACCCGCTCTTCAGCGAACGCCAGCGCCTCTACGGCGGACGGAGCTACACACCCCAAGTGGTGGTGGACGGCAGGGTCGACGTGCTCGGTTCGGACGAGGAGGGCATCCTCTTCGCCGCCCGCGCTGCCGCCCGAGAGCCTCATGGGATCGTCCAGATTGCGCAAATTGTACAATTTGCGCAGTCGCCCGTGAAAGTCGCGGTGCGGGGGCTGCCGCCTCATGCCTCAGCCCAGGTGATGCTGGCGGCGGTCGAGGACGGGCTGGTCAGCAAGGTCCAGCGGGGCGAGAACGAAGGCCGGACGCTGGCTCACACGGCAGTGGTTCGCGCCTTGAGAGCGATCGGCGAGATCCCGGCCGGCTCATCGGAATGGAGCGGAGAAGCGCAGCTCGATTCTTCCTGGAAGCGGCTGCGGCTGGTGGTCTTCGTTCAGGAGCGCAAGAGCAGAAAGGTGCTGGCCGCCGCGGCTCCCTGAGCTGCCTAAAGGAAGAGCGCGATCGCGCTCCCGCCTAGCGCGAGGAGCGCGCCGCCGGCGATGAGACTCATGGTGCGAAGAACGCTCATGCCCCTAAGACGTGCAAGCTCGACGCCAGTTTCACGGAATTTTGAAGTGACCAGATTCCGCACAGTTGGAATTCGCGGAGGCTGCGGGCGCGAACGCAATCCTCGGGAATTCTGACACAGCTGTCCGGTTTCGCGACCGGAAATCTTACTGCCGGGCGCTCAACCCTTGACGCACATGACCTGGCGCAGCTCGGCGACGACCTCGACGAGATCTCTCTGGTTCGCCATCACCCGCTCGATCGGCTTGTAGGCGGCGGGGATCTCGTCGATCACGCCGCCGTCCTTGCGGCACTCGACACCCTTGGTCTGCTGCTCCAGATCGCGGACGCTGAAGCGCCGCTTGGCCTCGCCGCGGCTCATCCTCCGGCCAGCGCCGTGCGAAGCGCTCTGGAAGGAATCGGGATTGCCCAGGCCGCGGACGATGAAGGAGCGGGTGCCCATCGACCCGGGGATGATCCCCAGCTCCCCCTGGCCGGCGCGGATGGCGCCCTTGCGGGTGACGAGGACGCGCTCGCCGAAGTGGGTCTCCTCGGCGACGTAGTTGTGGTGGCACGCCACCGGATCATCGAACTGGACCTGCGGATATGAAGACAGAAGGATATGCTTATATAAATCCAGCATCGTCTCGCGGTTCTTCATCGCGTAGCGCTGGGCCCAGAAGAGGTCGCGGCGGTATTCCTCCATCTCGCGCGTGCCGGCGAGAAAGACCGCCAGATCGCGGTCGGGAAGATCCTGGTTGTGCGCCAGCTTCTTCGCCCGGCCGATGTGGATGTCGGCCAGCGTCTTGCCGATGTTCCGGCTCCCCGAATGCAGCATCAGCCAGACGCGGTCCTCGGTGTCGAGGCAGAGCTCGAGAAAGTGGTTGCCCCCGCCGAGCGTTCCAAGCTGCTTGCGGGCCTTGCCCGACAGGTCTTTCACCGCCGGAGTCAGCTCGTGGAACTCGTTCCACAGCTGCCGATCCTGGGACCGCTCGATGGGGTCGCGATGCTCGGCAAACCCGACCGGGATTCTCCGCTCGACCTCGCGCCGCAAGGCGTGCAGGTTGTCGGGCAGGTCGTCCGCTTTCAGGTTCGTGCGCACTGCCGCCATCCCGCAGCCGATGTCCACTCCAACGGCGGCGGGCGAGACGGCTCCCTTCATGGCGATGACGGAGCCGACGGTGGCGCCTTTGCCGTAGTGCACGTCGGGCATCGCCGCCACGTGATGGAAGACCCAAGGCAGCCGCGCGATGTTCTTCAGCTGCTGCAGGGCCGTGCCCTCGATCTCCCCGGGATCGGTCCAGGCCCAGACCTCGACGTTCTCACCCTCGATGCGCTGCAAAGGACGCCTCGCGGGTGGGAACATGCACACCTGCCAGAGTATTTTCCATTCCGCGGCCGCGGCTGTGTCCATTGCACAGGAGGAAGACAAACCATGCGCAAGACTCTCGTCATGGCGGCGGCCGCGCTGTTCGCCTGCGGTCCGCAGGCCTTCAGGGATCAGGCCCGCGACGCCCTGCCCAGCAAGAGC
Organism: Deltaproteobacteria bacterium; assembly: GCA_005879315.1. Taxonomy (GTDB): domain Bacteria; phylum Myxococcota; class Myxococcia; order Myxococcales; family 40CM-4-68-19; genus 40CM-4-68-19. The sequence continues at coordinate 139,376 of VBLC01000040.1, read as the reverse complement.
ACCGTGCAGATGGGCTCGCCCCAGGCCTCGAGCCAGGCCTCGCAGATGAAGGGCAGCCCCAACACCATCCAGCAGGACAGCATTGCCGGCGACCACTCGCCGTTCTTCGACCTCACCGTCAGCGTCGCCTTCACCTTCAATGGTGGGACCGCGGCGATGCTCGGCATCATCGAGGCGGTCACCCAGACGCCGCCCTCGAGCTGCACCACCAGCAGCTGCACCTGGGGCCCGGGCCACGGCCCGTTCGATTACAACGAGTACAAGCTGGTCGTGACCAAGGATGGCGACAGCTTCGACTGGGAGCTTTCCGGCCAGTCGCTGACCAACCCGGCTGGATTCATCGTCTTCCTCAGCGGCAAGGCCACCCCCGGCGCGCAGGCCCACCACGGCAGCGGCAACTTCACCGCCGACTTCGACAAGGCCGCCCAGCTCGCCGGGCCGCACGACGCCACCGGCAAGCTGGTGGTGAACAACTACTCCAACATCGGCCCGGCCACGCTCGACGTGACCTACACCGGCGCGAAGGACAGCCAGCACGCGGGCCAGTTCGTCAACATCGTCTATCTCTACGCCAACGACAGCGTCGGCGGCGGGGACCTCGACTTCGCCGTGCACAACACCACCAGCGGCGACCGCTTCTCCGTCCACTCGCGCTGGAAGAACGACGGCCGCGGCCGCGCCGACGTGGCCGGCCTGGGCAGCGGGTACAGCGTCTCGCTCTCCGAATGCTGGGGCGCGGCGCCCTTCCAGGTGGCGTACTTCTCCTCCAACGTGAAGATCGTCGCTCCGCCCTTCGGCGGCCCCGACTCGGGCTCCGAGGCGCAGTGCGCGTACGCCCCGGCGTCGTTCAGCAACAAGTCGGCACCGTGAGGACCGTGGGGCTCCGCATCATTCAAGGGGGGCGGGCTGCGACGCCCGCCCCCGCGGGGCTCCTCAAAGAGCTGTACGACAATCATGCGGCAGCGGTGTACGGCCGCTGCCGCTATCTTTTGAAGGACCCGGAGGAAGCGAAGGACGCGCTGCAGGACGTCTTCGCCAAGGTGCTGCGGGCGCTGCCGCAGTTTCGCGCGGCGGCCTCGCCCTCGACCTGGCTCTTGCGCATCGCGACCCATCACTGCCTGAATCTGCTCCGCTCGCGCGATGCGCTCTGGAGGGAGCAGCTCGAGGCGATGACCCGCGACCGGAAGCAAGAGAGCGAGCCGCCCGACCGCCGCGAGCTGGTCCGGGTGCTGCTCGCCACCGCGCCCCCCGAGGCGCAGGAGATGGCCGTGCTCTACTACGTCGATGAATTGACCCAGGTCGAGATCGCGCAAGAGACCGGCCGCAGCCTGCCGACCGTGCGCAAGCGGCTGCGGGAATTTCTCAGGTGCGCACGCGAGACGCTGCGCGCGGCGCTGCCGGAGCTTTCGTTGCCGGAGGAGGAGGAGCTGTGAGCTGCTCGGCGATGCAAGTCCGGCGCTTCAAGGCCGGGGAGCTTCGGGGGGCGGACAAGGAGCGCCTCGAGCTGCACCTCGCGGGCTGCGAGCGATGTGGCGCGGTGCTGCGCGAGCTGCAGGGCGAGGACGAGGCGCTGCGCCGCGAGGTGCCCTTCGACGTCTTCGCCGCGGGAGTGGCGGAGCGGCTGGCGCGCAGGCCGGCCCACAGGTTCTCGCTGGTGCCGCTGGCTGCGGCGGCCGCGCTCCTGCTTCTGACCGGGACGTTCCTCGTGCTGCGGCCCGCCGACGATTCCGGCGTGCGCACCAAGGGCGGCGTCTCGGCGCAGCTCTTCGTCCAGGATGCGCATGGCGTGCGCGAGCTGGGAAGCGAGCCGGTCGCGCCTGGAGCGAAGCTGCTCGTCAAGCTGCACGCGGACGGGAGCAAGCGCGCCAGGGCGATCCTCATCGAGCCGGGCGAAGAGAGCGTCGTCTACGACGGGCCGGCCCTCTCCGGACCCTTGCCGCAGGCCTTCGAGTGGACCGGCTCCGGGCCGGCGATCTTGCGAATCATCTTCAGCAAGGGCGAGAGCGGCGCGCAGGTCGAGCGGAGCGGGAAGGGCGGGGCGAACACCGTGATCGAGTTTCCGCTGCATCGATGAAACCCTGTTCCGCGCTCTGTGTCGCGGCGCTGTTGGCCGCGCTGCCGGCATCCGCCGAGCGGCGCTTTGCGCTGGTCATCGGCGATCCCAAGGGTGGCGCAGGCACTCGGCCGCTCCGCTATGCCGAGCGCGACGCCCGGCGCATCCACGGCATCCTCACGCGGCTGGGCGGCGTGCGCGAGGATGATGCGCGCCTCCTCACCAGCGCCTCGGCAGAAGAGGTGCGCGCGGCGATGGCCGACCTCGACCTCAAGACCCAAGCTGCCAAGGCGCAGGGCGAGGAAACGCTGCTCATCGTCTACTACTCGGGCCACGCCAAGGACGGCGACCTGCGCCTGGGCGACAGCCGCCTGCCGCTGGCCGATCTGCGCGAGGCGCTGCGCAATTCGTCCGCCGACGTGCGCATCGGCCTGCTCGACTCCTGCCAGTCGGGCGCCATCACCCGCAGCAAGGGAGTGCGGCCCGTCCCGGCCTTCGACGTGCAGGCTTCCAGCACGCGGCCGCACGGGCTGGTGTTGATCGCCTCCTCCAGCGCCGACGAGGAGTCGCAGGAGTCGGACGAGCTCTCCGGCAGCTTCTTCACCCACTATCTCGCCAGCGGACTGCTCGGCGACGCCGACGCCAGCGGCGACGGCAAGGTCACGCTGGCCGAGGCGTACGCCTACGCGTACTCGCGCACGGTCGGCGGCACCGCCGAGACCCGGGCGGGCGCGCAGCATCCCGTCTATCTCTACGACCTCGGCGGCGCCGGCGACGTGGTGCTCACCGAGCTTTCGCCGGCGCGCGGTGCGCTGGTCTTTCCCGCGGGGGACGAAGGCGTCTACGTCGTCCTCGATGGCTCGCGCCGCGCGGTCGCCGAGGTGGCCAAGTCGCGCGGCGGCGAGCGGCGCCTCGCGCTCGCGCCCGGCCGATATCTGGTGAAGAAGCGCGACGGCGATGTGCTCCTCGTCGGCGAGATGCACGTCGAGGAGGCGGCGATCGAGGTCGCCGATGCCCGCCTGACCCGCCGCCCCTTGAGCGACGACCCGCAGAAAGGCGCCTCCGGCCCGCGCTGGAGCATGCTCGGTTCTCTCGGCGGGCAGCTCTTCTTCGATCAGGCCGCGCGCAACGGCCTCTTTCCCCCGGCCGCGCTGGCCGGAGCCGAGCTGACCGCGCGCGACGACCTCGGCCATGAGCTGGCCTGGGGCATCGACTTCGCCGTCGGCGGCGGCTCGGCGAATCTGAAGTTGCCGGGCGTCACGCCCATCGGACTGCGCTTCGTCGAGCTGGGGGGAGGGGCTTCGCTCTGGCGCGACGTGGGCCTGACCGATTCGCTCACGGCCTCGTTCGGCGCGCGGGTCGCCTTCCTCTCCATCTGGCGCACCTTCCCGGGCCATCCCGAGCTGCCCCGGCAGAACTTCTTCACGCTCACGCCCGGGATCGAGACGATGTTCTCCTGGCGCTTCGGCGAGCGGCTCTCGGCGGTCGTGCGCGGGCGGCTCAACTACCTCTTCTACAATGTCGACCAGAATCAATCGCTGGGCTTCGTCGAGCTGGCGGCAGGAGTGGACTATGCGTTCGGCCGCTGAGAGACGCCTGGCCGTTGCCATCGCGCTCGCCTGCGCCTGCGGCAACCTCTCCAACGAGGACGTCGCCTACCTCGAGGCCATCCCCCAGCGCGGCGCGCTCCGACTGAGCGTCCCGGCCGGCGCCAGCGGGCAGCCCGCCTGCGCCATCGGCCCGGCCGACGTCTGGACCAGCGCCAGGACGACCGGCGACGCCATCAACGCCGGGCTCGACGGGATCCTCGCGATGGTCGAAACCATCCGCGGCTTCCCGCCCTCGACCCGCGCTCCCGACCAGCGCACCTGGGGACCTTGGCCCGACCAGAGCCATCCCGGCGTGCAGGCCCGGGTGGTGATCGCTCGTGAGCTCGACGCGCAGGGAGTGCCTTGGCGCTGGATCTACACCTTCGCGGCCCGCCGCCCGCCGGGCGACTGGCTTCCCATCCTGGAGGGCGAATTCTTCGGCGCGCAGGCGCGCGATGGAGTGGGCCGGCTGGTGATCCATTTCGAGAACTCGCGCGCGCTCGGCATCGCCAATCCGAAGGACCCGACTTTTCCGGGAAGGCTCTATTACGACCTGACCGGGGACCCGCGGACCATCTCGCTCGACCTGACCGACAATCCACTGGGCTTCGGCCTGGTGGGTTTCGATTACTTCTGGGCCGGCTACAACGATGGCCACGGACGCTTCGACTATGCCTTGCCGCCCGACGCGAACGGCTGCCGGGCGGAAGTCACCACCTGGTTCACCGCGGCGGGCAACGGCAAGGGCGCCTTGCACATCCACTGCCCTCTCGTCGTCGACGGCTACAGCAACATCTGCTGGGACCAGAGCTCGTGCTTGACCTACGTCGACGATCCCTTTGCGGTGATCGCGGCCTGCAACGGCGTGAAGCCCTGCAAGCTCGGCAACGCCGCCAGCTGCCCTGCGCTTCCCTAGAGGCCCGGCTGCTGCTGCTCCGGCTCCTGGGGCAGTCGCCCCGAGAGCAGAGCGTGCAGCTGGTCGAGGTCGAGTGGCTTGGCGAGAACGCCGGCCACCAGACTGCGGCGCGGATCGTTCTCGGCGATCTCGTTGGCCCAGCCGGTCAGCATCCACACGGAGGTCTGCGGCGAGAGCCGCCGCAATTCGCTCGCCACCTGCCAGCCGCTCATCTGCGGCATGCCCACGTCGCAGAGCACCAGGTCGAAGCGCTCGCCGCGCTGCAGCTGTGTCAGCGCCTCGGGACCGCTGCGCGCCGCGGTGACGGAGTGTCCCTCCATCTGCAGGATCTCGCGCAGCACTTCGAGGTTGTCCTGCTCGTCATCGATGATCAGCACATGCCGCGTGCCGGGCCGCTGCGGCGGTCGCGCGGGAGGCTCGCGGCGCACCGGAGCGGCGAGCGGGAAGACGAGCAGGAAAGTCGTCCCCTGGCCCGGCCGGCTCTGCGCGGTGATCGATCCGCCCAGCCGCGTCATCACTCCCCAGGCGACATTGATCCCGAGCGCCGAGCCGCGGGCGACGCCGGAGAAGGGATCGAAGAGCCGGCCCAGCTCCCTTTCCTGCATGCGAGGGCCGTCGTCGGAGATGGTGACGCGGACGCGGCCCTCCTCGGCGCGCGCGCCGACGCGGATCGAGCCGCCTTCCGCCAGCCGCTCTCTCGCGTGCGAGAGGAGGCTGACGAAGACGTGGGACAATTCCGCAGCCGACCCGCGCACCAGCGGCAGGGGCGGCACCTGAGCCTCGATGCGCACGCCGGCCATCTCCGCCTCGGCGCGAGCCATCTCGACGGCGCCGGTGAGCACCGCGGCGAGGTCGAGCGCGTCGCTGGGGCGGTCGCGCCGCTTGCGCGCCAGATCCTGCAGCCGCGCGACGATGCGGGCGGCGTCGCCCACCACGCGGCCCAACGCATCGAGAGTGCGCCGCGCCTTGCCCAGAAGCGGGTCGGCGCGCAGCGTGGCGACGCGCAGGGCGATGACGTTGAGCGCGTGGTTGAGATCGTGCGCCACGCCGGAAGCGAGCACGCCCATGGCGTGCATGCGCTCCTCATGGAGGAGCGCCTCGCGCTCGCGCTCCACGTCGCGCTGGTGGCGCACTTCGGAAGTGATGTCGTGGACGAGCGCCACCGCGCCGCCGCCGGAACGCTCCAGGCGCACTTCATAAGTCTGCTTGCCGCGTTCGAAGCGAGAGAGGTAGGGCGCCGGCGCGAGAGTGGCGGCCTCGCTGCGGACCAGCTCGGAGAGCGACGAGTAGCGCACCTTCGCGTGTGGACCGGTCAGCCAGCGCCACGACTCGCCGCCCGTCTCCAGAGCGCGAAAGCGGTCGTTCGCCTCGCGCAACTCGCCCTGGCCGACCATCGCGAGGGCAGTCGAAGAGGACTGGCGTGCCCAGTGAGAAAAGACGTCCACACTCTAATCTGCTTACCCTCGGTATCGCGCGGTAGCGGCGACCGTCACCGCAGATCGCGGAGCAGGCGAGCGGCCGCGTTGTGGCCCGCCGCTCCAATCACCGAGCCGGCCGGGTGGCATCCGGCGCTGCACGAATAGAGCCCGGGAATGGGCGTGGCGTACGGCAGCCGGTCGGCGAAGCCGAAGGAGTTGTCGACGTGATGGATATGGCCGCGCGAGATCCCGAAGTGCTTTTCGATCTTCGGTGGCGTCAGCGCGAAGGTGTCGGCCACCAGCGCGCTCGTCCCCGGAGCGAAGCGGTCGCAGATGGAGAGGAGGTGGCGGACGTAGCGCTCCTCCTCCGCCTCCCAGCTCGAGCTCTTCAGCTGGTACGGAACCCACTGCACGAAGAGCGCGGAGTTGTGGTGGCCCTCCCGGTCGCGCAGCGAGGGGTCGACGGTCGTGTGCACGTACCACTCGATGGTGGGGAATTCCGGCAAGAGGCCCGCCTTGACCTCCGCGAAGGCGCGGCCCATCGCCGGCAGCACGTCCGCCTCGTCGGGCAAAAGGTGCATCGTCGCGCCGAACTGACCGCGGTCCTCGGGCAGGCAGGTGAAGCGAGGAAGATCTTTCAAAGCCAGGTTTAGCTTAAGACTGGTGCCGTCGCGCCGGTAGCGATCGATCCGTTCGCGATAGCCGGCGGGGAACTCGGCCATCTGGCACATGCGGAACGGATCGGCGTTGACGACCACGGCGCGCGCCCTGATCTCGCTGCCGTCGTCGAGCAGCACGCCGCTCGCCGAGCCGCCGTCGGTGAGCACGCGCTGGACCGCGCGGCCCGTCTCGACGCGCGCGCCCGCCTGCTGCGCGCCCTCGGCGAGAAGCCTGGTCACCGTGCCCATGCCGCCCTTGACGATCATCCAGGTTCCGTCGGAACCCGGCAGCCGGCACATGTTGTGGACGAGGAAGTTCATCCCCGTTCCGGGAGTGTCCCAGTCGCCGTTCAGGCCGGAGAAGCCGTCGGTGACGGCGTACATCGCTTTCAGCAGATCGGACTTGAATTCGAATTTTTCCAGATAGTCGCCGACCGGCTTTCGACAAAGATCGACAAAGACTTTTTGCAGAGAAGGGCGCAGGTACTTTGCCGCCGTCTCCTCGATGCTGAGCGGCTCCTCCAGCCAGGTGCGGTGCACGTCTTCGCGGATGGCGGAGATCTCCGCCTGCAGCGCCTGGTTCGCGCGCCAGTCCTGCGCGGAGAAGAAGGCGAGGAACTGCTCCTTCATCGCCGCCTCGTCGGAGCCGAAGAGCAGATATCGCTTCCCGGTGGTGGGCAGGAAGTAGTGTGGGTCGCGGCGCAGGAGCGGGATCTCGATGCCGAGCTCGGCGATCAGCTCGGGGGGCATCAGTCCGAGAAGGTAGGCGCCCGTCGAGGTGGCGAGACCCGGCGCGCGGCGGAACGGCCGCTCGGTGCGCGCGGCTCCGCCCACCACCTCGTTCGCCTCGAGCACCAGCACGTCCAGCTTCTTGCGGGCGAGGAGCAGAGCGGCCACCAGGCCGTTGTGCCCCGCGCCGACGACCACCACGTCCGCCTGGTTGCGCATGGCCGCGGCTTATATCGCATGCGTAGCTTGACGAAGGAGGCGCGAAATGGCGGACAAGCCCAAGGACAACAAGCCCGCGACCGAGTATGGCGAAGTCAAGGTGATCAAGAACGAGCGCGAGGTCGACCCGGGCAAGACCCCGGGCGCCGCGGAAGGGAGCGTTCCTCCCGGCGGACCAAAGCAGCCCGACCAGCCGGGCAAGACGCCGGACAAGGCTGAAGGCTAGTCAGCCGCCGTCCAGCGAAATGTCAGCGAGCGCAAACCCGCCCTCATGCTCTATAACAGCGGCATGCAAGTCGCCGTCCCCGGCAAGCTCGTCTTGCATCCGGCATGGGTAGGGTTCGCCGCGCTCGCGCTCGCGGTGCCGATGGGCGCGCTGATTTTCCGCTCGCAGTCGCGGCCCGAGCTGCCGGTGCTGGCGGAGCTGCCTCCGTTCTCGCTCGTCGACGAGCACGACAAGCCGTTCGGCCGCGAGGACTTGCTCGGCCGGGTCTGGATCGCCGACTTCGTCTTCACTTCTTGCGCCGACGCCTGCCCGAAGCTGCAGGCCAAGATGCGGCGCATCCAGGATCGGCTCCTCCCCGCCGAGCAGGGGGGCAATATCGGTCTGCTCTCCATCAGCGTCGACCCCGCGCGCGATACGCCCGAAAAGCTCCGCGACTACGCCGAGACCTTCGGCGCGCGGACATCCTTGTGGAAATACCTGACCGGGGCGGAAGCTGAAGTCGAGCGCACGGTGGTGAAGGGCTTCCGCATCGCCATGGCGAAAATGCCGGCAAAAGATGACGATATACGCGCCCAAGCCTTCGACATCATGCACGGCGAGCGGCTGGTCCTGGTCGACCGGCTGGGCCGCATCCGCGGCTATTACGACGCCGACGACCAGGACCGGGTCCTGCGCGACGCCCGCTCGCTCACGCTCGGAGGCCGAGGATGACGCTGGCCGAGGTCCTTCCCAGCGTCAATGCCAGCTTCAATGGCGTGAGCGCTTGCGCGCTCTTCACCGGCTACTGGGCGATCCGCACCAAGCGGTTCGCGCTGCACTGGAAGTGCATGGCCGTGGCCTTCACCGCCTCGGCGCTCTTCCTCGCCGGCTATCTGACGCGTTTCGCGCTCACCGGCGTGCACCGCTACCAGGGGCCGGGACGCACCTTCTACTTGGTGCTGCTCGGCACGCACACGGTATTGGCGGTGCTCGCTCTCCCGCTCATCCTGCGGACGATGTGGCTATCGGCCGTCCGCCGGAAGTATGCGTCACATCGCCGCATCGCCGTCTGGACCTGGCCTGTTTGGGCTTATGTTTCGGTGACGGGCGTGGTTGTCTACTGGATGCTGTACCGATTATAGAGAGCGATCCATGGCATTTCGCATCATCGAGACGTGCATCGGCTGCACCGCCTGCGTGAAGCGCTGCCCGACCGACGCCATCACGGGCGACCGCAAGCTGCTGCACATCATCGACCCGGCGCTCTGCATCGACTGCGGCGCTTGCGGGGTGGTGTGCCCCACCGATGCCATCCTCGACCAGTACGGGAACCTGCAGCACCTCCTGAAGAAGAACGAGCGGCCCATCGCCTTCGTCTACGAGCAGGCCTGCACCGGCTGCGAGAAGTGCGTCGAGCGCTGCCCGTTCGAGGCGCTCGAGATGGTGCCGGTGAAGGATCCGGACAGCTTCCTCGGCATCGTCTCGGTGATCGAGAAGAACTGCACCGGCTGCCGCGAATGCGAGAAGGCCTGCCCCTACGACGCGATCTTCATCTATCGGAAGGACCGCGTCCCGGATTGGCTGAAGAACAGCCAGGTCGAAAAAGCGGCCTGACGACCCAGGCAGGCGGCGGTCACTCCTCGTCGGCCGCCTCTTCGGCTTCGTCCTCCTCCGCTTCCGCCGCCTCCTCCGTCTCCGCGGCCGCCGGAACCTCCGCCTCCTCTACCTCGCGCGCCGCCGCCCGCTGCGCTCGCTGCTGCGCCGCCGTTCCTTTCGGCACAGGAGCGTCGCGCTGGTCCGCCCCGCATTTGGGGCAGGTGGGCGCGGGCTTCTTCAAGTCGTAGAACTTGGTGCCGCACTTGAAGCAGACGTACTTGGTGCCGAGGTCGCGTGGCATCGCGCGGGCCTGATAGACCAGCGTCCCCGGGAAGTCAAATCTGCTATTTCTCGGCTTCCTCGTCGGCAGGCTCTTCGTCGGGCCCGAAGGGCTGCGAGTCGAACTTCTGCGTGTGCTGCCCTTGCGGCCATTCCCGATGTTCGCTCCCCGCGCTCTCCACCGCGAGCGCAACTTCCGCGGCCAGCGCTTCGTCGAGGTGCGCCGGATCGGTCGAAACGATCTTGGGCATCTTGCTCGCGGCGTTGGCGGCAGCTGCGGCCTCGTCGGGATTGATCTCGACGCCGCCGGCCAGGTCGCCGAAGGGCGCGGCGAATGGCAACTGCGCTCTCGCCTTCTCATCGACCGGCGGCGGAGGAGGCTCGGCGTGCAGCGCGTCGGCCGGAGGCGGAGGAGGTTCCAGCGGGGCCGGGCGGGGCGGCGCGGCTCTCGGCTCGTAGAAGATGGGCCTGGTCTTGTCGGGATCGTCGACCTCGGCCTCGCGCCCGGAATCCTCCTCGCTGAAGACGCTCTCCGGCACGGGCGGAGGCGGCGAGACCGGCGGGGGCGGCATTCTCTCCGGCGGCAGGATCGGCTCGGGAAAGGCGGGCGCTTCCTCCGGCTCCGGGGGCAACTCGCGCGCCGCGGGATCGAGGTGGACGCGCGCCGGCGCCAGCACGCTGCCATCGCTGCGCCGCACGCCGGGCGACGCCAGCCGCACCACCGCGCCGCTCCCCTGGTCGATGGGCTGATGCAAGCCGGAGTCGACCGGCTCGCCTTCGCGCGGCTCGATCAGGCCGAATCCGCAGAGTGCCGCGGCGCGCTGCAGCCAGTGTGTGCGCACCTTGCAGTCGCCCCCCTTGGCTGCCTGCACCACGGCCTGCACCACCGTCGCCACCGCGGGCACCGGGTCGGGAACCGCGGGCGACTCCTCCAGCCGCCGCACCAGCTGCGCGGCGACCGGCAAGTCGGCGACGTCGTAGAGGTCCACCTCGCCCTGCAACCGCTCGAGCCCGGTGTGGCGCGCGGCCGCCAGCTTCGACGCTTGCCGCAGCAGCTCGGAAGTGCCGTCGTTCGGCGCTCCGAGAAATCGCACGGCCTCGGCCGCCAGCGCCGCCGCCTTGTCGCAGCGCTCGGTCTCCCGCACCGCGACCGTCAGGCTTCCCGCGATGCGCACCCTCAGCTCGCCGCGCAGGCCGTCGGCGAAAGCCTCCACTGCCGTCGAGCGCCGCGGCCCGCCCGGCGTGCGCGCGACGATCTGGACGGGCCGCGTCTCCATGCCCGGTCCGGCCACTTCGCTGGAGACGAGCGTGTGCGCCAGCTGCTTGTGCAGCGTGGCCAGGCGATCTTCCAGATCGGCCACGCGGACAGCCAGGTCCTCCGCGATGGCCGCCCGCGCCTCCAGGTCGGCGAGCCTGTTCTCCAGCGCCGCCGTCCGGTCGAGCTGCGGCCCGCGGCCGCCGGGCAGCTGCTCCTCGATGGCGATCCGGTCGCGGCCATTCGACTTGACCACCAGCGTCGCGCCGTCCTGGCGCCGCTCGCGCACGGTGCGGATGAACTTCAGCGCGGCCTCCTGCGCTTTCTGCACGTCGGCGGCGCTCCCCCGCAGCGCGACCTTGACGATCTCGCCCAGCAGCTGGTCCGCGCGATAGGCCGTGGAGAGCTTGACCGAGTCCTTGGGCGCCTTGATCTTCACCTTGCGCGGCAAGCCGCTCGAGGCGAGCAGCGCCGGGCCCTCGAAGTCGCGCGGCAACTCCGCTTCGATCTCGAGCGGCACCTCGACCATCCGCGGGTCGGGCCGCGCCACCAGCCGGACGCTGAACACGCGGCAAATTGTACGACGGAAGGCGCCCCCCTGTACAAAAACGGCCTGCCGCACCGGCTCCTCTGTGCTACCTCTACGCACTTCGCGCGGAGAGAGCGATGTCGCAGCCAGCCAGCGCGCGCGCCGCGACCGCCGATCGGGTCGCGGCCGCCGCCGACGAAGACCAGCACCAGCCCTTCATCCCCGCCGACCGGGAGATCCCGGAGCTGACGCCGGTGCCGCTCATCGTCGGCGCGCTGCTCGGACTGCTCTTCGGCGCCTCGAGCATGTACCTGGTGCTCAAGGTGGGGCTCACCGTCTCGGCCTCGATTCCGGTGGCGGTGCTGTCGATCACCATCTTCCGCGCCTTCAGCCGCATCTTCCGCGTCCGCCGCGCGACCATTCTCGAGAACAACATCACCCAGACCACCGGCAGCGCGGGCGAGAGCATCGCTTTCGGTGTCGGCGTGACGATGCCGGCGCTGCTCATCCTCGGATACAACCTCGAGATCGGCCAGGTGATCCTGGTCTCGGTCCTGGGTGGCCTGCTCGGGATCTTGATGATGATTCCGCTGCGCCGTGCGCTCATCGTCAAGGAAGCGAAGACGCTGGTCTACCCCGAGGGCACCGCCTGCGCCGAAGTGCTCATCTCCGGCGAGACCGGCGGCACCACCGCCAAGACCGTTTTCGCCGGCCTGGGCGTGGGGGGCGTCTTCGCCCTCGGGTACAAGGCGTTCGGCTTCTACAAGGACATCCCCGAAAAGATCTTCGGCAAGTGGTACGAGGGCGGGAACCTCTCCATCGAGGTCGGCCCCGAGCTGATGGGCGTCGGCTACATCATCGGCACGCGCATCGCGATGATCATGGGCGCGGGCGGCATCCTCTCCGCGCTGGTCTTGATGCCCGCCATCAAGCTCTTCGGCCGGCATTCGGATTCGCCCATCTATCCAGCCACGACTTTGATCAAGGAGATGACGCCGGACGACGTCTGGCATCAATACATTCTGTATATCGGAGCGGGCGCAGTGGCGGCGGGCGGCATCATCTCGCTCTTCAAGTCGCTGCCGACCATCGTCGGCGGGGCGATGCGCGGCATGAAGAGCCTCTCCGGCGCGGCCGGCTCGAGGGGCCCGCTGCGCACCGACCGCGACATTCCTCTCTGGGTCGTGGGCGCAGGCTCGCTGGTCATCGCGGTCGTCTGCGCGCTGGTTCCGAGCTTCAAGATCAATCTGCTCGGATCGCTGTTGATTCTCGTTCTCGGTTTCCTCTTCGTCACCGTCAGCTCCCGCCTGACGGGCGAGGTGGGCAGCTCGTCGAATCCGATCTCGGGAATGACCGTGGCGACGTTGCTCATCACCTCGCTCATCTTCTTCGCCCTGGGTTGGGTCACGCCGCCCTACAAGGTTGCCGCATTGTCCATCGCCGCCATCGCTTGCATCGCCATCTCCAACGGCGGGACCACCTCGCAGGACCTCAAGACCGGCTACCTGGTGGGCGCCACTCCCTCGCGGCAGCAGATCGCCATCCTGGTGGGCTCGCTCTCGAGCGCGCTCTTGCTCGGCTTCGTCATCCTCAAGCTCAACGACGCGGGGACTATCTTCGCGCGGCGCGACTATCCCGAGATCCGCTTCGCCAAGTCGGACTACACCGGCACGCGCGAGCGGCTGCGCGGCCCCGACGCCGACCGCGACCGGGGCGAATACAACGTCGTCTGGCTGCGCGAGCCGCGCGGCAAGGTCCCGGCCGGCAAGTACCTGGTCGACGACAGCGGCCGCATCCGGTACCTCGAGGATCCGGGCATCAACGGCAAGCTCGACACCCGCGACAACGGCGAGAAGGTGAAGGCCAAGTTCTCCGCGCCCAAGCCGGTCTTGATGTCCTTCATCATCGAAGGGATCATGACGCAGCGCTTGCCCTGGGGACTGGTGCTCATCGGCGTCTTCATCTCCGTCGTGCTGGAATTGTGCGGGCTCTCCTCGCTCGCCTTCGCCGTCGGGGTCTATCTGCCGCTTTCGACCTCGACGCCGATCCTGCTGGGCGGCCTCGTCCGCTACGTCGCCGACAAGACCGCGCGCCGCAAGCTGAGCGGCGCCGAGGCGGAGAGCGGCCCCGGAGTCCTCTTCTCCTCGGGGCTGATCGCCGGCGCGTCGGTGATCGGGACCATCCTCGCCTTCCTGCAGCTCTCCGAGACGACCCGCAATTTCCTCGGCCGCATCAACGTGAGCGCGAAGATCCCCGCCTTCGCCGCGAGCGATCTGGTCTCGCTGCTTCTCTTCCTCGGCCTCGGCGCCGTGCTCTGGGCGGTGGCGTCGGAGCGGCTCCTCAAGAGCGATGATTCAAGTCCGGCTGGCTGACTCGCCCGAGCAGATCCAGCTCTGCCTGAGGCTGCGCTGGGCGGTCTTCGTCGAGGAGCAAGGCGTGCCGCCTTCGCTGGAAGTCGACGAGCACGACCGCTCCGACGCGGTCCACGCCCTGGTGCTGGCGGAGGGCGTGCCCTGCGGGGCGGGCCGCTTCATCTTCGAGCAGCCGGGCGTGGCGAAGATCCAGCGCATGGCGATCGCCGACGGCGTCCGCGGCCGGGGGGCGGGGAGGGCGCTGCTCGCCTTTCTCGAGGAGGAGGCGCGCCGCCGCGGAGCGCGCAGGTTCAGTCTCTGGGCGCAGGTGGAGGCGCGGCCCTTCTACGAGCGCGCCGGATACGTCGCGACGGGTCCTGTGTTTCAAGACGCCGGCATCCCCCACATCCGCATGGACAAGCAGACTTGAGCCAATTACCTTCCCCGCCCATGACCATCCTCCGCACGACTCTCGTCGCACTCGGCGTTCTCTTCCTCGCCTTTGCGGCCCGCGCCGGCGAGGCGAAGCACGAGGGCTTCAACGAGCTGTCGGTCGATGAGGTTGCCGACCTCATCGCCAAGCGCGACATCGACATATTCGACAACAACGCCTACGACGACTGGAAGGCCGGCCACGTCCCGACCGCGAAGTGGGTCAGCTTCAAGGACGTGAAGGAAGCCGACCTGCCCAAGGACCGCTCGCGCAAGGTGGTCTTCTACTGTCACGACAGGAAGTGACTGGCCTGCCACCAGGGCGCCCGGGCGGCGCTCTCCTTCGGATTCAAGAACGTCTACATCATGCCGGACGGCATCAGGGGCTGGGAGAAGTCCGGCAAGCCGGTCGAGAAGGGCTAGTACGCGTAACCGTAAATTCGTTCCGTGTTGGTTGGCGATGGATCTCAGGAGTGGGTTGTAGATTGTCGCCTTCAGGAGCCCCAGGCTGAAGCCTGGGGCTAAAAGAGCACCAAGCCTCCTGCGGAAGCTCAAAGACCGGCAAGTTCCAGAGTTGGCTCAAGGGCCCGACTCGCGTGCTGCTGCTTCTGATCCAGAACGTAGCGTTCGACGGCCGGCACGTCAGCAGTGGAGATCGTGAAGGCACCGTAGCCGGCTTGCCAGCGGAAGAAGGATCCCGGCGCCAACCGATGAGTCACGAGATGAGATGAGGCTCTGCCTCGAGATCGGCGGAGATCAACGGCTGAGCGATCAGAACACTGCGCTCGAGCCTCCGAAGGAGGCTTGGTGCCTCTCTAGCCCCAGGCTTCAGCCTGGGGCTCCTGAAGCTGACCGTCCTGCCTTCGATCCGAATCACGGAACAATCTACAACCCACCCCTGGCATTCATCGCTCAACCACACGGAACGAATTTCCGGGCAGATATACTAGCTACCCCCCGCCTCGAACGCGCGGTGCGTTCGGTTGACGGCGTTCTTCACCAGCACCCCTTTCCTGCTGAGCAGGTCGATGGTGACGTGATGCGCGCCCCAGCGCGCCCGCCGCAGGGTGAGCGGCTTCCATTCGGTGATGAGCGGCAGCTCGCGCTTGTCGAGCACGACGCGCACCTTCGCTCCGCGGCGGGCGAGGTGCGCATGGGAGAGATAGAAGTCGAGCAGCGGCCGCTCGGGTCCCTGCGCGGGATCGGCCGCGCCTGAAAGCTCGACCTTCTCGCCGCGCCCGACGGGAAGCACGTAAGTGAGGATGGGGTTTCGCGGATCGGGCCAGGCGGCGCGCTCGGCGACCCAGCCTTCCTTGCCTTGCAGCCTCGGCCCCACCCAGAAGCGCACCATGGCAAAGGCCTTGGGCGCCTTGACCACTTCGTGCCAAGGCCGGCACAGCACCGCGCGCAGGAGGTGCGGCCCGGGCGAGAGTCCTTTGAGCTGCAGTGGCGCGTGCAGGTCGTCGATCTCCATCGCCGGCGCGTTGTCGACGATGAGATGCGCGTGCGGCACCGGCCCGCCAGGCGAGAGCGCGCCGATGGCGTAGCCGGTCACGCGCAGCTGGATGGGCACCGGATCGCCTGCTTCGAGCTGGGCGCGGTCATGCGGCGCGGCGAAGGCGACGCGCGCTCTGAAGAAAGCCTTGGCGTTGCCCTTGAGGCGGCGATTGTCCTCGGGCCGCACCCGCGGCGGGAGATGCTTCCCGCGAGCCAGCGCCGGAGGAGACACGGCGAGGGCGAGCAGCAGCGCGGAGGCGCGCCTCAACCCTTGCGCTCCTTCTGCTCCGAGAGCAGCCGCTCCTTGCGGATGCGCGCGCGCGCGAGCCGCAGCGCCCGGCGTTCCCCGGCGTCGTGGGCGCGGCGGCGGTCCTCGTCGTCTTCCATCTGCAGCGCGGGCACCTCGACGGCGCGGCCGCTCTCGTCCTGCGCCACGAACGTCAGGTACGCGGTGCAGACGTGGGCGCGCTCGCCGGTCAAGGGGCTCTCGCTCTCGATGCGCACACCGGCCTCCATCGAGGTGCGGAAGGCGGCATTCACCTGCGCGCGCAACTCCACGATCATGCCGACCTTGATGGGCAGCAGGAAATGGAGGTCGTCCATCGAGGCCGTGACCACCCGCCTGCGGCAATGGCGCTGGCAGGCGATGGCGCCGGCGATGTCGATCCACTGGGCGATCCGTCCGCCGAAGGCCGTCCCCAGCGGATTTCCGTCGCCTGGCAAAACCGACTGCGTCATCACCACCCGCGAGGCGCGCGGGGTCTTGGGTCGGTCGATCATCGGTTCACCTCGAAGCGCTGCAGCGTCCGCCACTTCGCGGAGAGGTCGAAGAGATGCGCGCTCAAACGCCGCGCGTCGGCGGAGAGCTGCAGGGTCGGCATCGTCGCGTCCATCGGGCCGGCCGCATCCGAGGCGCGCGCCGACCAGGTCCCCAGATTGACGTAGAGCCGCTGCACGCCTGGCCGGCCCTCGTGCACCGCCCAGTCGATGACGTGGGTGTGCCCCAGCACCAGCACGTCGGGAGGCGGCGGCCGGCCGGGGAGCGGGGTCGATCCCTGCAGGGCGCCGAGCGCGCTGTGCCCGGCGCGCTCCCAGAGGTCGTCGTCGTCGCGCAGCCGCGATCGCAAGACCGCCGGCGTCACCAGCCAGGCCACCGAGCGCGACAGCGCGTGGTTGGCGACGAGAATGGCCAGGAGCGCGTCGATGAAGCGCTCGAAGACCCCCGGCTTCAGCCAGCGCTCGAGCACCGGCATGACCCGCTCCTCGGGACGGAGCGCCACCACGCGGTCGGCGTCGATGCGCACGTTGCTGCGGGGGGCGAGGTAGCGGAGGAAGGGGACGACCGCGTGATGGAGCACGGCGGTCATCGCCTCGCCGCCGCCGGCCGGCGTGGCGTTCGAGGGATCCCAGGCGTGGCCGTGCTGCAAAACCACGATCTTGTCGAGCATGCGGCGCACCGCGCTCGCTTCGATCTGCACGTTCTTCAGGCCCGCGGCATCGAGCGCCTCGCGCCCGCCGGCCTCCCCCAGGTGACGGTCGTGGTTGCCGGGAACGAGCGTGACCTTGGCGCGCCCGGCGAGCGCTTCGAGGGCGCCGAGAGCGATCGGATTGTACTCGCGGATGGCGGCCAGGATCGACGGCAGCGGCGGGGCAGGCTTGTCCTCGAGCGGAACTTCCAGCGACCGCCCGAAGGCGGCCACTCCTTTGGGGGGATGGGCGGCGGTGAGGTCGAAGATGTCGCCGAGAAGGATGAGCTCGTTGTCGTCGCCTTTGGCGATCTCGGCGCACAGATCGGCGAGGCGCTGGCCCTGCTCCTCGTCGTGGAACATCGAGGCCAAGGCCCGCTCGGCCAGGTGCAGATCGCTGACCACGAAGAGGCCCATGGGGGGAGTCTAACTGCGCTTCCGCAGTTTCCATCCTTCCGCGCGTAGGAGGCGGGCCTGCTCGCGAGCGACGAGCGGAGCGAGCGTGCCGTCGTGCCGCGCCACCCGCCACCAGGGGACGTCGTCGAGGTGGTTCAGCGCGGCGACCACCGCCCGCGCCCCGCCTGGCTTGCCGACCCGCAGAGCCACCTCTCCGTAGGAGAGAGTGGTCCCGCGCCGGATGCTTCGCACGACCCGCCTCACTGCGCGCAGGAAAGGGCTCAATCACTTCTCCTCGCGGTAGATGATGACGTCGACGTCCGACATGGCGACGAGCCCGCTGCGCAGCATCTGATCGAGATAGGGCAGCGCCTTCTCGATTTTCTCGGCGGCATCGACGATGACCACCGTGATCGGCTCGTCCTTCGACCGCCACACCGCGCGCCGGTGGATGCGGCCGGTTGCGCCGTAGCCCTCGATGCCGCGATAGACGGTCGCGCCGGCGAGGTCGAGCTGGTGGAAGCGCTTGAGGAGCGCATCGAAGAGCGGCTCGCCTTCCCAGGTGTCGTTCGCGCCGATGTGGATGCGCAGCATCTTCGCCTTGCCGGTGAGCTTCTTGTGCGTCACCGCTGTCTCCTTGCTCTCGTGCCGGAGCGACTTGATCACCTGGACGTCGTGCACGGCGATGAGGCCACGAGGGACGAGCACATCGAGGTCGGGGAGCGCGCGGTCGATGGCGGCCTCTTCGTCGATGGCCTCGACGGTCACCGGCCGGTCGGGCATCGCATCGGGATCGATGTCCTCGTGCAGCTTGCCGCTCTGGCCGAAGCCGGCCAGGCCCTTGCTGGCGGTGGCACCGGCGAGGCCGTGCTTGCGCAGCAGGTCGAGCACCTCGCGCCAGAGGGGCCGCAGGCCATGCCTGTCGGTCTCGCTCAGGTAGACGACCAGGCGCTTCAAAAAAGCCTCCGCGCCATCCAGCTGCCGAGGAGCACCGCGCCGAATCCGAGCACGTTCGAGGCCGCGACGTAGACGACTGCGCCGGCCGCCTGGCCGAGCTGGACGAGCCGGACGGTCTCGTACCCGTAGGTGGAGAAGGTGGTGTACGCGCCGACGAAGCCGGTGGGAAAGAGATAGCGCCAGGCAGGATCGAAGTTGCGCTCGCTCGCCGCGGCGAGAAAGAGCGCGATGAAGAAGCAGCCGCTCAGGTTGATGCAAAGCGTGGCGTAGGGCCAGCTGGTGCCGAGGCGGCGGGCGAATCCGTTGGCGACGGCGAAGCGCGCCACCGCACCCAAGGCGCCGCCGACGGCGACGAGCAGGTAGGGCGTGGCGCGGCCGAGCACCTGCGCAAGGTATCAGCTTCGCGGCGCGAGTCGGTGTACAACGCAGCCATGGACGTCGTGCTCATCGACATCGCCAACGACCCGCTCGTCAAGCTCTACGGCGCCTACCGCACCTGCTATACGCCCAAGACCCCGCGCGAGGTCTGGGAAGACATCGCCTCGCAGGCGGTGTCGCGAGAGAAGATCGCCCAGTTCGTCGAGGAGCGTCTCAAGACCGGCCATGTCTCTCCGCTCGAGCAGGTGGTCTTCTGGTTCGGGATCAGCGGCGTCTCGCGCGCGCTCTCGCACCAGTTCGTGCGCCATCGCATCGGCATCTCCTTCGAGCAGCAGTCGCAGCGGTACGTGCGCTTCACCGGCAAGAACGAGGAGCGGCTCGAGTTCGTCATGCCCGAGAGCTGGAAGGATGCGGGCCGCGAGGCCATGTTCGAAAATCTCATGGCCGAGATCACCCGCGTCTACCGCGAGGCGGTGGCGGCGGGCATCCCTGCCGAGGATGCGCGCTTCGTCTTGCCCAATGCCGCGCCCACCAACTTCCAGATCATGGTCAACTTCGCCGAGCTGCTCCACATCGGCGACCTGCGGCTCTGCACCCGGGCGCAGTGGGAGATCCGCTCGATGGTCGCGCGCATGCGCTCGGAGCTGATGAAGAAGGTGCCCGAGCTGGCGAAGTACATGCAGCCCAAGTGCGGCGAGAAGCGGATGGGCTACTGCGACGAGGAGATGAAAGCCTATGAGGCCTGCCCGCTCTCGAACTCGCGGCCGCACAAGCTGCAGGTGATGGAAGTCTTCAAGCGCGTGCGCAGCGAGAGCAACAAACCGATGCGCGACCTCGAAGAGAGCGACTTCCGCGCCGCCGAGGCGTTCCGCGAGTCGGGCGCGAAGGCGTGATCAAGCGCTCGGCGGCCGGACGTACTCGAAGTCGAGCGGCATTCCGTTGATGCCCTTGGGGGGCGGCGCGATCCAGGAAGCGACCTTGCCGCGCTCGGTCACCGGGTGCATCAGCGACCTCACGTAGGTGCGGTCTTCGGCGGAGGGCAGCCACTGTTGCTCGCGCGCCTTCCATTCCTGCTCGGCGATCGGCTGGCCCTCGGGGTCGAAGAAGAGCCCCGCAGACGGCCCGACCCCGCGATGGAAGCGGCGGTGCGGCAGGCGCAGCCGCAGTTCCTTGACGCCGTTCTTCTCCAGCGTCTTGTTCCAGCGGTCGAGAGCGCGCTGGCAGTCCTTGACGTACTCGTCGCGCAACACTTCGTTCATCGCGTTGCGCAGCGGCACCTCTTGCGCCACCAGCTTGCCGCCCTCGGGAACTTCCATGCGGTAGCTCTTCCCCAGCGCCTTGTGCTCCTCGAGCTGGTCCTCGCGGAAGCGCCCCTTGAGGCCGGCGGCGAAGAAGTCGGCCGCGTTCGACGACACCTCGCCGCCGAAGAGATCGAGCGAGAGCGAGAACCAGAGATTGACGTACTTCTGGAGGAGCTCGAAGGGCACCGCGCCGTGCGCGCGCGGGTCGAGGCCCTTTCCCATCAGCTCGGCGCAGCGCTGCACGATGCGGTCCACGCCGGTTTCGCCGACGAAGAGATGGTGCGCCTCCTCGGTGAGCATGAAGCGGGTCGTGCGCGCGAGCGGGTCGAATCCCGACTGCGCCAGGGCGGCCAGCTGATACTTGCCGTCGCGGTCGGTGAACATGGTGAACATGAAGAAGCTCAGCCAGTCGTCGATCGGCTCGTTGAAGGCATTGAGGATGCGCGGCTTGTCGCTCGAGCCGCTTCTCCGCTGGAGCAGCTCGTCCGCTTCCTCGCGGCCGTCGCGGCCGAAGTAGCGGTGGAGCAGGTAGACCATCGCCCAGAGGTGTCTGCCTTCCTCGACGTTGACCTGGAAGAGATTGCGCAGGTCGTAGAGCGAGGGGCAGGTCCGCCCCAGAAGCCGCTGCTGCTCGACCGAGGCCGGCTCGGTATCCGCCTGGGTGACGATGATGCGGCGCAGGGCATTGCGGTGCTCGCCCGGGACTTCCTCCCAGACCGGCTCGCCCATCACGTCGCCGAAGCCGATGCGCCGCTCGCTCTTCGGCTCGAGGAAGATGCCCCAGCGGTACTCGGGCATGCGGACGAAGTCGAAGTGCGCCCAGCCGTTCGCTTCCACCGAGATGGCGGTGCGCAGGTAGACCTGATGGGCCTGGAAGCCGTCGGGGCCGACCTCGCGCCACCAGGAGAGGAAGTTCGGCTGCCACTGCTCGAGCGCGCGCTGCAGGCGGCGGTCGGAGGAGAGGTCGACGTTGTTGGGAATGCTCTCGAGAGACTGCGCCACGTCATGTCCTCCGGAAGTCGAATCGGGGCCGCTCGGGCTTGCCGTACATGGTGAGCGCGCCGTTCTCGCCCGTCGCGTTGGGGCGGATGAAGATCCAGTTTTGCCAGGCGGAGAGGCGGCCGAAGATCTTCGTCGCCAGCGTCTCCGGCCCGGCGAAGCGGTAGTTCTGCTCCATGCCGGTGAGCGCGTCGGGGCTGAGCGAGGCGCGCTCTTCGACCGCGACGCGAAGCTCCTCCTCGAAGTCGATCTCGTCGGCGAACACCGTCGCGAGGCCCAGCTTGTCGGCGGTAGCCGCGTCGATGGGGCCCTCCTTGCCGGCGGCGAGCACCTTGTCTGCCCGCGCCGGCTCGGCGAGGAAGCGCGTCTGCAGGCGTGAGAGGCCGTTCCAGCCGGGAAGGGCACCGCCCGAAAGCGGGCCGGGCCACACTTCCACTTTTTCCGCGTCGAGGACGTAGCTGCGATCGCAGGCGACGAGCAGCTCGAAGAGCGGCCCGGCGAAGCACGACTTCTCGTCGACCACCGCGAAGAAGCTGCGCGCGGTCACGTCCAGCCGGCGCAGGGCGCGGGCGAGGAGCAGGCGCGTCTCGCGCAGGATCCAGGAATCCTTCTCGGGGCCGCTGAGAAGCTTTCCCACCGCGTCCGCCTTGGCCCGGTCGCCCTCGGTGCGAACGATCACCAGCCCCACGGTCTCGTGCTCGAAGCGCAGCCGCAGCAGGGCATGGTCGAGCTCGCGCGCCATTCGCAGCGCCCAGCCCTGAGCGCCTTTGGCCAGCGCCTCGGCGGCGGTCTGCGGCACCTCGCCGGCCGGCGCGCGCACGGTCAATTGAGCGACGCGCGTCTTCTCGTCGACCTTCAGCGAGACGTGCCGGTAGTCGCCGATCTCGTCCAGCTCGATGCCCGGTCCGCGATCGACCTGCGGCGCCTTGGCGGAGAGGTCGCGCGCGCGCTGCGCGATGGTGTCCTTGAACTTGCTGCGCGGCACGACCGCATCGACCAGGCCCCACTCGACAGCGCGCTTGCCCTTGACGCCTTCGGCGAGAGTGGAGAAGGCGTCGGCCAGATCGCGGCGCACCTTGCGTTTGTCGACCACGCGGGTGAGGCCGCCGGTGCCGGGCAGGACGCCGAGGAGCGGCACCTCGGGGAGGCTGACGGTGCTCGAGCCGTCGTCGACGAGAACGATCTCGTCGCAGGCGAGCGCGAGCTCGTAGCCGCCGCCGGCGGTCGCGCCGTTGCAGGCGGCGAGGAACCTGAGGCCGCTGTTCTGCGAGGCGTCCTCGATGGCGAGGCGGGTCTCGTTGGTGAACTTGCAGAAGTTGACCTTGAAGGGATGCGACGACGAGGCGAGCATGTAGATGTTCGCGCCGGCGCAGAAGATCTTCTCCTGCCCGCTGGTGATGACGCAGACCTTCACTTGCGGATGGGTGAAGCGAAGCCGCTGGACTGCGTCGGCCAGCTCGATGTCCACCGCCAGGTCGTAGGAATTGGACTTCAGCTCCACTTCCGAGTCGGCCCCGCCGAAGGGCTGGACCTTCATGGTCAGGCGCGCGATCTCGCCGTCGACCGCGAGCGTCCAGTGGCGGTAGCGGGTCGGGTGCGTGTCGAAGGAAGGGGCGGGCGCGGAGGCGGTCTTGTCCATCGGCTGCAAAGGTAGCACGCACTATATTGCTTGTCAACGTTCCATGTGATGCACTATACTGCATACCCGTGAGAGACGAACACCTGCTCTTGCTCTCCGCTGTCGGCGCCGCGGTGCGAGGGAGGCGCGAGGAGCGCGGCCTGACGCGGCGTGAGCTGGCCGAGAAGAGCGGCGTCTCGGAGCGATACCTGGCCGAGCTGGAGGCGGGGCAGGGCAACATCTCGGTGGCCCGGCTGCAGGACGTGGGCCGGGCGCTCGGCACCTCGGCCGGGGAGCTCCTCGTCTCGGCACAGCCGGAGCGGTCCGACAAGCGGGTGGTGGCGCTGGTCGGCCTGCGAGGCGCCGGCAAGACGACGATCGGCAAGTCGCTGGCGGCGCGGCTGCGTGTGCCTTTCGTCGAGCTCGATGCGCTGGTCGAGCGCCAGGCCGGGCTGCCGCTCAGCGCGATCTTCTCGCTGCACGGCGAGGCCTACTACCGCCGGCTGGCGCGCGAGGTGCTGGCGCGCTTTCTCGCCGACACCGACGCCGCCGTGCTGGCGACGGGGGGCAGCGTCGTGACTGACCGCGAGTCCTATCGCCTGTTGCAGAAGCGCTGCCGGACGGTGTGGCTGCAGGCCACTCCGGAGGATCATTGGCGCCGCGTCCTCGCCCAGGGCGACGTGCGGCCCAGCGCCGCGAGCCCGCACGCGCAGGACGAATTGCGCGCGCTGCTCAGGACGCGCGAGCCGCTCTACGCGCAGGCCGAGCTTTCGGTGGACACTTCGCGGCTGGGTATTGCCGGGGCGGTCGAAGAGATTTTTCGCAAAGTCGCCGTAGTCCGCTAGCGCAAATCAAGAGCCGTTCTCGTTCTTGTGTGCGTGCTCGATATCGAGCTCGTGCTGGTGCTCCTTTTCGTGCCCGATGTCGAGCCCGTGCTCGTTCTGATTCGGGTGAATCGTTTTCGCGCTGAGTGACCGCTAGATCACTTGCCGCTGAAGCTCGGCGGGCGGCGGGAGTTGTAGGCGGCCAGACCCTCCTTGGCGTCCTGCCCCTCGAACAGGCGCTGCTGCAACTCGCGCTCGAGTGCGAGACCTTGCTCCAGCCCCACCTCGAGGCCCGTCGTCACCGCGCGCTTGATGAATCCGACCGCGCGCGAGGCCTTGGCGGGCGGCACGAAGCGACGAGCAAATTCGATGACCTTGGAGCGGAATTCTCCCGGCCCTGAATCGAGGATCGAATTCACCAGACCGAGAGCCTTGGCTTCCTCGACGGAGAACGTCGTTCCCTCGGCCATCAGCTCGATCGCCTTCGCCCGCCCGAGCGCCCGCGCCAGCCGCTGCGTGCCGCCGGTTCCGGGCAAGACGCCGAGCGAGACCTCCGGCAGGCCCATCTTTCCCGCCCCGGCGCGGGCGATGCGCAAGTCGCAGGCCAGCGCCACTTCCAGCCCGCCGCCGACGCAATGCCCGTTGATGGCGGCGATGACCAGCTTCGGGGTCTGCTCCAGCCTGCAGAGCGTCTCGTTGGCGTGGAGGCAGAAGTTGTACTTGAAGTAAGGGTCGGCGGTCTCGAGCATCTTGATGTCCGCCCCCGCGCAGAAGAACTTGTCGCCCGCGCCGGTGAGGACGATGACGTGCGCTGCCGGATCGAACCGCGCGCTCAAGACCTGCGCGTCCAGCTCGCGCATCATCTCGTAGCTGTAGGTGTTGGCCGGCGGCGCGTTCAGCTCGAGGACCATCACGCCTTCGTGCTTCGAGGCATTCACCAGGGGCGTCGTCATGCGGCGCTTTTTATCACCGCGGCACGTGAAAGTTGACTCGATGAATCGTGGGCCTGCCTGTCCCCTGTACACCGGCAAGGAGGCCTATCGGCAGCCAGTCTTGTATTCGTCGAGGCGCTTGCGGATGGCGTCGCAGCGGGCGAGGAACTCGCTGGTGCTCTTCGAGGTGGCCTTGAACTCCGGGGGCAGGTGCGGCAGCCGGTCGACGGCCATCTGCTGCAGCCGCTGCGCGGCACCGCAGTCGCCCCACGCCTT
The DNA here is from genome assembly GCA_005879315.1 of Deltaproteobacteria bacterium. Lineage (GTDB taxonomy): Bacteria > Myxococcota > Myxococcia > Myxococcales > 40CM-4-68-19 > 40CM-4-68-19. The sequence goes on along the minus strand of VBLC01000040.1, from coordinate 114,502 downwards.
CGCCACCAGCGCGAGCGAGTCGAGGGCGTAGGCGCTGTCGGGGAAGATGTTCAGCGACTTGCGTCCCAGCTCGAAGGCTTCGTCGGCGCGGCCCGCTCGCGCGTAGGCGCGCGCCAGCCGGTGCAGCGCCCAGGAGTTGTCGGGGCCCAGCTGCACCGCCTTCTCCAGCGCGCGGGTGCGCTCGGCCTCCTGCGCGGGCAGGGCGGTGTCGTCGCCCAGCGCCTCGTCGGTGAGCATCCAGGCACGGAAGTCCTCCGGTCGCTGCTGCTGCGCGGCGGTCGCGAGGGCCAGCCGGTCGGCGCGCGTTTCAGCCAGCTTCAGCTGCAGCTCGAGCGCACGCACCAACGAGGGGTCCTGTGCCAGCGCCGCCCGGGCCTCCTCCGCTACCTCCCCGCGCGCGCGCTGCTCGTCGTCGCCCTGCAGCGTCAGCCAAAGCTCGCCGCGCAGCGCGCGCAGCTCCGGCTCGGGCATGGGCCGCTCTTCGACGGCGCCCAGGTAATCGATCAATTCGGCGCCGCCGATGTTGAAGCCCCTCTGCGTGTAGCCCACCTCCTTGACGTACTCGCTCACCTTCTTCTGCAGGACCCACTGGCCGTCCTCGGTCGCGTAGGCGGGGAAGAACGAGGCCCAGGCCGCGTCGGGGTCGTCGCCGCGGTAGAGCGCCTTCTGATACTCGTTGAAGGCCTTGCCCTCGCGGTTCTCGAGGTAGAAGACCAGCCCACCCGCCTCGTCCTCGTCGATGCCGCGGCCCTCGCGCTCGGCGCGGAAAAGTCTTGGCAGCGACTCGATACGGAACGCCGTCCGCGTAGGGACGCCGATGATGACCTTGTGGTGCTTCTCGTCGAGGATCATCGTCTCGAGAAAGCGCGCCATCCCCTCGGAGAGCCAGCGTGGCTGGCGGGCGAAGTACGAGCTGGCGAGGTCGTGCGCGAGCTCGTGGGTGAAGACCTGGATGCCGTAGCCGGCCAGATCCGCGCGTTGGTCCGTGAAGCTCGCCGCCAGCACCATCAACTTCTCTCCCGCCGTGTCGAGCGTCCAAATGCCGGCGACGCCCCTCCGGAGGAAGGTCTGCAACTCGCTCGAATTGCGGAACGCCACCACCCGCGTGCGCGGACCCTCGAAAGTCGCGCCGTGCCAAGCGGCGCTAATCAGACCGCTGCGGCGCTCCTCCATCTGGATGGCCAGCTTGCGCGCCGGCTCGACGTCCAGGTCCGTCTGCAGGCGGAAGTGCCTGGTGTTGTACTCGACCCAGGGCGGACCACCTTTCGAGGGGAGCCGCATCGGCTCGTGCCAATGGGCGCAAGAGCCGAGCAGCAGCGCGATGCACGTCTGGCGCATCGCCTTTTTACCCATCGAGCCCGAGGCACCAGGCGCAAGACTCGTGGTGGTCTTCGCGAGGCGAATCCCTGCTTCTCCGCGCGCGCTGGATGCTGATGGCTCTGGTCTGCGATCGGAGGGCTGCAAGGATTCACTTTCGCAGGGTGCCCATGTCCTTCTCCAGCTGCAGTGACATCTCCATCGCGTCGGCCCATTCGCCCGGGTCGGTGCTGACGATGGCCCCCGCCGGATCGACGATGGCCGCGCCCAGCGCGCTGGTGAAGAGGGAGACGAGATTCTGGAAGGCATGGACGCGCTTTCCATCGTCGAGCTTGCCGCTGGCGATGGAGAGATAGGTCTGCGCCGACTGCTGCAGCGAGCTGGCCGCCTCCGACAGCTCCCGATCCATCCCGCCGATGTGGTCGAGCAGCGCGCGGTGCGGGCTCTCCGGATCGCCCATGGCGAAGACTTGCACGAGACAGTCGTGCGGCGCCGCGCCGGCGTGCTCGACGACGCTGACGCGCCAGCTGCGCTGCAGGTCCAGCTCCCTGGGCGAAGGATTTCCCAGCGGCGCGAGCGTCAGCGCGGCTCCAGCGTCCTCCTCGCGCATCGCCCCGAGACAAGCGTCGACCAGCCGCTCGATATCGCGCGGCTTGAGCGAATGGCTGGTGAAGAGACCCACCATCCGCGCGGGACGGTCGCTGGTCACCAGCGACGAGAGATACTGCGCGTCCTTGCCGAGGGCGGGCATGGCAGGACATTGTCCGCCTCTGCCGTGCGCGTCAACCGCGGCTCAGAGCGCTTCGATGATCACCGACACGCCCTGCCCGACGCCGACGCAGAGCGTGGCCAGCCCGTATCGCCCGCCGCGCAGCCGCAGCGCGTGAGCGAGGTGGCCGAGGATGCGCGCGCCGCTCATCCCCAAGGGATGTCCGAGCGCGATGGCGCCGCCGTCGACGTTGACGCGCTCGGGATCGAGCTGCAGCTCGGCCATCACCGCCAGCGCCTGCGCCGCGAAGGCCTCGTTCAGCTCGACGAGATCGATCTGCCGCAGCGAGAGCCCGGTGCGCGCGAGCGCCTTCTGCGTGGCAGGGAGAGGGCCGAGGCCCATGTAGCGCGGATCCACTCCGGCGCTCGCCGAGGCGACGATCCGCGCGAGCGGCTCGAGCCCCAGCTCTTTCGCCTTGCGCGCGGAAGCCAGGAGAAGCGCCGCAGCGCCGTCGTTCAACGAGCTGGAATTGCCGGCGGTGACCGTGCCTCCCTCGCGGAAGGCAGGCTTCAACTTGCCGAGCTTCTCCAGCGAAGTGTCGGCGCGCGGGCCCTCGTCGCGCGCCACCTCGCCCACCGGGATCAATTCGCGCTCGAACTTGCCGGCGAGAGCGAGCCGGTGCGATCGCAGCGCGAACTCATCCTGCTTTTCGCGCGGCACGCGATACTTCACGGCGATGTTCTCCGCCGTCTCGCCCATGCTCTCCAGCGGAAAGCGCGCCGCCAGCCGCGGATTGGGGAAGCGCCAGCCGAGCGCGGTGTCGTAGCTCTGCAACGATCCGGCCGCGAATCCGTCGGCTGGCTTGGCCACCGCCCAGGGCGCGCGCGTCATGCTCTCCACGCCGCCGGCGATGCACAGCTCCATGTCTTCCAGGCGGATGGCCCGCGACGCTTGCACCGCCGCGTCGAGCCCGCTGGCACAGAGCCGGTTGACGGTCACGCCTGGCACCCGCTCGGGCAGCCCGGCGAGGAGCAGCGCCATCCGGGCGACGTTCCGGTTGTCTTCGCCGGCCTGGTTGGCGCAGCCGAAGAAGACCTCCTCGATCTCGCGAGCGGCGGGATTCCGCTCGAGCAGCTTCTCGATCACCAGCGCCGCGAGGTCGTCGGGCCGCACCTTGGAGAGCGCGCCGCGGATGCGTCCCACCGGTGTCCGAACCGCATCGACGATGACCGCGTCCTGCATCGCGCCTCGCTTTCGATTACATTCCGCGCATGGGGCCCAAGGAAGGCGATCCGGCGCCCGACTTCACCTTGAATGGCGTGCCGCCTGGCGCGTATCACCTCGCCGACCAGCGCGGCAAGGTGGTGGTTCTAGCCTTCTATCCGGGAGATTTCACGCCCGTCTGCACCCGGCAGCTGCAGCATTACGAAGAGCGGCGCCAGAGGCTCATCGACACCGGCGCCACCCTTTGGGCCATCTCGACCGACACGCTCGAGTCCCACGAGCGCATGGCCAAGGGCTACGCCATCTCCTTCCCGCTGCTCGCCGACGAGGGAGCCAAGGTGGCGCAGCTCTACGGCGTCAAGTCCATGCTCGGCAGCGCCCGGCGGTCGCTGATCATCATCGACCCGGAGGGCTTCGTCCGCTACCGGCGGGAGGAGCGCCTGTCGCTCAGCTACCGGAGCGTGGACGACATCATCCAGGCTCTCGAGGCTGCCGGACTTCCCAGCGCCTGAGCTACTTGTTCAGGTCGTGGCGCAGGTTGTGCTTCGTGTGCCGGACCTTCTTCTTGACGTCGCGCGCCTTCTTCTCGCTGTGCCGCTTGGCCTTCGACGCGCCGCTGTCCGTGCCGAGGACGTCCTTGGTCTTGTCGACGGCATCCTTCGAGGAGTCGCGCACGTCCTTCGACGCGTCGTTCATGTCCTTCTGGATCGGCGACTGCTGCGCGAAGGCGGGCAGGGCGAGGCTCAGTCCGACCGCTGCGATGATCCCTTTGAGCATGGAAGTCCCCCTGGCTGGTTGTCTCCGACAAAAGTGGAGACGGGATGTCGGAAAGACAACGCGGCGGACGCCGAGCGCGCCCGCCGCGTGCGACACCGCCCGCTCGCCTACTTGGGTTCGGGCTTGTCTTTCGGAGGGGGCGTCGTGCTGTCGATCGGCCGCTGGTCATCGGTCGGGCTGGGGGCGGCTGGCCGCGCGACGCTGTCGCCCGAGCTGTTGTCAGGCGGCGGAGTGCTGGGTGCGCCGGTCGCCGAGCTGGAGCTGCCCGTCGTGCCGCTCATCCCAAGATCAGTGCGGTTCTTCGGGTTGGTCGCGCTCGAGTCGCGATCGCTCGAGGGCGGAATGTCCTCCGAAGTGCTCGGCGGAGTCCGCGTCCGGTGGCGGCTGCTGACGCCGGTGCGCGCCTGCGAGCCGTCGCGGTGCCGCTTCACTTTCAGCTGGTCGCTCTGGCCGGCCTGATCCGCTTCGGTCGTCGCCGACGGCTCGTTGCTCTTCGATTCGGGCTTCGACTTCGCTTCACCATCCTCGGGCCGGCTCGCTTTGTCCACCTGGTCGGGGGTGGGAGTGCCGGGTTGCGCTGTCGAGGTCGACGAGCCTTGATTGATCGCCTCGTCGTGGTCGCGCTGCTGTGCCTGCGCCCCAAAAGCAGACAGGACGAGCGCCAAGGCGGAGATGACGGTGATCTTCACGATGCCTCCTCTTTCTGGGTTCGGTTGGTGTACGCATCAACCTTGGCGATGCGCGGAGGCGATTCCAACCGACGAGGGCCCGCGAAGATGGCTCGCGGGCGATCGGACGAGCGGCTTTTCTCTACGCCGAGAAACTCGAGCCGCAACCGCAGGTGTGCTTGGCGTTGGGGTTCTTGAAGGAGAACCCGCTCTGGCCGAACTGACCCTCGACGTAGTCGACCTCGACGCCGAGCAGGTACATCGAGCTCATCGGGTCGACGAAGACCTTGACGCCCTGCACGTCGAAGACCAGATCGCCGGGGCGCGCGTCCTTGTCGAGGTCGAGGCTGTACTGGAAGCCGGAGCAGCCGCCGCCCACCACCGCCACGCGCAGGCCGGAGCCCTCGAGGTTCTCGCGCCCGATGGTTTCCTTGACCATCGCCGCGGCCCTGTCCGTCAGCTTGATGGGCGGAGGAGGCTCTGCCTGGCTGGTGGCCTGGGGGATGCTGGTCTCGACGTTCTCCATTGCTCCTGCCTTTCGGTTGGCGTTGCCATGAAGTATAGGCGAAACAGGCTTTGGATGCAGCGAAAGCGCCTTCGTTTCACCCCCTTTGTGGTATTGGCCGCTCGCCATGGCCAAGAAGGCCAAGACCGCTGCCGAAGCGCCGCCGCCCGGGCAGGAGATTCCCATCTCGCCGGCGCCGCTGCCGCTCGACCGGCTGGACGCGGCGCGGCTCGGCGAATTCCTCGAGCTTTGCTTTCCTGACAAGCGCCTGCTCGACCTTTGCGGCGAGCTGCGGCTCTACAGCCCCGGATATCGGCTGGAGGCGATGCCGCCCAACCAGGTGGCGCGCCTGTTGGCTGACGAGGCCAAGGCGGCGAAAGATGCCGCGCAGCTGCTCGACAAAGCCATCCGCGAGGCACTGCGCAATCCTGCCTTCGAGGGGAAGAGACTCGACGAAGAGCAGTACCGCGACGCTCTCGAGCTGTTCACCGGCGACCCGCTCCAGCACCTGGCTCGCATCGCCTGGCGGGCGCTGCTCGAAGAAGAGGAGAAGATGCAGGGCGCGGCGCTGACCGCCATCGACCTCGGCGTGGAGATGCTGGAGGCGCCCACGGGCAAGGCGCCGCGCAAGCCGCCGCCACCGCCCTCGGAGCTGCGCAAGGAACGCGATGCCGCCCTCAAGGCCGCCGAACGCGCCGAGAAGGAACGGACCGCCGCCAGGGAGCAGCTGGTCGCGGCGCGGGCGGACATTGCGACGCGCGAGAAGTCGCTCGCCGAGGCGCGCGACGAGCTGGAGCGGCTGCGGGCCGAGCTGGCGAAGGCCTCCGCCGAAGTGGCTCGCCTCACCGCCGCCGGCGAGGGCCGCGCGCTGGCGGAGGCGCGCCGCCTGGCCGACGAGGCGCGCTCGCTCGCCGAGAAACTGCGCGCGGCGCAGGAGGAGCGCGATCAGCTGCGCGAGAAGCTGGCCCGCGCCGAGCGGACAGTGGCGCCGGCGCCGGTCCCCGCCCCGGTGCCAGGGGAGGATCTCCCCTCGGCGGAAGAAGCGGCCACCTTCCTCGTCCCCATCTTCACCAAGGAATTCTACGATTCCATCCAGCGCTGGGACCGCCGCATGCAGCGCGCTGCCTTCGACAAGGTCTCGCTGCTGGCGCGCGACTGGCGTCATGGATCGCTGCGCGCCACTGCGCTGGAGGGGCTGCCCGGCTACTATCGCATCCGGGTGGCGACCGACGTGCGGCTCATCTACCGGCGCGGCGAGGGGAACACGCTGGAGATCCTCTCGCTCATCGACCGCGAGGACCTCGATCGTTACATTCGCCAGGCGAGGACGAGATAGATGGAAATCGACCCCAAGGATCTGTCGCAGAAGCTCGCGGGAGAGAACCCGCCGCTCGTCCTCGACGTGCGCGAGGCGAAGGAATGGCAGGCGGAGGGCATCATCGAAGGTGCGCTGCTCATCCCCATGAACGAGCTGCCCGCGCGCCTGACCGAAGTCCCTGAGGACCGTGAGGTGGTCACCGTCTGCCACCGCGGGATGCGCTCCTACAACGCGGCGATGTGGCTCAAGCAGATGGGCCGCAATGCCCTCAGCATGCGCGGAGGCATGGACGCCTGGAAGGCCAATCGCCTTCCCGTCGCTACTGCACGATGACGATGCCGGCCGCGCCTCTGGCGGGCCCGGTTCGCGAAGCGGTGGCCGTGTGGGCGGCGGTCATTCTCGGCCTGGCGGCGATCGAGGTGATCGCGCTCGCCGTTCCCTTCCTGCACGGCCTGGTCGGCGCGGTGGCGGTGGCCGCTTTCCTGTACGCGCCAGTGCGATATCTGGAGAAGCGCGGACAGGACGCGCGCGACGCGGGATGGCGGTTCGACCGGCTTCGCCAGGATCTCGCCTGGTCGCTCGGCACTTGCGCGCTGGTGTTGCCGCTCTTCGCGCTCGGGTTTTTTCTCTTTACCTCCTGGCTCGGCCGGCTGCCTGCGCCGATGCAGGCAATGCTCGCGCCGTATGCGAAAGGCGGATTGCGATTCGAGCTGCGGGTTCCGATCTCGCTCGAGTTCGCGGGGCAGGTGGCGGGCAATGCCGCGGTCGCCTTCGCCGAGGAGTTCTTCTATCGCGGCTACCTGACGCTGCGCTTCCAGGAACGGTGGAGCGCGGTGCGCACTGCGGTGGTGGTGGCGGCGCTCTTCGCGGTCGGCCATCTGCTGGAGCCGGCGCCGTGGCGGCTCGCCGTCTTCTTTCCTGCGCTCTGGTTCGCCTGGCTGCGCTGGCGGACGGGCACCATCCTCGGCGCCTCGATCGCGCATTTTCTCAGCAACGTCTGGCTGCTGATCCTCGAGCGCTCGACGTTCTAATCCCACCGCCCATCTTTGTTGACGGTGGGAAGTTGGGGGGTCCAGGGGGGAGCGAGATCCCCCCTGGTGGAGGCGCCAGAGGCGCCGGATCGAAGAGCGTTACGTCGAAGGTACACGTACCCAACTCAACTGAGCAGCGGGGTTAAAGACTCTCGATCTCGCTGAAGCCGCGCGGGACCGCGAGGACCTCGCGCTCCGCCACTTCGCGGAAGCCTTCCGGCGCAGGCTGCGCGCCGGAGAGGAGCATCGCCGCCCGCAGCATCTTGTGCGAATTGACCCGCGGATCGAGGTCGCTCGCCCCCGCGCCGATCTCGCAGCGCTGGCAGGGAATGAGCCCGTCGATTACGCCGAGGAAGAGCGGATGCCCGCGCCGCAGCGCCGCCATCACCCGCCCGTTGGTCGCCACCGCGGAGAGCGGCGGCAGCGGCTTGCCTTGCTGCTCGAACGCGCGCTCGGCCTCGCCCACCGCTGCGGCCAGCGCCCGGCCGGAAGTGACCGCATCGACGTCGGCATCGTCGAGCCGGCCGACGTCGCGCAGTCTGGAGAGGAAGGTGACGAAGAGCGCCTCGGCGGCGGAATCGCCTTTGACCGAGCGCCGCAAATAATCGGGCAGCTCCTTCTGCATCTGCGAACGGATCGGCGCCAGCGAGTCGGGCTGTCCGGCGATGGCAAACAGCCAGCGCTTGAAGCGGAAGGGCAGGGCGGTCTGCTCATTGAAGGCGCGGCCCCCCTGCGCCCCCACCGCACCGCTGCAGATCAACGCCGCCTCGCTCTCCACTCCTTCGGCGAGCTTTTCCGGCAACGGCGGGCCGAGGAGTGGTCGCTTGCGCAGGAGGACGTCGTCGCTCTGGAAGAACCCCACGCCCGCGACGCCGTCCGCCGGACCGAGCGAGACCTTGCCCACCAGCCGCCTGAGCAGGCAGGACAAGAGACTCGCGTCAGTCTGGTGGATGGCGAGGAATTCAGCCACGTGACCCTCCGGGTGCCTTCTTGATCGTAGCGCACATTTCCTCAATTCGCCATGCCGCAGACCACGCGGTCCGCGCGTTGACCGCCCCACGACCGGCCCGTAGACTCGCCGGGTCCCTCCACCCGGAGACTCTCCCTCCATGGCCGACCCCGGCGAGACAGCGATCGGCATCGACCTCGGCACCAGCTACAGCTGCGTCTCCATCATCGAGAACGCCAAACCGGTCGTCATCCCCAACGAGTGGGGCGAGCGCACCCACGCCTCGGTGGTCAGTTTCCTCGAGGACGGCACCGTCCTGGTCGGCAACAGCGCCAAGCGCAACATCATCACCAACGCCGACAACACCGTCTACAGCGCCAAGCGCCTCATTGGCCGGTTCTATTTCTCCGACGAGGTGAAGAAGGCCCAGGCGGTGATGCCCTACAAGATCATCGAGGGCGAAAACAACTCCGTGCGCATCCAGATCCGCGAGAACGTCTTTTCTCTTCCGGAGATCTCCGCGCTGGTGCTCAAGGAGATGAAGGCGATCGTCGAGAACTACCTGGGGCACGAGATCAAGAAGGCGGTCGTCACCGTCCCGGCGTACTTCAACGACAACCAGCGGCAGGCCACCAAGGACGCCGGCCGCATCGCCGGCCTGGATGTGCTCCGCATCCTCAACGAACCCACCGCGGCGGCGCTCGCCTACGGATTCGGCAAGGACATCACCCAGAAGATCGCCGTCTACGACCTGGGCGGCGGAACCTTCGACATCTCCATCCTGGAGATCGGCAAAGACGTCTTCGAGGTCTTGTCGACGGCGGGCGACACCTACCTCGGCGGCGACGACTTCGACGACCGGATCATGACCTGGCTGGCGGAGAACTTCCTCAAGGTGCACGGCATCGACCTGCGCCTGAACAAGTACTGCCTGCAGATGCTCAAGGAGGCCTCCGAGCGGGCCAAGATCGACGTCGGCCGCGACGGGGTGGCGAAGATCGGCGTGGAGGGCATCTGCCAGGATCCGACCGGCAAGGTGATGGACCTCACTGCGCAGCTCTCCGAAGCAGAGTTCAACAAGATGGTGATGGACCTGGTGCAGCGGACCTTCAAGGTCTGCGACGAAGCGCTGCAGGGCGCGAAGATGACCGCGCAGGATCTCGACGCGATCATCCTCGTCGGCGGCCCCACGCGGCTGCCCATCATCCGCACCAGCGTCAAGCACTACTTCCAGAAGGACCCGATGGCGGGCATCGACCCCGACGAGGTGGTCGCCATGGGCGCGGCCATCCAGGCCTCGTCCTTGCTCGATTCCAAGTCGGACCATTACCTGCTCGACGTCACGCCCCTCACGCTGCGCGTCGGCACCGTCGGCGGCTACACCGACAAGATCATCGACAAGAACACGCCCATCCCCATCGAGAAGTCGAAGAGCTACACCACCAACCGCGACGGCCAGGACAAGGTGAAAATCCGCGTCTACCAGGGCGAGTCGAACAAGGCGGGCGAGTGCGAGCTGCTCGGCGAGTTCGAGTTCTCCGGATTTCGCATCGGGTACCGTGGGGAGGTGCGCATCGAGGTCACCTTCGAAATCGACACCAACGGCATCGTCAACGTCACCGCCTCCGACGTCGAGACCGGGCAGAAGACCTCCTGCACCATCCGCCTCTCCTCCGGCCTGACCGAGGACATGATCAAGCAGGCCCAGGAAAAGAACGCTCGCACCACTCTGGCGCGCGGCGAGGCGGCCGCTTGACGGACGAGGCGTTCGAGATCGAGGCGCAGGCGCTGGCGCAGATCCTCGACGAGCTCGACTATTTTCAAATCCTCAAGGTCGGGCAGGCAGCCAGCCCGACGGAGATCAAGGCCGCTTACTATCGCGAGTCGCGCGCCTATCATCCGGACCGCTTCTCGACGCTGCCGGCGAGCGGGCTGAAGGACAACATCGGCAGGATCTACAAGCGCATCAACGAGGCCTACGTCTGCCTGCGCGAGGACAGCAAGCGGATCAAGTACCTGGCCGACATCCTCGGCGGCGAGCGGCAGAAGAAGCTGCGCTTCGTCGAGGCGAGCGAGCAGGAGCTGAAGAAGGAGAAGGAGCAGGAGGTCGGCGCCACGCCGCAAGGGCGCAAGTTCTTCATGGCCGGGCTGGCCGACATGGCGGCGCAGCGCTTCGCTGCGGCAGAGCGCAATTTCAAGATGGCGCTCACCTACGAGCCGAACAATCCCAACTTCAAGGCCAAGCGCGACGAGGCCGGCAAGCTGGTCAAGACCGACATGAGTGTCAGGTGATCTTCGATCTCCTCTGCCTGGGGCTGATCGCCCTCTTCGCGCTGCTCGGCGCCTGGCGCGGGCTGATGCGGCAGATCTTCGGCGTGGTGGGGTTCATCGGCGGCATCGTGCTGGCGCGGCTCTTTGCCGAGCCGTTCGGGGACGCCTTCGCCAAGGATCTGTCCTTGCCCGCCACCGTCGCGACCGCGGCGATGGCGGTGGCCATCTTCCTGGTGGTGGAGATCGTCTCCAAGCTGATCGGCAACTCTCTCCACAAGAACCTGGCGCACGGATTCACCGGATCGGTCGACAAAGTCGGCGGCTTCGGCGTCGGGGCGGCCAAGGGACTGCTGGTTGCCTGGGCCGTCGCTTCGCTGGTCGCGCTCGTCCGGCCGCACATGTCGCACGTGGAGCACGACACGCCGGTCGCGAAACTGGGGCTGGATCACTCGAACGCGCTGGCGGCGGCGACGGAAGTGAATCTCATCACCGAGCTGAAGCAGCCGACGCCGCTGAAAAAGAAGCTGACCGAAGCGCGCTGAGGCGGTGCCGCGGGCTTCGGCCGCAGCCACGCGCGAGAATCACTGCTGCTGCTTCGCTCGCTGCTTCGCTTCCTTCTTGTTCTTGTGGTGCTGCCAGAGCGCGCCGCCCGCTGCGCCGGCGACCGCGCCTTTCTTGCCGCCGACGACCGCGCCGCCCGCTCCACCGACGACCGCTCCCTTGAGCTTGCTGTGATGCTTCGGCGGCGGCGGCTGGTCCTGGGTCTTTTCTGCGCCAGGGGAAGCCGCGCCGAGGAAGAACACTGCGCTGAAGATGGCCAATGCGAGTCTCATGGCGTCGCTCCGTTTGACCCAAACGGTGCGCACCGCCCGCCGGCAGCGCAATCCTGCGTCAGCTCTCGCGCAGCGCCGCCGCGTCGACCCGCTTGAGGCGCGCCAGGGCGTAGCGCCGGTCGATCGCCACCTGCTCGCCGTGCTTCTCGGGGGCCTCGAACATCACGTCGGCCAGCACCTCCTCGAGGATGCCCCGCAGCGCCCGCGCACCGAGCTTCTTCTCCACCGCGAATTCGACCACCGCCCGCAGCGCACTTTCTTGAAAGTCGAGCTCCACGCCGTCGAGCGCGAGCGCCTCGCGATATTCGCGCGCCAGCGAATCGGGCGGCGCGGTGAGGATCTCGTAGAGCTCGTCGGGCGTCAGCTCCTCGAGCTGCACCTGCACCGGCAGCCGCCCGAGCAGCTCCGCGAGCATGCCGTACTCGATCAGCTCCTTCACCCGCAGCCGCGCCGCGCCCATCCGGCGGCCGGTCGATCCGAACCCGACCTGCTTGTCGATCTGCACCTGGTGGAGGTCGGTGAAGGTGCCGGCGCAGATGAAGAGGATGTCGGAGGTGTCCACCTGCACGAAGTCGTGCTTGTTCCAGTGCTGCGTCACGTTGAGCGGCACGAAGATCTCGCGGCCCTCGAGCAGCTTGAGCAACGCTTGCTGCACGCCCTCGCCGCCGATGTCGCGCGAGCCGGCGCCGGTGCGGGCCGAGCCGTTGCGGCGCGCGATCTTGTCGATCTCGTCGATGAAGATGATGCCGCGCTCGGTGGCGTCGATGGAGTGGCCGCTCTTGAGGAGGAGCTCGGCCACCATCACCTCGACGTCCTTTCCGTAGTAGCCGGCCTCGGTGTACTCGGTCGCGTCGACGACGGAGAAGGGCACCTCGAGAAGCTCGGCGAGCTTGCGCGCGATGTGCGTCTTGCCCGAGCCGGTCGGGCCGATGAGCAGCAGGTTGGACTTGCGCAAGAGCGACGGCTTCCCCAGCCGCCTTTGCTCGATGCGCTTGAGGTGCTGGTGGGCGGCCGTCGCCACCGCCCGCTTGGCGGCGCGCTGGCCGATCACGTAGCGGTCGAGATGCTCGAAGACCTGCCTCGGGGTGAGGACGCGGACCTCCTCGCGCGGCGGAGGCAGTCGGCGCGCGCCGCCGCCAGCGGGGGCGGGGATGCTTCGCTCGCTCAGTCGTGGGTCCTTGGGCACGGCCCGATTGTACCTCGGACCGCCACCCGGATGCCCGCCCGCCTCCGCGGCGCCGCGGATTGCCTGCGCAAGGGCCGCTCCCAAGATTGAGGGTCCACCCTGACACGGAGGATCGCATGTCGATTCGCAGATGGCTCACCCTGGGTGCAACCGCCGCTCTCGTCACCGTCGGCGCCTGCAAGGACAACCCCAATGCCGCCAGGCCGGGCAGCAGCCAGCCGCAGGGCCGCAGCGGCGAGACGCTCCCGCGCGACCGCAGCGGCAACGACATGACCTCGCCGCGAGCGCCGGGCACTTCCGACACCTCGTCGGGCAGCGCCGCCGGCAGCACCTCGAGCGGCAGCACGCCCTCGAGCACCGGCACAGGCACGAGCGACACGTCGAAGGCGCCGAGCGACAGCACCGCCCCGGCCGGTTCGACGAGCCCGAGCGGCAGCACGCCGACCCGCTGAGTCAGATCAGCTTGCGCAGTGCGGTCTCGATGCGGGGCAATGCTTCCTCGATGTCCTGCAGCGAGACCGCGCCGACGCTGAGGCGGAACCAGCCGTTCTCGCCGGAGAGGCCGAAGGCCTGGAAGGGCACGACGGCGAATCCGGCCTCCTCCAGCAGGTAGCGCCGGACCTGGTCGTTGGTGCGCAGACCTTTGCGCCCCACCAGGTCGAACTGAGCCGAAAGGTAGATGGCGCCCTGCGGAGGAATGTCGCGCACCGGCAGGCCGGCCTTGGCCATCCGCAAGAATCCCTGGTGTAGCTTGTCGAGTCGCGCCTGCAGCCCGCCCAGGTGGGTGCGCAGGTGAGCGTCGAGCGCGGGCGCATCGCGCAGAAGCGCGGCCACCGCAACCTGTTCGGCGCGCGGAGCCCAGGCGCCGACGTGGCCGAGGATGTCGCGCAGGGCGGAGATGACGGCTGGCGGCCCGACGCCCCAGCCTACCCGGACGCCGGTCGCGGCCATCGACTTGGAGATTCCGTCGATGAGGATGGTGTACCGCGCTGCCTCGGGCACGAGATGCACCGGCGTCTCGTGGCGGGCCGACCCGTAGCAGAGCATCCAGTAGACCTGGTCATAGAGGAGATAGAGCGGCCGCTCGGAAGCGCCGCGGCGCTGGTTCTCCTCGACGACCGCCTCGGCGATGCGGCCCACTTCCTCGGGCGCGAGGACGGTCCCGGCAGGATTCAAGGGCGTGCAGAGGGCGATCAGCCGCGCCTGGCGCAGATGCGGCCGCAGCGACTCCGCGGTGGGGAGAAAGCCGTCCTCGGGGCGCGTCTCGATCGGCACGCCGCGCGCTCCCACCAGATGGCAATAGTGGTTGTTGTTCCAGCTCGGCACCGGGTAGAGGACCACGTCACCAGGCTCGATCAGCGCGCGATAGGTCGCGTAGATGACCGGGCGCGAGCCGCCGGCGATGAGGGTCGCCTCGAGCGGCACCTCGAGCGAGAGGCGCGCCTGGTAGAACTCGCGCAGCGCCTCGCGCAGCCGCAGCACGCCGTCGGAAGGCGGATAGTTGGTCTCTCCTGCCTCGAGCGCGCGGACGATCCCGTCGCGCAGCTGCGCGGGGACGGGGAACTCGCGGGAGGAGAAATCCCCCACCGTGAAATCGGCGATGCGCTGGCCGCCGCTCTTCGCGGCGCGGACCTCGGCAGCGATCTTGAGGATCTCGCTGCCGATCAGATGGCGGGCCATGCCGGAGAGGCCGCGGCGCGGGTCGGGCCCCAAAAGCTCGAGCGGCAGCTTCGGCGGCATCGGTGCCATCTACCACAAGGGCCGCTCTGTTACAGTGGCCGGACTTGGCCGATGCTCGGACGAAAGCGCTGGTCTGGATCGTGCGACCCGGCCCACAAGTGCTGCTCTTGAAGCGGCCGGATCGGCGCGGCGCCGGTGAGCATCCGGTCACCGGCAAGGCCGACGCTGGCGAGTCGCCTGCACAATGCGCGGCGCGCGAGGCGAGGGAGGAGACGGGCCTGGACGGCGAGCTGGTGGACCTCGAGCTCGCCCACCACTACCGCGGCAAGAAGGGCGACTTCGAGGAGCATGCCTTTCTTCTCCGCACCGGGAAGGACGCCGAGCCGCAGCTCTCCGACGAGCACGTCGCCTACCGCTGGGTTTCGCCCGACGAGGCGCGCGCCGCAGTCCGCTGGAAAGCGCACCGCGACGCGCTCGATCTCGCGCTCAAGGTTTTCTAGTTCCTTGCGCCGGGAAGGCCGAGCAGCACTGGCGCCGCGGCGCGTTCCGGCTCGGACAGCTCGGCCAGCGAAGTGCGCCGGTAGACCTCGAGCATGCGCTCCTGGCCGTCCTTCCAGACATGGTACATGGTGCAGTTCGCGCTCACGTCGCAGCGGTCCTTGTGATCGAGGCAGACGTTGAGCTGCACCGGCCCTTCGACGGCTTCGATCACCTCCAGGAAGGAGATGTCGCGCGCCGGCCGCGCCAGCTGATATCCCCCGTGCGCGCCGCGCGCCGAGCGCACCAGGCCGCGCCCGGCGAGGATCTTGAGGATCTTGGCGAGAAACTCGCGCGGCAGCCGCAGCGGCGCGGAAAGCTCCTGCAGCGATGCCACCTTCCCTGCCGGAACGCCGGCAAGGTAGATCATCGCCCGCAGGGCGTAGTCGATCTTGCGGCTGATCTGCAGGACATGCTGCACTGCAAGGACATAACCAGCAGCTACCAAGGGCGTCAAGGAATGCCAGCGATCGACCTCCACTCCCACACCCTGCACAGCGACGGCGACCGCTCGCCAGCCCAGCTCTTCGCCGAGGCCGCGGCGGCCGGGCTGGAAGTGCTCGCGGTGACCGATCACGACACCGTCGCCGGCATCGCGGAGTGCCAGGTTGCTGCGGACGCGGTCGGGGTGCGGCTGGTCCCGGGCATCGAGCTCTCCTCCGAGCTGCACGGCCGCGAGGTGCACATCCTCGGCCATTTCCTCGATCCGAAAGCCGAGGGCCTTCTGCGCCTCGCGACCGGGATGATCGCCGAGCGGCGGGAACGGATGGAGCGGATGATCGCGCTCGCCCAGGGGATGGGCTTCACCGCCGTCACCCTGGAGCGGGTGATCGCCTGCAGCGGGGGGGAGAACTTCGGCCGGCCGCACCTGGCGCGCGTGCTGGTCGACTGCGGGCACGCCGACAGCATCCAGGACGCCTTCGCCCGCTACCTGCGCACGCGCGGCCCGCTCTGGGTCGATCGGCGGCGGCTCTCCGTCGTCGAGGCGGTCGAGCTCGTGCACCGCTCGTCGGGCACCGCCAGCGTGGCGCATCCGGGCGCAAACGGCATCTCCCGGCAGGAGCTGATCGCAATGGCTTCTACGGGGCTCGATGCTGTCGAGGCATTCCATCCCGACCACGCGCCCAATCAGGCGGAGGCTTACCAGCGCTGGGCCGGAGAGCTGGGTCTCCTGGTGACGGCCGGCAGCGATTATCACGGCATCACCGTGCAGCCCGGCCGCAAGCTCGGCGATCGCAGTCTGTCGCGCGAGCGTTTCTTTGCCTTGGAAGAGCGGGCGCGCAGCCGAAGGGGCTGAGTCAGATCAGGCGGTCTTCTCCAGCTCGGTATCGTCTTCGGGGATGATGACGTGCTCGATGGTCAGCGAGCGGTCGTCCTCGGAGATCGAGTACCGCACGTCCAGCTTTCCCAGCCGCAACTGCAAGAGAGGGCGGCCCTGTTCGCTGGCGCGCCAGGAGCGAGCGGTGCTGGGCGGCACCAGGTCGGCCAGCTCGACGATGTCGAGCAGCATGTGCCGGAGCCGTTCCTGGAGGTCGGGTGGAAGCGCGCTCAGCTTCTCGATCGCGGCGGGCGCGACGCGGATGCGGAAGAAGGAGGGCGTCAGCCAGTCGGTCCAGGGCGCGACGGGGTTCATGACGGCTTCCCGTAGCGCAGCGCCGGCTGCTTCAGCGCCGGCTGCTTCAGCGGCGGATCGCGCGGCGCGCCGCCGCTCGTGCAGGTGCAAGCGCGATCGTGAACCGCCAGGCTCGCGCCGGCCCACTGCTCTGCGGCGCGGGCGAAGACGGCCGCCGCCGCGGGCCGCGCATCGCGACCGAACTCGATCCCGACCTCCCGCCCGTGTGACCAGGCCACGCGCCCGCGAACGGCGCGGCAGTCGGGCAGGCGGACGATCAGCTCCTCGTTGCGCCGCGGCGGATTGCCCGGCACACCCCAGAGGCGCGCGCCGCTTTCGCTGACGTCGAGGACGGGGCAGGCGAGGCTCGCTCCCTGCGGGCGCTGCACCCAGGCGAGCAGATCCATCCCCAGCCGGGGCCGCTTGCGCTGCGGCGCCACCAGCGCGGACTGCAGCCCGGCGACGACGCTGAGCGCGCGCAGCTCGAGCCACATGCCCGGCGTCGCGCCGTACATGTCGCGAGCGTAGACCGTGGCGGGCAGCGCCACCTGCTGGCTGGATCGGCTGAAGCAGATCTCCAGCAGAGTCCGGGTTCGCTCGGGCAGACGCGGCCGCTGTTCGGGAAAGAACAAGAGAAGGCGACCGTCGAGCAGCCTCGAGTGCCGCCTCAGCTGCGCGGGACTGTCGAATTGATACCGGAGGAAGCGGTTGGTGGCGGAAACACTCATCCGGCGCCGATGTAGTGCAAGGGCGCAGCCACACGCCCGACTGGGCCGCGACACACCATCGCCATCGAGGAGCGATGTGCAACCGTGCAGCAGCAATGAACAGGGGACTCGGTCAAAGGTCCTGTCAGGGACTCATCTTCCCTGAAAAAGATTCCGGATTTCACCGGCAGTATCGGGAAAAGGCTGTAGAGACGAAAGGCCATTGCAGTAATTCTCTGGAATCATTGAATGAACTATGACGATGGCGAGCCGCCGAAGGCCGCAGCCGCCCAGCGCACCAGCGGCGTCCAGTAGAAGATGAGGAAGCTGTTCGGCACCGCCAGCGCGACGAGAACGCCGGTGTAGACCGCGGGCACCCGGAAGGGGCGCTGGTCGATCGCCTCCTCGAGGTACATCGCCTTGATCAGCCGCGCGTAATAGAAGAGCGAGATGGCGCTGTTGAGGACGCCGATCACCGCCAGCAGCACGTTCCAGAAACCGCCCCGCTGCACCACCGCGGCAAAGATGAGGTACTTGCCGATGAAGCCGGCAAAGGGCGGGATTCCCGTCAGGCTGAAGAGAAAGATGACCAGCGCCAATGCGGCGATGGGAGCGCGCGTGCCGAGACCGCGAAAGTCCTTGATGTCCTCGCCGCCCGTCTCGCGCGAGACGGCGATGACGACGAGGAAAGCGCCCACGTTCATCAGCACGTAGATGATGAGATAGATGAGGATCGACTGCACCCCGGCGGTGCTGGCCGCAGCGAGGCCCATCAAGAGATATCCGGCGTGGGCGATGGAGCTGTACGCCAGGAGCCGCTTGACGTTCGACTGGACGATGGCGGTGAGGTTCCCCAGGGTCATGCTGATCGCGCTGATGATCCCGATGATGGCGGGCCAGGGGAGGTCGCCGACCTGGGCGTAGCCGCCGCCCGGCAGCTGCCGCTCGAAAGCGGCGAAGAAGAAGCGGATGGCCACGGCGAATCCGGCCGCCTTGGGTCCGACCGAGAGGAAGGCGGTGAACGGCGTCGGCGCGCCCTCGTACACGTCGGGCGACCACATGTGGAAGGGGACCGCGGCGATCTTGTAGCCGACGCCGGCGAGAAGGAAGACGACCGCGACCACGAGCGCCAGCTGCGCCGCGGGCTGGCCGCCGAAGGCGTGGGCGAGAAAGAGACGGCTGGTGACGTCGGCCAGCTGCGCGCCGATCCCGCCCTCGCCGGCGACGCGCGTCGTCCCGAACAGTCCGTAGAGGATGCTGATCCCGTAGAGCATGATGCCGGAGGCGACGCCGCCGTAGATGACGTACTTGAGCGCCGCCTCGTTGGCGCGGCGCCTGCCGCGCTGGAAGCCGGTGAGCACGTAGCTGACCAGCGAGACCGTCTCGATGCTCAGGTAGATGAGCAGCAGATCGGCCGCGCTCGCCATCAGGTACATGCCGAGCAAGAGAGCGAAGAGTAGCGCGAAGAATTCGCCCAGCCGCGCGCTGGAGATCTCCTTGCTGCGGGGGACGATGACGACGGTGAGCAGCGCGGCGGCGAGGAAGAGCCAGGCGAAGAAGATCCGCAGCGGGTCGTGCACCAGGAGGCCGCCGAAGATGGGGAAGTTCCCCCAGGGCGTCCTCCAGGTGGCGAGTGCGGTCAGCGCCAGCCAGAAGAGAGCGCCGATGGTCAGCAAGCCCACGCGCCGCGGGCTGCGTCGCACCAAGAGGTCCTGCACCAACATCGCCAGCACCGCGACGGTGAGGACGCTTTCCGGCCAGAAGAACCGCAGCGAGTGGATGTTGTTCATTGCAAAGGCAGGAGGAGGTTTCTCAGCGAGCCTTCGATCAGCGTGAAGATGGCCTGGGGATAGAAGCCGAAGACGATGATCAAAGCGCCCAAGGGATAGAGGGTGAGGCGCTCGCGCCAGTTGACGTCGGGCAGCGTGCTGTACTGCGGATTGAGCTTGCCGAGCATCATCCGCTGGATGGCCCAGAGATAGTACGCGGCGGTGACGATCACGCTGACGGCGCTGAGGATGGTCAGGGTCTGCCAGCGCACGAGCGAGCCGAGGAAGACGGTGAACTCGCTGACGAAGCCGCACAGGCCCGGCAGACCGAGCGAGGCGAAGAAGGCCAGGCCCATCAGCCCGGCGTACTCGGGGACCTGCTGGGCCAACCCGCCGAAGCCTTCGATGTTGCGGTGGTGGGCGCGGTCGTAGATCACGCCGGCGATGAGGAAGAGCATCGGGCTGATCAATCCATGCGTCCAGAGATTCAAGACGGCGCCGTCGATCCCCTGCTGGGTGAAGGCGCTCATGCCCAACAGGCAGAAGCCCATGTGGGAAACCGACGAGTAGGCGATCATCCGCTTGAGATCCTTCTGCGCCAGGCAGACGAAGGCGGCGTAGACAATGTTGATGGCGCCGAACGTGGCCATCGCCGGCGCGGCCCATTTGGTCGCCTGCGGCAAGATGGCGAAATTGACTCTGAGGATGCCGTAGATGCCCATCTTGAGCAGGATGCCGGCGAGGATGACGGAGATGGGCGTGGGCGCCTCGACGTGCGCGTCGGGCAGCCAGGTATGGAAGGGGAACATGGGGATCTTGATCGCGAATCCGATGAACAGCGCGATCCAGGCAGCGCGCACGAAAGTGAAGCCGAGGACCAGCGGCGCCGCGAGGTATCCGCCCGCGCGGCCCCACTGCGCCATCTTCAGGATGTTGAAGGAGTGGACCAGCCGGCCGTCGACGACCTCCTGTGGGCCGTTGAAGTAGAGGCCGATGATGGCGAGCAGCATCAGGACCGAGCCCGCCAGGGTGTAGAGGAAGAACTTGATCGCGGCGTACTCCTTGCGCGAGCCGCCCCAGATGCCGATGAGGAAGTACATGGGCAGGAGCATCACTTCCCAGAAGACGTAGAAGAGGAACATGTCGAGCGCGACGAAGACCCCCATCATGCCCGTCTGCAGGATGAGCAGCATCGCCATGTACCCGGCGACGCCGCGCTGGGTGAAGTGGTGCTCGTCGAGGTGCGCATTGCCCGGCCACCAGGGCATCGAGGCGATGGTGGCGATGAAGCTGATCAGCGCGGTGAGCATGATCAGCGTGATGGAGATGCCGTCGACGCCGACGAAGTATTCGATGTTGTAGGCGGTGATCCAGCGGGCGTGCTGGACGAATTGCACCCCGGGATTGTCCGGATCGAACCCGCGCCAGAGCACGAAGGCGAGCACCAGCACCGCGCTCGAGGCGGCGAGCGCGATGACGCGGTGGATCTGGTCGGCCATCGCTTTTGGCACGAGCCCGCTGGCGCGCAGGCCGACGACGCAGAGGATGAGCGCCGCGCCGATGAGCGGCAGGAAAGTCATCCAGCTGAGGATTGTCGATGTGGTCGGATGATCCATTGGATTATCGGATGACGTACTGGAGGATGACGAAGGCGATTGCGCCGCCCAGCGCTCCGTAGAGGTAGGACTGGATGTGGCCGGTCTGCAGCCGCCGGAGCGCGCGGCCGCCGTTGAGGGTCAAGTCCGCGATGCCGTTGACTGCGCCGTCGACGAGGTGCTCGTCGATGAACTTGTCGAAGTAGGCGACGGCGCGGCCGAGCAGGGCGATGAAGTTGACCAGGCTGTCGATGACGTTCTGGTCGAACCAGTAAGCGACCCGGTCGAGCAGGAGCGCGCCGCGCACGACGGTGGCCTGGTAGATCTCGTCGACGTAGTACTTGTTGTAGACGAGCGCCCAGACGCGCGGGAACATTTCCTTGAGGCGCGCCGGAGCGGTGCTGCGCGCATCCTTGTAGAGGATGCGCGCGACCAGCCAGCCGCCGCCGGCGATGACGACGCCGCCGACCAACTGGAAGAGGAATTCGGTCGCGTGCGGCTCCTCGTGGAATTTCACCAGCTCGGCCGCGGGGAGGCTCGGCGCGAGGAAGCGCTCGAGGAGCGGTTCCTGCCCGGTCCAGGCGGAAGGCAATCCGAAGATGAATCCAGCGAGGATCGACGCGGCGGCGAGCGCGATCAGCACGTAGGTCATGCTCTTCGGCGACTCGTGCGGCACGCCGCCGTGATGCGGATCGGGCCCCGCGCCGTGCGAGGCGTCGTGCTGGTGCGGCTGGGTGCTGGCCGCGACCTGCGCGCCGTCCTCTCCGTGAGCCAGGGCTGAGGCGTGGGCGTGCACGTGCGCGGCCATGGAGTGAGGGTCCTCGAGGCGCTCCTTGTCCTTGTGGCCGCTCCCGCCGCGGTACTCGCCGGTGAAGGTCATGTAATAGGAGCGGAACATGTAGTAGCTGGTGCCGAGCGCGGCGATCGCGCCCACCAGATAGATCGCCTGGCCCAGCCAGGGCGCCGCGAGCGAGCCCGCCGTCCACGCCTTCCAGAGGATCTCGTCCTTGGAATAGAAGGCGCTCGCCACCGGGAAGCCGGCGATGGTGACGCAGGCGATCAGATAGGTCCAGCGGGTGATGGGCGTGTACTTCGCCAGACCGCCCATCTTGCGCATGTCCTGCTCGTGGTGGCAGGCGAGGATGACGCTGCCGCTGCCGAGGAAGAGGCAGGCCTTGAAGAAGGCGTGCGTCATCAGATGGAAGATTCCCGCCCAGTAGGCGCCCACTCCGACGCCGATGAACATGAAGCCGAGCTGGCTGACGGTGCTGTAAGCGAGGACTTTCTTGATGTCGTACTGGAAGAAGCCGATCGAGGCGGCGAAGAGCGCGGTGAGGACGCCGATGCAAGCCACCACGCTCATCGCCGCGCTGCTCAGCGCGAAAAGGAAGTTGAGCCGCGCCACCATGTAGACGCCGGCGGTGACCATCGTCGCCGCGTGGATCAGCGCCGAGACGGGCGTTGGTCCGGCCATCGCGTCCGGGAGCCAGACGTAGAGGGGAATCTGCGCGCTTTTTCCCGCCGCGCCGACGAAGAAGAGGATGCAGATCAGCGCCAGGACCGGCACGCCCCAGAGCTGCATGTGCGAGAGGCGCTCGGCCACGCCGCTCTTCTCGTCGACGACCTGGTTGCGCAGCTCGCGGAACTCGACGGTCGGGCCCAGCCGGACGCCGTTCTGCGAGAGGCGGGCCGGCTCGGCGAAGGTGCCGAGGACGCGGCCGGACAGGCGACGCTCGGGAAGGTACTTGCCGCTGGACGACCAGCTGCCGCTCAGCGACCAGAAGAGGATGAACAGCCCGATGATGAAGCCGAAGTCGCCGAAGCGGTTGACGATGAATGCCTTGAAGCCCGCCTTCGCCTTCTCCAGATCGGTGTACCAGAAAGCGATCAGCCCCCAGCTGCAGAGGCCCACTCCCTCCCAGCCGAAGAACATGACGAGGAAGTTGCTGCCCATCACCAGAAGCAGCATCGCGAAGACGAAGAGGTTGAGCCAGAAGAAGAAGCGCCAGTAGGACGGTTCGTCGGCCATGTAGCCGACGGAATAGACGTGGATGAGCGTCGCGACGTGGGTGACGATCATCGTCATCACCATGCCGAGAGGGTCGATGCCGAAGCTCAGGTCCACCTTGAGCGCGCCCGACTGCCACATCGTCCAGAGATGATTTTCCAGGAAGCGATCGGAGGGCGCGGCGCCGAAGATCTTTCCCCAGAGGACGGCTTCGGCGACGAGGCAGGAGAGCACCATGGCGCCGACCGCGATGGTGTGCACCGCGGGCTTGCCGTAGCGCTTCTGCAGCCGCGCGCCGAAGAGGCCGTTGAGGGCCGCGCCGAGGAGCGGGAAGGCGGGGATGAGCCAGAGCCAGCTCACCTCGATGGCGCGAGCGATGTTGTCGGCGTGTTCCATGGAGCTATTGGCGAAGCGTGTCGGTCTCCTGCACGTCGATGGTGCGGAAGGTCTGATAGATGGCGAGGACGATGGCGAGCCCCACCGCCGCCTCCGCCGCCGCCAGCACGATGACGAAGATGGAGAAGACCTGGCCGGTCACCTTGCCGGGGCCTTCGACATAATGGTTGAAGGCGATGAAGTTGACGTTGGCGGCATTCAAGATGAGCTCGACGCCCATGAGGATGCCGACGGCGTTGCGCCGCGTGACCACCGTGATCATCCCCAGCGCGAAGAGAGCGGCGCCGACGATGAGGAAATGGGGCAATCCGATGCTGGTCATATCGGCTGGTCCGAAGTCTCCTTGATCTCCTTGCGCGCGATCACCACCGCGCCGACCAGCGCCGCGAGCAGGACCACCGACACGACTTCGAAGGGCAAGAGATAGTCGGTCAAGAAGGCGACGCCCAGCGCGGCGCTCACCGGCTGGTAGCTGGGTGCGGCCACAACCTTCCAGGGCGCCATCACTGCCATGTACGAGAGCGTGCCCACCGTGACCGCGCCCAGAGCGCCGCCCACCGGGAGCGCGAGGTGCGCGTTGGTCAGCTTGGGGTCCTCGCCGATCTGCTTGGTGAGCATGATGGCGAAGAGGATGAGGACGAGGATGCCGCCCACGTAGATGAGCACCTGCGCCACCGCCGGGAAATCAGCGCCGAGAAAGACGTAGAGCCCGGCCACGCCCATGAAGGCGAAGAGCAGCGACCAGGCCGAGTAGATGATGTTGCCCGAGAAGGCGCAGCCGGCCGCGCCCAGGACCGTCATCAGGGCGAAGGCGTAGAAGATCAGATCGGTGAGGCGCACCAGGCCGATGAAGCGGCCGGCCGAGTCGATCAGCCAGGGTCCGACGATTTCCTGGAGGACGAAGCCGAGAAAGAAGAGCACGCCGAAGGCCGCGCCAGAGAAGACGAACAGCACCACCCCGGTGAGCGGCACGCGGCGGAAGAAGAAGGCGTTCAGCCCCCAGAGGATGCCCACCATGCCCAGGTACTGCGCGAGCAGCGTCAGCGCAGTGGGGAGCTGCGCGAAGCGGTGCAGGAGCCCCGCGCCCGCCAGGAGAAACAGACCCGCGAGAAGGACCGCGAGGCGCACGAGATACGCGCGCAGGTTGGAGCTGGCCATGGGCGGCGCACTCTACTTCGGAGGAGGCTTGGTGCCCAGCGGGATCTCGTCCTGCGCGGGCGGCGGGCTCGCCGGAGCTTCGGGAGCTGCGGGAGCTTCGGGTTTCGCCTCGGCTGGCGGCGCTGGAGAGGCGGCTGCTGCGGGCGTGGCCGGGGCGGGAACGGCGCCGGCTGCGGGCGTGGCTGGGGCGGGAACGGCGCCGGTCTTGAGCGTGACGAGAATGGTCTCCAGCATCGCCTTCGAATCGGCGCCGCCCGGAGCGCATTTGTCGGTCGCGGTATCCTTGCCCTGCGCGATGGCGTTCGAATAGCCGAAGCAGTCGGGATAGCCGCAATCGCCGCAGTCGGTGCCGGCCATGGCCTCTTCCAGCACCTTCTGCAGCTTGGGCTTGTCCTCCTTGACGGAGAGAGCCTTGGCGGCGAGCTGCCGGCCCATCGCGGAGGGATCGAGCCCGCCCTCCTTGGGCGCGCCGTGTTCCTTCGCCTTCGCTGCCTCCTCCATCGAGGGGAAGGGCGGCGGCGGCGCGTCCCAGGCCTTGATCAGCTTGCGGGTGATCTCGCCGAGCGGCCGGCGCGGGAATGCGTCGGAGCCTTTCGGGACCTTGTAGGCCGGGATGGGGTTGGTCGGGTCGGGCACGAAGCGCAGCGTCAGGTTGTCGAAGTGCATGACGGCGCCTTCGAACTCGCGGGTGTGCTGGATGGCGCCGGTCGGGCAGGGCTCGACGCACAATCCGCAGTACATGCACTTGCCGATGTCGATGTCGAACCGCTCCATGTTGAGCTTGGGGCGGGTCTTTCCATCGCCTTTGACGACGTCGATGTTGATGACCGCGATGGGACAGGCGCGCTCGCAGGCCAGGCAGGCCGTGCAGATGTCCATGTCCACTTCGAGGAAGCCGCGGTAGCGCGCCGGGATGGTGTCGCGCACCGGCACGCCCACCCGGTCCGGATACTGCGTCGTGATCGGCTTCCGGAACATGTAGCTGAGCGTGATGCTCATGCCTTCCCAGAAGCTCTTGGCGGTGTCGCGCACGTTCTTGGCGTACGCGCCCATCGGGCCAGAGGACTTCGCGGGAGGTGCGAGCTGTTCAGCCATGTTCGGTCACCAGTTGCTCGTGAAATCGAACTTGTCGCCGGTGTCGCGGAGGTTCTTCAGCGTGCGCAGAGCAAAGGCGGCCACGGTCACGGCGGCGATGGCGGTGAGCGCGAAGCGCATCGCCTGGCCGAGCCAGGGCGCCTCGTGCACCAGAAGCATCCAGGCCGCGACGAAGAGCGCGCCGGCGAAGCTGGCCGGCACCAGGTACTTCCAGCACATGTTCATCATCTGATCGACGCGGATGCGCGGCAGCGTCCAGCGCAGCCACATCACCACGAAGACGAAGAAGAGCGTCTTGAAGGCGAAGAGCGCCAGCGAGGCGATCTCGGCGATGACCGCGACGCCGCCGGTGAGCGCGTCGAACCTGGCCGGCGAGAGGCCGGGGAGCTGCCATCCGCCGAGGAACATGGTGGTGGCGATCGCGCTCATCACCCACATGTTTCCCCATTCGACGAGGAAGAAATAGGAGAAGCGCATGCCGCTGTACTCGGTGTTGTAGCCCGAGACCAGCTCCGACTCCGCCTCGGGGAGGTCGAAGGGCGTGCGGTTTCCCTCGGCGAGCGCGCTGATGAAGTAGATGAAGAAAGCGGCGAAGGCGGCCGGGTTGTCGAAGATGAACCACTGCCAGGGCCAGCCGCCCTGGGCGCGAATGATGCCCTGCGTGCTGAGCGTGCCGGCGAGCAGCACCGGGATCATCAACGCCATGCCTGCGGGAATCTCGTAGGAGATGATCTGCGCGGCGGAGCGGATGGCGCCGAACAAGCTCCACTTCGAATTGCTGCTCCAGCCGCTCATGATGATGCCGACCACGATCAGCGCCGTGACCGCGAGGATGTAGAAGATGCCGATGTTCAGGTCGGCGACGATCAATTTGTGGCTGAAGGGCAGGCAGACGAAGACGCAGGCGAATCCCACCATCATGAAGTAGGGCGCGGCGCGGAAGAGCACCGCGTCGGCCTCGGCGGGCACCAGGTCTTCCTTGAGGAGCAGCTTCACCGCATCGGCGACCCACTGGAGAAAGCCGAAGGGCCCGACGCGGTTGGGTCCGACGCGGCTCTGCATGCGCGCCGCGACCCGCCGCTCGGCCCAGGAGAAGATGCCGGCGGAGATGGCGGCGAAATTGACGACGATGAAGGCGGCCGCGCCCATGAAGGCGAGATAGAGGAACTGCGTCCACGGCCAGGCGGCGGGGTCGTGGCCCCAGCTGCGGATGAGGTTGTCGATGAAGTCTTGCATTTTATCGGTCGATCTCCGGCGCCACGACGTCGAGCGAGGCGATCAGCGCCACCAGGTCGGCGATCATCAACCCGCGCGAGAGCTCGTCGATGATCCCCATGGCGGTGAAGCTGCCGGTGCGGATCTTCACGCGGTGCGCGTTCTCGCCCGCGCCGCCGACCACGTAGTACTGCATGTCGCCGCGCGCGCTCTCGATGCGGCTGTAGGCCTCGACGCCTTCGGGCACTTTGATCTTGCGCGGCACCTTCCCCATGATCTCCTTGTCCTTGGGAATCTGGGCGAGGCACTGCCGGAGGATGCGGCAGCACTGGCGCATCTCCTCGACGCGGCACCAGAAGCGGTCCCAGGCGTCGCCTTTGGCCCCGACCTCGCCCTTGCCCACCGGAACTTCGAAGTGAAGCTCGGGATAGACCGAATAGGGCAGCTGCTTGCGCACGTCGAAGCTCAGGCCGCTGGCGCGCAGGTTCGGTCCCACCAGGCAGTAGTCGATGGCCATCTCGGCGGGGATCGGCGCCAGGTTCGCCAGCCGCTTGATGAAGATCTCGTTGTAGGTGATGAGGCGGTTGAACTCGTCGAGGATCTTCTCGAAGTGATCGAGGAAGTGGGCGACCTTGTCCTCGTAGCCGGTGGGGAGATCGAAGGCGACCCCGCCGATGCGCAGGTAATTGTAGGTCAGGCGCGCGCCGCAGAGCTCTTCGAGGAGATCGTTGATGAACTCGCGCTCGCGCAGCGCATAGGGGAAGGGAGTCACCGCGCCGACGTCCATCGCCATGGTGCCGACCGAGATCAGGTGGCTGGCGATGCGGTTCAACTCGCAGGCGATCACCCGGCAGTATTCGGCGTACTTCGGGACCTGGAAGCCGCCCAGCCTCTCCACCGCCATTGCCCAGCCCTGGTTGGCGAACATCGCGGCGATGTAGTCGACCCGGTCGGTGTAGGGCATGAAGCCGTTGTACGTGCAGCGCTCGCCGATCTTCTCGATGCTCCGGTGCAGGTAGCCGACCTCGGGGATGGCGCGCTTCATCACCTCGCCGTCGGTCTGGACGAGGAAATTGATCACGCCGTGGGTCGAGGGATGCTGCGGGCCCATGTTGAGCAGCATGTCGCCCGTGTACTCGATGCGGCGCATGACCTCCTTGTGGGTCATGTCCATGGTCGGGATTTCCAGAGGCTTGCTCACTGAAGCACCTCCTTCTTCTCGGAGGCCTTCTTCTTCACCAGCTCATCGAGGCGGACGAAGCCGTCCAGCGGGCTCTCGCGGGTGGTGGTGATGTTGTGCCACTCGGGCTGCTCTGCGTAGTCCTTGCGCAAGGGGTTTCCCACCCAGTCGTCGGGCAGCATGATGCGGCGCAGGTCGGGGTGGTCGGTGAAGACCACGCCCATCAGATCGAACTGCTCCCGCTCGAGCCAGTTGGCCGCGTTCCAGACCGAGGTGACGGAAGGCAACTCCGGCTTGGCGCGATCGAGCAGGCATTTGACGATGAAGGAGTGCTGCTTCTGATAGGACCAGAAGTGATAGACGACCTCGATCTGGTTCTTCTTCGGCCAGTCCACGCTGGAGAGATTGATCAGGCAATCGAAGGCGAGCTCGGGATCGGTTTTCAAGAATTCGCAGATCTCGACGATCGCCGGCGTCTGCACGGGAGCAAAGGCGTCCTTGTTCGCCGGCGCGAGAGGGCCGATGCGGTCGCCGAACTTCGCGGCGAGCCGCTGGTGGATCTCTTCGAACGTCATCTAGGCGGTCACCTTGTAATCGATGCCCAGGCCCGGCTGCTTGCGGCCGATCTTCTGCCGCTCGCTGAACCAGCGCTCGCGGATGATCTTGTCCTGCACGCGCAGGAGGCCTTCGGTGAGCGCCTCGGGCCGCGGCGGGCAGCCCGGGACGTAGATGTCCACCGGCACGAGCTTGTCGACGCCCTTGCACACCGAATAGGCGTACTGGAAGAGACCGCCGCAGCTGGCGCAGGAGCCCATCGAGATGACGTACTTCGGCTCCGCCATCTGCTCGTACAAGAGCCGGCAGCGCTCGGCCATCTTGTAGGTCAGGGTTCCGGCCACGATCATCAGATCGCTCTGCCGGGGCGTGGCGCGCGGGACGCTGCCGAAGCGGTCGATGTCGGCGCGCGGCCCGCCCGTCTGCATCAGCTCGATGCCGCAGCAGGCGAGGCCGAAAAGCAGGTAGAAGATGCTGCTCTTGCGGGCGAGATTGATGATCTCGTCGATGAACGAGGCCTTGGTGGTGACCACCGAGCCGATGTCCTGGGCGTAATGCTTCGACATTTTATGCTGCCTTCTTTTCCGCCGGCGGCGCCGCCTGCTTCTCGCGCAGCTGTGCCAGCACGTCCTGCTTGAGACCCTTGACCCATTCCAGATCGCCCATCGCCCAGACGTAGGCCAGGCCCACCGCGAGGATGCCGACGAAGAGGGCGATCTCGAAGAAGGCGAGCAGGCCCTCGCCGCGCTCGATGAACGACTTGTAGACGGCGGCGACCGGGAACATGAAGGCGATCTCCACCTCGAAAATGACGAAGACGAGCGCGATCAGGTAGAAGCGCGGATTGAAGTTGAACCAGGCCTGCCCGATGGGCTTCTCGCCGCACTCGTAGATCATGCTCTTCTCGCGGTTGGGCGCATCGGGCCGCAAGAAGCGCCCGGCCACGAGCGATCCGAAGACGAAAAGGACGGCTGTCGCCGAGAAGATGAGGACGTTGGCGAACTGGAAGGGCACGGTTCTCCCTCGGGAAATGGCCGCGCAGAGTCTATGGGAGAGGGGAGGCAAGTCAAGGTGCGGCAATCGGCCGCATCGGCCCGGCCGTCCGGGGGGCGGACATTCGCTGCGCCGGTTGCCGCCCATTGTGGCAAGCTGCGCCTCGATGGGTCGCCGCCGCGCCATGCACCTCGCGCTGGGCTTGCTCGCGCTCACCGCCTGCATCGTCAATCTGACCTTCGACATGAAGAAGTCGCTCCCGCTGCAGACGCAGCCAGGCGCGACGGCGGTCTCGCAGAATGTCCTCCTCGATCTTTCGCAATACAGCGAGATCACCGACCACAAAGCCCAGATCCGGAGCCTCGATCTCGACTACGCCGAGGTCACCGTCGGGAAGATCAACGCTGCGAACGCCGCGACCACAATCAGCGGTACGCTCAAGCTGCGCCGCACCCTGAGCGGCTCGCCTGACGTCACCGTCGGCACCGTCGACCTCGCGATCGTCAACGGGACGACCAAGCGCCTGAACGGCACGCCGGAGCTCGACGCCTTCTTGCTCCAGCAATTGCACGAGCAGGGAACGTTCTATGCCGTCCTCGACGGGACCGCCGACGGCGCCGCGGATTTCATCCTCGATGTCGATCTTCACGCCAGCATCGCCTACGACGCCGGCCTGTTCTGAGCCTCTCGCGGGACCTAGCTTTCCTGAGTGGCGATCCTGCAGGCGCTGATCAGCTATCTCACCCGCTCGGCGGGCACGGCGCTCAATGCCATCTTCGGCTGGGCGGTGATCGCGCTCTTCGGGCAGCGGTCGCCGCGCGAGCAGACCATGCTCTCGGCGCTGGTGGCGGTCGCCGCGGCGTGGCCGCTGCTCCTGCTCGGCGCGCTTCTTCCCAAGGTGGCGCTCTTCCTCATCGCCTTCATCCCGCTCGCCAGGTCCGTGCCCGACCTCTCGCTGCGCATCGTCTGGATCGCACTCGCACTGCTCGTGCCTCTGGTGGTGGGCGTCGCGGTCGCGCGCTTCGGTTCGCAGGAGCGGCTGCCCGAGCCGGCGTGGAAGAGACTCTTGCGCGGCTTTCCCATCACGCTGGCGCTCGCGGCGGCCTTTCTCATCATGCTGGTGATCGCGCCCATCCTGCGCCTCGCGGCCATCGCGCGGGGGCGCGAGGTGGTGCGCGTCCCTTCGGTGATGGAGCGGACCCTGACCGCCGAAGTGATGGCGGCTCTCTGCGGCGAGCTGAGCGCGCACGGCCTGCCTCTGCAGACCGCGGAGGCGCCCTGGCACATGACCGCGCCGTCGCGGATCATGCTCCGGCTCGGGGGCGCGGCATTCGCCTCGATGGCCGCCGAGCGGGTCGAGTTCCGCCGCAGCGGCGTGCTGGAAGTCGCCATGCTGCCCAACGAGACCATCCTGCGCGGCAAGCCGGAGGCGGTCGCGCGCGCTCACGCGCTCTGCACCGAGGTCTTCGCGGCCCGCCCGGTCCTGCAAGCCTTCAGCGCCGACGCGCGCGAGCTGGAGAAGCAGATCAAGCGGGTCTGGTCCGTCTACCGCGAGCAGCCCGAGGCGCACGCAGGCGCAAAGCCGCTGCGCGGCCGGCTCGACGAGATCGCCCGCGACCTGGCGGAGAGCAACCTGCCCTGGGACGAATGGCAGATCATCTACCGGCTGCTGCTGCAGCTCGACCGCGCCCTGCGCGGCGACCGGCCTCTGTTGGAAAGACCCGACGCGCGAGAGGAGATCGAGATGGCCGAAGAGAAGATTCCCTTGCCCAGCCCGCGCACCATGGAGAAGCTGCCCGACGAGCGCGTGGCGGTCCCCGTCTCCGTCGAGGGGATGAGCAACCGGCAGCTGCTCGCCCACGTCCTCGAGGGTGGCGCGCTCCTGGCGAAAAAGGAATTCGAGCTGGCCAAGACCGAGCTGCGCGCGGATCTGAAGAAGGAGGTGGCGATGGCCAAGGGGCTCACCGCCGCCGGCATCTGCGCGCTCTGCACGCTCAATCTTCTTTTGGTCGCCATCGCCATGGCGCTCGGCGGAGTCATGGTCGAGTGGGGCGCGGCGCTGATCGTCGCCGCCGCCGTGCTCCTCCTGGGGACTGCGGTGGGACTGATCGGCTGGGGCAAGCGCGTCAAGGAGCCGCTCGAGGCGACGCGCCGGAGCTTGAAGGAGGACGTCACGTGGGCGAAGGAACGGCTGGCGTAGAACCGAGGAAGCTGGAGAAAGAGATCGAGCACCTGCGCACGCGCCTCGATCGGTCGCTGGCGGAATTGGACCGGCGCCGGCACGAGCTGACCGACGTGAAGCTGCAGCTGCGGCGGCATCCGCAGGTCGCCGTCGGAGCTGGCGTCGTGCTCCTCGCCCTGGCGGGCGGGGTGGTCTTCGCCGTCTGGCGCGCGCACAAGCGCGAAGAGCTGCCGGCGAAAGCGCGGCGCATCCGCATCGCCATCGGGCGCGCGGTCGAAAAGCCGCACAAGGTGGCGCGCGGAGAAGCGCCGGTCTGGGAGAAGATCCTCGCCGCGGTGGGGACGACGGTTGCCGTCAGCTTGACCAAGAAGCTGATCGAGCGCGCCTGGCAGAAGCCTCACATGTAGAGGCCGCCGTTCACCCGCAGGACCTCGCCGGTGATGAAGGCGGCGCGGTCGGAAGCGAGGAAGGCGATGGCCTCCGCCACCTCTCGTGCGCTGCCGGCGCGGCCGAGCGCTGCGCCTTCGGCCATCGCTTTCTTGGCGGCCTCGGGCAATTCCTTGGTCATGTCGGTCTCGATCCAGCCGGGGCTGACGGCGTTGACGCGGATGTTGCGGCTGCCCAGCTCGCGCGCCAGCGATTTGGTGAGGCCGAGGAGGCCGGCCTTGGCCATCGAGTATGCCGTCTGCCCGGCGTTGCCCTGCTCGCCGACGACGCTGGTGAGATTGACGATCGCTCCCCAGCGCTGCTTCATCATCGGACGGCACGCTGCCTTGGAGAGATGGAAGGCCGAAGCCAGGTCGACGTCGAGCGTGCGGCGCAGGTCCTCCGGCTTGTAGCGGAGGATGAGCCCGTCGATGGAGATGCCGGCGTTGTTGACCAGCACGTGCAGCGCGCCGAACTTCGCGACCACTTCCTCGACGGCACTGGCGCAGGCCGCCGGGTCGGCCACGTCGAACTTGATCAATTGCGCGCCGGGCGCGCCGGCTTTCTCCGCCGCGGCCTGGGCCTCCTGCGCGGCGGCGTCGTTGCCGGCGTAGGCGATGGCCACCTTCGCGCCGCCCTCCGCCAGCCGGACCACGGCGGCGCGGCCGATGCCGCGCGAGCCGCCGGTGACGAGCGCGACCTTGCCCTCGAAGTCCTTGTGCATGGCGCGCGGTCATAGCAGAAAGGCGAACGGATGCGCACCGGCGCTCTCGCGGTTCGTTGGCGGCTCGCCTTCGCGGTGGCGGCGCTGCTGGTGCTGCTCTTTCACTTCCGCCTCGCGCTCCCCGGCCGAGCGCTGATCGCGAACGATTTCCGCGCGCTCTTCATCCCCTTGCGCGCCGGCCTGCAGAACATCGTCCGCGCCGGCGAGTGGCCCATCTGGCAGCGGGGAATCTTCCTCGGCTATCCCATCCTGGGCGACATCCAGTTCCAGATCTTCAATCCTCTCAGCTGGCTGACGCTGCCGCTCGACGCGGCGCGCGGCATCACCGTCCAGAGCTTGATCGAGCTCTGCCTCTGCGCCGCGGGGATGGCGTTCTGGATGAAGCAGCGCGGCTTGGGGCCCATCGAGGGCGTCTTTGCCGGCGTCGCCTTTGCCCTCTGTCTCAAGCAGACCGTGCATCTGCACCACTGGACCTTCGCCGCCTCGACGTGCGCCTGGCCGTGGATGATGGCCGGGGTCGACGGCTTCGCGGCGAGCGGCCGTCCGCGATTCCTCGCTCTCGCCGCGCTCGCCACCTTTGGCACTTGGATCGGCAGCTCGCCGCAGATGGCGTATTTCGGGACGGGTCTCGCGCTGCTCTACGCGCTCTGGTTGCGGAGGTGGGCTGCGGCCTTTGCGCTCGGGCTCGGCGTGGCGTTCGCCGCTCCGCTTCTTCTGCCCGTCGCGGAGTTGAACGAGCTGGGTCCGCGCGGCGCCGGCGTGACGTACCGATTCGCCGCCTCCTGGAGCTGGCCCGACCGCTCCGTCTGGGGCGCGATGCTCCTGCCGCGCGCCTGGGGCGGCCGCCCGGACTTCCGCGGGCCGATGAACTACTGGGAGCTGCAAGGGTACTTCGGCCTCTTGCCGATGGCGCTGCTCGCCGTTGCACCCTTTCGCAAGAAAGGATTGTGGCTCTTTGCCGCCGTTGCGATCCTCGGCCTGTGGATCTCTTTCGGCAGCAATTCCTGGCTCGGCTTGCACGCCTGGGCGGTGGAGCTGGTTCCCGGTTACGGCTCCTTCCGCAATCCCACCCGCGCGCTGATGCTCAGCATGTTCTGCGTCGCGCTGCTCGCGGCCGAGGGGCTCGCAGCGTTGCGCGCCGATCCGCGCCTGCGAATGCGCGTGCTCCCGGCGCTCGGTGCGCTCGGCGCAGGCGTCGCGCTGCTCGCTGCTTTTCCTGGTCCGTACTGGGCGCAGGCCCTTCGCGCCGATGCCGCCTGGGCTGCGGCTCTTCTCGCGCTGGCGGCGGCGTGGATCTTCGCGCCCCCGCGCTGGGCTCTCCTCGTCGTGCCCCTCTTTCTCGCCGACGTCGCGGTGCAGTCCTGGGACTCGCCCGAGATCGGCGAGGCCGCGCGCGAGGGCCATGCGCTCGATGCCTTCAGCGCTTTCGTGCCCTCTGCACCCGCGCCGCGGCGGGTGGCGGCGCTGCTCGACTGGGGCGAGATGAACAACGCCACGCTCCTTCGCGGCTGGGAAGGAGTGACCGGCTATGGCCCCACGCCGATCCAGCGCGTCTTGCTTCTTCTCTATGGGACGTGGAGAGGCGCGCCGCCGCGTCCGCAGCCGCTGGAGGGCGATCCGAACTTTCCCCGCTTCCGCACCGATTCGGAGCTGACGCAGCTCTTCGCCGCACCGCTGCTCGCCGCCACCCGCGAGGCGAGCAGTGCGCCTCTGGCGCGCGAGGGCGAGGTGCGGCTCTACCGCATGGCGGCTCTGCCTCGCGCTTACTGGACTTCCGCCTGGCTGGCCGCCGAGGACAGCGAGCTGACGGCACCGCTTCTGCGCCGTGCCGCGACCGGGGCGATCGCCATCGTCCCGCAGGCGATCGGTTCCCCGAGCGGCGCCGAAGAACCGCCCGTTCCTGCGACGGAGACGCGCGTCTACAACTCGTCCACGGTCGCGACCATCGAAGCCCCGCGCGATGGGCTCGTCGTCGTCCTCGACCCTTGGTTTCCCGGCTGGTCGGCGACCGTCGACGGCGCTCCCGCGACCTTGCTTCGCGCCAACTATGCCTTCATGGCGGTGCCGGTCCAGGCCGGCCGGCATACGGTGCGGCTCTGGTATTTTCCTCGCCGATTGCTCCCCGGCCTCGCCATCGCCATCCTCGCCGCCGCAGCCCTGGTCGCCCTCTTGAAGCTCGCGGCGCGGCGCGTTGACAGAGGATCACCCGGCGGCTATTAGCTTG
The DNA here is from genome assembly GCA_005879315.1 of Deltaproteobacteria bacterium. Taxonomy (GTDB): domain Bacteria; phylum Myxococcota; class Myxococcia; order Myxococcales; family 40CM-4-68-19; genus 40CM-4-68-19. Next base: position 79,658 of record VBLC01000040.1, on the reverse strand, counting down.
CGCGCCTTGGATTATCTCTCGCCTTACCTTCCGGTCTTGATCCTGCTTCTCTTCGCGGGAGTGCTCTGCGCATTGATCGGCGCCGCCGCGACTTTTCTCGGCCCGAAGCGCATCACCGCCATCAAGGAGACCGCTTTCGAGTGCGGCTCTCCCTCGATCGGCGACTCGCACTCCCGCCACTCGGTCAAGTTCTATCTGGTCGCGCTGCTCTTCGTCGTCTTCGACGTCGAGAGCGTCTTCATCTATCCCTGGGGCTCGCTCTTGCGCGACTTCCAGGCCGAGGGGCTCGGCTGGTTCGCCTATGTCGAGATGCTCTCCTTCATGGCCACGCTCGCGCTCGGCCTCGTCTACGTCTGGCGCAAGGGCGCGCTGGAGTGGAATCCGTGAAGACGCTGCCGGTGGTGCGGCCGGAAGGCAACGTTCCGGAGTCGGCGCGGCTGGGTGGCGAGGAGGGCAACGTCCCCGTCCTGCTCTCGCGCCTGAAGGAGTCGATCGGTTTCTTCGAGAAGAACCTCTCCAGCGCGCTCGGCTGGGCCCGCAAGAACAGCATCTTCCAATATCCCTTCGTCACCGCCTGCTGCGGCATGGAGTACATGTCGGCGATGGCGGGGCGCTACGACATCGCCCGCTTCGGCGCCGAGTTCCCTCGATTCACGCCGCGCCAGGCGGATCTCTTGATGATCGTCGGCACCATCAACGTCAAGCAGAGCCCGGTCCTGAAGCGCGTCTACGAGCAGATGTGCGAGCCGAAATGGGTGATGGCCTTCGGCGTCTGCGCCAGCTCGGGCGGCTTCTACGACAACTACGCCACCCTGCAGGGCGCCGACCGCGTCATTCCGGTGGACGTGTACGTGCCCGGCTGCCCGCCGCGGCCCGAGCAGGTACTCGACGGCCTCAAGATCCTGCAGGAGAAGATCCAGACGCAGCTCCACCGCGCCGCCACCGTCGAGAAGGGATAGCGCCGCCATGTCGCAGGCCCTGGTCGATCTGGTCCGGGAGCGGTTTCCCGATGCCAAAGGCTCCTCCCACCGCGGCGACGAAGTGGTGACCGTCCGGCGCGAGCAGGTCGTCGACGTCGTCGCCCTGCTGCGCAACCAGGCGGAGATGAAGCTCTTGCGGCAGATCGCCGCGGTCGATCTGCTCACCTTCGCCGGCGAGAGCACCGGTGGAGGCGCATTGGCTTCCATCGAAGTGCCCGCCTATGCATTGGAGAAGAAGCCCCGAGTCGAGCCGCGATTTCAGGTCGCCTACAACCTTTATTCGATCGTCCGGAAACAATCGCTGCGGGTCCGCGTCGAGCTGCGCTCGGACGACTTGAAGGTACCGACCATCACCCCTCTCTATCGAACGGCCGACTGGTGGGAGCGATATGTCTTCGACATGTTCGGCATTGAATTCGTCGGCCATCCCAATCTGCAGCGATTGCTTCTCTATCCCGAATTCGTCGGATATCCATTGCGAAAGGACTATCCGGTCCGCAAGCGGCAGCCGCTCGTGCCGGAGCTGGACTTTCCCGATCTGGTGCGCGGCCCCGGTCCCGGTCCGGGCGGAGCGGGCGTGCCGATGAGCCAGACGCACGTCGGCCGGCAGAACGTGGACCCCGACGCCTATGACTGAGCAGATCCAAGACTCGCTCGCGGTCGAGGCTGAGCTTCCTTCCTCGACGATGACGGTCAATCTCGGACCTTCGCATCCGGCCATGCACGGCACGGTTCGTCTGATCGTCACGCTCGACGGCGAGACCATCGTCGAGGCCGTCCCGGAGATCGGCTTTCTCCATCGCGGCTTCAGCAAGTCGTCCGAGCACAGCACCTGGCACCAGGTCCTGCCCTATACCGATCGATTGAATTACGTCTCGCCGATCCTGAACAACGTCGGCTACATCATGGGCGTCGAGAAATTGCTCGGCATCAAGGACACCGAGCGCTCGCAATACCTGCGGGTCCTGGCGGGGGAGATCTCGCGCATCACCGATCATCTGACTTGCATCGGCGCCATCGGATTGGAGCTGGGCGCATTCACCGTCTTTCTCTATGCCATGGAGGCGCGCGAGCTGCTCTGGGACCGCATCTCGGAATTGACGGGCGCCCGCGTGACCACTTCCTGGACGCGCGTCGGCGGCGTGGCCAGCGACCTGCCGCCCGGCTGGGAGCAGAAGCTGCGCGACTGCCTGCCGCGGGTGATGGAGCTGACCGGGGAGGTCGACACGCTCCTCACCCGCAACCGCATCTTCATCGATCGCACCCGCGGGATCGGCGTGCTCTCCGCCGAGGAGGCCGTCGACTGGGGATTCACCGGGCCTTGCCTGCGCGCCACCGGCGTCAACTATGACGTGCGCAAGGCGCATCCTTATCTGGTCTACGATCGGATGGATTTCGAAGTCCCGCTCGGCGCGAGCGGCGATACTTACGATCGATACATCCTGCGATTGGAAGAGATCCGTCAATCGCACCGCATCGTCCTGCAATGCCTGGAGCAGATGCCGCCCGGGCCGATCCTCATCGACGACTGGCGCTATGCGCTGCCGCCCAAGAAGGAGGTCTTCGGCTCCATCGAGGGCGTGATGGCCCACTTCAAGCTGATCACCGAAGGCATCCAGGTGCCACCCGGCGAAGTCTATGTCTACACCGAGGGGGCGAACGGCGAGCTCGGCTTCCATCTGGTGAGCAACGGCAAAGGAAAGCCGTACGCCATTCAAGTGCGCGGCCCGGGATTGCCGATCCTCTCCGCATTGCCGCGGCTCATCAAAGGCCATGCCATCGCCGATCTGATCCCCATCTTCGACTCGATCAACATGATCGGCGGCGAGGTCGAGCAATGACCAAGGTCTTCGTCGACGGCCGCGAGGTGGAGGCCGACCCCCGCGACAACCTGATCGAGGCCGCGCGGCGCATCGGGGTCGCCATCCCCTACTTCTGCTATCACCCGCGGCTCTCGATCGCCGGCCAGTGCCGCATGTGCCTGGTGGAAACGAGCGACGCGCCCGGCCGCCTCGTTCCGGGATGCCAGGTACGGGTCAAGGAAGGGATGAAGGTCGTCACCAGCAGCCCCGCCGTGCGCGACAACCAGCGCGGCTGCATGGAATTCCATTTGATCAATCATCCGGTCGATTGCGCCATCTGCGATCAATCGGGCGAATGCAAGCTCCAGGATTATTACATGGAGTTCGATCACCAGCCCTCGCGCATCCGCACTTCCAAGTTGAACAAGCCCAAGCGCGAGATCTTCGGGCCGCTGGTCGTCTACGACGCTGAGCGCTGCATCATGTGCACCCGCTGCGTGCGCTTCATGGACGAGATCGCGCAGGAGCCGCAGCTGGCGGTGGTGGACCGCGGCTCGCACTCCTTGATCAGCACCTTCCCCGGGCAGCCGCTCGACAGCAAGTACTCGGGCAACACCGTCGACATCTGCCCGGTCGGAGCTCTCTTGAACCGCGATTTCCGCTTTCAATCGCGGGTCTGGTTCGTAGAGAAGAGCCCGGCGGTCTGCACCGGCTGCGCCAACGGCTGCAACGTCTATCTGGAGAGCCGCGGAAATCTCATCTACCGGTTGCTCCCGCGCCGCAACGAAGAGGTCAACCAGGTCTGGATGTGCGACGAGGGCCGGCTCACCCATCACGAGACGAACGAGAAGCGGGTGGAGCAGGGCGATCTGGCGCGCGCGATCGAGCTCCTCAGGCCCATCGCGGGAAAGCCCGGCATCGGCATTTCTCTCTCCGCGCAGTGCACCAATGAAGAGGCCGCGGCGGCCTTCGATTTCGGCGCGCGGATCGGAGCGGAGAAGTATTTCTTTACCGCCCGCCTCGACGGCGACGGCGATGATTTCCTCATCCGCCAGGACAAGAATCCCAACCGGCGGGGCGTCGAGCTGGCGGCCAGAGCTGCGGGCGTCACGCTCCACGACAGCGTCGAGGGCATCAAGGCCCTGGTCGCCTTCCGCACCGACGGACTCCTCCTCGAGAAGCCTCTCGAGGTCTTCATCGCCATCGCCCAGAACCAGGGCATCGAAGGCCAGGTCACCCTTCCTTGCCAGAGCGTCTATGAGCAGGACGGCTCGGTGATCAATTACTATGGCCGCCTGCAGCGCACCTGGCCGGGCGTGCCTGCGGAGCGCGGCGAATCGGCTCCCGCCTGGAGCTGGGCCGAGAGAATCCTCGCCGGGCTCGGCATCGCCGGGGCACCTCGGAGCGCGGCGGCTGCCTTCGATCTGCTCGGCCTGCCTGGATTGAAGCTCGAGGCGATTCCCGAAGAAGGCGTGGTGCTCGAGCAGCTTCTCCCCGCGCAGTGGCCGAAGCGAGCGCCGCGGCCCGCCGGAGCCGCGCGATGATCGAAACGCCCACCGCCCGGCTCGCATTCGAGGATTTCGGACCGGCCATTCCTCCCCGGCCCGCCTTCGGCCGCTGGCTCGCGGGCACCATCGCCGGCTGGACGGCATTCGTCGCCTTCCTGCTCTTCATTTCCTGGCTGCTCCTGGCCATCGCCGCGCTCTTTGCTCGCCTCGGCCCGATCGGCGCCGCCGTCGGCAACATCGTCGGGCTCATCCTCATCCTGGTGATGGTCACCGCCACGCTCCTCACCATGGCTGACCGGAAATGGTCGGCGTTGATGCAAGACCGCGTCGGACCGAACCGCGCGCGCCTGAGCATCATCCCCGGCTTGCGCAACCGGCCCTTGAAGGGCATTCCCCACGTCCTCGCCGACGTATTGAAGATGCTCTTCAAGGAGGACTTCATCCCCGAGGGCGCGATGAACAACAAGGTGTTGTTCAATCTCGCGCCGCTCCTCGCCTTCGCCCCGGCCTTCATGCTCTTCGCCATCGTACCGGTGAGCCCCGAGGTGACTTTTCTCGGCCAGCGCATCCAGCTGCAGGTCGCGCGCGTCGACTGGGGCATCCTTTACGTCTTCGCTCTCGCCTCGCTCGCCGTGTTCGCGACGGCGCTGGCCGGCTGGACCTCGGACAACAAGCTGGCGTTGCTCGGCGGCCTGCGCGCTTCTGCGCAGCTGATCAGCTACGAGGTGACGCTGGGCCTCACGCTGGTGGGCGCCTTCATCGCTTTCGGCACGCTGCGGCTGGAGGAGATGGCGCGGCTGCAGGGCATGCTCGGGCCGGCCCTGCGCAGCGCCGTCGTCCTGGCGGCGCGGGCCGGCGACTTCCTCGTGCGCGACGACTCCGTCCTCTTCGGCTGGCTGCCGTCCTGGGGATTCGTCTATCAGCCGATCGGAATGATCCTCTTTCTCGTCGCCGCGCAGGCCGAGATCAAGCGCGCTCCCTTCGATACCCCTGAAGGGGAGAGCGAGATCATCGGTTATTTCCTCGAATACTCGGGATTGAAGAGCGGGCTTTTTCTCATCGCCGAGTATGCCGAGACAGTGGTGGTGGCCGGCATCGTCACCACCATCTTTCTCGGCGGCTATCATCTACCCTTCATCGAACCCACCGTCGTCCGCCACTTCGATTTCGCCTGGCTTTCGGTCTTTCAAGTGTTCGCCTTCATCGTCAAGATGCTCTTCATCATCTGGGTGATGTTCGTCGTGCGCTGGGCTTTTCCGCGATTCCGCTACGACCAGATCATGCGGCTGGGCTGGAAGATGATGCTGCCCATCTCGCTCTTCAACGTCGCGCTCACCGCCGGCATCTTTCTCTGGGCCGGCCGCGAGGGCCTGGCCTGGATGGGCGGGATCGAGTGGCTGGCCATCATCGCCTTCGTCGCGCTCTCGGCCAGGGCGCCGCGAGCAGAGGAGGCGCCGCATGCCTCGCACTGACTTGAGCCCGGGCGAGCGGCTCTATCTGCGCGAGGCCGTCCGCGGCATGGGCGTCCTCGCCCGCCATTTCTGGAAGAACCTCTTCGGCTTCCGCGACCCCGCTCCGGAAGTGATGGAGCGCAAAGGTCGGGGCGTGAACCTCGTCTCGACGATCAATTATCCCGAGGAGCGCAAGGAATATCCGCCCGGCTATCGCGGCATGCATCGCCTGGTGCCGCGGCTGGATGGCAAACCGCGCTGCGTCGCCTGCTACATGTGCGCCACCGCCTGCCCCGCGCAGTGCATCTACATCGAGGCCGGGGAGTACGAGGAAGAGGCGATCGAGAAGTACCCGGTTCGATTCGAGATCGACGAGTTGCGCTGCATCGTCTGCGGCTTCTGCGTCGAGGCTTGCCCCAAGGACGCCATCCGGATGGACACGGGCACCCACGCTCCCGCAGTTCTCTCCCGGCCGCTCGCGGTCTTCGACAAGGAGTCTCTCTTGCGGGGACCGGCCGTCGAGCACTCGACCGACGTGCTCACTTATCGGGTGCCGCTGAAGACGCCTCCGCGCTGAGCAGCGCGCGATCGTACCTGCGCAGAAAAGGCCACCAGATGGCGAGCGCGAGGATGAGATTGATCATCTGCAGCGCGACGGCGCGCGGATCGCCGCCGGTGCTGAGCCAGGCGCCGATGGGCGCCGGCAGCGTCCAGACCACTTCGATGTAGGGAGGGCGCACGAGGCCGAAGCGCATCGCCAGCCAGGTCAGCGTCACCAGCACTGCCGGCGTCGCCACGAAGGGCACAGCCAGCTTGCCGTTCATCACCACCGGGGTCCCGAAGAGGAGCGGCTCGTTGATGTTGAAAAGAGCGGGCACGATCCCCGCCCGCCCGACCAGCCGCAGCTGCTTCGACTTCGCGCTGAGCAGGAGCAACGCCATCGCCAGCGTCGTGCCCGAGCCGCCCTGCCAGGTGAACCAGATGAAGAACTCCTGGGTGAAGACGTGGACCGGCGGCTGTCCAGAGCTGGCGGCGGCCATGTTTTCGGCCAGCGCGGCGAGCCAGAGCGGCCGCACCGCCGCCAGGACCGAGAGCCCGTGGACTCCGACCATCCAGAGAGCGCTGTCGATGAGCACCACGATCAGCACCGCTGCCAGCGAATCGCCGCCGAGCAGCAGCGGCCGGAAGATGGCGGCGATGCCCCCCGCCAGGTCGATGCCCAAGACATGCACCAGGAACCACACCACAACGACGCAGCTGACCGTCGGGAGGAGCGCGGCGAAGCTGCGCACCACGACATCGGGCGCGCCGCCCGACAGGCGGATGCCCCATTTGCGCCGCGCGAAGAAGGCCAGCGTCTCGACGGCCAGAATCGCCGCGGCGAAGGAGGGGAAGAGGCCGGCGGCGCCCAGCGTCGACATGGCGAGCAGCTTGTTCACCGGCCGCTGCGCCACGAGAAAGACGGCGAGGGCGGTCGTGACGCTCGCCACGGCGTCGACTTCCCGTCTGCGCGCCAATGAGAGCGCCGTGGCGGCGCAGGCATAGATCGACACGAGACCGGCGCAGGCCGAGTAGCCGGCGAGGAGGGTGGCCGACGGCGGCAGGATCCGCGCCAGCGCCGGCCAGGGCGGCTGCCCGAGGAGGAGGAAAAGGCTCCCGAGCAGGATGAGCGGCAGGCTGCCCACCACGCCGTCCCGCACCGCCTGCAGGTGCGGCTGGCGGCCTAGGGCGCTACCCAACGCATGAAGCCGCTCCCGCACACCGCCCATTGTGAGGCGCGCCCTGGAAAAAAAAATTATTTTTTTCTGCGCCGCTCCGTTTGACACGGTGCGCCCCGCGCGCTAACGAAAGCGCCCCTGAGGCGAGGCCCCGAGACAGATGACCACTGTAGTGATGCCCCAGTTGGGCGAGTCCGTGATGGAGGGGACGGTCGTGCGCTGGATCGCCCGCCCCGGTCAGCACGTCGAGCGCGACGAGCCGCTGGTCGAGATCGCCACGGACAAAGCAAATACCGAAGTCCCTTCGCCCGCCTCGGGCGTTCTGGTGGAGACGCTCGCCAAGGAAGGATCGGTCGTTCCCGTCGGTGCAGCCCTCGCCCGACTCGATGATTCGAGCGCGCAACCCTCGGCCCCGACGGCGCAGACCTCAACGCCGGCAGCGCAAGCCCGCCCCTCAGCGCCTCCGCCCGCCGAGGTTGTCCGGGCCAGCCCCGTCGGGCGCAACGTTGCGCAGGAGCACGGCGTCGACATCAATCAGGTCCCAGGATCCGGCGCTGGCGGCCGCGTCACCAAGGCCGACGTCATCAATTACCTGGAGAAAGGTGCCACCGGCGCGACGCAGAGCGAGCTGCAGCCGCCCGTGAGCACCTTCCCTGGCCAGAAAGCCCCGACGGCGCCGCCACCTCCGAGCCAGCCGCCGGTAGCGCCGGCGTTCTCGCAGCCGCCGCCCTTGAGCTTTCCGCCCGGCCCGACCGGATATGCGGGCTTTGGACCGGTGGCCATCTCGCTGCGCGCCTACAAACCGCCGCGCTACACGCCAAAGGAGGGCGACCAGTCGATCCCCTTCGACCAGCGTCGCCGGCTCATCGCCGAGCACATGGTCTATTCGAAGGTCACGAGCCCGCACGTTCCCTGCACCGCGGAAGTGGACATGACGAATCTGTCCAAGCTCCGCGGCGAGTGGAAGAACGCAAAGGAGACCGGCGGCCGCGCACCGAGCTTCCTGGTCGCGATCTGCCGCGCCACGGTCCAGGCGTTGGCCGAGTTTCCCCGGATCAATGCCGTCGTGCAGGACGAGACCCTCATCCTTCGCAAGGACATCAACCTCGGTATCGCTGTCGAGACGGAAAAGGGCCTGCTCGTTCCGGTCATCCGCAAGGCCAACGAGAAGAGCGTGCTCGGCCTCGCGCGCGCTCTCGAGGATCTGGCCGCGCGCGCGCGAACCGGCAAGGTCACGGCCGACGAGCTCTCGGGCGGCTCCTTCACGGTCTCCAACCCAGGGTTGAAAGGAAATCTCTTCGGCGCAGCCATCATCAACCAGCCGCAGGTCGGCATCCTTCGCATGGGGGAGATCGTCAAGCGCGCCGTCGTCCGCGAGATCGACTCCGAGGACGCCATCGTCATCCGCCAGATGATGTACCTGACGCTCTCGTACGATCACCGCGTCATCGACGGGGTCACCGGCAACGGCTTCCTCCATCGCGTCCGCGAGCTGATCGAGGCCGCTCAGTTCACTTTGTAGGCAGCACAGGGCTCAGTAGGGCGGCTTGTCGGGATATTTCCCGGTCCGCGCCCGGATGTTGACGTAGGCTTTGCCGCGCCAGGCGACGATTGCCAGGTCCGTCGCGCCGGTGGTCGCTCGATAGAGCTCGTCGACCATCTCCCCCGGCATTTCGTCGGGATGGACGAGGCGGAGCTTTTTCTCGCTCATTACAGGCGCGTCGGTCGCGGGTCTGTGCTTGCGAAGGAACTCGAGGTCTTCGCGGCTGACGATGGCGAACATCTCCAGCTCATGCCGCGCGACCAGGAGCCGCTCTTCTCCGCGAGCGACTGCGTTGGCGATCTCTTTGAGGTGCACTCGAAAATGGGACACTGACACACAAGTTTCAGTCATGCCTACCAGCCTGCCACGGGGGTCTGACATCCCGGGGGCGGGTAAAAAAAATCATTTTTTCTTTGCCGCAGGCCGCCGGGGGGTCAGGCGTGTTGGAGCATGGAAAGGAAACTGCTGGCGTCGCGAGCGTTGACCACGCGGGACCGTTCGGTCCAGCCGCGGCGGGCGGTGCCGACCGCATAGTGAAGGTTCCGCAGCTCGCGGGTGGAATGGGCATCGACCGAGAGGCAGATCTTGGCGCCGTGCTTGCGGGCGACGCGCAGCAATTCGCAATTCAGGTCGAGCCGGTGGGGCGTGCCGTTGCATTCGATGGTCACGCCGCGCTCGGCAGCGAGAGCGATGAGCTCTTCCCAGCGAGCGGGCATCGGATCGCGGTCGCCGAGATAGCGGCCGCTGGGATGCCCCCAGATGCGGCAGAGCGGATTCTCCAGCGCCCGGCGAATTCGCTCGGTCTGCCGATCGAGATCGAGCTTGAACCGCTGGTGTACCGAGCAGATGACTACCTCGAGCTTCTCCAGGACTCGCTCGTGCCAGTCGAGGGAGCCGTCCTCGAGGATGTCGACCTCGCTCCCCCGCAGGATGCGCAGGCGAGGAAACTGCTCCTGGACCTTCGCGATCTCGTCCCATTGGCGCAGCAGCCGGTCCTCGTCGAGACCGTTGGCGTAGTGGGCCGCTTTGGTGTGGTCGGTGATGGTGATGTACGCGGCGCCGAGGTCCTGCGCCGCGCCGACCATCTGCGCGATGGAGGCCTTGCCATCCGACCAGGTCGAGTGGCAGTGGACGAAGCCGCGGACATCGCCGAGCTCGACCAGCTCCGGCAGCGCGCGCTGCTGGGCCAGCTCGATTTCGCCGAGGTCCTCGCGCAGCTCGGGCGGAACAGGCTCGAGGTCGAGCAGGCCGTAGAGCTCTTCTTCACTCGCGGGCTGCAGCGCGCCGCCGCCCTCGATGCGCGCCAGGCCATACTCGGAGATGCTCAGGCCCTTGCTGCGCGCGATCCCCCGCAGCTTGACGTGGTGCTGCTTGCTGCCGGTGAAGTGATGGAGGGCGGTGGCGAACTGAGACTCCGTCACGACGCGCAAGTCCGCCTGCATCGGCGGTTCGCGCATGCGCACGGAACACTTTGTTCCGCCGCGCGCTAGGATCTCGCTCACGCCTGGCGAGGTGGCGAAGACTTCCATGACGGGCTCGACCGGCCCCTGGGCGGCGGCGACGATATCGATGTCGCCGTTCGTCTCGGCATAGCGGCGGACGCTGCCGGCGATCTCGGCGCGGACCACTCCCGGCGCCCCGCGGACCCGCTCGAGGAGGCTTTCCGCCAGCGGCCGCGTCTCCCAGAGAGGCCGGCGCGAGGCCTGCCGCTCGCGCACCTTGACGATGCCCTCGAGAATCATCTGCTCCGTCTTCTCGCCGAACCCCTTGAGGCCCCGCACCCGGCCTTCCCGCGCCGCCTTCTCCAGATCGTCGAGTGACGTCACGTCGAGCTCGCGGATGAGCACGACAGCCTTGCGCGGCCCGAGGCCCGGCACGCGCACGAGATCGAGCGCGCCGTGGGGAAACTCGCGGCGAAGCTCCTCGAGGTATTTGAGCGAGCCCGTCTTGACCAGCTCGGTCACCTTCTGGTCGATCGCTTTCCCGACTCCGGAGATCTCGCTCAATGTCCCGTTCTGGACGCGCTCGTGCAGTCCGCCCGGCGCGGCGGGGTCGCCGGGGAGGCCCTCGAAGGCGTCGGCCGCCATGTCGTAGGCGCGTATCTTGAAGGCGTTCTCGCCTTTCAGCTGCAGGAGCTGCGAGATCTCCCGCAGCACCGCGGCGACCTCTTTGGCGGTCATTGCGCAATGATAGCAGCGGACTTAGCTTCCAGCCCGGCGTGGAACCTTCGAATGTCGTCCTGCAGCGTTTTTTCGAGACGAGCGAAGCGGCGCGGCGCGCTTCTTCGCCGCTGAAGAAGGCCGCCGAAGTCGGCGTGCGCTTCACCGACATAACCGGCGAGTTCACCTTCAAGCTCATCGACGGCAAGCCGCGCTTCACGGAGGGCCGCGCCGCAGACCCCGACTTCGAGCTGACATTGGCTCCGGGGGCGGTGCGCGCCATCGCTGCGCAGCCCGACGCAGACGTGGGCGACCTCGGCATCGTGTTTTTCCAGCGCATCGTGGCCAGGGACCCTGACGAGAAGATCAGCGTCAAGCTGCACAGCGGTCTCATCAAGCTGACCCTGCGCGGCTGGCTCTCGGTGATGGCTCTCGGCGGCGCCAAGGTGATGGGCTGGCTGGCGATGAAGGGGCTCAAGGGCCCCTCGGCCATCGCCAGCGCTCTGGCGCGACTGAAAAAGGGCTGATAAACCCGCGGTGTGACCGACGCCCTCTTCGTCCTCACGACGCTTCCCAACTCGAACGTCGCGGCGGAGTTGGCGAAGACGCTGGTGGGCGAGAAGCTGGCGGCTTGCGCCAACCTCATCCCGGCGCTGCGGTCGATTTACCGGTGGCAGGGCAAAGTGCAGGACGAGAACGAGGTTTTGGTCCTGTTCAAGACCCGGCGGGCCAGGTTCGAGGCGCTCAAAGCACGCTTGCTCGAGTTGCACCCCTACGAAGTGCCCGAAGTGCTGGCGGTTCCAGTGGAAGACGGCCACGCAGCCTACCTGGAGTGGCTGGCCGCCGAAACCGGATAAAAAAATAATTATTTTTTTTTGAAGAGTGCGTCGAGGGCTGCCAGCGCCGTGGCGCGCGGGTCCTCCTCGCGCGCCGCCCGCTCCCCTTTCTTGAATACGAACAGCTCGCAGGCGTTGCTCCGCTCCTTGTCGGCGGGCGGTTCGGCCATCGGTTCGCGGCAACCGTAGCGCATGCTCTCGTCGTAAGCGTGGCAGTTGAGGCAAGAGTGGAGCGCGGCGCGGCAGTGCGGGCAGTCGTCGCGTCGGCCCGCGGCGCCGCTCACCCCCAGATCGATTTCCTTCCGGCAGGCATGGCAGACGTACATGGGGACCTAGCTTGCCGCGGCTCGTCTTGTGACGCTACGCTGAAAGCGGTGCGCTCCCCGCTAAAATTCGGGAAGTACTTGCTGCTCGAGCGGATCGCCGTGGGCGGCATGGCCGAAGTCTTCGTCGCCAAAGCCTTCGGCGTGGAAGGGTTCGAGCGCCTGCTCGCCATCAAGAAAATCCTCCCCACCATGGGAGACGACCCCGAGTTCATCCGCATGTTCGTGGACGAAGCGCGCATCGCCGTGCAGCTCTCTCACGCGAATATCGTCCAGGTGCTCGAGCTGGGGAAGCACGACGAGAACCTCTACATCGCAATGGAGTACATCTCCGGGCGCGACCTGCGGCAGCTGATGGAGCGTTTCCGCAAGCTGCAGCGGCCGATGCCCATCGCCCAGGCATGCCAGGTGATGGCCGAGGTCTGCGAGGCGCTCGACTATGCGCACCGCAAGAAGGATACCCGCGGGCACGCGCTCGGCATCGTCCACCGGGACGTCTCGCCGCAGAACGTGCTCGTCTCCTTCGACGGCGAGGTGAAGCTGATCGACTTCGGCATCGCCAAGGCGGAAAGCCGGCTGCAGAACACGCAGGCGGGAATCCTCAAAGGCAAGTTCAGTTACATGTCTCCCGAGCAGGTGCAGGGGCTTCCGGTCGACGGCCGCAGCGACATCTTCGCCGCCGGCATCCTCCTCTGGGAGTTGGTCTGCGGCGAGAAGCTCTTCACTGGCGAAAGCGACTTCGCCGTGCTGGAGAAAGTGCGCAACGGCCTCGTCCCCTCGCCCCGCCGGGTGAACCGCGCGGTGCCGGAGGGGCTCGAGCGCGTCATCCTCAAGGCCCTCGCCATCGACTCGAAAGAGCGCTACCAGACCGCCAGCGAGCTGCACGACGAGCTGATGCACTTCACGATGGTGCGCGACATCGTCTATGGCTCGCGCCAGCTGGCCGAGTGGCTGCGCGCGGAGTTCAAGACGGAGTACGAGAAGGAGCAGAGCCGGCTCAGCTCCTGGCTGGGGAGCGACCTCGCCGTGACGCCGCGCGATCCCTTTCCTGGCCCGGCCTTCCTCGCCGAGGCGGCCAAGGCGCAGATGGAGAGCACGCAGAAGTGGCGCATCCAAGCCGACCAGGACACGCTCGCGATGCCGCCCACTCCGCCTGTCGGGTCCGCGGCGACCTCGATCGTGCGGAGGGAGGACGCGCAAGAGGAAGGGTTCAATGTCTTTGACGAGCGGACCCATGCGCCTCGGGCGCAGCGAAAGGCGCCGATGTCTCGCTCGTTGCGAGAGCAGCAGAAGGTCGCGGCACCGAAATGGTGGCCGTGGGCGGCGGGCGGCGGCGCGGCGCTCGCCATCGTCGGGCTGTGCGTCTGGTCCCTGTGGCCGCAGGAGGAAATGCGGCCGGGGAAGGTGATCGTCACGCCGTCACCCTCGGTGATCGCGGACCTGCTCATCGATGGCAGGCCCTCGGGGCAGCTGCCGCCCTTCGTGCACACGGTCGCGGCGGGGAAGCACCGGATCGAAGTTCGCGCCGAAGGGTACAAGCCGTGGTCGGCCGTGGTGGACGTGCCTTCGGGTGGGCGGCCGATGGAACTGGACGCGCAGCTGACTGCTGACAGGCCGATGGAGGTGGAGGGGGTCGTCCTGCGGCAGAAGCCTCCCGCGCAGGAGGCGGGGAAGAAGCCGGAGAGGAAAAAATAATTATTTTTTTTCCAGCGGCGTACCCGGCCGGATGTACAGGTTGTTTTCGGCTGGCGCGAAACCGTGTCCGCGGAAGAACTCGTGCCGATCATCGACTTTGGCCGGCAAGTGGACCTCCACGCGCTTGCACCCCAACGCCGCGCTCCGCCGCAGAGCCTGGGCGAGCAGGTCGTTGCCGATGCCTTTGTGCCGCTGCTCGGGCACGACCAGAAACAGGTCGATGCACGCCACCCGCCCCCCGAGCCTGAGCTGCGGCCGGTGCGACATGCTGATGATCCCGTAAAGCCTCGAAAAGGCCGCGGCGTCGTGCGCGACGAAAGTCTCGATCTCCGGATGCTGCACCACCCAGGAGATGGCCGCCTCCTGGTCATTGGCCGGCACTGCCCAGCCGTCCGACGCCAGCAGCTTGAAGATCACCTCCCGGTCGCCGCGCTTGAGCAACCGGATCCGGTAGTCCTTCAACTCCATCGGTGGCCGAGCTTACTTCTTGGCCACCTTGGCGGCGAGTTCGGCGTCGATGACCTGTTTGAAGGAATCGAAGGGCAGGGCGCCCACCAGCCGGCGGCCGTTGATGAAGAAAGTCGGCGTGCCGCTGGCACCGAGCGCGCTGCCGGCGGTCATGTCGGCCTGGATGGAGGACTGCGCCCGATGCGCCTCGAGCGAAGCCTTGAACTTGCCCAGGTCGAGGCCGATCTCCTGCGCCACCTGCTCGTAGTACTGCGGCGAGAGCTGTTGCTGATTGGCGAAGAGCTTGTCGTGCATCGCCCAGAACTTGTCGTTGCCCTGCTCGTAAGCGGCCATGGCGGCCTCGGCGGCCGGCATCGCATTCGGGTGGAAGCTGAGCGGCTGGTTCTTCCAGATGATGCGCACCTTGCCTTTGTAGTCGTTCTCGATCTGCTTGAGGGTCGGCTCGACCCGGCTGCAGAAGGGGCACTGGAAGTCTGACCACTCGACGATGGTCACCGGCGCATTCTTCGGCCCCCGCGCGGGTGCATTGCCGACCTCGACCTTGAACTTCTGCTCGGCGGCAGGCGCGGCCTGCGCGGTCGGCGCGCCGGCCTTGACGTTCTCGGCCACCAGCGTCTCGTAGAGCTTGTCCTGCCTGGTTCCCTTCTTGAGCATCTCGTCGGCCTTCTTGATCTGCTCGTCGATGACCGTCTTGAAAGTGTCGAAGGGCATGGCGCCGGAGATGAACTTGCCGTTGATGAAGAAAGAGGGCGTGCCGTCGGCCCCGACCGACTGGCCGTAGCTCGAGTCCTTGCTGATGACCGTGGCAATCTCAGGCGATTCCTTGTCCGCCTTCCAGCGGGCGACGTTGAGGCCGATCTGCTTCGCCCACTCCTCGTACTTCGCGTCCGACAAATCTTGTTGATGGACGAACATCAGGTCGTGCATCTCCCAGAACTTGCCCTGCTTCGCCGCCGCCATGGCGGCTTTGGCGGCCGGCATCGCATTGGGATGGAAGCTGAGCGGCTCGTTGCGCCAGACGACGCGCACCTCGTTCTTGTAAGTGTCGAGAATCTGCCGAAGCGTCGGCTCGACGCGGCCGCAGAAGGGGCATTGGAAGTCGGACCACTCGACGATTGTCACCTTGGGCTTCTTGGCCCCGGTCCAGGGGCCGTCGCCGGGATCGACGTTGCGCGCCTGCGGGGGCGGCGGCGCCTGCTGCGGCGGAACCGGAGGCGCATCGATGCCGTTCTTGATCAGGTCGTCGTAGAGCTCCTTGCGCGAGACGCCGCTCGCCAGCGACTGTGCGGCGCGCTTGAGCTGCAGGTCGATGACTGCCTTGAAGCTCTCGTACGGCAGCGCGCCGGAGATGCGCGCGCCGTTGACGAAGAAGAAGGGCGTGCCGGTCGCGCCCAGCTTGGCCGCCTGCGCCTGGTCGGAGCGGAGGATGTCCTGCGTCTCCGACGCCTCCAGGTCCGTGCGGAAGCGTTCCAGGTCGAGGCCGATGTCGGCCGCCATCTTCTCGACTGCAGCGCGCGACAGCGAGCCGCGCGCGACGTTGGCCTCGAAGAGCTTGTCGTGCATCTCCCAGAACTTGCCCTGCCGCCAGGCTGCGATGGACGCCTTGGCCGCGCCTGGTGCGTCGGGATGCATGGGGAGCGGGTTGTGCTTGAAGACGAAGCGCACGTCCGAGCCGTAGTTTCGTTCGACCTGCTTCAGGGTGTCGATGACGCGACCGCAGTAGGGACACTGGAAGTCGGACCATTCGACGATGGTCACCTTGGCCTCGGCCTCGCCCTTCATCGGCGCATCGCCGAGGATGACCTTGTAGATGGTGTCGGAGCCCGGCGGCAGCGCCGCGGCGGGGGCCGTGGGGCTATTGGCCTGCGCGCCCTTGATCGGCGTCGCCAAGGGGGCCTTGGCGCCCAGATGCTGGCCGACGGCAAAACCGAGAACGGCGCCCACGCAGACGCCGATGAACACGTTCCAATTGCTTTTCACGTCACCACTCCCTCGTTTGGCGGCGCACATCTAACACACGGACCCTGAATTTCACTCCGCCGATTGCAGACGGCAAGGGGAGCGCTTGACAGTACGCCCGGCGTAGGCTTCAACCACCCCCGCGCGGGCATCTCGCCCGCCCCCCGCCGAGGTGCCCAATGAAGAAGCTCTTGCTCGCGCTCTGTGCATTCGCCTTCCTCGCTGCCGCCCAGGCCAGGGCGGAGGAGAAGACCGGCGACGCCATGAAGAGCGACACCAAGAAGGCCGGCAAGAAGATGAAGAAGAAGGGCAAGAAGATGAAGAAGGACATGGGGGCCAAGACGGGCGACACCACCACGACACCCAGCACCACTCCCCCCGCCAAGTAGCGCGCGAAAAAAATAATTATTTTTTTCACGGGCTCGCGCGGTGTACCAGTTGGGCCGCGCGAGCCAGCACTTTCTGGGCGAGCCGGTCGGCCGAGACGGCGTCGGTGCAGGTCGCGACCAGCCGCAGCACCGTTCCCGTCTCGTCAATCTTCACCCAGTAGACTTCTGGCTCAGCGGCTTGCCGGTCGAGGCTCTCGAAGCCGCGGGCCACGGACGCCATCGCCTCCTGCACTTGCTGCGGATTGCCTGCCGGCGGGACCTTGACCTCGACGCGCGCCACCTTCGTCACCCCACCCATGGTCAGGTTCTTGATCACCTCGTTGGCGAGGGTGTCGTTGGGGATGATGAGCCGCTTGCCGTCCGCCAGGCGCAGCACGGTATAGATGAGGTGGATGTCCTCCACCACCCCGCGCTCGCCGCGAAGCTCGATGTCGTCGCCGATGCGGACGGGCTGCGCCAGTGAGATGGTCAGCCCGGCGATGGCATTTCCCAGAGTGCCGCGAGCCGCGAAGCCGACGATCAGACCCGAGAGGCCGGCAGAGGCGAGCAGCCCCGTCGAGAGCACGCGCAGCTCGGTGAACTGGGTGAGCGCGATGCCCAGCGCCACGAGCCAGGTCGCGGCGCTCAGGAGCCGGCGAGCGAGCGCGAACTGGGTCATCGTCTCGGGGAGGAGCGTGCCGCGGGCGCGGTGCCGCTCGACCGCACGACGGAAGGCGAGATGGATGGCCCGATTCAAGACCGTGGCCAGCGCCAGGAGAACGACCGCGGTGATGATGTGGCGCGGCCGCAGGTCGGCGAGCAGCGAGGTAAGGAAAGTAGGCTGTCCTGCGTCGGGCGGGGAAGGGACCACCGCGCCCGAAGGTTGATCCCCGGCGCGGATCCGTCAAGATGGAGCATCGGTGAAAGAGCGACGAGGCTGCCACATCCGCCCCGCCTGGCTGGTCGCGGCCTGCGCCGCGGCCGGGCTCTGCTTCGCTGCGCGCGCGCAGCAGCGGCCGGGGCAGCCCCCTCCCGCGCTGCCGGTCCCGCAGGACGACTCGGACGTTCCGCTCGAGCCTGACGAAAGCGCGGCCGTAGAGCCGGACCTCGAGCCTCCCGCCGAGGTCAAGCAGGTGCCTGCCGCCGCGACGAACGCGGTGGTGCAGCACATCGAGCACCTGCAGGGCCTTTCGCTCTGGCGCAGCGCCAGGCTCAAGGACGACGCCTACGTCGCCCGCACCGAAGACGGAAAGGAAGCGCGACTGAGCATCGATCCGCATCTGCAGTCGCAGATGCAGAAGCTGCTCAAAATGTACAAACCGGTGGGCGCCGCGGTGGTCGCGATCGACCCGAAGAGCGGGAAGCTGCTCGCGCTGGCCCAATACGGCGAGGGGCAGGCGACGAAACCCCTCTATCCCGCCGCCTCGGTGTTCAAGATCATCACCGGCGCGGCGCTGATCGAGTCGGGCATCTCGCCCGACGACGAGATCTGCTACCACGGCGGCCGGCATCGGCTGAAGGAGAAGCTGTTGCAGGATGCCCCCCGGCTCGACCGCCGCTGCCTCTCCCTGAGCATGGCGCTGGCCAAGAGCGCCAACGTGGTCTTCGCCAAGATGGCGGTGAAGCACCTCGACGCGGACGCACTGCGCAAGGAGGCGGAGAAGTTCCTCTTCAACCGTCCCATCTGGGATCAGCCGGTGGAGCAGTCGACCGCGCAGATCCCCGACAAAGGAGACAAGGCGCTCGACTTCGCCAAGAGCGCCTCCGGCTTCGGGCAGGTGCATCTCTCTCCGCTGCATGCGGCGCTCATCGCGGCGGCGGTCGGCAACGGAGGAGTGGCAGTCGAGCCGTCGCTGGTCGACGCCATCGACGGCGAGCCCGTCGCGCCGAACGGTGAGACGCGCCTTCTCAACCAGGAGACGGCGGCCGCGCTGCGCGACATGATGAAGCTGACCGTCTCCGCCGGCACCGCCACGTCGTCCTTCCGCGAGCGGCACCGCAACGTCCTCGGCGACATCGAGGTGGCGGGAAAGACCGGCTCTCTGAGCGACCACGGCGCGCACTTCAAGGACTATTCCTGGTTCGTCGGCTTCGCCCCAGCCGACGATCCCAAGATCGCCGTCGCGGTGGTGGTGGTGAACGGTCTCAAGTGGCGCGTCCACGCCCCTTACGTGGCGCGCGAGGCGCTCAAGGCGTATCTGGTCGGCGGGCCGCTGGGCAATCCGCCCTTCGCGCGCATCAAACACTGGCGGCGGCGGAAGCGGCATTGAGCTACTCAGGCATTCCCGTCGATCAGAAGCGCACCTGGGTGGTGCCGCGCTGGCTCAAGGAGGCTTTCGTCGCCTTCGCGGCCATCGCCGTGCTGGCGGTGGGCATCTCCAAGGGCCTCCAGCATTTCGGCGGCAGCACCGATCGCGCCAAGGGAGCCGTCGAAGCCGATGAGCTCGACGGGCGGCCGGCCCCGCTGTTCAAGGAGCTGGCCGAGCGGAAGGGCAAGCTCGTGCTGGTGAACTTCTGGGCGACCTGGTGCCCGCCGTGCCGCGAGGAGATGCCGAGCCTGATGCAGCTCGCTCGCAGCTTCGATGCGAAGACGTTCGAGGTCCTCTCCGTCACCGTCGACGAGAGTTGGGAGCCGGTGAACAAATTTTTCCCCTCGCCGCCGCCCTTCAAGGTCGTGCTCGATCAGGGCGCGAGGTGGTCGCAGACTTA
Organism: Deltaproteobacteria bacterium; assembly: GCA_005879315.1. Lineage (GTDB taxonomy): Bacteria > Myxococcota > Myxococcia > Myxococcales > 40CM-4-68-19 > 40CM-4-68-19. The sequence goes on along the minus strand of VBLC01000040.1, from coordinate 60,139 downwards.
CGGCACGACGAAGTTTCCCGAAAGCTACCTGGTCGATGCCCGAGGCGGGCTGCGGCTCAAGTTCGTCGGCCCGCGCGATTGGATGGACCCGAACTTCCGGACGCTCTTCGAGGCGTACGGCGCGCGCTATTCCTTGAGCGCCGGCACGGATGCGAAGAGCGCTGCCGCGGCGCAGACCAATCCCAAGTAGGCACCGCCGAGCGGTGTCGACAAAGCTATGGCCACCGTGTGTCCCGCGCCGCGGAACGCATGCGATTGCATCGTCCAGGGCAGAAACAACCCAGTGAAAATGGTGGCGAGCGCCGATGTCCCGAGCTGCGCCAGCCGAAGCCGGCGGTCCTGGACGAGGTCGGCCTTTCGCGCGCGCAAATAGATGAAAAACAATGTGCCGCCCGCCATCAAGGCGACCGGCCAGGCGGCGACAAGGCCGATGATTTCATCGTCCTCCCTGGTCCACCGCCAAGGGAGGGCCAGCATGAGCAAAAGCAGTGCGGTTGAGCCAGCCGCCCACCGGTCCCAGACGCCCAGGCTACGGAAGAAAGAACCTAGATCATTCGCGGCCTTGCGAGCCTGGTCGACAGCCGAGCGGGCGGCCGCCGGCGGCTCCTCGAGATAGCGCCTGCCCATCGCTTCACTCTAGCATTTCCTTGTCCCCCCTCCGAGCGTCGGGCTATAAGCGGCGGGCTGGGCAGAAAAAAAATTATTTTTTTTGCGCCAGCGAGGAGGCAAGGGGTCTTGCCGATCAAGGTCGCACTGATGGGCCTCGGCGCCATCGGCCGCGGGATCGCCCGCTGCGCCCTGCAAAAGGGCGAGTTGGAGATCGTCGCTGCCGTCGACCTCGACCCCTCCCGGGTGGGAAGGAAGCTCTCCGACGTCGTCGACGCGCCCGCCCCGGAAGTGATCATCAGCAGCGATGCCACGGCCGAGATGAAGAAAGCGCAGGGCGGCGTGCTCCTCCATGCCACCGGCAGCCGGCTCGACCAGGTCGAAGGGGAGCTGGCGCAAGCGATCACGGCAGGGCTCTCGGTGGTCTCGACCTGCGAAGAGCTGTCCTATCCCTGGCTGCGAAATCCCGAGATCGCCGAGCGCCTCGACAAGCTCGCGCAGAAGCGCAAGGTCGCCATCCTCGGGACGGGCGTGAATCCAGGGTTCGTCATGGACCGCCTGCCCGCCACGCTCGGCGCAGTTTGCGGCCGGGTCGACCGCGTGAACGTCGTCCGCGTGGTGGACTCGCGGACACGCCGCGTCCAGCTGCAGCGCAAGACCGGCGCGGGCATGAACGAGGAGGAGTTCGACCGCGGCGTCGACGACGGCACCATCGGGCACGTCGGCCTGATGGAGTCGGCCGCGCTCGCGGCGCTCGGAGTGGGTCTCGAAGTCGACGAAGTCGACGAGTCGATCGACCCCGTCGAAGCCGACGACGACATGCAGGGCGAGGGCTTCACCGTTCCCAAGGGCGGCATCGTCGGGATCAAGCAGGTGGCGCGAGCCTTCCACAGCGGCAAGGAGATCGCCCACCTCGACCTGACCATCGCGCTCGGCGCGCCTTCGCCGCGCGATGAGATCGAATTGATCGGAGAACCCGGCATCAGAGTTCTCATCCCGGGCGGCACGCAGGGCGATCGCGCCACCTCGTGGACGGTGGTCCACGCGGTGCCGCTGGTGGCCGGCTCCGAGCCCGGATTGATCAGCGTCTTGGATCTGCCCGCGGGCAGATAGGGAGCAGCATGGTCGATCGCAACGCCACAGGGCGGGAGGCAAAGCCCGCAATCAACGAGGTGGAGAAGGGCGCCATCCGCCGCTTCGCCGAGGCCATCGGCGAGACGAATCCCATCTACTTCGAGGAGGCAGCGGCGCGCGCCGCCGGATACCGCAGCGTGGTCGCGCCCCCGACGTTCCCCACCACGCTGCGCGCCGGCAGCGATCTGCGCGAAGGTCTGATGCTCTCTTCCGGGAAGCACCTTCTGCAGGCGGAGCAGAACTTCGAGTATGCCCGGCCGATCGTCGCCGGCGACCGGCTGTCGGTGCGCAGCAAGATCGCCGGCATCGAGCAGCGGCAGACGCCCAGCGGCCCCACCGACGTGGTCATCATCGAGGATGAAGGGCGCGACGATGCCGGCGAAGTCGTTTACCGCTCCCGCCAGCTCTGGGTGGTGCGGATGGCGCCCAAGCACGCGCCGGGAGAGATCCATGAGTAGCAGAAGCACAGCCAAGAGGCTGGGCCACCATCGGGCGGCGCCCAAGGCGGCCGCCAAGGCGAGGCCGCAGAAGAAGAAGCTCGCGAAGGTGACCAAGTTCCCCGCCTCCAAGCTGCGCAAGCCGCTCGCGCCCGCGAAGAAAGCGCCGCAGCCGCTGGCGAAGAAGCCGCAGCATCACCCGCAGCTGCCGCCGCTGACCGCGCCCAAGCAGGTGCAGGAGCCCAAGCAGAGCCTGGCGCGCTCGTTCTATTGGAGCGAGCTGCGGGTTGGCGACGACCTCCCGCCGTTGACCAAGCCGGCCATCGATCGCGTGCAGATCGTCCGCTATGCCTCGTCCTCGGGAGACTTCAATCGGCTGCACCTCGACGAGCCGTACGCGCATTCGCTCGGCTTCCCGGGGATGTTCGCGCCGGGGATGCTGGCGATGGCCTTCGTCGGTCAGCTTCTCACCGCCTGGCTGCGGCGCGGGCACGTGCGCAAGCTTTCGGCGCGCTTCATCAAGATCGTCTGGCCGGCCGACGAGCTGACCTGCCGCGGCCGCATCGCGGAATTGCGCAAGGAGCACGGCGCCTGCTACGCGGATGTCGAGCTCTGGGCGGAGAACCAGAGGGGCGAGCTGGTCCTGCGCGGCCAGGCGAGCTGCGAGCTGTACGAGTCGCCGCAGGCGGGCGGAGGAGACAACGGCGGGCTGCTCTTCGCGCTGCAGAACACCGCGCCCGCGCTCCCCCCTCTGCCCTCGCAGCGCAGGCCGGAGCCGCACAAACCGCCGTCCCGCAAGAGGTGAGGCGCTTCTGGGCGGCCGCGGCGCTCCTGGCGGCTTGCCGATCTGCACCCGAGCCGCAGAAGCCCGCTCCCGCTCCTGCCGCGGCGGCGCCTGCGCCGCGTCCTGCAGTCCGCGACGACGATGCGCCGGGGCTGGAAGAGCTAGCGCTGCGCAGTCTCGATCCTGTCGAGCCGTTTCTCAAGGCCGCCAGGGCGCGGCGCGCGAGGGCCGAGAAGGATCTGCGAGATCCTGAGGCGCTGGAGGGCGCCGCTCGCGAGGCGCTCGCCTGCGCGGCGGACGCGCACCGATCGTGGACGCTGCAGTTTCCTGTGGCGCTCGACGGAACCCGGCCGGCAGCGGAGGTCTACTCGCAGGTGGGCGGGGCGGCCGCCGAGGCGCTGTACCTCGAGGCGCTGTGCAGCGCGGCCTGGGCCCGCACGCAAGGGTTCACGCCGCTCATCGATCGGCGCGAGGAGCTGACGGAAGAACTGAAGCGCGCCGCTCGACTCGCTCCCGATCTCGATGGCGGCGGGCCCGAGCGCGAGCTGGGCGCGCTGCTCGCGGCGCTTCCGGCCTACGCGGGAGGCGATCTGACCGAGGCGCGCAAGCAGCTGGAGGCCGCAGTGCAGCGCGCGCCGGACGATCCGCGCAACCGGCTGGCGATGGCGCGGGCCGTCGCCGTCAAGGCGCAGGATCGCGAGCTCTTCGAAACACAGCTGCAAGTGGTTGCCAACGGCCGCGACCCCGCCGCCGCCGCGGAGGCCGCAGCGCTCCTTTCGCGAGAAGGCGAGCTCTTCGGCCCGGCCCAGGCCGCCCAGCCCATCCCAGGCGGGCCGCAGAAGTAAAAAAAAATAATTATTTTTTGCGCGGACCCGAAGCCGAGTCACTGCGGGCGCTTGGCCTCCCAGGCACCCGGCAGCTTGTGGACGAGCTTGAAGAAGTAGTCGCCGCTCCAGTAGCCGTCCCGGTTGGTCTTGGCGGCGTCGTTTGCGCTGTGCAGGTCGGGATCGTAGCTGTCGTTGCCCAGCTGGACGGCGCAGTTCGTCCCGGAGTCACAGGCGGGGCCATCGGCGCTGCCCGAGAGCCCGGCGTGGCCGCTGAAGTCGAGCAGCTCGGTATTGATCGGCCACGGTCCCGTCAGGGCCTGCGTCGCTCCCTGGCCCGCTCCGGTGACGACGGCGTCACAGATCCCTTCCACGGTGGTGCCGATACCGCCGATGAGCTTGTCGGCGTCCTGCCCGAGGCCGTAGCAATCGATGAGCGGGCAGTTTCCCGGGCCGGCTTTGCAGTCGGTGATCTCGTCGATGCAGCGGTAGGGCGAGACGTAGGAGATGAGCTGATCGATCAGCGCGAGGATGACCTTGCCCATCTTCACCGAGACCTGCCGCTGATCGACCTCGAGGACGAAGGGCGCTCCGTTGTTCGGCCCCTTCGCGACGACGCCGGCGGTGAAGGGCATGGCCTGGACGCTGATGGGCAAAAGCGACTGTCCCTTGCACTGGCCGATCTCGCCGGGGTTGTCGGAGTCGGTGGTGGCGACGTCGATGCGGGCGCAGTCGGGAGGCGGGTAGGCCGGTCCGCCGATGTCGCCATTGCAGAGCGGCAGCCAGTAGAAGACCAGGCTGGTCCAGACCTCGGTTCCTTTCAGGTGCGCGAGGTCGGCGCCCTTCGTCAGCCGCATCGAGCCTTCGGCGCGGAAGTCGGAAAGGACGGTGACGACGTCGTCGGCGATGTGAACGACCTGCTGCAGCCAGTCGGGCAGGTACTGGCGCAGGATGGAAGAGACGAGCTTGTTGAGCCACTGCTGCACCGGCTTGGGCAGTCCGGGGATGGCCAGCTTTCCGAGCAGCCCCTGGTCGACGTACTTGATCAGATCGAAAGCGGTGCGCAGCGCGGGCGGGAGCGCTTCGTAGATGCTGTAGGTGTGCTTGGTGAGCCAAACGCCGCTGGCGTCGGGCGTCGTGCCGTTGCCGCAGCCGGAGGTGCAGTCCCCGCCACCGTCGACGCAGTGGCCGCCGACGCACGTCTGGCCGGGGCTGCACTGCTGGCTGGAGGTGCAAGCCGCGGCTGGTTGCACGGTGACGCTGAAGTCGACGGCCGCACCGCCAGCGGCCGACTGCGCGGTGACCAGCCAGGGGCCTTCTGCCGATTGTGTCGAGAGCAGAAGGACCTGCGCCTCGCCGCCGCTTCCGGTCTGCGCGCTGGCGGTGCGCGTGCTCGACTCGCTCCAGCTCGCCTTGGCCACCGGCGGCAGCGTGAAGCTGATGGCGTCGCCGGCGATGGCGTTGCCGATGTCTTGATCGACCTCGCGGACCTTGAGGGCGGTCGAGGAGGAGAGTCCCGCGGCGACCGTGGCGCTCGCCCCGTCGGCGGAGACGCTCGTCGTGGGGGTGGCGAGGATCTGGAGCAAGCGCCGGAGCGGAATGACATTGAAGCTGAAGGCGACCGGCGGGACCCCGAAGGTCGACGCGCTCGCCACCACCTTCAACCGCTGGCCGCTCTTGCCGGCGGTGAAGCGGACTGTCGCGACGCCGCTGTCGTCTGTCTGCGCGGCCTGCATGTCGAGGACCGCGCCGGCGGGTTCGCCGCCTTGAACATCGAAGCGAACGGAGGCGCCCACCACGGGGCCGGCCTGATCCTCCGAGAGGACGACCTGAAGCGTGCGCTGGTCGCCGGGGTGGAGCACGACGTCCGCATTCCCCAAAAGAGTCAGTGCGAAGCCGCCGCCTCCATCGGCGCTGCTGCTATTGCTGCAGGCTGCGAGGAAGAGCGAGGCGGCAAGAAAGCGATGACAGGCAGGCATCGACACCCCGGGACAGAGGCCGGGCGATGGTACCGATGCCAGCAGAGAGGACCATCGGTCAGCAGGATGACCGCCGCTCGCCGGAGGCCTTCCGGGGCTTGGGGGCGCTCTGATAGAGAGAGCGTATGTCGCTGCGCGCCCAGGCGCTGCTGCAGTTCGACCTGCCTGCAGCGCCGGCCCGCATCGACGAGCTTTCCGCGGCCATTCCGGGCGCAGATGCCTGCCGCGTCCATGCCCCGGCAGGCCGGTTTCTCTTGCTCATCTCGGACATGGCCCTCGGGCTCGCCTTCGAGGCGACGCTGTTCGATCTGCTGGCGGAGGCGCGCTATCCCGCGCCGCGGCCGCGGCGGTCGAAGGGCGGATCGTTCATCGTCCAGCTCGAGAGGCCCGGCACCGCCGCGGCCTGCTATCCCTGGCCGCCAGGCGAGGAGCTGGCGCCGGCAGCAGCCACCGTGCCGCAGCTGCTCGAGATCGGGCGGCTCCTGGCGCGGCTGCACCAGCTCGGCGAGGCCCATCCCGCCTCCGTGGGAGATTCCTGGCAGAAGGACGCGCTGGCCAAGGTTGCGGTGGGCGCCGACCGCGACGCGCTCGCAGCGGTGCTCGAGCCTGGTCTGCCGCCGTTGCCTTCCGGAGCCGTCCACGGCGGGCTGCGGCCCTCGCGCGCCCTGTTCATCGGCGACCGCTGCAGCGCAATCCTGCCCTCGGGCATGTCCTGCTCGGCGTCGCTCGTTCTCGACCTGGCCGATGCGGCGGTGGGCTGGGCGCTGCCGGCCTCGCGGCCGGTAGCGGCGCTGCGCGCGCTGGTCTCGGGATACCAGGCGATGCGACGGCTCCTCCCGGAGGAGTCGCAGGCCCTCTGGAGGGTGCTGCGCTATGCCGCGGCCCGCGAGGGCGCGCGGCAGGCCGGGATGCGACACCCCCAGCCCCTCGCCGCCCTGCAGGCGGCGGACTCGATCGGCGAGGCGGAGGTCCGCGCGGCGGCGGGCTAAAAAAAAATAATTATTTTTTTTTCAGAGGCGCGAGACCCGTCCGCGCAGGTCACAGCCCTGAGGAGATTCTCCACTCGCCGCCCACCCTGACCATCTTCATGCGGGCGTCGTCGCTCTCGCTCTTCCAACGCTCGCCCGAGGGCGTGTTGACCGCGTAGCGAAGCACCTGGAAGTAGTCGACGTGGGCCTCCTCGCCCTTGACCTGCACGTCCTTGAGGGTGACCTCGAGCTTGACGCCCGCCACCTTGTCGAAGTCGTGCTGCAGCTTGCCCTGCAGCGCCTGGTAGTCGGTCGGACCAACGCCGCGGCCGGGGTCGCCGGGGTCGTAGTAGGAGGGCGAAGCCAGGCCATAGAGCGCTGTCGCGTCGCGCGACTCGAGCGCCGATTTGTAGCGGCCGAACACGTCGAGGACGGCGCGCGTCTTCGGCTCGTCTGGAATCTGCGTTCCGGGGATGGTGGCATGCGAACAGCCGGCCAGCAGCAAGAGCAACAGGGCAGTTCTCGACATGACGGGGATGTAAGGCCGAACGGCAGGCGGGTCAATTTGTGATAGCGAGTTTCCTTCATGTGGATCGACGTCGGCCCGGCCGACCTGACCGAGGGCGAGTTGCGCGGGCTGGAAGCCGGCGAGCGCCTGGTCCTTCTCACCTGCCACCAGGGCCGGATCGGCGCGCTCGACGACTCCTGCGTGCACGCCGGCTGTCTGCTCTCGGGCGGCTGGATCGACGCCGCCAAGTCCGCCGTGGTCTGCCCTTGCCACGAGTACGCCTTCGAGCTGGGATCGGGCCGCAACGTCACTTTTCCCCGATTGTGCGGCGACCAGCCCGCCTTCGAAGTGCGCGTCGAGAAGGGGCGGGTGATGATCCGCGTGGGAGATTGAGATGGCCCACCACCACAAGAGCGTCCCGGAGCAGCACAAGGAGAGGGCCCCCGCTTCCGCCCGGGTCTACGTCGTCACTTGCTCCGACTCGCGCACCGCCGCGACCGACGAAGGAGGCAAGCTGATCAAGTCGCGGCTGGCCGACCGCGGGCACATCCTCGCCGGCTCGGCGATCGTGCCCGACGATCCGGCCCGCATTCTCGAGGAGCTCGGCCGCGCCCGTGCCTCGGGAGCGCAGGTCGCTCTCGTCACCGGCGGGACGGGGCTCTCCTCGCGCGACAGCACCTTCGAAGCCATCTCCGGCGTGCTGGCGCGGCCGCTGCCGGGGTTCGGCGAGCTCTTCCGCATGCTCTCGTACGCGCAGATCGGAGCGGCGGCGATGCTCTCGCGCGCGGCCGCAGGCGTGACGCGCGAGGGTCTTCTCGTCTTCGCCATGCCGGGCAGCCCCGCGGCCGTGGAGCTGGCTTGCGACAAGCTCATCCTCCCTGAGCTGGGGCATCTGCTCGAGGAGCTCGCCCGATGACCTGGAAGCGCGCCGCGCTGCTCCGGCCGGCGCTCGAGCGGCTGCTCGAAGGGACCGACGCCGCGGCGCGCGTGCGCGGCGACCCTGTCGAGCTGCCGCATCGCTATTCCGATCCGCGCGACGTAGAGGTGGCGGCGTTGCTTTCGTCCGCGCTGGCGTACGGCCGCGTCGATCTCTTCAAGCCACGGCTGTCGGCGCTGCTCGATCGGCTCGGTCCATCCCCGGCGGCGACGGCGAGCGACTCGTCTCCGGCCGAGCTGCTCGAGCGCGCGAGCGGATTCGCCTATCGCATGACCGACGCGCGCGACGTCGCCTGCCTCCTCTACGGCGCGGGAGCGATGTTGCGCGCCCACGGCTCGCTGGGCGCCTCGTTTGCAAAACATTATCGAAATTCGGTTTCGATAAAGACGGCGCTGGGCGCTTTTGTCGATGAGCTGTGCGCGGCCGACTTCCGCCCCATCACCGGCAGGCGCGCGCCGACCCGGCGGCTCAAGCACCTCCTGCCTCATCCGGGCAGGGGGAGCGCCTGCAAGCGGCTCAATCTGTTCCTGCGCTGGATGGTCCGCGGCCCCGACGGCGTCGACTTCGGGCTGTGGAGAGAAGTGCCGGTCTCCGAGCTGGTCGTGCCCCTCGACACCCACGTGCACCGCATCGGCCGGTTCATCGGCCTGACGAGGCGGAAGGATCTCTCCTGGCGCACGGCGGAAGAGGTCACCCGCCGGCTGCGCTCGCTCGATCCGGCAGACCCAGTCCGCTACGACTTTGCCCTCTCGCACCTGGGCATCAGCGGGACCTGCGCCGCTCGGAAGGACGCTCGCCGCTGCGCAGGCTGCGCGCTGAAGCCCATCTGTCGGTTCTGGACGTGAAGCCTTGAGCCGGTTGCCGTTCGGGGTTAATCAACGCTCGTGCGCAAGACCGAGCTGATCAAGCTCTTCGTCAACGGCGAAGAGCATTCGCTGGCGGTGCCGGTGCAGCGCACGCTGCTCGAGGCGCTCCGCTACGACCTCGGCCTGATCGGCTCCAAGCAAGGCTGCGACAAGGGCGACTGCGGGGCCTGCACGGTCCTGGCGCGGCCGCGCCAAGGCAGCGGCCGCGGCGAGCCGATCCTCTCCTGCATCACCCTGGCCGCCGACGCGCAGGACCTCGCCGTCACCACCATCGAAGGGCTGGCCGGTCCGCAGGGGCTCGATGTCGTCCAGCGCGCCTTCGTCGACTGCGGCGCGCTGCAGTGCGGATTTTGCCAGCCGGGGATGATGCTCTCCGCGCGCGCGCTGCTCGACAACTGTCCCAAGCCCTCGCTGCCGCAGATCAAGGAAGCGCTCAGCGGCAATCTCTGCCGCTGCACCGGATACTCGCAGATCTATCAGGCGGTCCAGGTGGCGGCGGGCATGCGCAAACCGAGCGCGCGCGCGCCGGTGCAGGCCGAGCGAGCCGCGCCCAGCGATTCGGTTGCGCATCCGGTGAAGGAGATCGTGCCGTGAGCGTCGGCAAGCGCTTCCCCAAGGTGGATGGAGCGTCGAAGGCGGACGGCTCGGGCATCTACGCCGACGACATCTCCTTGCCTCGCATGCTGCACGCCAAGATCCTCCGCTCGCCGCATGCCAATGCGCGCATCCGCCGCATCGATCCATCCCCCGCTCTGCAAGTCCCAGGGGTCGTCGCGACGCTCATCGGCGCGGAGATGCCGGAGAAGTACGGCGTCATCCCCTGGACGCACGACGAGCAGGCGCTGGCCACCGACCACGTCCGCTTCGTCGGCGACGAGGTCGCCTGCGTGGCCGCGCTCGACGAGCGCACCGCGGAAGAGGCATTGAAGCTGATCGAAGTCGAGTATGAGGTCTTGCCGGCAATCCTGACACCCGAGGACGCGCTCGCCCATCCCGAGATCAAGGTCAATGAAAGGGCGAAGGTCGGCAACATCACCAAGCAGGTGCAGCTCGAGTTCGGACCGGTGGACGAAGCGCTCGCCTCCGCGGCGACCATCGCGCGGCAGACCTATTTCTATGCCGGCTCGACGCACACGCCGATCGAGCCGCACTGCGCGGTGGCGCGCGTCGACGCGGACGGCAATCTCACGGTCTGGAGCTCGACGCAGATCCCCCATTACCTGCAGCGCGAGCTCTCCCGCGTCCTGGGACTGCCGCAGGCGAAAGTGCGCGTCATCCAGCCGCTGCTCGGCGGAGCTTTCGGCGGCAAGAGCGATCCTTTCTCTCTGGAATTCTGCGTGGCCAAGCTGGCCTTGAAGACCGGCAGGCCGGTCAAGATCCTCTTCACCCGAGAAGAGGTCTTCTATGCCCATCGCGGTCGCCATCCGATGAAGATGGACGTCACCGTCGCGCTCGACCGCGAGGGCCGCATCTCGGCGGTCGACAACAAGATCCTCATCGACGGCGGCGCCTATGCTTCCTTCGGCCTGGTCACCGCCTACTATGCCGGGCAGTTGCTCACCGGGCCTTACCGGTTCGGGACCTATCGATTCGACAGCAAGCGGATGTACACGAACAAGCCGCCCTGCGGCCCCAAGCGCGGCCACGGCTCGGTGCAGCCGCGCTTCGCTTTCGAAGTGGCGCTCGACGAGGCCGCGGAGAAGCTGGGCATCGACCCCATCGAGGTGCGGCGCCGCAATTTCATCGGCGAGTTCGTCGAGACGGTCAACGGCCAGAAGATCACTTCCAATGGTTTCTTGAAATGCCTGGAGCTGGTCGAGGAGGCCTCCGGCTGGCGCACGCGGCACGGCAAGCTCGGCCCGGGCCGCGGCCTCGGTGTGGCCGGCTCGATGTACATCACGGGCACGGCCTATCCCGTCTATCCCAATGAGATGCCCCAGAGCGGCGTGCTGGTGAAGCTCGACCGCTCCGGGCGCGTGGCCATCTTCTCCGGCGCTTCCGACATCGGGCAGGGCGTCAACACCTTGCTCTGCCAGATCGCGGCCGAGGAGCTCGGCTGCGATCCGCGCGACGTCACCATCGTGGCGGCGGACACCGATCTGACGCCGGTCGATCTCGGGGCCTACTCCAGCCGCGTCACCTTCATGGTCGGTCTGGCCGCGCGCGAGGCCTGCCTGAAGCTCGCCGAAAAGCTGCGCGTTGCCGGCGGCGCGAACTTCACCGAGGCCTGCCAGCGCGCCGAGGCGATCGAGGGAGCGCCCCTGGCAGCGGCCGGCGGCTATCGGACGCAGAAGCTCGGTGGCGATTATCGCGGCGGCACCATCGGCGCCTCGCCGGCGTATTCCTTCACTGCCCACGTCGCCGAAGTCGAGGTCGACGAAGAGACCGGCATCTGGAAGGTCAGCAAGATCTGGGCGGCTCACGATTGCGGCAAGGCCCTCAACCCCACCCTCGTCGAAGGCCAGATCGAAGGGTCCGTCTACATGGGCGCGGCCGAGGCACAGATGGAGGAGATGGTCTACGACCAGCGAGGCCTGCTCTTCGGTCCTTCGCTGCTCGATTATCGAATTCCCACCTCGCTCGACACCCCGGATCTGGAGTCCTTCATCGTCGAGAGCAACGATCCGGGCGGGCCGTACGGCGCCAAGGAGGCGGGCGAGGGTCCCTTGCACCCCGCCATTCCCGCCATCGCCAACGCCCTCCATGACGCCTGCGGCATCCGCATCCGCGAGCTGCCCTTCTATCCGCAGCGCATCCTCAAGCTCTTGCGAGAGCGCCGCGACAAGGAGCGAGCCGCATGATGACGCTCCCTGCCGTCGAGGTGCTGCGGCCCGGCTCGGTCGCCGAGGCGGTGGAGCTCTTGCGCGACAAACCCGGCGCCCGGGTCCTGGCCGGCGGCACCGACATCGTTCCAAATTTGAAATATGGAATGTACGAGACCCAGCACCTGGTCGCGCTGCGGGGATTATCGAAAGAGCTGCGCTATGTCCGCGAGGAGGACGACTTCGTCAAGCTCGGCGCGCTCTGCTCCATCGACCAGCTCTCCCGCGAAGCTTCGATGCTCCCGGCGCTGGCCGATGCCTGCGCGCAGATCGCCGGCCCGCAGCTGCGGCGGATGGGCACGCTCGGCGGCAATCTCTGCCTCGACACGCGCTGCGTCTACATCAACCAGACCTACTTCTGGCGCAGCGCGCTCGGCTTCTGCCTGAAGAAGGACGGCACCCTCTGCCACGTGGTCAAGGGTGGAAAGCGCTGCGTGGCGGCGGCCTCCAACGACACCGCCCCGGTGCTGCTCGCGCTCGGCGCTTCGGTGCGCCTGGTCTCGCCGCGCGGCGAGCGCATCTTGCCGCTCCGCGACTTCTACCTCCAGGACGGCGTGCACAATACGGTGCTGCAGTCCGACGAGCTTCTCGTCGAGGTGCGCGTGCCGGTCCGGGCCAGATCGCTCAAGCAGGCCTTCGGCAAGCTGCGCATGCGCGCCGCGATCGACTTCCCGGCGCTCAATCTGGCCGTCGCGCTGGAGGTCGCGCAGGGCGCAGTCAAATCCGTCGCGCTCTGCGTGAGCGCCATCGCCGCCCGGCCAGCGCTGATCCGAGGACTGGAAGACCTCGCTGGCCGCCCGGCTGACGCGCGCGTCGCCGAGGAGCTGGCCAGACGCGCGCAGAAGCAGTGCAAGCCGCTGACGAACATCGGCGTCGATCCCGAGTGGCGCCGCGAGGTGCTGCCGGTGCTGGTCAGACGGACGGTGTCGCGAGCGCTCCAGGATTGAAACTACCGGACCAGGCGGATCGGTTGCTCCTCGCCGTGGCGCATGGCCGGGTCGCGCAGGTACGTGTCGGTGAGGCGCTTGCGCGGCAAAAGGCGCAGCGGCAGCGACGCCGCCGTCGAGAGGTACGCTTCGGCCACTGCGGTCGCCTTCGAAAGGGCTGACATCTGCGCGAGGGGCTGGTCCAAAACCCCCATCCGCAAGAGCCGCTTCTCCGCGCACTCGACGGTGAATTGCAAAAAATCCGGTAATTTCGATAACACCTCGTGATCCACCGGAAGCCGCTTGCGCATGAAGGACGTCAACCGGCGCACGGCCCAGAGCGAGACCAGCGACAATCCAAGAAGGCGCCGGCGCAGCCCCGGCCGCTCGCGCAGCGCGCGCACCGTCCGCTCTTCACCGAAGTCGACGTGCCGCTCCTCCTGCTTCACGGCGCGCTCGAGGACGGCGCGGATCTCGGGGTGGTCGACGGTATCGATGACCCCGTAGAGCGCCATCAACACCAGCCCCTCGCCGACGGCCATCTCCAGGCAGACGTGCTCCTCGAAGCTGCCGGGCATCATCCCGGTGCTGAGGAAGCGCACCAGCGGGTGCGCGGGGGCGGGCTCCTCGCCGAGCAGCTGCAAAATCCGGACGAAGTTGTCGACGTGCTGGAACTCCTCCACCGCCTGCCGCGCGAAGAACCGGGCCGCTTCCAGGTCGGGCGCCTGGTAGAGCCAGTGGCCGCACTGGATGCCGGAGACCTCGCCGTAGAGGAACTGGTTCATCATCCAGGCGAGCACTTTCCGGTCCCGGTCGGCGCGCAGCCGCCCGCCGCCGAAGTCGAAGGTCATCTCCTCCCGCGTCAGCAGCATCGCGGCAAAGTTAGCACGCTGCGTCGTCCCCGTCGGCGAAAAGGGACTGCACACTTGCGAACATTGGCAGGTCGCGTACCATCGGTACTCGAACGGAGGCGATCGATGCGCCGCCTGCAAGAAGAGCTCGCCGACATCCGCGTCCCCCCCGAAGCGCTCGCTCGCTGGGCGCTCGAGACGGCGCCGGTGGCGCAAGAGGCGACCTGCTCCGCGCTCTCCTTCCTCCTCCACGTCGAGCACGCCGCCGCGACGCTCCTCCCCGCGCCGGCGCTCTTGTGCAGCGAGCAGGCGGTGATCGATCCCGACGGCTTTCTCCGCCTGCCGCGCGGCGCAGTCGAGCACTTCCGGCTGCGCTCGCGGCGAGCGGCAGCGTGGATGGACCTCTACATCTTTTTCCGCGAGCGCTTTCCGGCCGCGGCGCAGCGCCAACCCCCCGAGGCGCTCTATAGCCTGGCGCAGCTCTTCAAAGCGCAGGACGACGATCTCGATTCGGCTTGCAGCCTGATCGTCCGCGAAGCGATCGTGCCGCAGATCGAGGAGGTGCTCGCGCGCAGCCTGACCTATCCGCCGCTCCAGGCGCTTCTGCAAAGCCTGCGCGGCGTCGATGCGCCGCGGAGCGCGGAGGCGCGCAAGCTCGCCGCCGAAGTTCTCGGCGATCTCTCGGGCGCCCGTCTGTGGAAATTCCGCACCAGGCTCGTCACCGCCGCGACGCGCGCGCTGCTCGCCGCCAAGCCGCTGCTCGACGAGCTGGAGCGGGGTGGATTCAAGGTCGACCGCACCCGCGCGGCGCGCGCTTTCGCCCGGCGGCTGGAGGAAGCGGTGTCCGAATTGCCGGGCGGCCCTCTGCTGGAGAACATCCTGCGGCACCTCGCCGGGCCGGCGGGCGATGGCGCACTTCGATAGAGGCCGTCGCTCAGTGGTTCTTCTGCAGCGCCGCGTACACGTGTCCGCGCGGCGGCCCGAACTTTCGCATGCTCGCCACCCCAGCCGCCATCAGGCAGAGGAGCCCGGCGACGAGAAGCCAGATGGTCTGCCGGGGGGGAAGAAGTCGGCGCATCCCAGTCATGCTAACTCCGCCGGCCGCCGAAGTCACATGGGGACGAAATAGCGCGGTGCGCCCGCCGTAGCAGGGGCGTCCGCGGAGGTATCGAGTGATCGTGACCAGCGAAGCCGAGCTGCCTGCGGCCGGAAGGGCCCTGCCGCCTGCCTTGCTGGCCCTGGTCGCGCCCGATGCCGGCATGGAGCGGCAGGCGCGCACCGGCGGGGTCAAGCTCGCCTTCATCATCGCTTTCGTCTGCGCGCTCCTGGCGGGCGGCGCGCACTCCCTCCGCGTCGACGCCAAGGACGCCACCCTGCAGCGCCTGGAGAAGCAGGGCGGGCTGCAGAACATGAGCGACCGGCAGATCGAGGACGAGACCAGGACCGCCGAGCGCATTTTCGTGGTGGCGAGGGTCGCGCGCGGGGCGTTCGAGGCGCCGCTGCAGCTCGGCCTCACCTGCCTGGCGGTGCTGGGACTCGGCTGGTTCCTCAAGGGCCGCGTCAAGGGGAGCGCGGTTGCGCCGGTCGCGGCCGCGACGCTCTTGCCGGGCGCGCTCGCCAACCTGCTCGACGCCGTGGCCGCCTTGCAGCATGCCGTCCTGCCGCCGGGCCCTGCGGAGCTCTCGCCACGAAGCCTGAGCGGAATCTTCGCCGTCCTCGGGCATCCTCTGATGGGCCCCTGGCTCAAGCTCGGCAACACCTTCGACTTCTTCTCCCTCTGGGCGGCGCTGATGCTCGGCTACGGAGTCGCTCACGCGGGGCAGGTGGCGCTCAAGCGTGCGATGTGGGGGACAATGATCGGCTGGGTCTGCGTGAGGCTCCTCACGCAAGTGGCGATGGGAGGCTAGACAGTGGCTCGCGCTCTGATTCTTGCGTTGCTCTTCTCCAGCGCGGCGCTGGCGCGGCAGCTCACGCTCGACGATGCCCTCAAGCTCGGTCTCGAACGCAACACCGATCTGCGCAAGCAGATCCTGCTCTCGCTCTCCGCCGAGCAGGACCGCGTGCTGGCGCGGGCCAACATCCTCCCCAGGCTCGACTTCAACGCCAGCGCCAGCCGCACGCGGGCGCAGACGCCGGAGGGCGAGCGGGTCATCCCCGGCATCGGAGCCGTCACCATTCCCTCCTCGCTCACCTTCAGCAACAACTACACGGCCGGCCTGAATCTGAGACAGCTCGTCTTCGACGGGGGCAAGTGGTGGAACAATCTCTCCGCCGCCGACCTCGGCGTGGCCGCGAGCCAGGCGCAAGTGGACGAGCAGAGGCTGCAGATCACCTATCTGATCGAGCAGCGCTTCTACGAGCTGGTGCGCGCTCAGCGGCAGCTCCAGGTCCTGGCCGATGCCGCCCAGCGGAGCCGCGATCAAGCCGACTTCACCCAGCGGCTCTTCGAGGGCGGCCGCGCCACGCAGGCCGATGTCTACGCCGCGCGCGCCAACCGCGACAATGACGAGATCATCCGCCTCGGGCAGGAGCGAGCGGTGGAGCTGGCCCGGGCCGATCTCTCCGCGTCCATCGGGCTCGACCCGGGCGAGCCGCTGGCGGTGGTCGAGGGGTCGCGGATGTTCTCCGAGCCGGCCGCGCCTCCCGAGACCGGCCCGGCGGTGCAGCGCGCGCTCGCCAACCGGCCCAGCCTGAAGGCCTTCGCCCTGACTCTGGATTCGAACCGCAAGCTGGTCTCGGCGGCGAAAGGCGACTACTGGCCGGTGGTGAGCCTGAGCGGGAGCTACGGCCGCAACGCGCCCATCTTTTCGCAGTTCGACGACCCGAATCTGGGCAACTCCAGTCAGCTGTCGGGAAGCGTGAACCTGACCTGGAACATCTTCGGCGGCTTCGCCACCGACGCGACCGTGCGCAAGGCCGAGCTCACCGCGCTGATGAGCGAGACCGACCTGCTCGCCGGCCGGCGCGGCGTCGCCTCCGACGTGGAGAAGGCGGTCGCGCAGCTCGCTGCCGCTCGCGCCCAGGCGCGGGTGGCGGTGCAGACCGAGCAGAACGCCAACGAGACCTTGCGCCTTGCGCGCACCCGACAGGAAGTCGGCGTCGGCACGCAGCTGGAAGTGCGCGACGCGGAGTTGAAAGTGACCCAGGCGGCCCTGGCGCGAGTGGGCGCGCTGGTCGACGGACGCGAAGCAGAAGCGGCGTTGCGCCGCGCTCAGGGAGGTTGAGAGTGACGACCGGACGCTGGATTCTGACTGGCATCATCATCGCAGGGGTGGGCTTCGCCACCTGGCAGGGGCTCAAGCCCCATCCTCCGCCGCCCGTCGAGGTGACCACTGCGGTGGCCAAGAAGGGCAGCGTCACCCGGGTGGTGACGGCGGCCGGCCACCTGCAAGCGCGCGAGACTGTCAAGGTGAGCAGCAACGTCACCGGCGATCTCCTCTCGCTGGCGGTCAAGGAGGGCGAGCTGGTGCGGCGCGGGCAGATGCTCGGGCAGATCGACAAGCGCTTGCAGGAGGCGCAGGTGGCGCAGTTCCGCGGCGCAGTGGCGTCCGCCAGGGCGCAGATCGTGCAGATCGAAGCGAGCATCGCCCAGGACCGCCGCGACCTGGAGCGGGTGAAGACGCTGGTGCGGGAGAGACTGGCCAGCGCCTCCGATCTGGAGAAGTCGGACACGGCGCTCAAGCTCGACGTCAGCCGGCTCGATCAACAGAAGGAGATGGTGGCGCAGAACCAGGGCCAGCTGAGCACGGCGCTCTACAACCTCTCGCGCGCCACGCTCACCGCGCCCATCGACGGCACCATCCTCGAGCTCGACCACAAGGTGGGCGAGCGCATCCGCGGGTCCGATCTCTCCGAGGACGTCGTCATGATCATGGGCGGCCTCAACGAGATGGAGGTCAAGGCGGAGGTGGGCGAGCACGAGGTGGTCGGGATCCATGTCGGCGACGAGGCGACCGTGGACATCGACGCCATCCCCGACAAGCAGTTCAAGGGCCACGTCTTCTCGGTGCAGAAGAACGCGCAGATCAAGAACCCCGGCACCGATGCCGAGGTGACCACCTTCTTCGTCCGCGTAGCGCTGGACTCGCCGCCCGAGGGCGCGCTGCCGGGCATGTCCTCGGCGGTGTCGATCGCCACCGCGACGCACGAGAACGTCATCATGGTGCCCATCCAGGCGGTCACCTCGCGCGAGGCGAAGAAGAAGGAGCAGAAGGCCCAGCGCGAGGGAGAAATCAAGGTCGCCGAGGCCGGCGGCGCAACCGGCGCACCGGCCAAGGCCGATGATCCACCCACCAAGGCCGCCACCGGCAAGCCCAAGCCGGTCAAGGTCGTCTTCGTGGTCGACAAGGACGGGGCCACCCAGATGCGCGAGGTGCACACCGGCATCGCCAGCCGCACCGACGTGGAGATCCTCGACGGCATCACCGACGGCGACACGGTGGTCGACGGACCCTATCGCACGCTCGCCCGCGAGCTGCAGGAGGGGCAGAAGGTCAAGCCGCAGACGAAGGACCAGAAGGGCGGCGACAAGCCGGGCCCTCAGGGCGGCCGTAGCTGAGCGAGCTGGCGGTTACGGCCGGGAGAATCGAATGGCGCTGATCGAGCTGGAGCACATCGTCAAGACCTACGACCTGGGCCTCTCCAAGGTGCCGGCGCTGCGCGACATCCATCTGCAGATCGACCGCGGGGAGTTCGTCGCCATCGTCGGCCAGTCGGGCTCGGGCAAGTCCACGCTGATGAACATCATTGGCTGCCTGGATGTGCCGACCGCGGGTCGCTATCGCCTCTCCGGCCGGGACGTGAGCGAGCTGTCCGACGACGAGCTGGCCGACGTGCGCAATCTGGAGATCGGCTTCGTCTTCCAGAGCTTCCAGCTGATGCCGCGCGCCTCCGCGCTGGAGAACGTGGAATTGCCGCTCATCTATCGCGGCGT
Source organism: Deltaproteobacteria bacterium (assembly GCA_005879315.1). Taxonomy (GTDB): domain Bacteria; phylum Myxococcota; class Myxococcia; order Myxococcales; family 40CM-4-68-19; genus 40CM-4-68-19. The sequence continues at coordinate 41,564 of VBLC01000040.1, read as the reverse complement.
CTCGAAGAAGGAGCGGCGCGCTCGCGCGCAGGGAGCGCTGGATCTGGTGGGCCTCGCCGACCGGATGACCCACAAGCCCGCCGAGCTCTCCGGCGGCCAGCGGCAGCGCGTGGCCATTGCCCGGGCGCTGGTGACGCAGCCCTCGCTGCTGCTCGCCGACGAGCCCACCGGCAACCTCGACAGCAAGACCGGCGAGGAGATCGTCGGGCTCTTCCACGACCTGCACGGCCGCAAGAACACCATCGTGCTCGTCACCCACGAGCCGAAGCTGGCGGCGCGCTGCCCGCGGGCGGTGCGGCTGGTCGACGGGCTCGTCATCGCCGACGGCCCCGGCGTCAAGGTCGCGATGGGCAACGCCGAGGCGCTCGGCGCCGAAGCAGTGGCGCAGCTTCTCGCCGCCCAGGCGGCCACGGTGCAGCGATGACCGAATCGGCCCTCAGCATCCCCCTCGCGATGAAACCGCGCGACCTCGGCTTCTTCCGCAAGGTGCTGCGCTTCTTCGCCGAGCTGCGCGAAGCGATCGTCCAGGCCGCCATCTCCATCGCCAGCCACAAGCTGCGCGCGGCCCTGACCATCACCGGCATTTCCATCGGCATCATGACGGTGATCACCATCTTCATGGTCGAGTCGGGCATGCAGGCGAGCTTCGCGCGGCAGCTCAACTCGCTCGGCCCCAACACCCTCTATGTGCACAAGTGGAAGTGGGGCGTCGGCGGAAACGACTGGTGGAAGTACAAGAACCGCCCGGTCGTCACCCAGCTCGACTGGCGCGCCCTGCAGAAAAACGCCACCTGGCCAGTCGCCATCGCGCCCAGCACCAACACCACGGCGGTGGTGGGAATCCCCGGCCAGGGTGACAAGGACCTCAAGTCCGTCAACGTCGTCGGCACCACCGAGGCCTTCCTCGACGCGGGCAGCTGGCAGCTCAAGCGCGGGCGCTTCATCAGCGATCTCGATCACGAGCTGGGGACCGACGCCTGCGTCATCGGCGCGGACCTGGAAGACGCCTTCTTCAAGAACGGCGATCCCCTCGGCCAGGCGCTGAAAGTCGGGCCGATGGCCCGCTGCACGGTGGTCGGCACCTTGATGCGCAAGGGCAACGCCTTCGGCCAGTCGCAGGACCTGCGGCTGGTGATGCCGCTCAGCTCTTTCCTCCGCTCCTTCGGCTCCAAGCGCGGCCTGGTGATCGCCGTGGTCGCGCCGGCCGGAAAGGTGATGGAGACGGAGGACGAGATCATCTCGGTGCTGCGCAACTCGCGCCGCCTGGGTCCCGAGCAGGAGGACACCTTCTCGGTCAACCGCCAGGACAAGATCCTCCAGGGCTTCAACCAGATGATGATGGCCACCAACGTGGTGGGAATCCTGGTGGGCATCATCACCGCCATCGTCGCCGGCATCGGCATCATGAACATCCTGCTCGTCTCGGTGAAGGAGCGGACGCGGGAGATCGGCATCCGCCGCGCGCTGGGAGCGCGGCGCATGACCATCCTCATGCAGTTCCTCTGCGAGGCGATCATGGTAGCCGCGGTGGGCGGCGCGCTCGGCATCGCGCTGGGCGCGGGAGGGGCGGCGCTGATCGACATCTTGAGTCCCATGCCGGCGGCCATCGATCCGCGCGTGGTGGTGGGCGGGGTGGTCGGCTCGGCGGTGCTGGGAGCGATCTTCGGGCTCTGGCCGGCGCTGACCGCCGCGTTCCTGCATCCGATCGAGGCGCTCCGATATGAGTGAGATCGCGGCGCAGGCCTCGGGCGTCAGGCTGCGGGCCTCGGCCTGGAGCGAGCGGGCGCGGCGGGTTGCCATCGCGCGCCTCGACGACCTGCGGCTCGCTTTCGCTTCGCTCTCCGGCCACAAGCTGCGCTCGGGCCTCACGCTGCTCGGCATCGTCATCGGCGTCTTCACCGTGGTCTCGATGATGTCGCTCTTGCACGGCCTGCAGAACTCGATCGACAAGAACATGGGCGGCCTCGGCGCCGACGTCTTCCAGATCCAGAAATTCCCCAACTTCAACTTCGGCGCGCTCTCGCCGGAGATCCTCCGGCGCAAGAACCTGACCGTCACGCAGGCGCTCCAGCTGCGCGACCTCTTGCCCCAGGCCAAGCAGGTGGGCGCGGAGGTGTGGGAGTTCGGCAAGGAGATCTCCGCCGGGAAGCAGATCGATCAGGGCGGCGCCGTCGCGGGCGGCACCGCCGAGTTCTTCACCAACAACAACCTCCCCATCGGCTCGGGGCGCGGCTTCAGCGAGGCCGAGGCGATGAGCGCCAGCCGCATCTGCGTGCTCGGCGCCGGCGCCGTCGACGTGCTCTTCCCCAACGGCGACGCCATCGGGCAGAGAGTGCGGCTGGGGCGGCTCGAGCTGGAAGTCGTCGGCTCCGTCGAGCGGCTGGGCGGCGGGCCCCTGGGCGGAGGAAATCCCGACAACCTCATCGCCATCCCCATCACGCTCTTCCTCGAGCTGTACGGCACCGGCCGCTCGGTGAACATCACCGTGATGGCGAAGAAGCACGACGAGATGCAGAAGCTGCAGGACCTCGCCATCGGCGCCTTCCGCCGCGCGCGCGGGCTCGCCGCCACCGCCGACAACGACTTCGAGATGTTCTCCAACGACTCGGCGCGCGCCACCTTCGATCAGCTGGCCGGGACCGTCACCGCCGCGAGCCTCTTCATCTGCGCGCTCTCGCTCCTGGTGGGCGGCATCGGCGTCATGAACATCATGCTGGTGGCGGTCGCCGAGAGGACCCGGGAGATCGGCCTGCGCAAGGCGCTCGGCGCGCGGCGGACGCGCATCCTCATGCAGTTCGTCATCGAGGCGGTGCTGCTGGCTTGCTTCGGCGGCATCATCGGCGTCCTCCTCGGGTTCGCCGGCACGGCGGTTGCGCACTTCCTCACCTTCCCGGCCGAGGTGCCGGCGTGGGCCATCGCGCTGGGCCTGGGCGTCTCCTGCGGCATCGGCCTGCTCGCCGGCATCTATCCTGCGGCGCGCGCCTCGCGGCTCGATCCGGCGGTGGCGCTGCGGGATGAGTAGAATCTCAGGCCGTCGCGCCCCCCAACCTGCGCCGGGTGACCGCCGCGATGCGGCCGCGCTCGATCTCGATCAGCCAGTATCCTTCCTTGTTCCGCTCGGTCGCCGAGCCGGCGCAGATGACCCGCGGCCTGCCGGCGCGGGCAGCATCGTCGAAGCGGTCGTGGACGTGACCGCAAAGGATGGCGTCGGCGCCGCTCGCGCAGGAACGCAAGAGCGCGCCCGCGCCGCGCAGGTCGTGCAGCGGCCAGTCTCGCCTCGCTCCGCGCCTCGTCGGCGAATGATGGGTGAGCACCAGCTTGCAGCGCGCCGCCCAGGCGGGATCGCCCAGAGTGCGCTCGAGCTGCCGCAGCTGGGGGCGCTCGACCCGGCCGTGCGAGAGGACCGGCCAGCTCAGCTCGCCGACCGTATCGACCGGCACCACCGCGACCTGGTCGGTGATCGCGCGCGGCAAGAGCGAGGCCTCGGGGAAGTATTTCTCGTACAGCTTGTTGGCGGTCGTCCCGAGCGGATAGCGATCGTGGTTGCCGGGGATGCACAAGAGCCGCGGCACGATCGGCTCGAGCGCCTGGCGGGCCAGCGCGAACTCCTCCTCGTGCGCCAGCTGGGTGAGGTCGCCGGTGAGGATGCAGAAGTCGGCGCGCAGCGCATCGGCGTCGCGGACGATGGCGCGCAGCTTGTCGAGGGCGCCGTCGTAGTCGCGGCCGCGGCCCTTCCACAGCTCGACGGTGGCGAGCGCGCGCAGGGGCCCCAGCTCGCGCAGGCTGCGCTCGCGCCAGCGAGGCAGCTGCACGTGCGGGTCGGAGAAGTGCAAGAGGCGCAGCGTCACCTCTCGGCCACCGCCAGAAGGCCGAGCCCGCCGAGCGTTTCGTCGATCGTAAGGACGCGCAGGCCGGCCGACTCCAGCGCGGCGCGGAGGCGCTCGGGAGTGAAGCGGCCGTAGAGCGCGCTCATCGTTCGCCAGAGCAGGGCGACGCCGGCCCAGAGCGGAGTGCGCAGCGCGCGCGCAAGTCCCCGCGCGGTGTTGAGGTGCCCGGCCTGCGGCTCGAGGAGCAGCGCGCGGCCGCCGGGTCGGAGCACGCGGCGCACTTCCGCAAGCGCGCCCGGCTGGTCGCGCAAGAGATAGAGCACGCTGTGCATCGTGACCGCGTCGAGACTGGCATCGCGCACGGGCAGCGTGCCCGCATCGAGACAAACCACCGGCAGCGCTCGCCGCCGCGCGCGGCGCAGCATCGACATCGCGTAATCCCCGCCCAGCGCGCCGCTCCCCACCGCACGGCGCAGGTGCACGGTGGAGTTCCCCGGCCCGCAGCCGAGGTCGAGCACCCGCTTCGCTCCGCGGGGGAGCCGCCCGGCCATCAGCGCGCAGTGGCGCTCCCAGACAGGATGGCGGGTGAGCAGATCGTAGGGAAGGGCGACGGCGTCGAACAGGGCGCCGGAATGGAGCATCCGCGCTGCATAGCAGATTGCGCGGCCGCACAGGGGGGAGGAGGATGAGGCGATGGGACTGCTCGACAAGCTCAAGCCGCACAAGCCGCAGCCGAAGCCCATCGATCTCGGCTTCGATGGCGAAGGCAACCTCGTCGTCCGCTGGGACGACGGCAAGGAATCGAAGTTCGCGCCCCGCTGGCTGCGCGCCCGCTGTCCCTGCGCCGAGTGCGTCGAGGAGTGGAGCGGCAATCGCGTGGTCGGCGATGCCCAGGTGGCCGAGGGCGTGAAGCCTCGCGGCATGCAGCAGGTAGGGCGCTACGCGATCCAGATCCAATGGAGCGACCAGCACTCGACCGGCATCTACTCCTGGGACTACCTGCTCAAGCTGCGCGACGAGCCCTGATGCTCGAGCAGATGCTCAAGATCATCCTCGCGGCGCACGCCGCGCAGACCATCGCGATCTCGTTTCACGATCTGCAGACCGGACAGCGCGTCGAGCTCGCGGCGGGCGAGCGGATGCACGCGGCGAGCACCATGAAGCTGGCGGTGCTGCTGGCGGCGCACCGGCTCGAGCTCGACCTCGACCAGCCGGTGCGCGTGGAGAACAAGTTCAAGAGCCTCGCCGACGGGAGCGACTTCTCCGTCGATCCCAAGGATGACGGCGACCCTTGGCCCTACACGCAGCTGGGCCGCGAGGTCCCGCTCCGGGTCCTGCTCGAGCGGATGATCATCCGCTCCTCGAACCTGGCCACGAATCTGGTCCTGCAGCGCCTCGACGCCGCGCGCATCACGCAGGTGTGCCGCGAGCTGGGCGCCAGGGACATCGAGGTCCTCCGCGGCGTCGAGGACGGCAAGGCCTTTGCGAAGGGCCTGAACAACACCACCACCGCCCACGACCTGGCCGTCCTGCTCGAGGCGAGCGCGGCGCAGCCGGAGATCGTCGAGTTGCTCGCCCGGCAGGAATTCAACGAAGGCATCCCCGCCGCGCTCCCCAAAGGCACGCGCGTCGCGCACAAGACCGGCGACATCGACCGCATCTACCACGACGCCGCGCTCGTCTATCCGCCCGGCCGCAAGCCCTACGTACTGGTGGTGATGACCCGCGGCTTCGCCACGTTGGAGCAAGGGGCGGCCGCCGTGCGCGAGGTGTCGCGCGCCGTCTGGCAATCGGCGGTTGAAAAGCAGCGCTGACGCCGATATACCGCGCGACTCTTCTGGAGGTTCCCTCGAATGGCCACCCGTCCCGGCCGCCGCGTCGCCATCGTCGCCGGCCTGCGCACTCCTTTCGTCAAAGCCGGCACCGCTTTCAAGGATCTCTCCGCGCTGGAGCTGGGCAAGAGAGTGGTCGCCGAGCTGGTGCAGCGCGCGGAGATCCCGACCTCCGCCATCGACCAGATCGTCTTCGGCACCGTGATCCCTTCGGTGCAGCTCTCCAACATCGCCCGCGAGGTGGGGCTCGCCGCGGGGCTGCCCAAGAACGTCGACGCCTATTCGGTGGTGCGCGCCTGCGCCACGAGTCTGGAGGCGATGACCTCGGCGGCCGATGCCATCGCTCTCGGCGAAGTGGACCTCGCGCTGGTGGGCGGCGCAGAGGCGATGAGCGACGTCCCCATCATGTACTCGCGCCCGGTGGCGCAGGCGGTGGTGGCGGCCTCGCGCGGCCGCAATCTGATGGAGAAGCTGCAGGCCTTCACCGAGGTGAGCGCCAAGGACCTCCTGCCGGTGCCGCCGGCGATCGCCGAGTACTCCACCGGGCTGTCGATGGGCGAGAGCGCCGAGAAGATGGCGAAGGAGAACGGCATCAGCCGCGAGGCGCAGGACGCTTTTGCCCACCGCTCGCATTTTCTTGCCGCGCAGGCGTGGGAGAAGGGCAAGTTCGGCAAGGAAGTGATGCGCGTCCTCACCGGCAAGAATTTCGATGTCGTCGTCGGCGAGGACAACATCGTTCGCAAGGATTCCAAGCTGGAAGGATACGCCAAGCTCAAGCCCGTCTTCGACAGGAAGTACGGCTCGATCACCGCGGGAAATTCCTCGCCGCTGACCGACGGCGCCGCCGCGCTGGTCCTCTGCGCCGAGGAGCGCGCCCGCGAGCTGGGATTGCGCCCGCTCGGTTTCCTGCGCGCCTATGCCTATGCCGCGGTCGATCCCGCCTGGCAGCTCCTGCAGGCGCCCGCCTTCTCCGCGCCCAAGGCGCTGCGGCGCGCCGGATTGACCCTGAACGAGATCGATCTCGTCGAGATCCACGAGGCCTTCGCCGCGCAGGTGCTCTCGAATCTGCAGGCCTGGGCGTCGAAGAAGTTCGCCGACGAGTACCTGGGCGGAGCGGCGCCCATCGGGGAAGTGCCGGAGGAGAAGCTCAATCCGCGCGGAGGCTCGATCGCGCTCGGCCATCCCTTCGGCGCCACCGGCGCGCGCCTGGTCCACCAGGCGCTGCGCGAGCTGGAGGAGAAGGACAAGAACACGGCGCTCATCTCCGTCTGCGCCGCGGGCGGGCTGGGCGCGGCGGTGATCCTGGAGCGGACATGAGCGCGTTCCGCGTCGAGGTCGGGCCCGACGGAGTGGCGCTGCTCTTGATGGACATCCCCGGCGAGCCGGTCAACACGCTGCGCGGCTCCTTCCAGGAGGATTTCGAGGAGGTCTTCGGCAAGATCGCCGAGGACCCGGCGGTGAAAGCGGTGGTGCTGGCCTCGGGCAAGCCCGAGAGCTTCGTGGTCGGGGCGGACATCGAGATGCTCCAGCGCATCCAGACGCAAGCCGAAGCCACCGCGCTCTCGCGCGGCGCGCAGGCGGCGATGTCGCGCGTCGAGCAACTGGGCAAGCGCAAACCGATCGTCGCCGCCCTGCACGGCCCGGCGCTGGGCGGCGGGCTGGAGCTGGCGCTGGCCTGCAATTATCGGATCGCGACCGATTCGCCCCGCACGCAGCTCGGCTTGCCGGAGGTCCAGCTCGGCCTTCTGCCGGCTGCGGGCGGCACGCAGCGGCTGCCGGCGCTGATCGGAATCGCGCACTCGCTCGACATCATCCTCGCCGGGAAATCGGTGCGGCCGGCGAAGGCGCGCAAGCTGGGCCTCGTCGACGAAGTGGTGCCGCGGGCGATCTTGCGCGACGTCGCGCGCCGCCGGGCGCTGGAGCTGGCGAAGGGCGAGCTGCGGCCGCAGCGCACCAAGCTCGATCTCAAGGGGGGATTGCCGAGAATCTTGCGATCGATGGCCGATGCGGAAGTCTTGCAGACCGTCGCCCTCGAGGAGAATCCCGTCGGCCGGCGCATCCTCTTCCAGCAGGCGCGCAAGGCATTGCAGGCGAAGACGCACGGCCATTATCCGGCGCCGGAGAAGGCGCTGGAGGCTGTCCGCGTCGGGGTGGAGAAGGGGCCCGAAGAGGGCTATCGCACCGAGGCGTCCCTCTTCGGCGAGCTCCTGGTCGGGGACGTCTCGCGGCGGCTGGTGGAGATCTTCTTCGCCACGCAGGAGCTGAAGAAGGACAGCGGCGTCGACGATCCCTCGGTCAAGCCGCGGCCGGTGAACAAGGTGGCCATGCTCGGCGCGGGCCTGATGGGCGCGGGCATCGCCTACGTCACTGCCGACGCCGGCATCCCGGTCCGGCTGAAGGACAAGGACGACGCCGCGCTGGGGCGCGGTCTCAAGCAGATCGCCGCCATTCTGGAGGAGCGGGTCAAGCGCCGGCGGCTCACCCGGCGCGAGCGCGACGAGAAGCTGGCGCTCGTCACCGTCGCCACCGACTACAGCGGGATGAAGACCGCCGATGTCGTCATCGAGGCGGTCTTCGAGGACTTGAAGGTCAAACAGGCGGTCTTGCGCGAGGTCGAGCGCGAGGCGCCAAACGCCATCTTCGCCAGCAATACTTCTTCGCTGCCCATCGGCAAGATCGCCGAGCCCGCCGAGCGGCCCGACAAGGTCATCGGCATGCACTTCTTCTCGCCGGTCAACAAGATGCCGCTGCTGGAGGTGGTCCGCGCCTCGAAGACCTCGTCGGAGACGGTGGCGACCATCGTCGCCTTGGGGAAGAAGATCGGCAAGACGGTCATCGTGGTCAACGACGGCGTCGGCTTCTACACCTCGCGCATCCTCCTGCCGTACATGAACGAGGCCTCGCACATCTTGAGCGAGGGGGCGGCGGTGGAGGACATCGACAAGGCCCTGGTCGACTTCGGCTTCCCCGTCGGCCCGATGCAGCTGATGGACGAAGTGGGCATCGACGTCGGCGCCAAGGTCGCGCACATCCTGGAGGAGGCCTTCGGCGAGCGGGTCAAGGCGCCGGCGGGATTCGAGAAGCTGGTCGAGAACGGGCGGCTGGGGCGCAAGGCGAAGAAGGGCTTCTACCTCTACGGCGAGAGCGGCTCGAAGGAGAAGGTCGTCGACCGCACCGTCTACGAGCTCTTGCCGGGGGGACAGCGGCGCCATTCGCCGCCGCAGAACGAGATCGCCGAGCGCTGTGTTCTGCAGATGGTCAACGAGGCGGCGCTCTGCCTCGCCGAAGGCATCCTCCGCTCGGCGCGCGACGGCGACATCGGCGCGATCTTCGGCCTCGGCTGGCCACCGTTCCGCGGCGGGCCCTTCCGCTACGCCGACTCTCTCGGCGCTGCGCAGGTGGTGGAGAAGCTGCGCCGCTGGCAGGACAAGTTCGGCGCCCGCTTCTCACCCGCGCCGCTCTTGCAGGATCTGGCGAAGAGCGGCGGGCGATTCCACAAGGGCTGATCAGCCCTGCAGCAGCTTGCGGACCTCGCTGAGCCGCGGCAGAGCGGCGTCCTTGGCGGAGAGCAGCGGCTCGCGCAGCGGCCAGGCGATGCCGATCTCGAGATCGTTCCAGGCGATGCCGATTTCGTCGGCCTTGTCGTAGAAGTCGGTGCACTTGTACTCCACCTCGGCGGCCTCGCTGAGCACGCAGAAGCCGTGCGCGAAGAGGGGCGGCACCCAGATCTGGCGGAAGTTTTCTGCGGACAGCGTCGCGCCCGTCCAGCGGCCGAAAGTCTTCGAGCCGGGCCGGAGGTCCACCGCGACGTCGAAGATCTCCCCGCGCACCGCGCGGACGAGCTTGCCCTGGGGCTTGCGCAATTGCGCGTGCAGCCCGCGCAGCGTGCCGCGCTCCGAGCGCGAGTGGTTGTCCTGGACAAAATCGAAAGCGATCCCCCCTTCGCGGTATTTGCGCGCGTGGAAGGTCTCGAGGAAGAAACCGCGCCCGTCGCGGAAGACGTCGGGTTCGATGAGCAGCACGCCGGGAAGCTCGGTCGGGTGGAACTTCAAGGTCACCTCTCGAATCGATAGCCGTGCCCGCGCACGGTGAGGAAGTGGCGCGGCTCCTCCGCGTTCCCCTCCAGCTTGACCCGCAGCGAGCGGACGAAGTTGTCCACCGTGCGCGGCGTGCCCTCGTACTCCGCTCCCCAGCAGCGCGCAAGGATGTCCTCGCGGCTGAGCGCGCGGCCGGGGGAGGTCAAGAAGAGGCGCAGCACCTTGAACTCCTGCGCGCTCACCTCGACCGGCTCGCCCTTGCGCTGGACGGTTTGTGCGTCGAGGTCCACCTCCACTTCTCCGAAGCGGATCCGCTCCCGCTCCGCCTTGGGCGGCGGCCGCCGCCGGAGCAGCGCCTCGACCCGCGCCAGCATCTCGCCCAGGCCGAAGGGCTTGGCCAGGTAGTCGTCGGCGCCCAGCTTGAGGCCGAGGATCTTGTCGCCCTCCAGCCCCTTGGCGGTGAGCATCAGGATCGGCGCGGAGTTGCCGCGGCGGCGGATCTCCTTGAGCACGTCGTAGCCGTTGCGGGCGGGGAGCATCACGTCGAGGACGATGAGGTCGACCTCCGGCTCGAGCGCCAGGCGCAGCCCTTCCTCGCCGTCCTGGGCCATCCAGACGTCGTGGCCTTCCTTGCGCAGGTTGAGCCGTAGCCCCAGGGCGATGGCGCGGTCGTCTTCGACGATGAGGATGCGGGCCATGCGCTACGCCGCCGGAAGGATGACGCGGAAAGTGCTGCCTTCGCCCGGCTTGCTCTCCAGCTCGATCTTGCCGCCGTGCGCCTCGACGATCTTCTTGGAGATGGCCAGCCCCAGCCCGGTGCCCTCGGTCTTGCGCGAGAGCAAGTCGTCGGCGCGGTAGAAGCGCTCGAAGATGCGCTTGCGGTCCTGCGGCCGCACGCCCGGGCCGTTGTCCTCCACCTCGATGGCCACCGACTGTCCGGCGCGGCGGGCGCGCAAGCGGATGAGCTTGTGCGGGCCGGTGTACTTGACGGCGTTGTGCAGGAGGTTGAGCACCACCTGCGCCATGGCGTCGCGATCGACCGAGATGCTGGGAAGTCCCGGCTCCAGCTCGATCTGGTAGGTGGCGGGCAGCTGCTGCGCGCGGTAGGCGTCGCCGATCTGCTCGAGCAGGCGCGGCACCTCGATGGGCTCCTTCTGCAGCATGCGCCGGCCGCTCTCCACCCGCGACCAGTCGAGCAGCTTCTCCACCAGCTTGGAGAGCCGCTCGGCTTCCGAAGCGAGCAGCTCGACGCATTCGCTCACCTCCTGCCGGCTCTCGGCGCGGCCCGCCCGCAGCGTCTCGGCGAACATGCGTACGCTGGTGAGCGGCGTGCGCAGCTCGTGGGAGATGTTGGCGACGAAGTCGGTCTTCATCCGCGAGACCTGGTAAGCGCGGCGCATCTCGCGGATGGTGAGGCCGAAGCCGACGCCGATGCCCAGGTAGAGGAGCACGAGGAGCGCGATGTAGAGGGTGCGGTTGCGGAAGGCCAGGGTGGCGGCGGGATCGTCGCCGGGCAGCTCGGCGGCGAGCGCGGATCCGTCGAGCGGCGGGCCGAGCGGGATGCGGGCCACGATGGTGGCCGTCGCGCCGGCGGGGGCGACCTCGGCGACGAAGCGGCGCAGCGCCGCGAAGCCGGCCACCGGCGGAACGATGCGGAAGCGGGCGCGCTCGCGGGGAAAGCGCGCGGCGGCCAGAGAAGGCAGTTCGGCGATCACCCGGCCGAGGTCGAACTGCACAAGGAGCACGCGCGCCGGAGCGTGCAAGAGCGCGCCGGCGCGCCGTTCGCCCTGCGCGTCGAAGCCGAGCAGGAGGTGGCTGCCCACGGGCAGCGCCTCGGCGCGCCGCTGCGCCTCGGAGAGGTCTTCGGGGATGCGCTCGCTGAGGGAGAAGAGCAGCGGGTCGTTCTCGCCCCGGGCAGCGGCATCGACGGCGCGATCGAGGCGCGACGAGAGATCGCGGTCGAGCGCCTGGAGCCGCGCGCTGTAGTCCTCGGAGAGGCGCTGCTCCACCGCCGCCCGCTCGTTGGCCACGGCCACCACGCCGAAGGCCACCAGCGCCACGCTGGGCAGGAGCATGCCGCAGAGCAGCCAGACGAAGGCGCGGCGGAATTCGATCAGCTCCGAAGTCTGGGCCATCGCTCTCGTCTTATCACCAGCGCCGCTCCATCTCAGCGGCAGTGATAATGTGCGCGCGTCGAATGGCGAGGAAGAAAGCAGAAGCGCGGATCGAACAAGCGCCTGCCTCCCTCCTGGCGCGCGCCCGCGTGACCCTGGAGAGAGGCGACGTGCGCAGCGCGCGGCGGATGTTGCAGGAGGCGATCGAGTCCGGCCCGCCCGGCGAGCGCGAGGAGGCGCAGCGGCTGCTAGACCGGACGCGGCCCGACCCGCGGGCGCTCTGGACGGTCGTGCTGGTGCTCCTGGTCATTCTCTTTGCGACGTGGGTGGCGATTCTTCGGGGTGGCAGCGGCGGATGAAGCCGCAGCCGAGCTCCCGGCAACGCGACACCTCGACGCCGGGCCAGCTGCCGCTGCGGCGGCCGTGCGCGATGGCGGCGGCGGCGCCGAGAAGCTCCCGGCGGGTGCGATCGGCAGCGCCCGGAGCGCGCTCCGCGAACGGCGCTCCGCGCGAGCGGAGAAAGACGACGCCCGCGCGCACCGGCACCGCGCCTTTCACCAGCTCCTCTGCCGCCAGCGCGTAGGCGTCGAGCTGGGCGGCGTAGCGCTCCAGGTCGCGCGTCTCGGAGAACTTGTAGTCGACGACCGTCGCCGCGCCGTCATCGAGGAGCAGGGCGTCGATCTGCCCGCGCAGCAGCAGCTCGGTCTCGCCGCGCAGGTGGAGCACGAAGGGCAGCTCGCGGTGCAGTCGATCGGCGGGTGCGGCGGCCATCCGCTGCGCAAGCGGCGTCTGGAGAAATGCGCAGGCGGCGTCGATGACCTCCGGGTCGTCCGCCCCCTCGAGCGCGAGGAGCCGTCCCAGCTCGGCGCGGTCGGAGCGCAAGGGGGCAATTTCCAGCAGCCGATGGGCCAGCGTGCCGCGATCGGCGGCCGGCCGATCGGGGCCGAGCGGATCGGGCAGGTCCGGCTCGGCGCCCGGCCGCTCGAGAAGGCCCTGCTCGTGCAGCAGCTGGTAACGCCGCGCGCAGACGGCCGCGTCGGCGATCTGTGTCACCGCAGCCGAGATGGTCGAGCGCCCGGAGGCGAGGGGAGCCTCGACGCGCCGCAAAAGCGCGCGCATCTCGTCGGTGGCGAGGACCTCGGGCGAGGGAAGCTCGGCCGGGCGGGTGGGCAATTCGACCTCGCGGACGATGCGAAGCAGGCCGCGCTCCTCGGCCTCGCCGGCGACGCGGTCGATCAAGCCTCGCCATGATTCTTTCTCGCTCGCCGCCCGCCCCGAGAGAACGAGCAGGTCGCGCGCGCGAGTCACGGCGACGTAGAGAAGGCGGCGCGACTGGCGCAGCTCGCGGTCCTGCTTGCGCGCATGGAGAAGAGCGCCGTGCGGGCCCCACCGCCGGCCGCCGTCAGCGGCGCGGATCTTGAGGGCGAGCCCCAGGTCGCGGTCGACCAGGACGCGCCTGGTGTAGGGCTGTACCGAGAAGCTGGCGCACTCCGGCACGAAGACGATGGGGAACTCGAGCCCCTTGGCGGCATGGACCGTGAGGATGCGGACCGCCTGCGGGTCGCGCTCCTCGACCACGCCGCCTTCGCTCTCGCGAGCCTCCTCGCCGGCGAGCGCGCGCAGCGAGGCGAGGAAAGCGCGCACGCTTTCGCCGCGGAGCTCTGCGACGCGAGCGAGCGAGAGCAGCTTCTCGACGTTGGCCGCGGCCTGCTCGCCGTACAGACCGCCGGCGCAGGCGGCGACGTAGTCGGTCTCCGCCAGCGCGATCTCGAGCAGCTGCGCAGAGGAGGGCGGTTCGCGCTGCAACCGCGCGAGCAGCCGCGCGATCCGCTGCGCGGCCTCCGCGTCATCGGCGGCGAGCGCTGCGGCTCCACGGAGCGCGCGCTGGTCGAGGCCGCCGCTCTGGGCCAGCAGCGTGATGCCGTCGTCGGAGACCGGCCCGAGCGGCGAGCGCAGCAGCGCCGCGAACGAGAGCGCATCGTCCGGCTCGACGACGGCGGCGAGCAGCGCGAGCAGATCGAGCACCTCGCGCGCTTCATGGAAGCCGCGCCCTCGGTGGACGAGATGCGGGATGCGCGCCCTGAGAAGGGCGCGCCGGAAGGCGTCGAGGTTCGTCGTCCGCCGCAAGAGGATGGCGACATCGCCGCCGCGCACGCCGGAAGCGAGCAGGGCCGCGAGGCGGCGGGCGACCATCTCCGCCTCGGCCTCGACTCCGGCGCCGGAGACATCGAGCAGCTCGGCGCACGGCCCCGCTTCCGTCTGCTCCCGCTGGGCGACGAGCGCGTCGTCGGCGGTGAAGTCGTCGAGCGCGCGCGAGAAGAGGAGATTGGCGAATTCGACCAGCGCCGGGCGCGACCGGCGCGACTCGCGCAGGACCCGCCGCTCGGCCCCGGCCAAAAGGGCGCGCGCCGCAAAGGCTTCCGCCGCGGCCGGCTCGGCGCCGCGAAAATCGTAGATGGACTGCTTGCGGTCGCCGACGATGGCCAGCCGGTCGGCGAGCAGCGCGAAGAGCTCGAGCTGCGCGCGGCTGGTGTCCTGGAATTCGTCGATCAAGAGCGCGCCGATGCGAGCCCGTTCGAACGCGCGCGCTGCTTCGTTCCCGGCGAGCAGATCGCGAGACATCCGCGTCAGGTCGTCGAAGTCGAGCGCGCCTGCGCGCGACTTGGCCTCGCGATAGCGCTCCTCCGCGAGCGTCGCCAGTTGCCAGAGGTCGCGCGACAGCCGCGCGGCGCGCACGCCAGCGTCGGCCTCGAGCAGCGCCTCGAAAGGACCCCGCGCTGCTCCTCGCAGCGCCGCGTAGGCCCCGCGCAGCGCTTTCCAGTCGAGCTCGCCGGGAGAATGGTCGAGGCGCGCGCCACGAAATGCCGCCACCGCCGTGGGGGATTTCCCCTCGCGCTCCACTTCGGCCATCGCGCGGCGCAGAGCCGCCCTCTCGGCCGCGTCGTCGCACTCGGGTGGCAGAGCAGGTGCCCGGCCGCTCTCGGCCAGCGAAGAGAGCAGCGCGGCGAGCTCATCGACCACGCCGCTGCCGAACTTTCCCTGCCCGCGAAAGCCCATCTCCGCGCAGAGCCGCCGCGCCGCATCCGAGCTCTCCTCGAGCGCGCGCAGCACCGCGGCCTCGCACGAGGGGCGCAACAGCGCGCGGGCCTGGTCCTCGTCGAGCACGCGAAATCCGGGATCGACTCCCGCCGCTGCGGCGTTTCGGCGAAGGATCTGTCCGCAGAGAGAATGAATCGTCCCCACCTGCGCCAGGGAGAGGTCGCGCCGCACGGAGCGGAAGGCGGCGTCCTCTCCGGCCAGCCGATCGATGCGCTGCCGCAGCCGCCCCTTCAGCTCCGCCGCCGCTTTCTCGGTGAAGGTCACGGCGCAGAGCCGCGCCGGCTCGAGGCCGCCGCGCAGCAGCTCGACGCAGAGCTCGACCAGGCTGTGCGTCTTTCCCGTTCCTGCTCCGGCGAGCATGACGACGGAGGGCTCAGCCACGCGACACCTCGCCGCCGTTCTCGTCGGGATCGGTGGGCAGCGCAGGCAGCCGGCAGGCCGGCGCGAGCTGGCAGAAGTCGCAGCTGAGCGGCCGCACCTCGAAGAAGCCGCGCCGCATCTGTCCGGCGCGCTCTTGCACCGCGCGCGGCAGCTCTTGCGCGAGAAGCGAATCGACGTCCACGGCGTCGCGGCCCGCCGCCTTTCGCAGCGTGGCAGTGCGCTCGCCGGTCTGCAGCGAGAGGTAGGCCGCGTCGACCCGCGCGCCCGGCTCGCGCTGCCGCACCGCCGCCGCATAGAGCGCGAGCTGGAATTCGGGCGCGAGCAGGGTCTGCGCCCGCAGCCTGCGCCGCAGCGACTCGGGTCGCGACGACTTGTAGTCGAGCACGAGCAGCGTGCCGTCGGGCTCGCGGTCGATCCGATCGATGACGCCGCGCACGTGCACTTCGCCGAGCACCAGCGGAGGCCACGATCCCTCGAACCCGAATTTCCGCTCCAGCTCGATCGGCTCCTTGCCGGCCTCCGCCTCGACCACCAGCGCGAGCGTGCGCAGCGCCTCGGCGCGCTGCAACTCCCAGAGGACGGCGTGGCCGACGTGCTCCTCGGCGGCGAAAGCGGCCATCTCGGAGGCGGCCACTTCGCGCAGCGTCTGCAGCTCCCCGGCGTCGCCGCGCAGCGGGAGGCGCCGCTCGTCGCCCATGCGGCGGAAGTAGCTCTCCAGGCAGCGGTGGAGGAGCTTGCCCTGCTCGCGGCGGCCCAGCTCGTCATCGTCCTCCTCGTCGCGGTCGACGCGCCAGAGCCGCTTTGCCAGCGTGCGGAAGGCGCAAGTCGCGTAGTCCTCGAGCTGCCGCGAAGAGACGGGCGCATCGCTCCCGAAGCGGAAGAGCTGCTCGGCGAATTGCAGCGCTGCGCCCGAGAGCTGGCCGGAGAATCGCCCCGCCGGCTCCTCGCGGATGAAGGCGCGGACGCGCTCGCGCTCGGCCAGGGCGGCGCGCTCGACGCGCAACAGGCGCGGGGCCAGCGGTGACTCGCGCAGCGCGGCCAGAAGCGCGCGACCCTCTCCTTCCCGGCTGACGCGAAAGGCCGGCTCGGCGAAGGAGTCGAGGGCAGCGCGCGCGAGAAGCTCCGAGGCGCTCCGGCAATCGGCGGCAGCCGGAATCGGTGAGAGCGGCACCTGATGCGGCTCGCGGCCGAGAGCGCGCACGGCCGCGTCGGCGAACGGGGAGCGCACGAGCTCGCGTCCCTTCTCATCGGCGCGCGGCCAGAAGAGAGCGGCCGAAGATTGCGCCGAGCAGAGCCCCAGATGAAAGAGCAGCGCCTCCCGATCGCGCCCCGAAGCCTCCGGCAGGAGCGGATGCGCCTCGGGCTTTCTCGGCAGGTCGCCCTCGACCAGGCCGGCGATGAGCAAGTGCTCGAAGCTACGACCGGGCAGCTCGCGCAATTCGAGAAGCTCCACCGCTCCGCCGCGCGCGCCGCGGGAAGGCAGCGATGTCTCGGCCAGCGCTGCTCCGAGCAGCTGCGCCCATTCGGCCCGGGAGCATTGCCGTTCTCCCAGGAGCTGGCCGGCGCGAGCCAGGCCGGCGCAGGTTTCCTGCAGGGTCCGATCGCGCAGCTTCCAGCTGGCGAGCAATTCGAGCAGCGCCGTTCCGTGTCCGCGCAGCGTCGCTCGCGCAGGCAGCTGGCGCAGGGCGGTGACCAGGCGCTCGCAGCGGCGCGAGGTCTCGCCTGCGACGTCACTCTCCGGTCGCCGCCGGGCGAGCGCCGCGATCCGCTCGCCGAGATCCGCCGCATTACGCACGTGCGCCTTGCGCAGGGTCGTGGCGAGAACGTGCGGCGGCAGCCGGTCGCCTTCCTGCCGCGTCGTCAGCAAAGGAGAGCAGAGCAGCTCGATCAGCCGCTCGCGGGGAAAGTCTTCCTCGATCGCTTCGAACAGGGACAGCGCGAGCCGCACGGCAGGCGCCGAGAGGACGGGCCGGCCGCGCCGCTCCCGAAAGGCAATGCCGAATCTCCGCAGCGCCGCGCCCAGCTCCTCGGCCACCCCGCCGCCCAGCCCGCGCGCCGCGACCGCGATCGACTCGGCCGGCGCGCCCGAGGCGATCAGATCGGCGCATCTCTTCGCCACCTCGCGCGCCTGCGCCGGCGGCGAGGCGCAGGCGATCAGCTCCACCGGCGCAGGCTGCGGCGGCTCGTCGCCCTCGACGAAGAGCCGCCGCAAGAAGGGCGCGAGAGGGCCGCGCGCCGGATCGTACAGCTCCACCTCCGCTGCGCCGATGCTCTCGAAAGCGCGCAGCGCCGGCTCGAGCGGCGCGGTCAGCTCCTGCTTGCCGGCGGACCAAGGCAGGCGGATGCGCACCGGCAGCCGCTTGCCTAGCGCGGTCGCCAGCCGGATGCGCGGCGGGGTCCAGTCGAGGATGGCGTCGAACTCCACTTCCGCCGCGCGCGCCAGAAGCGGAGGGAGCGGCAGGCCGCGCTCGAGGGCCTCCACGGCGATGCGCAGCGCCCGCTGCGGCTCGCACAATCCACAGCGCTCGAGTGTGGCTCGCGCGGCAGCGAGAGTGCGGCCGAGCGCGACCGCCTGCTCAGAGCCGCTCAGCTCCGAAGGCTCGAGCGCCAGGAGCTCTCCCAGCGCCCGCACATAGCCGGGCTCGCGGCGGATGGCGAAGAAGGGCCCGTCGCTCTGCTCGCGGGCGGCCTCGCGCAGAGCCAGCAGAAGCGCTTCCGCCGGCGCCGGAGCGGGACATCTTCCCGCGCGCCGCGCTGCCTGCACCAGCTCCCGTTCCAGCTCTGCCAGCGAGCACGCCGCTCGGAAGGCGACCATCCCCTGCGCGCGCGCCAGCGCAGCCAGCCGCTCCTCGACGCGAGCGGCGTCGGGCAGCACCGCGAGCTTCGGGCCGCGGCGGCGGCGGGCATCCTCGAAACTGAGCTGCATTCCCTCGCATGTATCATGAGGGTCTGACACGATCGGAAGTAGCGACGCCGGGGAGAGGGCGGTAAGTTTCGCCGATGCGATGGGCCCTCGCTGCGCTCGCCCTGCTCTCGGCGTGCGACAAATTGCGCGCGATTCCCGGCGTGCAGCCGCGCCCGGGCACCAGTGCGCCCGCCCCGCCCGCAGTCGCGATGGGTCCGTGGATCCTCGATCCGCAGCCCACCGCCGCGACCGTCTGCTGGGTGACCGATGAACCATCGCTCGGCCGCGTCTGGTACGGGCAGGCTTTGACCGACCGACTGGCGCGCGAGGAAGGCGCAAAGGTGATCGAACACCGCGTCCTCTTGCATGGCCTGACGCCGGGCACGCAGTACCGCTATTCGATCGAAGGGGGCGCCGCGGGACGCTTCACTTCGGCTCCCGAGCCGGGCGCGCGCGGGCCCATCGAGGTGCTGGTCTACGGCGACAACCGCACGAACTCCGGCGACCATGCGCTGGTGGTCCGCGCGGCCGCCGCCGAGCCGGTCCAGCTCGCCCTGCACACCGGCGACATGGTGGTCAACGCGCGCGAAGAGCAACTCTGGCGCGACTGGTTTCGCGAGGAGGCCGATCTTTTGACTCGCATGCCTTTGATCGCCACCATCGGCAACCACGAGATGACCGACGACGGCGTCGCGTATTCCAAATACTTCCAGCGCCGCGACCGTCCCGCGTACTGGTCGGCCGACTACGGGCCGGTGCATCTAATAGTGATGGACTCCTTCGAGCGCTCCGCCGGCGCGAGCCCGCATTCCGGCGCCGTCTCTGATGCGCAGCGCGCCTGGATCGAAGAAGACTTGCGCGCGGTGCCTCCCGACCGCCATGTCTGGGTGCTGGTGCACCAGGGACCCTACGCGCATCCGGCGCATCCGCGGCCGGGCCACGGCGGCAGCGAGGCCGTCAGGACGGCGCTGCTCTCGGCGCGCAGGGCGCATCCCATCGAGGCCGTCTTCGCCGGGCACGAGCACTATTACGAGCGGGGCGAGATCGACGGCCTCAAGTATTTCGTGCTGGGCGGCGGGGGCGCGCCGCTCGACGATCCCGACCCGAAGGCGCGCGGCGTCGAGGCGGCTGCGAAGGCGCTCTCCTATGCCGTGGTCGAGGTGTGCGGCTGCCACGCCCGAGGCTCGGTGAAGGACATCGCCGGCAAGGTGATCGATTCCTTCCGGCTCGCCGGTTGCGCCGCGGCGTGCGGCGCGCCCCTCGCGTCGGCTCACAAGCAGGACGGCGGCACATGAGAATCGTCGACATGCTCCGCTTCGCCGGCGAGCGGGGCGAGCCGGTCTTCTCCTTCGAGTTCTTCCCGCCCAGGAACGACGCGGGCGTGGCCGCGCTCTTCGAGACGCTGCACTCGCTGCGGCCCCTGGCGCCCTCGTTCGTCAGCGTCACCTGGGGGGCGGGCGGCTCGTCGCGCGGCCGCACGCTGGAGATGGTGACGCGCATCAAGCGCGAGACCGAGATCGAGGCGATGGCCCACCTCACCTGCGTCGGCGTCTCGCGCAAGGAGCTGGAGGAGCAGCTCGCGGTCATCTGCGACGCCGGCATCACCAACGTGCTCGCGCTGCGCGGCGATCCGCCGCGCGGGCAGCGGGAGTTCATCGTCCATCCCGAGGGGCTCGGGCACGCCAGCGACCTGATCGCGCTGGCGCGCGAGGTGAGCGAGAAGCGCGGCGTGCGCCTCTGCATCGGTGGCGCCTGCTATCCCGAGGGCCATCCCGAGACGCGCGAGCTGGTACGCGACTTGCGAAACTGCAAGATCAAGGTCGAGGCCGGAGCGGAGTTCCTCATCACCCAGCTCTTTTTCGAGAACCGAAAATATTTCGATTTCGTCGGCCGCGCGCGGGCGGCGGGCATCGAGGTGCCCATCCTGCCTGGCATCATGCCCATCACCAACGTCGAGCAGATCCAGCGCTTCACCGCCCTCTGCGGGGCGCACTTGCCTCACGGGCTCGATGCGGCGCTGCGCTCCCGAGGCGACGATCACGAGGCTGCCCTGCAGCTGGGAGTGGCGTACGCTGCCCTGCAGTGCGCCGATCTGCTCCGCCAGGGCGCGCCGGGCGTGCACTTCTATACGCTCAACCGCAGCAGCGCGACGCGGGCCATCCTCGCGGCGCTGCGCGCCTCGGCGCCGTGGCACGACGGCTAGGGCGCTAGCTCAAGTCCAGCTGGGCTTTCGCGGCCTGGATCGTGTTCGACAGCAAGTACGCGATCGTCATCGGGCCGACGCCGCCCGGGACGGGAGTGATGGCGCGCGCCCTTTGCGAAGCGACGGGGAATTCGACGTCGCCGCAGAGCTTGCCGGCGGCGTTGCGGTTCATGCCGACGTCGATGACGGTGGCGCCCAGCTTGATCCAGGCGCCTTTGATCATCTCCGCCTTGCCCACGGCCGCGACCAGGACGTCGGCGCGCCCCACCTCTTGGTCGAGCGCCGCCGTCCGCGAATGGGCCAGCGTGACGGTGGCGTGCCGCTCGAGCAGCAGCATCGCCACCGGCTTGCCGACGATGTTCGAGCGGCCCACCACCAGCGCGCGCGCTCCCTGCAGGGGAGTTTCGGCCTCGTCGAGCAAGCGGAGGATTCCGGAAGGCGTGCAGGGCCGCAGCCCCTTGCGGCCGGTGAAGAGCGCGCCGGCGTTGATCGGGCCGAAGCCGTCCACGTCTTTCTCCGGCGAGAGCGCGTCGAGCACCGCCCCGGCGTCGATCTGCCTGGGCAGCGGCAGCTGCACGAGCACGCCGTGCACCGTCTGGTCGCCGTTGAGCTTCCTGACCAGCTCGAGCAGCGCCGGCTGCGTGGTCTCCTCGGGGAGGATGTGCTCGAAGCCGGCCATGCCTGTCTCCTGACAGGCCTTCGCCTTGCCGCGCACGTAGATCTCCGACGCCGGATCGTTTCCGACCCGGATGAGAGCCAGCCCGGGCCGCACGCCGGCGCGCTTCTCGATCTCCCGCACCTGCGCGGCCACCTCGGCGCGGATCCGGGCGGCGATGGCCTTGCCGTCGATGATCATGGCGGGGGCGATCTAGCACTGTGGGGAAGTGCGCGCCACGCCAGCTTTTCGGAGCGCTCGGGGACTGCTGGTAGCCTCAGTCATCCGGCTCTCCGGCGCCGGCGCTCGATTCGCCTAGCCAGGCCGTGCGCGAGTCGAACCATTCGGTGGAGAGATCGAGCCAGACCTGCTTGCCGTCGAGATCGCGCTGCTCGGCGGCGTAGTCGACTTGCCATCCATAGAGGGCGCCCTCGAACGATCTCGTCCGCACGCGGCGCAGAGAGGCGTCTTCTCTCGCGCCGGGCCAGGTTGCGATCAAGCGCGCAATCTGCTCCTCGATGGACGGAGGCGCCTCGGCCGCGGCGGTGGTGAAGAAGAGCCCCTCCAGAGTGAACAGGGCAAAGGCCTGCATCGTCCGCTCGAGCGATCGGAAGTGCTGCGGCGCCCCGACCACCTGCGCTGTCGCGCGGCGCGCGCGTGCAATCTGGTCAGCGCTTCCGCCCTGGGCCAGGAACCAGAGCAGGAGATGCGCGTCGGAAAAAGCGACGCGGAGATCTTGCTCTTGCTCGATGCCGGCGCTGAGCGACCCGACCTCGGCGTCCGTCCAAGGCGCGCCATTCTCGTGCGCGTGCGTCGCGGCCACCATGGCGGCGCTCGGCGCGGCCGTCAGATCGACCTGCCAGGCGTCTTGCCGGGGCAGATGGCTCGACTGCATCCAGAATCGCAGCGTGAACTGTCCGCCGTCTCCGCCGACGATGAGGAGACAGCCGGCCGTTTCCGGCAAATGAAAATTGTCGATGGCGAGATGGCGCGGCTCGCTGTTCCGCGGCTGGCCGTGGGCAAGGACTGCGCGATGTCCGTCCGGCCTGCGCGGGCCGAAGAGCAGCAGCCACGGCTGCAGCGGGCTCTTGCCCGTGGGCCAGACGTCGGCGGCGATCACCTCGCCCGCCGATCCGCGAACGGCATAGGCGAAGTGCGGCTGCGCGGCGCTGATCGTCCCGTGCATGAAGGACTGCGGCCCGATGCTGGTTGCAAGGGAGAGGTCCTCGGCCGTGGCCGCCGGCATGTCAGGCGCGGCGGCGCAGGCAGCGAGAAGGGGAAGGAGGAGGCGCGCGGTCATGCGCGCCTTCCAGGTTCACGATCCGTGCCGGAGCGGGTCGCCTCTGATTCTCAGCGGAGCAGGATCTCGCGCAGCCGGCTGGCGGTCTCAGAATGGACCGGGGGGGTCGCGTTCTGAAACAGCCCGTCCAGCCGCGCGGCAAAGCCGGGCGACCTGCGGCGCGGCTCCTCTGCCGCGGGCCGGAGCGAAAAGGGCTCGCCGCGCAGTTGCGACTCGACGAGCGCGTAGACGGCGTCGCTTCCCTTGAGCGCTGCGGGTCCCAGGCCGGCCTCTTCCGCCTTCGGACCCAGCGCTTCCGGCGCGAGACCAAGAGAAGCAAGCAGCGCGACCTCGGCCTCTGCTTCGTCGAGCAGCGCCTCGGCGCGCGCCACCTCTGCCCTCGAGCCGAAGGCGCGCGGCCGGCGCTGCCCCTGCTCCTGGAATTCCGGCCGCGCTTGCAGCAACGCCGCGACGGCAGCCTCGAGCGGCGCCTCGAGCAGGGTGGCGCTCTGCGCCTGCGGCAGCCGCGCCGCGGCGGCTACCTTTCGCGCGCGCGTCTGCAGGCGGTAGGCCTCGCCCATCGCGGTCTGGAACACCTGCCGGACGGGCGTCTCGACCAGGGCGCGGGCAGCGCGATCGGCATCGCCGCCGGAGAGCAGCTCGAGACCCAGCGCGATCGTGGCGCGCGCCTCGGCGAGCTGGTTGCGCACTTCCTCGGCGTCGTCGAGCCGGACGCGGTTGGCCACCAGCGCCGCATTCGCGGCGTACACCAGCGACTCCTCCGCGTGCTGCAACTCCTCGCCGTCGAGCTTCTCCAGCGCGGCTTCGATCAGGTTCCGCTGGGGGGCAGTCAGGGAGGTGGTCGGCGGCGCAGAAAAAAAATTATTATTTTTTTTTGCCGCGGCCGGCCGGGCATAGAAGGAGAGGGCCTCCTCGAACTCCGGCACCCCGACATCGCGCAGCCGGCCGTCGCGCCAGCGGCGGGCGGTCTCCTCCAGCTCGGTCAGCACCTCCCAGCGGACCGCCTCGATCAGCCGGCCGGCGGTGCCGGGATCCTCCGCATAGAGGTCGTCGATCAGCTGCCGCATCCCCGCGTAGTCCGTGGAGAACTCGAGGAGGAAGCGGCGGTCGGGCGTGTAGAAGGCGAGGGCGGGATCGCGCGGCTCGACAAACTGGTCCTCGCCGAGCTCGTGAACCTGCATCTCGCGGCGCAGGACCAGGGCCAACAGCTCGATGTCGAGCGAGCGCAGCTGGCTGCGGAAGCGGGGACCGTCCCCGCCGCCTTCGCGGGCAAGGCGCAGCCAGCGCAGCACCTCGGAGGCGGAGGGACCCGCATCCGGGCCCGGCCAGGCGGCCATGTCGACGAAATGGCGGAACTGCTCTGGGGTGGCGAGCGCGACCGCGTCGGCCGCGTCATCGGGGCCGATGTCGAGGAGCGCGAGGTACAGCTCTTCCGCCGGCAGCGAGCGGACCAGGGGGCCTGCGCCGAGAAGAACGTCGAGCTTCTGCTTGCCGCGCGCTTCGGCCAGGGCCTTGCGCGCCGCGCGCACATCGAGAAGAGCGCGACCGTCGCCGCTCAAGCGGCCTTGGTGACCTTGCCCGCCTTCAGGCAGCGGGTGCAGACGCGGATGCGCCGGTGCGATCCACCGATCAGCGCCCGCACCCTCTGGAGGTTGGGCAGCGACCGCTTCTTGGTCTTGTTGTTGGCGTGGCTCACCTGGTTGCCCACCAGGGGACCCTTGCCGCACAGCTCACACTTGAACGCCATCGGGACGGCCTCTCTACGCCAAAGAAACGGCGCATTTTGCGCGGAACGGGCGCTCTGTCAAGTCGCCGCCACGGCCTTGCGGCCGGAGAGGGCGAGCGCCTGCTCAGCGGCGGCGCGCGCGGCGAGGATCTGCCCTTCGAGCCCGAAGCCCGGATAGGTGGCGGCGGAGGCGAAGAGGACGCGGTCGTGCGCGGCGCTCGATGGGCGCAGGCCGATCGGCGAGGCGTCGTCGTGCGGCCGCAGGACGGTGTGGAGCTGCGCGGGGCTCACGTCGGCGGTCTGATGGACGATGTGCCGGTCGAAGAAAGGCAGCACCGGCTCGAGCGCGGAGCGGATCGACTGCAAGAGGCCTTCCGCGTCGGAGAACCCGGCGTCGGAGATGCGCGCCACCGTCAAGAGCCGCTCGCCGCCGGATTCTCCCCGCGCGCGGCGGGCGGGGATGGCGGCGATGACGAGCGGCGCCGGCGGCGGGCCGAGCAGGAGCGCGGCTTCCTCGAGCGCTGCGGGCAGGCCTTCGGCGCGGACCACGAAGTGGGCGAGCGAGACCTTGCGCTCGACGGGCAGCGCCGCCTCCTCCGCGACCTTCCGCTCCAGCCGGCCGCCGTCCTGGACCAGCGCGCCGATCCGCTCCGGGCCGCAAGCGAGGACGACGCAGGAGGCGTGCACCTCCGCGCCGCCGACGAGAAAGGAGACCCCCTTCCGATCGAGCCGCAGCGAGGTGGCCTCGTCGGGGATCACTTCGCCGCCCGACTCCTGCGATTTGCGGCGCAGGAGCTCTGCGAGCTGCGCCGCACCTCCCCAGAGCCGCAGGGGCGCTCGCAGGAGCGCGGCCGCCTCGCGGGCGGTCGCCTCCGGCGCCGACTCGCCCACCAGATGAGCCGCGAACGGCGCCAGCGCCGCGAGCGCGTCGCCGATCAGTCCCTCGGGCAGCTCAGGCGGCTTCGGCAGCGTGTTGTGCGCGCGCCTGCGTTCGAAGAAGCCGCGCGGGGGCCAGGGCGGAGGCTCGGCCAGGAAGGAGTCCCAGGGTTTGCCGAGCCGATCGAGCGACTCCAGCGCCGCCTCGGCCTGGTCGGCGCCCGCGGCGGACAGCTCGCGGCGCAGCTCGGCCTTGCGCCGCAGCGGGTCGGCGGGCAGCGAGAGCCGCAGCTTGTCACCCAGGAGCTGGAAGCCACCCTGTGCGCCCGAGGCCTGCCGGTGGATGTCGGCGCCGAGTCCCAGCTCATCGAGGATGCCGACCGCCGCGGAGAGCTGGCGCAGAGGCGGGATGGCGGGGTGCGCTTGCGGCAGGAGCCAACCGTCGCTCTCGCGCGCCGTTCCCACCGGCGCCATCGGGACGAGCAGCGTGCGCAGCCCGCGCCGCGCCGTGAGTGCAGCGAGAGCGGCGCCACCCACGTCGGGCCCGAGCACCGCGACGTCGTAGACGCGCTTGGCGAGGACCTTGGGGGTGATGGACACTGCTGCTGCATAGCTCACGGCTGCTCCCCTTGCAGTGCGGGCGAGAGGATCTGCCGGGTCGGGTCGCCTCTGGCTGTGGCGATGCGCACGCGGCGGCCCTCGAGGGCGACGCGGCCCTCGGCCCAGAGGCGAAGCGCCCAAGGATAGCAGCGGTGCTCCTGCGCCAGGATGCGCGCGGCGAGCGACTCCTCGTCGTCCCCTTCCAGCACCGGCACCGCGGCCTGGACCAGGATGGGGCCGGTGTCGGTTCCTTCATCGACGACATGGACGGTGCAGCCGGAGATCTTCACGCCCGCCTTCAACGCCTGGCGCACCGCATGCAGTCCGGGAAAAGACGGCAGCAGGGCAGGGTGGATATTGAGTATTCGATTCTCAAAGGCGCGCAGCAGCACCGGCGTGATCAGCCGCATGAATCCCGCCAGACAGACCAGCTCCACTTCATGTTCGCGCAGGACACTGACCAGCTGCTCGTCATAGGCCTCGCGGGAAGGCGAAAGCTGGTGGGGCAACAAGATCGCCCGCACGCCCGCCTCGCGCGCCCGATCGAGCGCCTTGGCGGAAGTCAGGTTCGAAATGACCACCGCCACTTGCGCCGGGATCCGGCCCTGCGCGCAAGCGTCGAGAATCGACTGCAAGTTGGAGCCCGTCCCGGAGGCGAGCACGCCCAGCCGCAATTTCGTCACTGCACGACCACTTCCGGCTCGGCCAGCTGCGGCGCGGCCTCGATGACGCCGATCTCGCAGGCCGGCTGACCGCGGGCGCGGAGCAACTCCAGCGCGGAGGCGGCGTCGCTCTTTCCGACGACGGCGCACATGCCCACGCCGAGGTTGAAGGTGCGCAGCATCTCGTCGGGCGCGACGTTCCCAGCCCGCTGGATGCGGTCGAAGACGGGCGGCACCGGCCAGGAACCGCGCCGCAACACCGCCCGATGCCCGCGCGGCAGCACCCGCGGCAGGTTTCCCGGCAGGCCCCCGCCGGTGATGTGCGCGAAGGCGTGCACCTGGACCGCCTCGCGCAGCGCCAGGCAGTCTTTCACGTAGATCCGGGTCGGCTCGAGCAGGTCGCGCGCCAGCTCGGGCGTCAGCTCGCGCTCCAGCACCTTGCGCGCCAGGGAGAAGCCGTTCGAGTGCAGGCCCGAGGAGGCGAGCCCGAGCACGACGTCGCCGGCCTTGACCTGCGCGCCGTCGAGAATCCGGCTCTTTTCCACCACGCCGACACAGAAGCCGGCGAGATCGTATTCGCCCCCTTGATAGAAGCCGGGCAGCTCCGCGGTCTCGCCGCCGATCAGGGCGCAGCCGGCGCGCGCGCAACCTTCGGCGATCCCTTTGATCACCTGCTCCGCCTCCGCCGCTTTCAGTTTGCTGGTGGCGAAGTAGTCGAGAAAGATGAGCGGCTCGGCCCCGCACACGACCACGTCGTTCGCGCTCATGGCGACGAGATCGATCCCCACCGTGTCGTGCTTGCCGGCCATGAACGCGAGCTTGAGCTTGGTGCCGACGCCGTCGGTGCCCGCCACCAGCACCGGCTCGCGATACTTTTTCGGGATCTCGAAGAGTCCGGCGAAGCCCCCGATGCCGGCCAGCACCTCGGGCCGCATCGTCCGGCGCGCGTGCGGCTTGATGCGCTCGACCAGCGCGTCGCCCTCGTCGATGTCCACGCCGGAGCCGCGGTAGGTGACGGAGCTCGCCATCGCGGCGCGCAACTTAGATGGATTCAGCGCCAGTGGGAAGCGGGCAACCGAGCGAGCGCGCGCGCCGGGCGTCGACCCCTCGCCCTGGTGTACGCTTTGTCGATGCGCCGCTTCCTCCGCTGGCTGAAGGCGGTCAACGCCTTCCGCATCGGCCTTGCCACCGGCCTGGTCTTCGCCGCCGTCCATGTCCTGCAGATCGCCGGCCGCGCGGAGCTCCCGCTCCTCACCCGCATGGAGGACGCGCTCGTCGACCTGCGCTTCAAGCAGCGCTACCAGTTCCATCCCCTGCGGACTTCTGGCCGCGTCGTCGTCGCCGCGGTGGACGAGCTCGCCATCGCCAAATACGGCCGCTTTCCCTGGGACCGGCGGGTGGACGCGGCCCTGATCGACAAGCTCAACGCGCAGGGCGTGAGCGCCATCGGTTTCGACATCTCCTTCTCCGACGAGGACCTCGGCGGCCAGTTCGCCGGCGCCAAGCGCTACCGCAAGCGGTTCGAGGACATCTCGCTGGCGGCGCCGCGCAATCAGACCGCGGTGGAGCGCTTCAGCGAGGCCGACTCGGACCTGGCCGGCGCCGCCTCCGCGCTGCTCGCTCTTGGGACCAGGGTCAAGCCCGGCGCCGAGCCCATCTACAAGACTGCCAAGGGGCGGCTGGAGGATGGCCGCAGCAAGGTCATCGCTTCCAAGGAGCAGTTCGATCAGCTGATCCGCGAGCACCACGAGTACGCCGCCGAGCTCGACCACGACCTGACCGGCCTCGACCCCGACACGGTGATGGGCGAGGCGGTCAAGCGCGCCGGGTCCCGCATCGCCATCGGCTGGGTGGCGCTCACCGAGCCGGAGATGAAGGACTTCAAGCCCGAGGACGCCGAGGAGCACGTCAGGCGCATCGAGCGTTCGCGGCTGCACGATCCGGAGTTCCGCTATCCGCTGCAGGGCGGCGGCGAGGGAGCGCAGCCCGTCAAGCGCAGCTGGATCAAGGAGTACGCCGGCCTGCGCGCGCCGCTCGCGCCCATCGCCGCCTCGACCCAGTGGTTCGGCTTCTTCAATGCGCTGCCCGACCACGACGGCGTCATCCGCCACGAGCCGCTCGCGGTGCAGGTCAAGGGGCGGTACCTGCCCGCGCTCTCGGCCGCGATGGCCGCCATCGCGCTCGGAGTCAAGCCTTCCGAGATCACGCCCGTGACCACCAACGCGGAGGACGGCGAGATCGATTCCGTCGACATTGGCGGCAAGCGGCTGGTGCCGACCGACGGCCGCGGGCTGATCGAGATCAACTACTTCGGCCCGCAGAACACCTTCGTCCGCTGGTCGATCGCCGACATCATGGACGGCAAGTACGACGCCGAGCTGAAGGACAAGCTGGTGCTCGTCGCCGCCACCGCCCAGGGCACCTTCGATCAGCGCGTCACCCCGATGGACAAGATCGTCCCTGGCATCGAGACGCACGCCAACACCATCGAGACCATCCTCTCCCGGCGCTACCTGGTGCGCGGGCCGCTCGTGCAGACGGTCGAGATCGCCGTTCTCTTCGGCATGGCGCTGCTCTTCGCCCTCTTCTTCTCCAAGGTGAAGGTGAACTACTCGCTGCCCCTGCTCTGCGTCTCGACGACCCTGGTGTGGGCGGCGGTGACGCTCGCCTTCTGGGCCGGCTACAACACCTTCGCCGCGCTTCCGCTCCTGGAATTGGGCGCGATGTTCGTCCTCGTCACCGTCTACCGCTACGCCACCGAGGAGCGCGACAAGCGGCAGCTGCGCAAGGCTTTCCAGCTCTATCTCAATCCCGAAGTGATGGAGGAGTTGCTCGACGAGCCGGAGAAGCTGGCGCTGGGCGGCAAGGAGATGGAGCTGACGGTGATGTTCAGCGACATCCGCGGCTTCACCGCCATCTGCGAGGCGCTCTCGGCCACCGAGGTGGTCCACCTGCTCAACGCCTATCTCTCGCCCATGACCGACATCGTCCTGCGCCGCCTGGGGACGCTCGACAAGTACATCGGCGATGCGGTGATGGCCTTCTTCGGCGCGCCGGTGCCGACGGAATCGCACGCCGCCAACTGCTGCGACTCGGCGCTGGAGATGATGGAGACGCTGGCCCGGCTGCGGGAGAGGTGGCGGATCGAGGATCCGGAGATGCCCCACATCGACATCGGCATCGGCATCAACTCCGGCCCGATGGTGGTGGGCAACATGGGCTCGAGCCAGCGCTTCAACTACACGGTGATGGGCGACAACGTGAACACCGCCAGCCGCCTCGAGGGGCTGAACAAGGAATTCGGCACCCACATCCTCATCTCCGAGCAGACGCTGCAGTCGGCGCGCAAGGGGCTCCACGAGGAGAGCGCGTATTGCGTTCGCGAGCTGGATTTCGTCGCGGTGCAGGGAAAGAAGGAGCCGGTGCGCCTCTTCGAGCTTCGTTCGCGCGGACCGGCCGCGACCTCCGAGATGCCGCTCTTGAGCGGTTACGCCGAAGGGCTGCGGCTCTACCGCGCGCGCAAGTTCGCTGAGGCGCAGCTGCAGTTCGAGAGCATGCTCCAGCGCTTTCCCGAAGACGGCCCGAGCGCGCTCTTCGTGCGCCGCTGCGAGCAGATGACGGAGAGCCCGCCCGGCGAGAAGTGGGACGGGGTCTACCGGATGGCGCACAAGTAGTTTTCAGGCCTCAGGCTTCAGGCCTCGCTCGTGACGAGAGTCACGGCCGCGAAATTGACCCCCCCGGAGGACCACTGATAGGAATTCTCCATGGCCGGTGAGGACGCCCTCTTCCAGCGCTTCGGTAAGGAGTTCAAGCGGGGCGAAATCCTCTTCCGCGAAGGCGAGCCGGGGAAGGAGATGTACGTCGTCCAGACCGGCAAGGT
Source organism: Deltaproteobacteria bacterium (assembly GCA_005879315.1). Taxonomy (GTDB): domain Bacteria; phylum Myxococcota; class Myxococcia; order Myxococcales; family 40CM-4-68-19; genus 40CM-4-68-19. The sequence continues at coordinate 11,467 of VBLC01000040.1, read as the reverse complement.
GAACATCACCAAGAAGGTCCGGGAAACGGAGAAGATTCTCGCCACCCTCGGCGCCGGGGAATTCCTCGGCGAGATGGCGCTCTTGAACAACAAGCCTCGCTCCGCCGGCGCAGTGGTGGCCGAGGACGCCAAGCTCCTGGTGATCGATCCCAAGACCTTCGAGGCGATGATCCGCGGCAACGTCGAGATCGCCGTCCGGCTGATCAAGAAGCTTTCCGACCGGCTGCAGGAAGCGGACGAGCAGATCGAAAATCTCCTCCTCCGCGATCCCAACAGCCGCGTGGTCCATTACCTGCTGCAGGCGGCCACCAAGCGCGGCAAGGAGACGCCGCAGGGCAAGCTGGTCGCCGTCAACGCGAGCGAGCTGCACGGCCGGATGGGCCTCACCCTCGCCGAGGTGCAAGAGGCGGTGGGCAAGACCGCCAAGGCGCGCATCATCGCCGTCGTCCCCGAAGGCATCGTCGTCCCCGACACCGGCAAGATGCAGAAGTACCTCGAGTTTCTGGAGATGAAAGAGCGGTTCGGGGACTAGCATGAAGATTCGCGTCCTCGGTTGTCACGGCGGAGAGCTTCCCGGCTATCGCACCACCTGTTTTCTCGTCGACCAGAAGCTCTGCGTGGACGGCGGATCGATCACCTCCGTCCTGCAGCTCGACGATGTCCTCAAAATCGACGACATCTTCCTCACCCACAGCCATTTCGATCACATCAAGGACGTCCCCTTGATGACCGACCTCCTCGTCGGCAAGCGCAAGACGCCGGTCGTGGTCCACGGGCCGGCCGAGACGATGGAGACGATGGACAAGGACGTCTTCAACAACCGGGTATGGCCCGACTTCCGCGTCATCCCCACCAAGGAGAAGCCGGTCCTCGCTTTCGAGACCATCCCCATCCACAAGCCGGTCACCTGCCAGGGCCTGAAGATCCGCGCCATTCCCGTGCAGCATCCGGTCTACTCGGTCGGCTACATCCTCGAGAGCCGCGTCGGCGCCGTCGCTTTCTCCGGCGACACCGGTCCGACCGACGAGCTGTGGCGCGCCATCAACGCCACTCCCAACCTGCGCGCGGTGTTCCTCGAGCTGAGTTTTCCCACCAGCATGCAGTGGCTGGCGGACGTCTCGGGGCACCTGACGCCCAAGACGGTGATCTCGGAATTGCAGAAGCTCGATCGGCGCGGGGCGAAGATCTACCTCTACCACCTCAAGCCCGCGGTCATCGACGAAGTGAAAGCGGAAGTGCGGTCGCTGAAGATGGACTTCCTCCACGTCTGCGAGCTGGAAGAGGTTTATACCTTCATCTGATGCCGGCCCTTCTTCTCGCCGCGCTCCTCGCTCAGGCCGTCGAGCACGCCGCGCCGCCGCCGGCGCAGAGGCGCCTCTCCGAGCAGCAGCAGAGCCAGGCCGCCAACGCCGCAGCGGTGGCCGCCGGAGCCGGAGCCGCCATCGTCGCCACCCAGGAAGGCGTGCTTCCCAACGAGGACCCGTTCGCTTTTCCTGCGCCGCGGCCGGCGGCGCGGCAGTTCTTCGGCTACGCCTCGCCCTGGACGCTGCTCATGCTGGCGGCGGCGCTGGTGGCGATGGCCGAGCTGATCCGCCGCTTCACTCCGGTCAAACGCAAGCGGATCAAGCGCGCGACCATCTTGTTCATGCTCTACCTCACCACCTTCATGCTCGCCGCCATTCTCGGGATGGTGCACGCCGAAGGCTGGTCGCGGCGGGTCTGGTTCCTCGCCGATCTGTTCGAGGTGCTGGTGGTGATCGATCTGGTCGCCATCCTCCTCTTCGACCTGGTGCTCTTCGCCCTGCGCATCGAGGTGGCCAACATCGTCCACGACCTGGCGCTGGGCGCGGCGTACATCCTCGCCTTCATCGGCATTCTCCACCGGAGCGGGGTGCACCTCTCCGGCATCATCGCCACCAGCGCGGTCGTCACGGTGGTGCTCGGCCTCTCGCTGCAGGCCACTCTCGGCAACGTCCTCGGCGGCATCGCGCTGCAGCTCGACGACTCCATCCACGTCAACGACTGGGTGCAGCTGTCCAGCGGCCAGCAGGGCCGCATCGTCGCCATCCGCTGGCGGCACACGATGGTGGAGACGCGCAACTGGGACACCATCATCGTGCCCAACGCCAGCCTGCTCGGCGACCACATCGTCATCCTCGGGCAGCGGCAGGATCAGCCCAACCAGCACCGTATGTGGGTCTACTTCAACGTCGACTTCCGCTATTCGCCGGAGGAAGTCATCAACGTGGTCGAGGACGCGCTGCAATCGACGCCCATTCCGCATGTCGCGGCTTTTCCCCCGCCGAACTGCATCTGCTACGACTTCGCCCGCCAGGGGGCGGACAGCTTCGCCTTCTACGCCGTCCGCTACTGGCTCACCGACCTCTCGGCCGACGACCCGACTTCGAGCGCCGTGCGGGTTCGCATCTACGTCGCGCTCAAGCGCGCCGGAATCCCGCTGGCGGTCCCGGGGCAGGCCCTCTGGGTCTCGGTGGACGATCCCGAGCACAGGCAGCGCAAGGTGGAGCGCGAGATCCAGCACCGGGTCGAGGCGCTCAAGCACATCGAGATGTTCTCCCTGCTCACCAACGAGGACCGCGTCCGCCTTTCCGAGGGAATGCGCCCGGCCCCCTACGGCCGCGGCGAGATCATCACCCGGCAGGATTCCGCCGCGCACTGGCTCTACGTGCTCAGCAAAGGCGAGGTCGAGGTGCGCATCCGCGGCGAGGGCGGCGCGGAGAAGCTCGTCTCCCGCCTGACCGCCCCCAACGTCTTCGGCGAGATGGGAGTGATGACCGGCGAGCGGCGCACCGCCAGCGTCGTCGCCGCCACCGAGGTGGAGTGCTACCGGATCGACAAGGACGTCTTCAAGTCGGTCCTGCGCAACCGGCCGGAGATGATGGACGTGATCTCGCAGGTGATGGCGCGCAGGCGGGTGGAGCTGGCCGCCATCCGCGAGGGCCTCGACGCCGAGGCCAAGCGGCGGCGCATCAAGGAGGAGCGCAGCCAGCTCCTCTCCAGCATCCAGACCTTCTTCGGCCTGGACGACGACAAGGCCTGACGGCCCGAGGGCCGCGCTCTATTTCGTGAGTCTCATCAGATCATCGCCGCGGACGAAGTAGATGGCGGTGTCGTCGACCTTGACCGAGCCGTAACTGGTGCCGCCGGTGTCGATGCAGCCCCTGGTGGAGGAGGCCAGGCAACGGTCGTTCCAGTAGGCGACGCCGGAGTTGGCGTCGAGCGCCGGCGGATCCCCGCCTGCTGCGTTGGCGAGCCGCGTCGGCGTGCCGCCCGATTGCGGGACCGAGAAAATGCCATCGATACTGCGGAAGAAGACGTTGCTATCGTTCGCCTTGATGGGGCCGAGAATGTAGCCGCTGGAGGGCAGGCTGGCGACGAGGTTACGGCCGGTGCCTCCCGCGGGGGCCGAGTAGATGCTGCCGCGCTCGGCCCAGAAGATGGCGCCGGGACCGATGGTGACCGCGCCGTTCGTTTCCTGCACCTCTGCGTGCACCGTCACCGCGCCCGAGCCGTCTCTGGCGCGGCTGACGATGGCATTCGGCTGGCCGGGGCCGAGCCATTTCTCGTAGTAAGCCGTGCTGGCGTCAGAGCCGAACCAGATCGAGGTGAGGTTGTTGTCGATGTCCGAGGGCCCGCCGCCGCCCAGCGGAGCGCGCCAGTAGTTGTTGCCGTAGGTCCAGTAGACGGCGCTCTCGTCGGCCAGCATGAACTGCGGATGCGATCCGGCGTGCGTGATGGTCGCAGGGGTCCCGCCGCCCTTCGGAACGGTGCGGACGTCGAAGTTCTTGTCGACCCAATAGACGTTGCCGTCGTTGATGGCGACGGCATAGGGTTTCTCGCCGGCGGCGAGAACCATCAGCGCCGGGAGACCTGCGCCGGAGCCGCCATCCTGACCACCGTCTCCGCCCCCGCCGCCTCCGCCTCCCCCACCACCGCTGCCTCCTCCTCCTCCGGAGCCGCCGTCCACCGATCCACCGCCGCCGCCGGACCCGGCGCTCGGGCTGGTGGTGGTGTCGCAAGCGACGAAGATCAACACAGCCGCGGAGACGACCGGCAGTAGGATGCGCACGGAGACCTCGAGGGCGATCGCCGGTTTCGACGATGCGCACTGAGCTCCCAGTCGCGAAAGGCTCGTCCTTGCGGCCGAGCGCTCGTAGCCCCGGCGTCGGGCGCAGTTTTCCGTGCTAGAAGAGCCGTCCGATGGCCTGGTACCACCGCGTGCCCGCCCCCAAGCTGCCCTCCGAGCAGCGCAAGTCGCGCATGGAGGGGCTCTGGATCCGGTGCGACGGCTGCGGCGAGATCATCTACAAGGCCGACGTCGAGAAGAACCTCGAGGTCTGCCCCAAGTGCGACGAGCACTTTCCGCTGCCGGTGCGCAGGCGGCTCGAGCTGGTCCTCGACCCCGGCAGCTTCGAGGAGCACGACATCGGGCTGGAGAGCACCGACCCGCTGCAGTTCGCCGACTCGCGCAAGTACAAGGAGCGGCTCAAGGCCAGCCAGAAGTCGTCGGGCGAAGGCGAGGCGTTCGTCTCCGGCATCGGCCGCATCGCCGGCCGCGAGGTCTCCCTCGGCGCCTTCGAGTTCAACTTCATGGGCGGGTCGATGGGGTCGGTGGTGGGCGAGAAGGTGACGCGCATCTTCGAGCGGGCCACCGAGCGGCGCATTCCTTCGATCATCTTCTCCGCCTCGGGCGGCGCGCGCATGCAGGAGGCGATCTTCTCGCTCATGCAGATGGCCAAGAGCTCGGCCGCGCTCGCGCGCTTCCGCGCCGTGAAGAAACCCTACATCTCCGTGCTGCTCGACCCGACTACGGGCGGGGTGGCCGCTTCCTTCGCCTTCCAGGGCGACGTCATCCTCGCCGAGCCCAAGGCGCTGATCGGTTTCGCCGGACCGCGCGTCATCGAGCAGACCATCCGTCAGAAGCTGCCGGAAGGGTTCCAGCGCAGCGAGTTCCTCCTCGAGCACGGGATGATCGACGCCATCGTCCACCGCAAGGAGATGCGCGAGCGGCTGGCGCAGCTGCTCGGGCTGCTCGCTTGATGCCGGTGAAGACCGGCTCGCCCGGCCTGGTTCTGCACGGACCGCCGTGAACTTCGAAGAGCTGAAGGCGGCGCTCTTCGCCCGCGGCAATTTCGGGATGAAGCTGGGCCTCGAGCGGATGGAGGAGTCGCTCCGGCGCCTGGGCGACCCGCACCGCTCGGCCCCCGCCCTGCACGTCGCCGGAACCAACGGGAAGGGATCGACTTGCGCCTTTCTCGAGGCCTCGCTGCGCGCCGCGGGTCTGAGGACGGGCCTCTACACCTCACCCCACCTCAATCATTTCTGCGAGAGGATCCGCATCGGCGGAGAGCCCATCTCCGAAGAGCGGGCCTGCGCGCTGCTCGAGGAGATCATCGGTCGCGTGCCCGGGTCGCTGGGCGATCCGGGGCTGACCTTCTTCGAGATCGCCACGCTGATGGCCTTTCTCGCCTTCCGGGAGGTCGAGGTCATGGTGATCGAGGTGGGCCTCGGCGGACGCCTCGACGCGACCAATGTGCTGCCGCGGCCCGCCGCCTGCGGCATCGCCTCGCTCGGACTGGAACATACTGAATATCTCGGGCCGACGCTGGCCCACGTCGCGGCGGAGAAGGCGGGCATCTTCAAACGAGGTTCGCCCACCGCGACGGTGGAGCAGCCGCCCGAGGCGATGCAGGTCCTGGAAGAGAAGGCCGCCGCGCTGGGGATGAAGCTGCGCCGCGCGCTGCCGTACCCAGGGCGACTATCGCTCGCCGGCGAGCACCAGCGCATCAACGCCGGGCTGGCCGCAGCGATGCTGGAGCTGAGCGCCCTGCCGCATGACACGGAGCGGGGGCTCGCCAGCGCCGCGTGGCCCGGGCGCCTCGAGAGGTTCGACAACGTCTATCTCGACGGCGCCCATAATCCGCACGCCGCGAGAGCTCTGGCGCGCGCGCTGCCTGGCCTGGGTCGGCCGCTCCATCTCGTCTTCGGCGCGCTTCAGGACAAGGACGCCGCCGCGATGCTGCGAGAGCTCGGGCCGCTCGCCACCTCGGTTCATTATTGCGCGCCCGACTCGCCGCGCGCCGCTTCCCCGGCAGCTCTCGCGCGGCTCTGGCCGGGCACGGCGCACGCGAATCCTTCCGCCGCGCTCGCAGCGGCGCGGCGGCTCTCTGGCGTGGTCGTCTGCTGCGGCTCTCTCTATCTGGTCGGGGAGCTGCGCGCGCTGCTCCTCGGGCAAGAGCGGGCCCGCATGCCCGCCGAGCGGCTCTGAGCGCGCCTTTGCCGGATCCGCCGACGAATCTTACTTTTTTGTCGTGAGGCGCCTCGATCTCCGGCCACCCGACGAGCGCGACCTCGCGCAAATCCCCTTCAAGTCGCTCTATGCGAAGGAGATCTACGACGCGCCGACGGCCGACGGCTGGATGCTGCAGATCTCGCGCTACCGGCCGGTGCCGCAATCGTGGGAGCAGCCGATCTTCGGCGAGCCGCTGCTGCTCGTTCCCGGCTGGTCGCAAAACCGGCATTGTTTTACCTGTGGCGCCTTCGTCAAGCAGCTCCTCGCCTATGGGGCGGACATCCACATCCTGGAATTGCGCGGCCACGGCCGCTCCAGCAGGAATCTGCAGATCGATCGCGGTCTGCATCCCCCGGATCTCGACTGGGGCTGGGACCTGGACAGCTACTTCCTCTACGACGTTCCCGCCGGGATCGGCGCGGTGAAGGAGAGGACGGGGAGCGCGAAGATCTTCTACCTGGGCGCGAGCATGGGCGGCATGCTCGGCTACGGCCATGCCGGCTGCCGCGACGACCTGGCTGGGCTGATCACCATCGGCGCTCCCAGCGACCTCGGCCGGGGATTCTTGCGGCTGCGCCTTGCGGCGCGCTTCGGCCCGGCGCTGATCGGGCCGCTCATCGATGCCGCCTGCCACGCCGCCAGCGGCCTTTCCCGGAAGAGGGTCCGCTTCAATCACGTGCCGGTCGACTTCCTCTTGCGCCTCGCCGCGAACAGAAAGCTCCGCTACGCATTGCGGGCGCTCTTCAATCCCAGCCGTGTCACCGAGGACGAGCTCTGCTTTCTCTTCAGCGAGGGCGGCGAGAAGGAACCGCGCCGCGTAGTCGAGCAGTTCGCCCGCTGGATCCGCAACGACGAGATGAAGTGCTACGCCACCGGCTACGACTACAAGGCGCACTTCCCCAGGATCGACATCCCCCTGGCGGTGATCTTCGGCGACCTGGACCGGATCGCCTCGCAAAAGAGCACCAGCGGCATCACCCGCAACGCTCGCAGCCGGTACCTGCTCTGGCGGGCGGTCAAGCAGAACAGCCACCTCGAGCTGACGATGGGTTCGGACATCGATCAGATCTGCCGCGACGTGAAAGACCTGGTCGAGTACGCCGCGCGCAAGAGGCGGCTGCAGGCGGTCCATTCACTTGGGGAGGACGGCGCTGCGTGCTAGCGTCGCCCGAGCGTGAGAGTGCGCAGCCTCACTTTGGCGATCGTCTCGATCTGCGCCGCGCAGGCGCAGGAGCAGGGGCGGCTGCTCGGCATGAGCGCGGGCGGCGATGCGGGGTTCGCGGCTGTCGAGCTGCTGGGGGATCGGCCGCTCAGCTTCACCACCCTGAAGCTCTCGGCGCCGCCTCGCATCGTGGTGGACCTCGCCGAGACCGCGCTGTCGGGGACGCCTGCGGACCTGACCGTCGAGGACGGGACCATCCGCCGCGTGGCGGCAGCGCCCGCCGGAGCCCGGACCGCGCGGGTCGTGATCGAGCTGGCGGCCGACGCCGAATTCGACGTCCGCGCCCACGGTTCGCGCATCGAAGTCCGCGTGCCGCGCGTCGCCCCTTTGCTCGCCAAGGCCGACCAGACGCGCGCGATGCCCCCCGCGGCCGTCGCCCAGTCGAAGCCTGCGCCGGTCGCGCCCTCGGCAGTCCCGAAGGCGAATCAAGTCTCGCCGCCGGGGGTCGCGCTCGTCGGCCGGCGTCCGCGGCCCGCCGCGGCCGCCCCGACGGCTTCTCGCCGCATCGCTCTCGCCGACTCCGGGCGCCGCGCCATCACCGGCATCGGATTCCGTCCGAACGGCGGCGGCGAAGTGATCGTCCGCAGCGACCAGCCGCTCGAGTACGGCATCAGCGGGGAAGGCAACGCGGTGCTCCTCCATCTGCCCAGCGCGAAGATCCCCATCGCCAACAACCGCCGCGCTCTCGACACGCGCTTTTTCGGCGGACCGGTGGAGCGGGTCGTGCCGCTGCCGGTTCCGGGCGGCACGGACGTGCGCATCGAGCTGCGCCGGCACGCCGAGTATCAGCTCGCCCAGTCGGGATCGGTCCTCACCGTCAGCTTCAGTTCATCGAGCCCCTGAGCCGGGCCCTACGGCTTTGAGAAGGCTCCGAGTCAGCGCCGCCGCGGCAGCCCTCACGCTCGTCCTCGGCTCGCCTGCCCGGCCGCAGGGCAGAGGGCCGGCCACGATCCTCGCGGGTCCGCCCGGACAGGAAGTGGAGATCGAGGCCGACCACGCCACCTACGGTTGGGAGAAACGCATCCTCAAGCTCGAGGGCCACGTCATCGCCCGGCGCGACAGCGGGGTCCTGCGCGCGGCTTCGGGCACGCTCGATCGCGAGGCCGGCCTGCTCACGCTCACGGGCGGCGTGCTCGGCGTGCAAGGCCGGAATGTCTTTCTCGCCGACAGCGCGCTCGTCAACCTCGACTCGCGCAGCGCCGACCTGCAGGGCGCCGTGCTCTATCTCAAAGAAAAGCCCGCCAATCCCGCCGATCCGAGGTCGGGCAAGAACTCGCTCATCCTCCACGGCAAGAGCGTGCAGCAGCTGCCGGGCGAGGAGATCCTCGCGCACGACGTGGCGCTCACTCCCTGCGACTGCGCCGGCGCGCCCGACTACGAGCTTCTCGCCGACACCGCTCGCGTCGACCAGGACCGCGCGCACCTCTCCGGTACGCGGCTGCGCGTCGGCGCGGTGACGACGCCGCTCTTTCCGCTCTCGCTTCCGCTCACGCAGCGGCAGTCGGGGCTGCTCGCGCCGCAGCTGGGATTCGCCAGCGTCTTCGGCTTCGCCTATGCGCAGCCCGTCTTCCTCACGCTCGGGCCGAGCAACGACGTGACGCTCACGCCCGGCTTCTTCACCGGCACCAGGGACACCGGCGTTCCCACCCTGGGCAGTCGCACCATCCGCGGGCCGCGCCTCGGCACGGAGTGGCGCTACGCGCCCGTCGAAGGCACCTCGGGCAGCGCCTCGGTCGATCTCTTCTACGATCTCGCTCGGAACGATTCGCGATATCGCGATCCGAACGACCCCTCGGCCGCGGTCGTGCCGCCCTCCTATCCGGGCGAGCGCGGGACCGATCCCGGCCGCGGCCTCGTAGGCGTCCGCGGGGTGGCCCACCTGAGCCACCGCAGCGAAGGGGCGTCGGGGACTTTCGCGCTGCAGGGGAGCGCCGCCACCGACTCGATGGTGCTGGCCGACTCGCAGCCCGCCTCACTGGAGAGCGCGCTCGATTTCCTCCGCACCGACGCGGGCGCCTGGCACGCCTCGGGACCGCTCACCGCCGGCGCAGAGGCGACGCTGATGCAGGACATGCGCGACCGCTTTCGCAGCGACTATCCCGACCGCCGGCTCTTCGGTCCCGAGGGGCGCGCCACCTTCCAGCGGCTGCCTTCGCTCTTCGCGCAGCTCGCGCCGGTGCCGGTCGGGCGGCTTCTCTTCTCCGGCGAGGCGAGCGCGGCGCAGTTCGTCAGCTTCGTCAGCCCCGGGCCGCAGGAGCGCGACACCGGCTTCGGTCCGACCGACCGCAATGCCGCCGCGGCGGCGGCTCCCGCCATGGGCAACCTCGCGCGCGCTCCGGCGCTGCGCCTCGATCTCTCGCCGCGCCTCGTGCTCCTGGGGCCGGCTGACCTTCCCCTCGACCTCCGCCTCGAGGCCGGCGCGCGCGGCGACGCCTGGTTCATGGAGGGTTTTTCCGATCGCAATCACGCGCGGCTGTACGGGCTTTTCGGAGGGCGCGCCGCGCTGCCCCTCGAGCGGCGCTTCGGCGATGCGCTGCATCGCCTCGAGCCCGCCATCGAAGTGCGCGCGCTCACCCAGCCGCTGCAGTCGGGCGGCGCGCCGATCGGCGATCCTGCCGACGCGGGCGGGGCGGTCTACCTCGCCAATTCCAATGCCGCGGAGCAGGGCCTTTCGCCAGGCCTCCAACGGCGCGACTCGACATTGACCGCCGGGGTGCCCGCGTTGCGCCGGCCTTACGACGAGATCGACGGCGCAGCTCCTTCGACCGGCGCGATCGAGGCGACGATGGCGCTGTCGCAGTCGCTCTTCGTCAAGCCCGGCATCCGCCTGCTGCGGCTCGATCTCCTCCAGGACGCGCTGCTCTGGTCGGCGGGCACGAAAGCCCGGCTGGGCGAAGCGACGGCTGCGCTCTCCGCGCAGCTCGGCCCGATCGGGCTGGGAGGGCTGCTCCGCTTCGACTGGAGCCAGCGCGCAGTCTCCTTCGCCACCGCCTCCGCCTCGCTGCGCGATGCGCGCGGCGACGAAGTGCACGCCGGCGGCTCGATCCTCAACGGCGCCTCCAGCGAACGCCTCCGCGCCGGCGTCGACGAGCTCTTTGCGGCCGTCCGGCTCGCCAGCAAAGGAGGCGACCTCTCCGGCTCGGCGGGGGCAGGCGCCTCGGCGCCCTTGCCCGTGGGTCAGAGGGGCCTGCGCCTGGCGTATGATGCGTCGCACATCATCAGTCCCACCGAGCTGCCCAAGGACATCCCCGACTGGACCCACAGCCTGCGCGCCATCTACGAGACATCCTGCCACTGCGCCGGGGTTCAGCTCTCGGCGGATTTTCCCCTCCACGGCGGCAAGCTCTTGCGCACGCCCACGCTTCGCTTTGTACTGGACTTGAAATCGCTCGGTTCCTTCGCCACCTTCTAGAATCCGCGGTACTTCACTCGCGGTATCTGGTCAACCCGTTGGGCGCTGTCTACGAGGACAGGCCCCAAACGGGAGCCCGGCGCCCAGACGATGGTACAGGCCAGTAGTGTCGTCAAAGACGTTGGACGGCGGATCCGCCACCTCCGCATCTCTCGCCCAGGTCCCCGGATGACCCAGGAGGATCTGAGCGAGCGGGCCAGCATCAGTGTGTCCTTTCTCTCGATGATCGAGCGCGGCGAGCGCTCGCCCCACCTCGAGACCCTCGCCAAGCTCGCCGACGCGCTCGACGTCCGCATGGCCGAGCTGTTCACCGGCGGCGACGAGCAGGTGGACGGCGTGGAGCCGATGTTCCGGCCGCTGCTCGAGGCCTGCCGCAAGTACAACCTGGGCAAAAGGGATGTGGACCGGCTGGTAGGGGTCGTGCGGACGATGTTTGCCTGAGGGCGATCCGCCGTCCGATGATGTAAAAGAGCAAAAAACCGGGCCCAGGTTCGGGCGCGTACTCGGGGCCGGGTACGTG